>JASBTD010000053.1 GCA_030148605.1 Erythrobacter sp.
AGAACCAGATCGAGGCGTTCGTCGAGCACTACAATCACCAGCGCTACCACGAGAGCCTCGACAACGTCACACCCGCCGATGCCTACTTCGGCAGGGCGCCAGCCATCATCAAACGAAGAGAAAGGATCAAACGAAAGACACACGAACATCGCCGCTTGCAACACCGCAAGCTCGCCGCCTAAACATCAAACCCAGACGAGGCCCACACTCCGCAAGCCTACGCCGCGAGTTGTGCCAAATGTTCTGACGACGGACAGTTGTCATGAAACCCAGGATTGCCTCGCGTCCGACATGCGTACCCCACACCGGGTCTTCGACCACGGCATCCTCGGCAAAGAGTGGCGCGAGCTTTGTGTAGTCACCTTCGTCCTGGATGCGCCAGAACTGCTCGATCACCTGTTGTGCTTCGCCAGACATGGCTCTTCTCCTAAATGAGTTTGCGGATCAATTCGCTGCCGTCCCAGCCTTGCGCGGCGTCACGCACCATGGCGTAAAACCCGGTAAGCTGCTCAGTCGGCTCGTAAAGCTCGAGCATGTGGCCCAGCGTCGCGGTTGCATCAACAAAGGCATAGCGCGTGTCGGTACTGGTTTCGGATAGCTGGGCCAGCGGCATGTCTTGCGCCGCAAATTGCGCAATTGCTGCATCCAGATCATCCACCCATAGTGCCATATGGTGCAGGCCTTGCTGGCCGCTGCCAGCGGGAAACATGTCATGGAATGCGCTGGGGTGATCTCCGTGTTGCGTGACGAACTCGATCATTACTTCGCCCCATTGGCCATAGGCGCTGGAATGATCATGCGTAACGCGCACGCCGCGATGCTCGCTCCAATTGAGTGGCACGTGCTGCCAGACGAAGAAGGGGCCCGAGCCGAATGTGGCGTGATGCGCGCGCGCTGCGGCCTCGATATCAGGCACAAACCACGCGATCTGCCGCACCGGAAGGCCGCCGGGCGATGTCATCAATTGACTGCCCTATCCTTCCCTTCCCAATAGGGCGCGCGCAAATCCTTGCGCAGGATCTTGCCGCTGGGATTGCGTGGCAAAGCATCGATGAAGTCGACTGACTTGGGGCATTTGTATCCGGCGATGTGGTCGCGGGAATGCGCGATCACTTCGGCTTCGGACAGCTCTTCGCCTTCCTTCACCACAACGCAGGCCTTCACCGCTTCGCCCCATTTCTGGTCAGGCACGCCGATCACCGCGACGTCGGCGACCTTGGGGTGAGCGTAGATCGCGTTCTCGACTTCAGCCGGATAGACATTCTCACCGCCGGAGATGATCATGTCCTTCACCCGGTCCTGAATGTAGAGATAGCCATCTTCGTCGAGATATCCGGCATCGCCGGTGCGCAGCCATCCTTCGGCATCGATTGTCTCCGCCGTCGCTTCGGGCCTGTTCCAGTAACCCTTCATGTTCTTGGGGCTGCGAGTGGCGATCTCGCCGATCGTGCCCGCCGGGACCTCGTTGCCATCCTCGTCGATGATCTTGATTTCGACATCTTTCAGCGGCGTGCCGACCGAACGCATCTTGCGGCTGCCTTCAGGCACGTGATCCTCTGGATCAAGCGTTACGATGGTGCCGGAGGTTTCCGTCATCCCGTACATCTGCACAAAGCCGCAACCGAGCACGTCCATGGCCTGTTTCATCAGCTCGAGCGGGATCGGCGATGCGCCATAAGTGATGTATTTGAGGTTGGAAAAATCAACTTCGTGCACGCGTGGATGGTTGAGCAGGATCTGGATTGCCGCGGGCACCATGAAGATCTTCGAGATATTGTAATTCTCGATCAGGTCGAGCGCCTGTGTCGGATCGTACTCAGGCAGCACGATCGCTTTCGACCCGTTGAAGATCGTGCCCAGCCCGTAGCCCGTGCCGCTGATATGGAAACACGGCATGGCGAGCAGCGCGACTTCGCCCTCAATCGTTTTCTGCCAGTCCATCAGCTCGTCTTCATTCACATCATTCATGCGCGAGGAGAAGATCGAACCATGGGTCAGGATCGCGCCTTTGGGATGGCCGGTCGTGCCGGAGGTGTAGAGCTGGATCGCGTCATCTTCGACCGCGCAGGGTGCCATCGGGTCGCTATCGCCAAATGTGTCGCGCCATTCGGGATAGCTTTGAAATTCGCCTTCTTGGCCCTCTGAACCGAAGATCTTCACGACGTGATCCAGATTGCGCTGGATGTCGCCGACCAGCTCGGCGAAGCCCGGCCCCACGAACAGCACCTTGGCCTGGCAGTCATTGACAACATAGGTCACTTCCGGCCGTGCGAGCCGCCAGTTGACCGGCGTCATCACCGCGCCCAGCTTGGCCGCGCCTGCGAGGATCTCGAAATAGAGATGCGAATTCTTGCCCAGGTAAGCGATCCGGTCACCCTTGCTGACGCCAAGCGAGGCCAGCGCATTGGCGGCCATGTTGCTGCGCCGGTCAAGCTCGTCGAATGTCAGCTCATCGCCGCCGAATTCAAACGCGACTTCGCCTTTGCGCTCGCGCCCCTGGTGGCGGACAATATCACCAATGGTTTGCGGATCGTCGATCGTCGACATGCCTTGCCTCTCGCCTGTTGTGTGGGTCCGGGTTTAGGCGGCGTGTTGCCCGCGGCCATTGGCACAATTCATAGCGGCGCTTGAGCGCAGCTGCGCTAGGGTCGCTCGCATGAGCGATGCAAACCCGCCCGAAGGCTTTGAACCCGCCGGATTCTCGCCCGGCTTCCTTGACCATGGCGGGCCATACTTTCTGCGCGTCAATGCGCAGGGGCCGCGCACGGTGGGCCTCAGGATCATGCCGCATCACATCAATTATCAGGATGTGGCGCATGGCGGCGTGCTGACGACGCTGGCCGATGTCGCGTTGAGCCATGCGGTTTTTGATGCTGAACGCCCACACCCAGGTGTTGCGACGATTTCGCTGACAACCAATTTCCTTAGCGGCGCGAGGCTCAAGGACTGGCTTGAATGTGAAGTCAGAATTGACCGCATGGGCGGCCGCACCGCCTATACCAGCGGGCAGATACTGCGGAATGGCGACGCAATCGCGACTATGAGCGGCGTCTTCGCGGTAAAACGCAAGGAGGATACGAAATGAGCGATGAATTGCTGGTCGAAAGCCGCGGGCAAATCGAGATAGTCACGCTCAACCGGCCCGAGAAGCTCAACACCATGAACGCTTCGCTGATTGCGGCGCTCGATGCATACTTTCGCGGGCTGCAGGAGCGGCTTGATATCCGCATTGTGGTGCTGCGCGGGGCAGGCCGTGCGTTTTGTGCCGGGCTTGACCTGAGCCCCGGTTCGTGGCCCGTCGATCCGGGCGAAGGCGGCGTGCAGGCTGGCTGGAAGACACAACGCGCGATCGCCACAGTGATGCAATTGATGCGGCAATGCCCGCAACCGGTGATAGCGCTGGGGCAGGGTGCGGCTTGCGGCGGCGGTTTTTCGCTGCTGCTGTCCAGCGATGTGCGGATTGCCGCGCCGAGCCTCAAGATGAATGCGGCCTATATCAAGATCGGGCTTGGCGGCTGCGATATGGGTTCAAGCTATTTCCTGCCGCGGCTGGTGGGCGCATCAGTGGCGGCGGAATATATCCTCACCGGCAAGTTCATGCTTGCCGACAAAGCGCTGGCCTGCGGATTGGTGAGCGAAGTTGTGGAAGAGGAGACGTTGCTCGATACCGCGCTTGCGTTGGCGGAAGAGATGCTGGCGACTTCGCCGATGGGGCTCAGGCTCACCAAGGATGCGCTGAACAGGAACATTGACGCACCCAGTTTCGAAGCTGCGCTGGCAATCGAAGACCGTCAGCAAGTGCTGCTCGCACAGACCGAGGATTTCGGGGAAGCCAAACGCGCCTTCGCCGAGAAACGCGCGCCCGACTACAAGGATCGCTGATCAGCCGCGCCAGCGTGCAACCACCGGTGTCGATGGATCGCGATCATCGTGATAGCCGCAGGACCCCTCTGGCAGGCCGACAAGTTCCACCCCTTCCACTTCGCGGAATTCGCGCCAGTCATAGAAGCCTTCGCGATGCATGATGCGCCACTCGCCACCACGCTTTTCGAAACGGTCAACATAGCGCCCGGCAATCACCGCTGAGTAGACCTTGCCCTTGTCCGGAAAGACATCCGGAACAGGATAGCCCGCGGGGATAGTGTGCATCGCAGTCATGTAGGTTTCGGTGTGACACAGGTCATCGCCAGCGAAACCAAACTGGACCTGCCCCAGCTGGTGCTGCGTCGCGAGGCAGGGATCGATGATAGCTTTGGCGCCAACAACGAAGTCCTGCCAGCCTCCCCCCACTGTGCCGAAACCGAAGGTTGCGTCAGGATGGAAAAGATTCTCCATCATATCCCACCGGCGCCGGTCCACAGCATGGGCATAGGCAGCGATCACATCACGGATGGCTTCGCGGTCTTCCAGGCGTATGCTCATTGTTCCAGCTCCACGATAACCTTGCCGATATTGGCACCGGTGAACAGCTTGGCATAGGCTTGCAAGGTGTTCTCCAACCCCCTGGTCACATCATAAGGCATGGCCAGCGCCTTGCTGTCGACCCATTGCTTGAGTTGCGCGGTCAATCGCTCCCCCTGATCCATGAAATCAGGCGAAAAGAAACCTTCGATCCGCAGCCGCCGCATCAGCACCTGGTCGAAATTCGCCGGACTGGTGCGCGTGCCGCTGGAATAATCGGAGACCAACCCGCACACCGCGACACGGCCATAGTGGTTCATCCGGGTGAGGACTTCATCCAGCATCGGACCGCCGGTATTGTCGAAATAGACATCGATCCCGCCAATACCATCCATCTGCGCGCTGACATCCGCGGTCTTGTAATCCACCGCACCATCGATCCCGATGACATCGGTAAGGAAGCGGCATTTCTCCTTGCCGCCGGCAATGCCCCAGGCCTTGCAGCCGAGCAATCCGGCGATCTGAACTGCCAGAATGCCGGTGGCACCGGCCGCGGCAGATACGACAACGGTTTCACCTTCTTTCGCTGCACCGGTCTGTTCGATACCCCACAGCGCAGTCCAGCCATTCATGCCCAGCGGGCCGAACCATGCGCGCTTGTCCTTGACGGACGGATCGAGCTTGACTGCACCCGCCCAAACCGGATCGACCAGGCTGTAATCAGCCCATTGGCCGAATGCGCGCACCAGCGTGCCGTCCGGAAAATCAGGATGCCGCGACGCAGCAACTTCGCCGATAACCAGCCCTGTCATGGGCGTACCGGTTTCCAGCGGCGGCTGGTAGCCATCGGTGCGATCGGTCAGCCACATGCGCGTGCCGGCATCCATTGACAGCATGGCGTTGCGGATCACGATCTCGCCGTCGCCGGGATCGGGAAGAGGCGCTTCGACAAGCGTCAAGGCTTCGCTAAATTCGGTGCCCTCAGGGCGCGCATCAATGCGCCAGAAACGGTTTGTCATGATAGCCTTGTCAGTCGGGTGAGACGCTACGGCAACGGATGCTTTTGCTAGTATTCCTGATAGGGCTATCACTTTGGCGTGGTGCGTGCCCGCGGTGCAATTCCTAGTCTCCCGGCAAAAGATAGGGAGAGTGACAAATGGCATTGATCACGGTTATCGGCGCATCAGGTCGGCAAGGCATGGCGCAGGTGAAACAGGCGCTCGCGGCAGGCTATGATGTGCGGGCAATTTCGCGCCAGCCAGAGCCCTTTGCAGGCGCGAAGATCGACGGTATCGACCGGGTCGAGGTTCGCCCGATGGACCTTTATGATCCTGCGTCGTATCGCGCTGCGCTCGAAGGCAGCGATTACATCTTCTACACTCACCCGCTCCAAGCGCGCGCTGACCGCGCGGTGCTGGTCGGCGATGTTGGAAAGGCGGCAGCTGAGCTGGGCGTAAAGCGCGTGGTGTGGAACACCTCGAGCTGGATTCCGGACAAGCCGGGCGACGCTTTCACCTATGCCGGCAACACGGCGGGCATCAATGCGCTGTGGCGTTCGGGCGCACCGGGCACGGTGTTCGGCTCGGTTCTGTTTATGGACAATCTGCTGACCAATTGGGCGCGCCCCTTCATCGTCAACGAAGGTCGCTATGTCTATCCGCATGCGCCGCATCTGGAAGCGAACTGGATCAGCCTGGATGACGTGGCGAAGTTCATGCTCGCCTCGCTCGAACGGCCTGACATGGAAGGCGCTTGGCTCAATATCGGCGGGCCCAAGCGGATGCGCGGGCCGGAAGTGGCTCAAGTGCTGACTGACACACTTGGCAAGCCGGTGAAATACGATCCCTGCACGCCGCAGGAGTTTGGCGATTATCTCGTGCGTGCTGCAGGTGACAGCATGCCAGAAGAAGTGCGGACGGAATTTGCAGCCGGGATTGCCGCCTTCTACGAATACAACAACACCGCGCCGACCAAACCCTTCGCGGTGGATATGGACCATGTCTACGAGCGTTTCCCTGAGTTGGAGGGCAAGCTGGAAGATATGGCTGAATGGGCACCCAAGCAGGATTGGGGCGAAAGCAATTTCCGCCCCGCCTTTGGCTAGGCGGGCACAGCGGTGAGGCGTTTAGAAGGCAAGGTGGCGCTGGTCACCGGCGGGGCCTCGCGTCCAGGCATCGGTTTTGCGATAGCAAAGCGTCTTGCAGAGGAAGGCGCGCAAGTCATCCTGACCGATGTCGATACGTCAGGGGTCGAGGAAAGCGCGGCCATGATCCGCGAGATGAATCTTTCCGCGACGGCTATGCGGCAGGATGTCTCCTTGCAGGCGGACTGGGATCAGGTGATCGAACGCATCCTGACAGACTTTGGCCGGATCGATATTCTGGTCAACAATGCAGGCATTCTCGACGTTGGCGAGATTGATTCAGACGGTGCGGTCGCTGGTTTGAAGCGTCAATTGAGTGTGAATGTCGAAGGCGTCTTCATGGGCACGCAAGCCGCCGTGAAAGCAATGCGCGCAGCATCTCAAGGCGGCTCGATCGTCAATATCTCTTCGGTTGCGGGCAAGGTTGGGTTCAGAGGCAGCGCTTCCTATGCTGCTACCAAGGGCGCAGTGAAGCTGATGACCAAATCGGTCGCCTTGGAGACTGCAGCTGAGGGCATTCGCGTCAATTCAGTCCACCCTGGCATCATCCGAACCAACATGGCCGCCGAGGGGCTGGAAGAGAACGCAGATAATTACGCTGCTATCGAGGCAGTCATCCCGATGGGCCGGCTGGGCGAACCGGAAGATATCGCCAATTGCGTGCTCTTCCTTGCCTCGGACGAAGCCGGTTATGTCACAGGTGCGGAATTCGTTGTCGACGGTGGCTATATCGCGCAATAGGCTGCGCGCCTGGTTTTACTCCGCTGCTTGCCTTTGTTCCGCAGCGAAGATTGCCAGCAAGTCCTCATCGCTCGCGTCAGCCAGCTTTTCCACCCATTGGTGGAAGACTTGTCCGCCGCGTTCGTTCTTGCCGAACAGCACCTCTTTCAGTAGCCCTGACTGCAGTGCTTCATGCTGGCGCTTGCCAGTTTTGTAGTCTTCGTCGCGCACGACGATCTCGAGGAAGTCAAACTGCTCATGCGCTGACTTTACGTCAGCCTCAGTCTCAGGCTTGTTTTCCATCACATAGAACTGCGTGGTGTAGCTTTCGCCCACACTCTTGCCGGGGAACAGCTGGCTGATCATCGCGCCGCGCTGACCGCCGCCGTAGAAGCTGGCGATCGAGATATGCGGGAAGATCGTCCAAACGCCCTGGACCAGCACTTCCTGCGGGATTTCGTCATCCGCAAGCGCTTCAAGATCGAGCTGCTGGTCGTCTTCGCCCGATACCTTGATCGCGAATTTCGACGGGGTAGACAGGCGCTGGTGCGGGCCGAATGCGAAATAGTTGGCGCGGTTATAGAAATCCGCGCCAAAGGTGTTCGCATGCAGTACCGGCAAATGGTAGAAATCGAGATAGCCGTCGTAGGCTGTCTTCCAGTTCGGCCCGGGCAAGGTGCGCTGGCTGAAAAGCGTCCAGCCGTCGAATTCGAAGGCTTTCAAAAGCTCGTCATAGCCGCACAGGTAATCGGCAATATCGAGCTTTGAATCGGGATCCAGCGTCGCCCAGATCAAACCGGCGTTCTCGTAAACCGGAAAGCGGGTCAGGCAAAATTCGGCCTTGTCGATCGCACCGAAATCCTGCGGGCTGGCGACACCCACCAGCTGGCCGTCGTTCTTGTAGGTCCAACCGTGATAGCCGCACATCAGGCGTGTCGCATTGCCGGTGCCTTCAGCCAGCGGATTGCCGCGGTGCTTGCACATGTTGAGGAAAGCCCCGACTGTCCCATCTTTCTTGCGGGTGAGCAGCAGCGGCACACCGCAGATGTCCATCGCTTTGTAATCGCCGGGATTGGGGATCTCGCAACTGGGCGCGACCATCAATGGCAAGCGGCGGAAAATCTGCTGCTTCTCGCGCTCGAACAGCGCTTCGTCGGTATAGGCCGAGGCAGGCACGCGTACCACTTCATCGGCATATTCCATCGTATCGGCTGCGCCATGCGCCACCAGATTGCGGGTCATTTCGATCAATTGTTCGCGTGACACTGAGTTATCCCTCCGGTTGCATCACCTGTTCCGGCCCATTGTGTCGGGTCTGGCAGCTGCGCACAATTCGCGTTTTTGGATAGGGCGCGCGTTATGGCTCGCAAAAAAGGAAAGGGCAGACCTTGCGGCCCGCCCCCCTGTCCCCCCTTGGACAGTTTCCGATCAGAATTTGAAGCTGGCTTCTACATAGACCTGCCGCCCGCGGTTCTGAGTGACCACCAGGTCGTCACCTACTGGAATGCCAAAATCATTTGGACCGGGCAGGAATGGCCGCCCACCTGAAGTGTTGACCCAGATTTCGTCTGTCAGGTTTACGCCGATCAGCGACAGCTTCCACTTGCCATCCTGATCACCGATCGAGACCGTCGCATCCAGCGTAATGTAATCATCCTGGTTAAACACGCCGAGGTCTTCTTCATCGGTCAGATAGCTGTCTGAATAAGTGGCGTTTCCGCTGAGCCCGAATTCCAGCGAGTCGCCCACTGGAACGAACCAGTCAAAGGCGAAGTTACCGGCCCATTTCGGCGCGCGGGCCACGTCGCGACCGTCAAGGTCTACATCGTCTGCTGTTCCCGGAACGCCGTCAGCGCCAGAGACCAGGAACGTGTCAGAGAAGGCCCCATCGAGGTAGGAGATATTGCCGGAGAACTGGAGGCCTTCGACCGGCGTGTTCCAACCCCAGCCGACATCGACACCCTTGGTCGTCACTTCACCGGCATTGAGTGTGATGAACTGGATCGTAGTAGCGTTGAAGTTCTGGATCTGCAGGTCGTCGAACACATAATAATATGCGGTTACGTTCAAGGTGATGTCGCGATTGTTAAACTGCGATTTCACCCCGACTTCACCACCGATTGCAGTCTCCGATTTAAAGATCAGTGAATCCGCAGTGGCTTGGCGGACTGCCGGATCACTGCTGCCGAAGCCAAGCAGCGAGAAGCTAGGCAATGCAGAGTTGTCGACACCGCCCGATTTGAAGCCGGTTTTGAACGAAGCGAAGATGTTCACATCATCGGTCGCCTGATACTTGATCGTTGCTTCAGGGGACCAGTTGGTATCGCTGAAATCAATCGGTCCAGAGAAGAATCCACTGCTGACAAATGCTGGGCCAGAAGACAGCAAGCTGTGGACGTAAGGAATGTCAATAAAGCTTGTCTTAGACTCGTCTGTGTAGCGAACACCGCCAGACAGCTCGAGTTTTTCGGTCAGGTCAATGGCCACGCTGCCAAAGACTGACCACGTTTCTGTTTTCGTGGTCTGGATCTTGTCCCAATCGAAGGTGTTGCCGGTGACCGGATCGGGTGCAATCAGCGAGATGTTCACGCCTTGTTGTGCTGTATCGAACACAAATTTGCGCCATTCATAGAGACCGCCGACCATAAAGTTGATCGCGCTATCGAAGTCGCTGGCAAGCCGGAATTCCTGACTGAACTGTTTCAGCGTGTTGCGCGGGTCTGATGTGCCAACGCCCATAGGAACGCCAGGACCATTGACTGCTGCCAACGCGAATGCGCTCACATCAGTTAATTCCCCTAATGGTGAGAAGGCGGGCCCTACGCCCACATAGGAATAGTTGTCGACATCAATCGCGTCGAGATCGACATAGCCACTGATAGAGGTCAGCGTCAGGCTGTCAGTCAGGTCAAGGTCCCAGCGTAGCCGCGAGAACCACAGGTCGGTCTTGCCAAACGGCACGCCGCCGAAACCAACCGCGTCTGACGGACCCGGGACGCCGCCTGCCAACGCGGGGTTGGTGTCAGGGAGGAAATATTTGCCGTCATTGATGTCGCAATCATTGCCAGCCGGAATCACAACGGTGAACGGGGCGACCCCGGGGACACCGAGCAATGCCACCGGATCGGCAATGCCATTCGGTCCACAATAAATGTCGGAGTGGCCGATCGCACCGTCATTTTCGTTCCTGACATATTGAACCTTCAGGTTGGCGCTGAAGTTATCGAATGGATCACAAGCCAATGTAGCGCGGCCGACGAAATTCTTCTGCCCGCGGTTCTGGTTCACTGCGGGAGTGCCGTCCTGAAGCTCAACATATTTGTCGATATCGTTGAACTGCGCCGCCAGACGGATCCCCAGCGTGTCGCTGATGGGTCCAGAGATATAGCCACCGATAGTGTAGCCTTCTTCTTCGAATTCATAAGAGCCCTTGGCCCCGATTTCCCAGGTTGATGTAGGGTTGGCAGAGCGGATCGAAAACACGCCGGCAGATGCGCTCTTGCCGAAGAAAAGCGACTGCGGGCCCTTAAGCACGTCGATCTGTTGTGTGTCGAAGAAACCGGCCTGGACCATGCGCATGGTCGAAACCTGCACCCCGTCAAAGTCGAATGCGACGGCGGAGTCGAAAGCCGCAGAAATGTTGGATGAGCCCACACCGCGCAAGGAGAGCTGGCCGCCCGAGCCGGAACCACCAACCTGCACGTTCAGGGTCGGTACGCGGCTGACCACGTCCGCAACCTGGTCAACGCCGTATTTGTCCAGCAGTTCGCCGCTCACACTTGTAATCGTAACGGGCACTTCCTGCAGCGTTTCGGTCTGCTTGCGGGCCTGCACCAGGATCACATTGTCGCCGAACTCGTCATCGGCATCGGCTCCGTCGCCGCCAACATCCTGTGCCATGGCTCCGGTATGGATGCCGGCAAATGCAAACATGGCCGCGCCGCCCAGCAAGGCGGTGCGAACCGAAAACGGATTCCGAGTGTAAAGCTTGGTCATTGTCGCTCTCTCCCTAGTCAGCCGGATGTTCCAACATCCGTGCCTTTCGCCCCTTGGCCCGACGGATTCATTCTAACTCGCCGGAATTATCTGAAATTCTATGGCGCACCCCTGAGCGAGGCACTTGGCAAAAGGGATAGGCAAAAATTGCCAGTGCGGCATTCATGCCACACGCCCTGCGCCGTAGCGTCATTCCGCTGCTTCGCGCGCGCCGCCTTGCTCGCGCTGCATCTGCGCAATGCGCGGATCATTGGGCCAGGTCCACTCCTCACCGATCACTTGCTTGACCCGCAAGTGCTCCGGCACGTTTTCGATCCCGATCATCTTGTCGCAGGTCTGGTGGAAGCTGTAGATGCGCGCTTCCTGATAGCTCAGCGGCACGCTCTTGAAGCCCTGGCTTTGCATCGAGTGCTGGATCGCTTCGCCGAACTGCGTGTCTTCTTTGATCAGGTCAGCCATGTCGCGGCCATTCGGCTTGCTATCGTCCGGCACCGTCCAAAGATCCGGTGCGGGCCCATCTCCCCAATCGAGCGCAAAGGTGACAAGTTCGAGCCGCGTGGTGTTGAGCGATGTTGGCCAGAATACCAATGGCGGGATGAAATAGTTCGAGACTGGCGAAACCCAGTTAGGGAATACGAAATAGCTTTGCGTGGCTGTGCGGCCCAACTCGCCAACCGTATCGATTGTTTGCCATTCAGGCGGATGCTCGATCGCGCGCACACTTTCGCGATTGAAATCGCGCGGGGCGGGCGCCAGCATGCGGCCGTGCCCGCCGGGATAGATGGTGTTCACATTGCGCTTGGCATCAACCAGCGGCGCGACGGTTTCAGGATGAATGAAAGGGACATGATAGACTTCCATGTTGGCTTCCATCGCCACCTTCCAGTTGCACTTGAGATCGAAGCTGTGCCGCGCGGCAAGCTTGATCCGGTCGAAAGCAAACTCTTCCCATTCGTCCGCAATCGGCCCCAGCCATTCGCGCAGTGCAGGTGCCCCGTCATCGAAATTCACGAAGATGACATTGCCCAGCATTTCGCAGCGCACCGGGATCAGCCCGCGGCAGCTCATGTCGAAATCGGCCGGGAAATCCTGCCGCTCCGGAACGCCAACCAAGGTGCCATCGGTCTTGTAGGTCCAGTGATGGTATCCGCACATCAGGCGCGAAGACTTGCCGAAATCTTCGGTAACGACAGGCGCACCGCGGTGGCGGCAGGTGTTGTAGAAGGCGCGCACCACCCCATCCATGCCGTGCACGACAATGATCGGATCACCCGCATTGTGCCAACGCATGTAGCAGCCGGGCTCTGGGATCTCGTCAATATGGCCTGCAAACAGCCAGCTCTTGCGGAAGATGTGTTCTTGCTCGAGCGCGTAATATTCCTCGCTGGTATAGCGCGCGGCGGGCATATCCGGCAGCTTCGGAAACCCTTCCGGCGGGCCGCGGCGCTGCCCCTCCCATTCCATCAGGGCCTTGAGCTGATCGACTTCATCCTGGCTGAACATTCCTACACTCCTCAGCGTTGCAGACTAGCGGGCCAAGCAAACAAGGCGACTGACACTTTGACGCAAAACTAGGGTCAGGACTCATTAAGCCCATGGCCGTGACTTGATTCAGAAAGCCGAAGGGCAAAAAGCGAGCGAGGCGAAATAGTGGTGCTATTGCACGAACGAGCGACGTGACCCTGCGGCTTTCTGGTCATGCCCATCGGGTGGCCGTTTGCGGGCGATCTGCTGCGTCACCGGCCTTATGAACAGAATAACTCTTCATTTCAGCGGCTCCTGTGCCGCCTTGCCCCCAGCATGGCTTGCTCGTCGCCTCCTTGCATCTCATCCCGCAAACGAGCCATCACGGTTCATGCGATTAATGAGTCCTGACCCTAAGCGCTTCTGACAGTGGTGCGCGCAATTGCCGCCGATAGTCTGCGCGCCAGAAAACACATTGGGGAGAGAAGGATGGCTGGCAGAGTCGAGGGTAAGATTGCCCTGGTCACAGGCGGCGCAATGGGGCTGGGCAAGGCCGATTGCCTGCGCCTGGCCGAAGAGGGCGCGCATGTGATCGTGACAGATCGGGAGATCGATCTGGCACATGAGGTTGCGCATGAAATCCAAGGTGACGCGTTCGAACTTGATGTAACCGATCCTGAGCAGTGGCAGCACGTGATCGATGCGGTGGAAGAGCGCCACGGCGGCCTCGATATCCTTGTCAACAATGCCGGCAATGTGATCTTCGAAAGTATCGAGGAATGCTCGCTGGAGCATTTCCGCCTGCACATGGCGATCCATGTCGAAGGCACATTCCTTGGCTGCAAGACAGCCTTGCCGCTGATGAAGAATCGCCCGGGAGCAGGCGCTTCGATCATCAATATGGCTTCGACCGCGGCCTTGATGGGGTATGGCAATATCCCGGCCTATACCGCTGCCAAAGGCGCGATCCGTGCCATGACCCGGTCGATTGCGATCGATTGCCAGGACAAGGGCTATGGCATTCGCTGCAATGCCATTGCACCGGGCGGAATTGAAACGCCGATGGTGCGCGATGTGTCAGGCCGTGCGGGCGAAGAGCTGATGGATATTCCGGACGGCCCGCTGCCGATGGATGCGCTGGGTGCGCCGAGAGACGTGGCCAATGCCATGCTCTATCTCGCGAGCGACGATTCTCGCTTCATAAATGGCATCGTGCTGCCGGTGGATAATGGCCTCGATGCCCGACCTCACCACTGACGGGCAGCACCCGCAAGCAGACAACCCCGGTAAATATCGCTGGTATGTCCTGTCGCTGCTGATCCTCACGCTGCTGTTCAGCGTGGCGGACCGGCTGGTGTTCTCGATCCTGCTAGAGGATATCAAGGCTGAGTTTGACTTCAGCGACACGCAATTGGGCCTGCTCGGAGGAGTCGCCTTTACCGCGACCTATGTGATCATCGGCTTTCCCGCTGCGCGGCTGGCGGATCGTTCGGTGCGCAAGAATATCGTTGCCGGCGCGATCAGCTTCTGGAGCTTCATGACCGCATTATGCGGCATGGCGGTGGGTTTCTGGACCTTGTTCTTCGCCCGCACCGGAGTGGGCGTGGGTGAAGGCTGCTCTGGCCCCGCCTCGCAATCGATGCTGGCTGATTACTTCCCGCGCAAGGAGCTAGCCCGCGCGATGGGATTCCTGACTCTGGGCTCGACGCTTGGCACAGTCACCGGGCTGATGGCCGGTGGCCTGCTGGCGGAGCATTTTGGCTGGCGCAATGCCTTTATCCTGATGGCGATACCCGGCTTTATCATCGGCGGATTTCTCTATTTCACCGTGCGCGAGCCGCAGCGCGGACGCTACGCGCCCAAGGGCGCGCGGGTCGAGCAATTGCCCTTGGGCGAAACGGTCCGCACGCTTCTGGCGAACAAGGTATTCCTTGGCTTGGCATTCGGTTGGGCGGTGCAAATCATGATCGGATACGGCATGGCCTTCTGGCTCGCTCCGGCGATGATCCGCCTGTTCGAGATATCGGTGGGCGATGTCGCGCTTTATCTTGGGCTGGCCTTCCTGATTGGCGGCATTCCCGGGCCGATACTGGGCGGTGTAATCACCGATTGGCTTGTCAAACGCGATGAACGCTGGCGCGCTTGGCTTCCCGGCATTGTCAGCCTGGGCGCGATCCTGCCGCTTTGGATCGCGTTTGAAAGCGGCAGCTTCGCACTCTTCCTTGGCCTCTTCGCCTTTGCATACGGGATCTATGTTGCAAGTCAGGCACCCATCATGTCCGGCATCCAGGCAGCAGTTGAACCTTCGCAGCGCGGCTTTGCTGTCGCCTTCGCGCTGTTCTTCAACAATCTGATCGGGCAGGCATTCGGGCTGGGCGTGATCGGCTGGCTTAGCGACACGCTGGAGCCGACGCGCGGCAATGCGGCACTGGGCGATGCGGTATTGTTTGTCAGTCTTGCAGCGGGTGTGGTGGCGCTGGCGATCTTCGCATGGACCGCGCGGCAGATGCGTGTGACCGGTTATCTTGAGCGGATCGCGAATTCCTAGAAATCGGGCCTAAAATCCGGGGTGAATGCTTAGCGCTCCACCATCCACCAGCATGTCTGCGCCGGTCATGAAAGGGCATTCATCGCTGGCCAGGAAGGCAATCGCGGCTGCGGTTTCCGCCGGATCCGCGAGCCGGTTCATGGGAGAGGTTGCGGCTACCGCCGCTTTGAACCCTGGCAATTCCTTTTCCGTCGCATCGAGAATGCCCGTTTCCGTTGCGCCGGGGATCACCGCATTGCAGCGGATCGCATGGCCCTGCTTGGCGCACCATGTCGCGACCGACTTGGTCAGCGCCCGCACCCCGGCCTTGCTGGCGGAGTAGCCGACATCTGTGGGGAGCGGTGTAATCGCGGTAGTCGAAGCGATATTGATGATAGAGCCCGATGCACCGCCGGGATTATCAACCATCGCTGATATAGCTGCGCGGCAGCCCGCCATGGTCCCGGTCAAATTGACCGCGATCACATGGTCCCATGCAGCGAACATTTCCTCGTCTGAACCCTCGCCAATGCTGGCACCTGACACCAGGCCGGCATTGTTGACCAGAATATCGAGCCGCCCGAACGTGTCGATTGCGTGAGTGACCACTTCGCTCCAACGCGAACGATCAGACACATCCTGTTGCAGGAATTCTGCGCCAATTTCGCGGCACAGTTCCTGCCCCGCTTCGGCGTTGATATCGGTCCCCAATACCTGCGCGTCATCAGCGACCAGCCGCCGCACCGCAGCCGCACCAATCCCGCTGGCGCAGCCGGTGACGATGGCGACCTTTCCTGACAGGTCTGGCACTATTCCGCCTGTTGCCAGATGCCTGCGCATTCCCGGCTGTTATGCGTTTCGACAAACCGCGCGAGATTGTCTGTCCCTTCGGGCAGTTTCCAGCCGATGGTGAAGCCGAAATGGGCGAAGGCGAACATCAGCAGATCCGCGAATGTGAACCGGCCCAGCGCCAGATGGTTGCTGCTGCCCAGCTTTTGATCGAACCAGCGCCATTTGGCATCGGACATGGCGGTAAGTTCTAAGCCAGCGCTTTCGCTGACGACAGCCATGCGCGGCTCAAACATCGGGCGCCCGCTGGTGGCGCGGAAACCCATCGTCATCGGTACTACCACTTCCTGGTCAAACAGCCGCGCCCATTTGCGCACTTCGGCCCGCTCCAGCGCAGTTTCGCCAAACATATTGGGCGCAGGATGCTCTTCTTCGATGAATTCGCAGATCGGCCAGCTTTCGGTCAGGCAAGTGCCGTCATCCAGTTCCAGCACTGGCAGAGTTTGCAGCTCGTTCTTTCCGGTCAGGCTGTCGCTCTGGCGGTTCTCGCCCGCGATGATGTCATAGTGAACCCGGTCGAAGTCTGCGCCTTCCTTCAGGCCTTTCTCGACCAGGAACATGCGCACCAGGCGCGGATTGGGGCCGAGGCTTGAGTGAAGCTTTGTCATGCGAATTCTCCTAGCGCATCTGTGTTTGAAGCGACCCTATGCGAGAGTGCGTTTCAGGCAACCCTCACAAATGCGCTAGGCAAATGGGGGCCGAGATGCGCTAGGGGTATTCGAAAGCAAATACAGCAGGACCTACGCCATGGATTTCCGCCTCACTGATGAACAACGCGAATTGCAGGATGCCGCGCGCAAATTTGCCCGCGCCGAATTGCCAGAGCTGGCGCGCGACATGGAAGAGAAGGACTACTCTGTCCCCGCAGACATGCTGCGCAAATATGGCGAGCTGGGGTTTCTCGGGGTTAACCTGCCGACCGAATATGGCGGGCTGGGGCTGGGCCATGTCGAGGCGTTGTTGGTGCTGGAGGAATTCGCGCAGATCTCGAACGCGGTGGCTTTTCCGGTGTTCGAAGCGCTGGTTGGCCCGGTGCGCACGATCGAGCGCTTCGGCTCCGACGAGATGAAAGCGCGCATCCTGCCGGAAGTGATCAAAGGCGAGAGAATCGTCGCGGTCTCGATGTCGGAACCTGATGCGGGAACCGCGCTGACAGACTTGAAGACCCGCGCCGTTGCAGATGGCGATGACTATGTCGTCAATGGCTACAAGCGCTGGACATCGGGCGGTGGCCATTCGGACTATTATGTTACCTATTGCCGCTACAATGATGAGCCGGGTGCCAAGGGCATCGGTGCGATCCTGCTCGAACGCGATGCGCCGGGTATGCAGTTCGGCAAGCGCGAGCAGTTGATGGGTTTTCGCGGGATCGACACTGCCGATTTCGCAATCGAGGATGTGCGTGTGCCCAAGGAGAATGTGATCGTGGGCGCAGGCGGTTTCGGCAAGCTCATGAGCGCGTTCGGGCTCGAGCGCTGCGGCAATGCCACGCAAAGCCTGGGGGTTGCCGCCGCCGCGCTGGAACAAGCAACGCAATATGTGCAAGAGCGGCAGGCCTTCGGCAAACCCATCGTCGAATTCCAGGCAGTGCAATTGAAGCTCGCGGAAATGGCGATGAAGGTTGAGGCTTCGCGGTTGCTGATCCACCGCGCTGCCGCCAATGCCGCGCATCAGGCGGATGGCTTGCCCACGGTTTACGAAAGCTCGGTCGCCAAATGTTACGCCAATGAAATCGTGCGCGAAGTGACCGCGATGGGCCTGCAAGTGATGGGCGGCTATGGCTATCACAAGGATTACGGGATGGAGCAACGCGTGCGCGACGGTTTCGCCTGGGGTATCGCAGGCGGCACCACCGATGTGCAAAAGACCAATATCGCTGCAGCATTGATCGGGCGAAGGTTTGATCAGCGACGGTAAGTGATTGACCTTCCGAACCGTATTGCCCATCTAAGGCACTATGGATGAGAACACTGATGCGGCGCCCCCTGCCGCCGATCCCGCCGCTGTGCAGACACCCGTGGTCGAAACCCATGGCGACGATCAGGCGCTGACTGAACTGCACCCCAATTACAAATCCGCGCTGCGTGTGGAAGCGACGCTGGCTTCGATCCCCTTCCTGATCGGCGCATTCGTGCTTGAAGTGCAGGCGATCCTGCCGCCCGCGGTGATCATGGCTCCGGTCGCCTTGCTGGCACTCGCTTTCATTATCCGCCTGCCTTCGCGCCGGTTTTACGCGCGTGGCTATGCGATGAGCACAGACCGGCTGCGCGTGGTGCGTGGTTTGCTGTTCCGGCATGACACAGTGGTGCCGTTTGGCCGCGTGCAGCATATTGACGTAAATCAGGGGCCGATCGACCGTTTCTTCGGCATCGCCACGCTCACCTTGCATACCGCAGGATCGCATAATGCCTCTGTCAACCTGTCGGGGCTGGGCGAACAGCTGGCGCGCGACATGCGTGAGGAGATCCGCAGCCATATCAAGCGCGAGGCCCTGTGACAGACGAGGTTGGCAAGGATATCCAGGCCAGCGCCTCGGGCGTTCCGCGCACGGCGGCTGCGGCCAAGGCTAATGCGACCAAGGCTGATGCGGCCAAGGCTGATGCAACGGATGAGCCGCGCCGCACAGCGCCCATCGGCCTTGTTGTCAGCGCTATCGGTGCATTGCGACAAACGATCGTGCCGCTGGTTATCGGCGGATTCGCCTTTCGCGAAGAACTGGGCGCGCTGGGCGGGCTCGCTTTCCTTTTGCTGGCGATCATCGCGGTCAATATGGGGGTCGCTTACCTGCGCTGGCTGCGCCTCACCTACACCACCGGGGCAGAAGATATCCGCGTTGAAAGCGGCATCGTCAGCCGCGCCGCGCGTTCTGTCCCCTATGAACGGATTCAGGATGTCAGCCTGGAGCAGAAACTGTTGCCGCGGCTGTTCGGGCTGGTGGAAGTCAAGTTCGAGACCGGGGCAGGCGGGGCAGACGATCTCAAGCTTGCCTACCTGACAGAAAGCGAGGGCGAAGCGCTGCGTCACCTGATCCGCGAGCGCCGCGATGAAGAGGCCGCAAAAACCACTGATCTTGCTGGCGAAGCCGAGATTGAAGAGAGTGGCGAAGTCCTCTTCTCAATGGATAGTCGGCGGCTTTTCACCTTCGGTCTGTTCGAATTCTCCTTGGCGGTGTTCGCGGTCCTCGGCGGTCTCTTGCAATATGTCGACACCATTGTCGGGATCGAGCTTTGGGACCCCGATCTGTGGCAGGGCTGGATCGAAAGCCAGAGCGGCTGGCTTTCCAGCTTTGGCTTTGTTGCGCAGATCGCCGGCGTGGTCGCGGGGGTTATCGCGCTTTTGATCGTGGGTTCGGCAACCGGCCTTGTGCGCACCTTCCTGCGCGATTGGGAATTCGTGCTGGAAAAGACCGCGCGCGGGTTCCGCCGCCGCCGCGGCATGTTCACCCGCACTGATGTCGTGATGCCGGTGCACCGCGTGCAAGCGCTGGTGCTGGGCACGGGCTGGCTGCGCTACCGCTTTGGCTGGCATGGCTTGAAGTTCGTCAGCCTGGCGCAGGATGCCGGGGCGCAGAACCACGATGTTGCGCCTTTTGCGCAGCTCGAAGAAATCAATCCGATCGTTCGTGCTGCTGGTTTCGAGCCGCCTAGCGAAAGCCTCGACTGGCATCATGCGAGCCGCAAATACCGCTTTGACAGCGCGGCGATCGAAGGCGGCTTCTTCGCTTTGGCCGCGATTCCGGTGGCGATTTTTGCCCCTCTGCCGTTTGCGCTGATTCCGCTTGGACTGGCGATCTTCTTTGCTGCAGCAAACCTTTATGCCTGGCAGTTCCATCGCCACGCCTTGAGCGCCAACCAGGTGTTCGGGCGCAAGGGCCTGCTCTCTCCGACAACGCGGATCGCCTCGCGGGTGAAGCTGCATTCGGTCGAGATCGTGCAAGGCCCGATTGCCCAGCGGCGCGGCTATGCCACGCTGGCGCTAGGCCTTGCCGGCGGGGCTTTCGCAATCCCCGGACTGCCGCTCGCCCGCGCGCGCGAACTCAGGGCTGCGATCCTTGACAGTATCGCCGCGCGCGATTTTTCAGAGCTGGCGCGATAGAGCCTATTCCGCGCGCAGATCGGCCCATTCGGGGTTCGTGCGAAATTTCGCTTCTACATAGGAGCATTGCGGCACGATCTTGAAGCCTTGTTCCCGCGCGTCGGAAACCAGCCGGTCGACCAGTTGTGCGGCGATCCCGCGCCCGCCAATCTCGCTGGGAACGACGGTGTGCGTCGCAACCCGCACATTGTCGCCGCGCGGCTCCCACTCAAGATAGCCGGTCGCGTTCTCGCCTTCAGGCTGTGCGATATATTTCCCGCCTTCATGCAAAGCATGATGGGTAATCGTCACAGGGGCGCGGCGGTCAGTCATCTGCATGCTCCTTCTTGCCATCAACGCGAGACCGGCTAGAGGCGTTCCGTGATGAGCAAATTCCTGTCTGACAACGCCGCCACAGTCCATCCCAAACTTTGGGATGCGATGCGCGCGGCGGACAGTCCGGACTTGCCGTATGATGGCGATGCCCTGAGCCAGACGCTGGACGATCGCTTTTCCGAAGTGTTCGGGCGCGAATGCGCAGCGATCTGGATCGCGACCGGGACTGCTGCCAATTGCCTTGCGCTTGCGACGATGTGCCAGCCGCATGGCGGCGTGGTGTGCCATGAAGAAGCGCATATCGAAGTGGATGAAGGCGGCGCACCGGGATTCTACCTGCATGGCGCAAAGCTGATGCTGGCTGAGGGGAAAAGCGCCAAGCTGACCCCTGCCGATATTGCTGCGGTTCTCGACCCGATCCGCGACGATGTGCATCAGGTGCAAGCGCATGCGATCTCGATCACGCAAGCGAGCGAGTATGGCTGTTCCTACCGGCCCGGCGAGCTTGCGGCGCTGGGTGAGTTCGCAAAGGCGCGCGGGCTAGGCCTGCATATGGACGGCGCGCGGTTCGCCAATGCGGTGGCATTCCTGGGCGGTTCGCCAGCGGATGCAGTGGGCCCGTGCGACACGCTCGCATTCGGCTGCATCAAGAATGGCGGGATGAGCGCGGAAGCGCTGGTGATGTTCGATCCCGCGCAGGCCGACCTCGTCAAGTATCGCCGCAAGCGTGGTGGGCATTTGCAATGCAAGGGCCGCTATCAGGCAGCGCAAATTCTCGCGATGCTCGATGGCGATCTGTGGCTGGAAAATGCGCGTGCGGCCAATGCGGCGGCGGCAGAGATCGCTGCAGCATGCGGCGAACGGCTGATGCATCCGGTTGAAGCGAATGAGTTGTTCGTGCGGCTTTCAGCGGCGGAACGCGCGGTGCTGCGTAGCCAGGGCTTCGAGTTTTACGATTGGGGCGATGATGCCGCGCGGTTCGTTACCGCCTGGAACACGCCTCAGGAACACGCTGTGGCGCTGGCAAAAGCGATTGCATCCTTATGAGCGGCACTGACGCGCAGAGCATGCTGCGCCCCGCTGTCATTCTCCCGTTCCTGCTGACCGGCACGATCTGGGGCTCGACCTGGCTGGTGATCACCGGGCAGATCGACGGCGTGCCTGCGGCATGGTCTGTGTTTTACCGTTTCGCGCTGGCGACTCCGGCGCTGTTTCTGGTCGCGCTATTGATGAAGCGGCGGCTCAAGCTGACGCGGCCTGAACATGTGCTGGCGGCCATCGTCGGCCTGTTCCAGTTCAGCGGCAACTTCCTGTTCGTCTATCACTCGGAGCTTTACGTCACTTCCGGCATCGTCGCGATGATGTTCGCGCTGCTGATGGTGCCCAATGCCTTTTTCGCGCGCATATTCCTGGGCGAACGGGTGCAAACGGGGTTCGTCATCGGCAGCCTTGTGGCGATTATCGGCGTGTCATTCCTGCTAGTGCACGAATGGCGCGCAAACCCCGATGCGGGCGTGGTCGGCGGCAATGTAGCGCTTGGCATCTTTCTGGCGATGCTGGGCATCCTCTCGGCTTCAGTGGCGAATGTGATTCAGGCGAACCCGACCGGGCGCGCCGTGCCGATGGTCAGCCTGCTGGCCTGGGCCATGCTCTATGGCACGCTGTTTGATCTGGGTTTTGCGTTTGTGACGGCAGGTCCGCCGCCGTTCCCAAACAATCCCGATTACTGGCTGGGAATTGTCTATCTGGCGCTGATCGGTTCCGTCATCACTTTCCCGCTGCATTACAATCTCGTGCGAGAGATTGGCGCGGGGCGCACCGCCTATAATTCGATCCTGACGATCTCTGTCGCCATGCTGCTGTCGACCATCTTCGAAGGCTATAAATGGACCGGACTGACCATTGCCGGGATGGTGCTGGCGGTGCTGGGCATGCTGATTGCCTTGAAGGCGCGCCGGCAGAAAGCAATCCAAGTTCAGCAATCCGCCGCCCTGAGGCATGATGTCGACTAATCTGTTCTGACCTCAAGCCAGGCTGAGCAAGCCTTCCTTGTAGGTAGGATACTTCGGTTCCCAGCCTAGAATGCGCTTCGCCTTGCCATTCGCCACCCGCCGGTTCTCGGCATAAAATCCGCGCGCCATTTCACTAAGGTTTGCTTCCTCCAGCGTTTGCATCGCCGGCGGATCAAGGCCCTGCAACCGACATGCCTCTTCTGTCACGGCGTTGCCGCTGGCAGGCAGGTTGTCGCCCAGATTATATGCGCCGGCAGGAGCTCCTGTCTCGATTGCAGCGATCACGCCGGAGACGATGTCCTCCACATGCACGCGGCTGAAGACTTGCCCCGGAATATCGATCCGCCTTGCCTTGCCTTCGCGCACCCGGTCGAGCGCGCTTCGCCCCGGCCCGTAGATGCCGGGCAAGCGGAACACTCTTGCGCCCAGCTCGATCCACTTCGCATCGGCTTCTGCGCGGGCATTGCGGCGGCCTTCGCTGCTCTCGGCAATTGTCGGCGTGCTTTCATCCACCCATGCGCCTTGCTGGTCGCCATAGACCCCGGTTGACGACAGATAGCCGATCCATTGGCCAGCCAGCGCGTCGCCATAGCGCGCCAGCACAGGATCTTCGCCCGCTGCACGATCAGGCGGAACGGAGGAAAGCACATGGCTGGCCTCGCGCAAGGCGGCGCGCACTGCGTGCTCATCGTCGAATTCGAGATTGCCTTGGCTGCCTGTCGCATCGATGGCCCATCCGCGCGCTTTCAGCGCATCGGCCACACGGCCCGCCGTGTAACCCAGCCCGAAGATCAGCATTTGCTTCATTGCAAGCCATCTAAGCGTTGGACAGCGGCGCAAAGCAACCTAAATCGGCAGCCATGGATATTGCACACGACCCCGACCTTGGGCCAGAAATGGCAGACGCTGCCCCCACTCCGCACGAACCGCCGGTGATCCGGCGCGAGGATTACAAACCCTTTCCCTGGCTGGTGCCAGAGATCGATTTGCAATTCGATTTGGGGCTGGAAGCGACCCGCGTGGTCTCGAAGCTGACTGTTGCGCGCAACGCCAGAGCAGCCGCTTCGCCCACGATCCGCCTGGATGGAGACGGGCTCGAGCTGTTGTCAGTCAAGGTCGATGGCGAAGTGCGCAATGACTGGTCACGCGATGGCGGTGACCTGATCATTCCCTTGAACGCCGATGCGCATGAAATCGAGATCGCAACGGAAATTTCGCCTGCTGCGAATACGCAGCTGGAAGGGCTCTATGCCTCGAACGGCATGCTCTGCACCCAGTGCGAAGCGGAGGGCTTCCGCCGGATCACTTTCTTCCCTGACCGACCCGATGTGCTTTCGACCTATCGGGTAAGGATGAGCGGTTCGAAAGAGCAGTTCCCGATCCTGCTGTGCAATGGCAACCGCGTTGCCGAAGGCGAGAATGGGGACGGAACCCACTGGGCCGAATGGTATGATCCCTGGCCCAAGCCGAGCTATCTCTTCGCGCTGGTGGCGGGTGATCTGGTCGCGAACAGCGGCACCTTCACCACGATGAACGGCCGCGAGGTCGAGCTCAATGTCTGGGTTCGCGCGGAAGACCTGCCGCGGACCGACCATGCAGTCGAGAGCTTGCGCAAATCGATGCAATGGGATGAGGAAGTGTTCGGGCGCGAATACGATCTCGATCTCTACAACATCGTTGCTGTCAGCGACTTCAACATGGGCGCGATGGAGAACAAGGGCCTCAACGTCTTCAACACCAAATATGTGCTGGCCGATGCCGACACCGCGACCGATGCCGATTTCGACGCGGTCGAAGGCGTGATCGCGCATGAATATTTCCACAATTGGTCGGGCAATCGCGTGACTTGCCGTGACTGGTTCCAGCTGAGCCTGAAGGAAGGTTTCACTGTGCTGCGTGACCAGCTGTTCAGCCAGGATATGCAGGGCGAAGCGGTCAAGCGGATTGAAGACGTGCGCATACTGCGCGCCGCGCAATTCCCGGAAGACTCCGGGCCTTTGGCGCATCCGATCCGGCCAGACAGCTACCGCGAGATCTCGAATTTCTACACCGCCACGGTCTATAACAAGGGTGCAGAAGTGATCCGCATGATGCGCACCATGGCTGGCGCAGAGCGGTTCCGCAAAGGCACAGACCTCTATTTCGATCGCCATGATGGCGAAGCTGCGACATGCGAGGATTTCGTCCGCGCAATTGAGGAGGGTGCGGAGCTCGATCTGTCGCAATTCCGCCTGTGGTATCGCCAGGCTGGCACGCCGAGGGTCAAGGTTGCGCTGGAGCATGCGGGCGATGCTGTAACGCTCACACTCAGGCAGAGCGTGCCACTTACGCCCGGCCAGGCTGACAAGCAGCCCATGGTGATTCCACTCAAGATCGCGCTGCTCGATGCGGAGACTGGCCAGCACAATGGCGAACAGCTGATCGTGCTTGATGAAGCGGAGAAGAGCTTCTCTTTCCAAGGCTTCGCCAAGCGGCCGGCGCTGTCAATCAACCGCGGATTTACTGCGCCGGTGATGATCGAGCGGCAGGCTTCGCTGGAAGAGCTGATGCTGCTCGCAGCGCATGATGATGACAGCTTCGCCCGTTTCGAAGCGATGCAGGAGCTGATGGTTGGCCATTTGGTGGCGGCCAGCAAAGGCGAACTAAGCGATTCGGATCGCGTTGCAGGCGAAAGCGCCATCACCACGGCGATGGGCGCGGTGTTGCGCGACGAAGCGCTCGATGATTCGATGCGCGGCGAGCTGATGTCGTTGCCGACGCAAAGCTATCTCTTCGAACAGATCAACGAAGCCGATCCGGACGTGATCCATCGCGCGCGCGAAGGGTTGAAAGCGCTGCTGGGCCGCGAGCTGGCGGATGATTTGCACGCGCTTTATGAGCGTGCGTCAAGCGTGCCATATGACGGCGAAGGCGCGCGCAGCGCGCGCAAGGTGAAGACCGCGGCGCTCGCCTATCTTGCCGCGAGCGAACCGGAAAGGGCGGCGGAGCTGGCCGCCGCGCAATATGATGCAGCTGACAATATGACAGACCGACAGGGCGCGCTGATGGTTCTGTGCGGCCTCGAACACCCGGCCCGCGATGAAAAGCTGGCAGCATTCTACCAGCGATACCAGGGCAATGCGCTGGTGATCGACAAGTGGTTCACACTGCAAGCGCTTTCGCTGCACCCGCAAGTGCTCGATCATGTCGAAGCGTTAAGCCAGCATCCCGATTTCACGCTCAGGAATCCCAACCGTGTGCGGTCGCTCTACATGGCGCTGGCAGGCAATCCGCCCGCTTTCCATGCGGCGAGCGGCGCAGGCTATCGCATGATTGCGGACCTGATCCTGGCGCTTGATCCGATCAATGCGCAGACTGCAGCGCGTTTCGTTCCGGCACTGGGGCGCTGGCGCAAGCTTGAGCCAAAGCGGGCGGCACTGATGCGTGCCGAGCTGGAACGGATCAAAGCGGCGGAGAAACTGTCGCGCGATACATTCGAGCAAGTTACCCGCAGTCTGGATGGCTAACGTCTCCGCCTTCGAGATTGCCACATCCCAAGCGCTGGCAGGCGTGCCGCACGGCTTCCTTGGCCACAGCAAGGGCGCGCATCAGTTCGGCTATGGCGGCGAAGGCGAAGAGCAGGCGATCCGCGATGCGCGCGCGGCGGCGGCGCAAGCGATCCTGCCCGGCGGCACGCTTGTAGCGCCGCATCAGGTGCATTCGCCCGATGTCCTGACAATCAAAGAAGCTTGGGGCGATCCGGCCTCAGGCAGGCCTCAGGCAGACGCATTGGTCACAGCCACCGCAGGCCTGGTGCTGGGCATTGTCACGGCTGACTGCGCGCCCGTTCTTTTTGCAGACCCACATGCCGGTGTTATCGGCGCGGCGCATGCGGGATGGCGCGGCGCGCATTCCGGCGTGCTGGAAAACACCATAGCGGCCATGGAATCGCTTGGCGCGAAGCGTTCAGATATCGCAGCTGTTATCGGGCCGACAATCGCGCAGGCCAGCTATGAAGTGGATGCGCGCTTCCGCGACAATTTCACCGTCGGGGATTCGCGCTTCTTCGCCGCAGGCCGCGAAGATCACTGGCAGTTTGATTTGCCCGGCTATGTCAGCGCGCGGCTGGAAGCATCTGGCGTGCATTCTGTGACTGACCTTGGGCTCGATACCTACGCGCTTGAAAGCAGCTATTATTCCTATCGCCGCGCGACGCACCGTGCCGAGCCCAACTACGGCCGGCAGCTCAGCCTCATCGCATTGCGCTAAATCCATCCACACCAGCTTGCACCAAACCGAACAATTGGTGCCTAAAACACGGTTGGCATCGCCGAGCTTTGCGTCTATCAGCGCCGCCAAATGGGCGTATCCCGCATGCAGGGGTTCGCGCCAGCGGGGCCTTATCGGGAAACGAATCGTCTTCAGGCGGTTAGTGGAACGGGTTCCATTCGAAACGAATACTGCGTGCTGTTCCGCGCGTGGAGAACAAAAGCAGGGTTAAAGCTAATGGCTGATACGACTGGCACTGCGACACCCGATGCCGCCACCATGGCGGCTGAGGACGGGGTCCGGCGGCGCGATTTCATCCACATTGCTGCGGTCAGCGCCGCAGGCATCGGCGGGGCATCCGTGCTCTATCCGCTGGTGAGCCAGATGGCACCGTCGAAAGACGTGCTGGCAGCAAGCAGCACTGAAGTTGATGTGTCGGCGATCGAGCCGGGACAGGCGATCAAGGCCGAATTCCGCAAGCAGCCACTGTTTGTGCGCCGCTTGACCCAAGCCGAGATTGACGAAGCCAATGCCGTCGATGTCGGCAATTTGCGCGACGCGGAAACGCTGGCAGACCGCACCAAGGCAGGCAATGAAGACCTGCTCGTCACCATGGGCATCTGTACGCACCTTGGCTGTGTGCCGCTGGGCGCTGCAGAAGGCGAGAACAAGGGTGAATATGGCGGCTATTTCTGCCCCTGCCATGGCTCGCACTACGACACGGCCGGCCGCATCCGCAAAGGTCCGGCCCCTTCGAACCTAGTCGTCCCCGAATATGAATTCACGTCCGACAGCGTCATTCGCGTCGGCTAAAATCTGAGAGATTCGTCATGAGTTTTGCCTGGGCACGCCAGTACGAACCGCAGACCGGCCTTACCAAGTGGCTGGATGAGCGCCTGCCGCTCCCGCGCCTGGTTTATAACGCTGTTGGGGCCGGATATCCGGTTCCGCGCAACTTGAACTACATGTGGAATTTCGGCGTTCTCGCCGGCTTCTTCCTCGTTCTCCAGATCGTGACCGGTGTGGTCCTTGCCATGCACTATGCGGCAAACCAGCTGGTCGCTTTCCAGACGGTTGAGCACATCATGCGCAACGTCATCTGGGGCTGGCTGATGCGCTATGCCCACGCCAACGGGGCCAGCTTCTTCTTCATCGTGGTCTACCTGCACATCTTCCGCGGCTTCTTCTACTCATCGTACAAGGCACCGCGCGAAATGATCTGGCTGTTGGGCGTTGTCATCTTCCTGCTGATGATGGCGACGGCATTCATGGGTTATGTTCTGCCATGGGGCCAGATGAGCTATTGGGGCGCACAGGTTATTACCGGCCTGTTCGGCGCAATCCCGATGGTCGGCGAAACGCTGCAGGTGTGGATCCTGGGCGGTTTTGCACCAGATAACGCCGCGCTCAACCGCTTCTTCTCGCTTCACTTCCTGCTGCCTTTCGTGATCGCCGGCGTGGTGATCCTGCACATCTGGGCGCTGCACATTCCGGGCTCTTCGAACCCGACCGGTGTGGAAGTGAAGAGCGAAAGCGACACAGTTCCGTTCCACCCGTACTATACGGCGAAGGACGGTTTCGGGCTTGGCGTGATCCTGATCCTGTTCGGCATCATGGTATTCTTCCTGCCGAACGCGCTGGGCCACCCGGACAATTATATCGAAGCCAACCCGCTTTCGACGCCGGCGCACATCGTGCCTGAATGGTATTTCTGGCCGTTCTACGCGATCCTGCGCGCTTTCACGCAAGACCTCACCATTCCGTTCACCGGCGTGGTGCTGATCGAAGCCAAGCTGCTGGGCGTGATCGCAATGTTCGGCTCGATCCTGATCTGGTTTATCCTGCCTTGGCTTGACAAGAGCCCGGTGCGTTCGGGCCACTACCGCCCGACCTTCCGCAAGTTCTTCTGGTTCGGCCTGATCCCTGCGATGATCGCACTGTTCATCTGCGGCGGTGCCCCGGCGGAAGAGCCCTATGTGATGATCAGCCAGGTCGCGACAGCCTATTACTTCCTGCACTTCCTGGTGATCCTGCCGCTCCTCAGCTCGATCGAGAAGACCGAGCCTTTGCCCTATTCGATCACAGAATCGGTGCTGGGCAAGGATGGCGCGGGCGCTGCTACGCCGCGGCCCGCCGAGTGAAACTGGACGACTGATAAAGAGAGACACGAATCATGATCCGTATCGGTGCAATCGCAGTCGGCCTTTTCTTCGCAGCCGTGGTGTTCCTCTGGTCATTTGTGCCCGGAGTGATCACCTATTTCACGGAGCCAACCGAGAAGGCGGCGGAATACGCATTCCATGAGAAAGCGCATGGTCCGGAAGGCGGCTTCAGCTTTGATGGCCCTTTCGGCAAGTGGGACTATGCCCAGCTCCAGCGCGGCTATCAGGTTTACAAGGAAGTGTGCGCGGCCTGCCACAGCATTGAGTATGTGGCGTTCCGCAATCTTGAAGAGCTTGGCTACAACGAAGCCGAAGTGAAGCAGGAAGCGTCGACCTTCAACATTCCGGAATACAATGCTGATGTGGCGGAAGTCACCACGCGTCCGGGCCTGCCGACTGACCATTTCCCGCCGGTGCCTTATTTCGGTGCAGGCGATCCACCTGATCTCTCGCTGATGACCAAGGCGCGTGCGAACGGATCGAACTATGTCTATTCGCTGCTGACCGGCTATGGCGAACCCGATCCGGAAAAGCTGGCCAAGTATCCTGAATTCGAGACCCCGGCGGGCCTCTATTTCAACCCGTACTTTGCCAATGTGAACATCTCGATGGCGCCGCCGCTGATGGAAGGCATCGTGACTTACAATGACGGCACGGAAGCGACTGTCAGCCAGATGGCGCAGGACGTTTCAGCATTCCTGACCTGGACTGCGGAGCCAACGCTGATCAAGCGCAAGCAAACCGGCTGGCCGGTGCTCGGCTTCCTGCTGTTTGCAACGATCCTGGCCTATCTGTCGAAGAAGCAGATCTGGGCATCGATTAAGCCGCGCAAGAAAGACTGATCTTTCGCGTCATGCGAATTGTTGAAGCGCCCTGCCATCACAGCGATGGTGGGGCGCTTTGCTATTGGGGACATCAATGACACCTGAAGAGCTCAAAAGCCTGATCCGCACTGTGCCGGATTTTCCGCAAGCCGGAATCCAGTTCCGCGATATCACCACGCTGATCAGCCATCCTTTGGGATTGGCGGCGACGGTTCGACATCTGGCTGAACGCGCCAGAGAGTGCGGCGCAGAGGCGATTGCCGGGATGGAAGCACGCGGCTTTATCTTCGGCGCTGCGGTGGCGGTTGAGCTGGAGCTGGGATTCATTCCCGTGCGCAAACCGGGCAAGCTACCGGTTGAAGTATTGGGGATCGACTATGCGCTTGAATATGGCACAGACCGGCTGGAGATCGATCCGGGCGCGATCCCGCATGGCCAGACTGTTGTTATTGTCGATGATCTGATCGCGACCGGCGGCACCGCGCTGGCCGCTGCGCAATTGTTGCGGCAGGCCGGGGCTACCGTCGATGATGCCTTGTTCGTGATTGACCTGCCTGACCTTGGCGGCGCGCAAAAGCTGCGCGATGCAAGCGTGGAAGTCAGCACGCTGATGGAATTCGAAGGCGACTAGGGGCTGGCGTTCAGCCGAGCTTTCGAACCTCGGCCAGCACTCGCTCGGCCCATTCGGGGCGGCAAATCAGCAGATCGGGCAAATAGGTGTCTGCGTTGTTGTAGACGAGCGGTGCGCCATCAATCCGCGAGCAATGCAGCCCGAATGCCTGCGCCACGGCCACAGGTGCGCAATTGTCCCACTCATATTGCCCGCCGGAGTGCAGATAGATTTCCGCTTCACCGCGCACCACCGCCATCGCCTTGGCACCGGCGCTGCCCATCGGAACAAGCTCGCCGCCAATCGCTTCAGCGACTTTGACGGCTTCCTTTGCCGGGCGTGTGCGACTGACCACAAGCCGCGGGATCGCTGCGGGTTCGGGCAGAGCTGCAGGCTGGTCTGAACGCAGCACTTTGCCGCCATCAAGCCCGGGCAGTGCCACTGCACCGGTGTGTGCCTGGCCATCGATCGAGAGGCCCACATGCACCGCCCAGTCGCTGCGTTCCTCGCCATATTCGCGTGTGCCATCGACCGGGTCGATGATCCACACACGGCGCATCGCGCAACGCGCCGTATCGTCTTTCTCTTCTTCGGAAAGCAAGCCGTCGTCAGGGCGTTCGCGGCGCAGCGCATCACACAGGAAGGCATTGGCTCGATGATCGCCCTCCCGGCCGAGCTCCTTGCCAACAAACTCGCCCGATGCGCGCACGTCGAGCAGGATGCGCCCGGCTTCCTGCGCCAGTTGTGCGGCGAGTTCTGCGTCGGTCATTCCAGCCTCACTCACTTCAACGGCATGATCTGTTCGATGATGTAATCGGCGGCTTCGGCGGGTGTCATATGCACGGTGTTGACCCGGATTTCGGCGGTTTCCGGTTCTTCATAGGGGCTGTCGATCCCGGTGAAGTTCTTGAGCTCGCCCGAGCGCGCTTTCTTGTAGAGGCCTTTCACATCGCGCTGTTCGGCAACTTCCAGCGGGGTGTCGACAAAGATCTCGATGAATTCGCCTTCAGGCAGCATCTCGCGCACCATGCGGCGCTCTGCCTTGAACGGGCTGATAAAGGCGGTGAGCACGATCAGGCCCGCATCCGCCATCAGCCTGGCGACTTCGCCGATCCGGCGGATGTTCTCGATCCGGTCAGCCTCGGTAAAGCCCAGATCCTTGTTCAGCCCGTGGCGGACATTGTCGCCATCGAGCAGGAATGTGTGGCGGTTCATCAGGTTCAGCCGCTTTTCGACTTCATTGGCGATGGTCGACTTGCCTGAGCCGGAAAGCCCGGTGAACCACAGCACGCGCGGCTGCTGGTTCTTGAGCGCAGCATGATCCTCGCGCGTGATCTCGGTCGGTTGCCAATGGACATTTTGCGCGCGGCGCAGGCTGAAATGGATCATGCCCGCGGCAACGGTGGCATTGGTATACTTGTCGATCAGGATGAACCCGCCCAGCTGGCGGCTTTTGGCATAGGGTTCGAAAGTGATCGGCCTGTCCGTGCGCAGCTCGGCCACGCCGATCCCGTTCAGCTCCAGCGTTTTAGCAGCCAGATGCTCGAATGTGTTGACGCAAATCTCGTATTTGGGCGGCTGCACATTGGCCGTGACCATTTGCGTGCTAAGCTTGAGCCAGTATCCGCGTCCGGGCTTCATCGCCTCTTCATCCATCCACACGATGGTGGCTTCGAACTGGTCAGAGGCTTCTGGCGGGTCGCCCGCTGCCGCGATCACATCGCCGCGGCTGCAATCAATCTCGTCTTCAAGCGTAAGCGTGACAGATTGCCCGGCCACCGCTTCGTCAAGCTCGCCGTCGAATGTCACGATGCTCTTGATCGTGCTGGTCTTGCCGGAAGGCACGATCCGCACCGGATCACCCGGCCTGGCGGTGCCGCCCGAGACGAGACCGGAGAACCCGCGGAAGTCGAGGTTGGGGCGGTTGACCCATTGCACCGGCATGCGGAAGGCGCGTTCCTGCGCGCGCGTATTGGCCAGCTCGACCGTTTCGAGATGTTGGATCAGGCTGATGCCCGCATACCACGGCGTGTTCGCGGAGGGCGCGGTGGTTATATTGTCGCCCTTGAAGCCCGAGATCGGGATGGCGGTGAATTCCTCCACCCCGATCTCTTCGGCAAAGTCCTGATAATCAGCAACGATGCTGTCAAAAGTCGCTTGATCATATCCGACCAGGTCCATCTTGTTCACTGCCAGCACCAGATGCCTGATGCCGATCAGGTGGACCAGAAAGCTGTGCCGCTTGGTCTGTTCCAGCACGCCCTTGCGTGCATCCACCAGGATCACAGCCAAGTCAGCGGTGGACGCGCCGGTCACCATATTGCGAGTGTATTGCTCATGCCCCGGCGTATCCGCGACAATGAACTTGCGTTTCTCTGTCGCGAAGAAACGATAGGCGACATCGATGGTGATGCCTTGCTCGCGCTCTGCCGCCAGCCCGTCAACCAGCAACGCGAAATCGATCTCGTCGCCTTGCGTGCCTTGCTTCTTGCTGTCGCTTTCAAGCGCGGCAAGCTGGTCTTCGAAGATCATCTTCGAATCGTACAGCAAGCGCCCGATCAGCGTGCTCTTGCCATCATCTCCACTGCCGCAGGTGATGAAGCGCAGCATTTCCTTGTGTTGCTGCGCATCGAGATAGGCCGCGATGTCCTCCGCGATCAGCGCTTCAGGGGTGTAGCCTTGCGACATCAGAAGTACCCCTCCTGCTTCTTCGCTTCCATCGATGCGCTTTCGCCCTTGTCGATTGCGCGGCCCTGTCGCTCTGATCCGGTTGCAAGCAGCATTTCCTGGATGATGTCGGAAAGGTCGGTCGCTTCGCTTTCCGTGGCGCCGGTGAGCGGATAGCAGCCCAGCGTGCGGAACCGGACCGAACGTTCCACCACTTCTTCGCCATCTTCGAAACGGAAGCGTTCGTCATCGACCACCAGGATCAGCCCGTCACGCTCCACAGTCGGGCGTTTGGCCGAATAGTAAAGCGGCACGATATCGATCTTCTCAGCCAGGATATATTGCCAGATGTCGAGCTCGGTCCAGTTGGAGAGCGGGAACACGCGGATGCTTTCGCCATCCCTCTTCTTGGCGTTGTAGAGGTTCCAGAGTTCGGGCCGCTGGTTCTTCGGGTCCCACCGGTGGGCTTCATTGCGGAAGCTGAACACACGCTCTTTCGCGCGCGCCTTTTCCTCGTCGCGCCGCCCGCCGCCAAATGCCGCGTCAAAGCCGTGCTCGCTCAATGCCCGCTTCAATGGATCAGTCAGCTGCGCTTGCGAGTAAAGCGCGCTGCCGGTGTCGAAGGGGTTGATCCCTTGCGCTTCCGCCTCTTCATTTTCCGCTACGATCAGCTTCAAGCCATATGCCGCAACGGTCTTGTCGCGATGGGTGAGCAGGTCCTGGAAGTCCCACCCGCTGGCGACATGCAGCATCGGGAAAGGCGGCGGTGAGGGATAGAATGCCTTGCGCGCCAGATGCAGCATCACAGAGCTGTCCTTGCCCACCGAATAAAGCATCACCGGGTTTGTGGCTTCGGCCACAACCTCGCGCATGATGTGGATCGCTTCGGCTTCCAGCCGTTCAAGATGGGTCAGGCTTCGCATGGCGCGTCACTTAGGCTTTCGTCGGCTTTGGAGTAAGCCCCAAGCTGCCATTGGCAAGGATAGAATTGATTTGCACCCTGCAAGCGGGCTCAACATGCGGGGCTTGCCAGCGCGCGGCCAGCGAGACACAAGGCCAGCTGCGATGCATCGCATGAGGGGGCAGATTTGGGGAAGTTTGCGAAATGGTTGTTGGCGCTGTGCCTGCTGATGGCGGGTGCGGGCGTGCATGCCGCTTCGCCAGTTCCCGCCACTGTTACTCCAGCAGAAACTGCTGGCGCGCCAACCCGCGACGTGGTGCTCTATCGCGATATCGTCAGCCGGATGGAGCAGGGCGAAAGCTACTATCAAGCAGCAACTTCGCTCCACCGTGCGCGCGATTATCCGCTCTCCCCTTTCTATACAGTCCGCCCGCCAACGCTGGCGCTGATCACCTCTGCAATCGGGCCAGGTGGTTTGACGATGCTTGCGTGGTTGCTGGTGGTTGCATCACTGCTCGTATGGTTGCGGCGCGATCCCGCTGCGAACCTGCTGGAGAAAGTGCTGCTGGCAGGCATCCTGGCTCTATCCGGCGCGTCAATGATTGGACCTGCGCAGATCACCATGCACGAGACCTGGGCGGGCCTGTGCCTCACACTGGCGCTTGGCCTCTATCTCAGCGGTTACTGGTGGTGGGCCTTGGCCTTGGGCATGGCGGCGCTGGCGTTCCGCGAATTCGCTCTGATGTTCCTCGGGCTGATGGGTCTGTTGGCCCTGTTGAGCCGGAATTGGCTGCGCGCGCTGGGCGCAGCTGGCGCGGGCGCAGCTTTCGCGCTGGCGATGGCGCTGCATTGGAAAGCGGTCTCCGCGTGGCGTTTGCCCGGGGATTTGCCTTCGCCGCCCTGGCAGGGGATGCGCGGGCCCAATGGAGTGATCGCGGATATGTCGACTTTGAGCTTCCTGCAGTTCGTGCCGCAGTGGTTGGCGGCGCTGATGGTTTTCCTGTCATTCGCGGGATGGGCCTATCTCGTGCGAACCAATCGCGATGCACTGTTGCCGCTGCTGTGGTTTGCGGGCTTCAGCATGGTCATCGGCCTGTTCGCGCGTGAGAACAATTTCTACTGGGTCATGGTGATGCTGCCCGGCTTCCTGCTGGGGCTCGCATTCCTCCCGCGCGCGATCACGCAAAACCGCCGCAATGCAAGCAATCGGTTGACGAATCCGGAGTGATCGTGGCAATGGCGCGCGGCCTGAAATATTGGGCCATGAGCGGGCGGGTATAGCTTAGTGGTAAAGCCCTAGCCTTCCAAGCTAGTTATGCGGGTTCGATTCCCGCTACCCGCTCCAGCCTCCATGATCAGTCGCCTGCCGCTAGAATGCGGGTTCGATTGTCATCGTTGCACTCGTTCAGCTGTGCTTCCCCGCTACCCGCTCCAGCGATCCATCCCTCCAAAAGACTGCAAACGGGCCGCGAATCCGGTTCGGATTGCGCGATCGGGCGCTGTCGCCTGCAATCGAATGTGAGCGCTATCGGGCCAACTCATTGAAGCGGCACATGAAAAAGCCGGGTGCCCCAATTATTTGGTGGCAGCCCGGCCAGAAACCCGAAAGGCTCTTCTGAAACCTTCCCTAACCCCTTAACAAACTGGGATTTATTTGGCTTGTCCCTCAATTGAGTGTCAACTGCGAGTCGCTTAAGTCAACCAGCGCGGGCGATGCGCCGCTTCGCGGAAGTGCTTGCCCGGTGCGATCAGGCCCAGCGAGACTGCGCGCACCGCTGCGATCGGACACATCAAGCTTTGCAAATATGCGCTTCACATAGCTGTCGACGGAGTTCTTCGAGATACCAAGGATTTCGGCAATCACCGCATTGCTTTTGCCTTCGCCGATCCAGCGGATCACGTCGAGCTCGCGCTGAGACAGGTCTGGCACTTCTTCCTTGAACGCGCCCACCAGCTCGCAATAGCGCTGGAAACATAGCTGGGCTGCGACCTGCACCTGCCGCACAGCGGCTTCATCCAGACTGTCCGGATCTTCCGGCATTCCCACACCAACAAAGCCAGAGCGTGCGTAAGGCCCGGTGCAATGCACCGCCACACCTTCACCCATGCCGGCTTGTTCCAGCCGCTCCAGATAGCTTGCTTCCCGCTCGTCCAGGCGCGCCAGTCGGCTGGCTTGCGACCAGCGGAACGCATCGCCGCGGTTCAGGGAGATATTGGGCAAGGGATCTTCCCAGCGCCCGTTCTGGCGATAGGCGATCTCCCAATCCTTGGGAAAGCCGACATTCCAGAATACGCGCCCGACCCGGCGATCAGCCACCACGGGGGCAAGGAAATAGACACCGCCAAAACGGATCGCTTTCAGCGATTCATCGATGGCGCGCCTGAAAGTGACAAGCGTCCGCGCATGCGCAATCAGCGCCATCGCGTCCCAATATGCCAACCGATCCTGCGCCATGATTTCCCGTCCTAGCGCTCCCACCAGAACAAGAGCTTAGCCGGAAAGCTTTCTAAAATCCAAACATGTCGTTGACCACAAGGCTTATCCACGCGTGGCAAGAGATCATTCAGACACAGCCATGTTGTCGATCAGCCGCGTCCCCCCGATGCGTGCCGCGACCAGCAACCGGGCGGGTTGGCCAGCAAGTTCACCAAGCGGCGTTAACGATTGTGCGTCGGCCAAGGCAGCGTAGTCGACCGAGGAAAATCCGCCATCGATCAGCGCGGCTTCGAGCGCGGCCAAGGCTTCGGCCACATCGCCGCCAGCTTCGATATGGGCAATGGCTCGTTTCATTGCTTCAGGCAGGGTCGCCGCGGCCGCGCGGTCATCGCTTGAGAGGTAGCGATTGCGGCTGCTCATCGCCAAGCCATCGGCTTCGCGCACGGTCGGCACACCGATGATGTCGCGCACATGCGGGCGCGTGAGGTCTAGATCGCGCGCCATTGCGCGGATCACCGCCAGCTGCTGGAAATCCTTCTCGCCGAAGAATGCCTTGTCCGGCATGACCTGGTTGAACAGCTTGCACACCACCGTGGCCACACCGTCGAAATGGCCGGGCCGGGAAGCGCCGCAGAACCCTTCGCTCACCCCGCTGACAGAGATGTTGGTGACAAAACCTTGCGGATACATCGCGTCGACTGTGGGTGCCCACAGCAGCGCCACGCCTTCGGCCTCCAGCATCGCCGAATCTTCCGCCAGCTGGCGCGGATAGGCGTCGAGATCCTCGTTCGGGCCGAATTGCGTGGGATTGACGAAGATCGACGCGACTACGTGGTCACACTGAGCTTTGGCTTCGCGCACCAGCGTGAGATGCCCTTCGTGGAGCGCGCCCATGGTGGGGACGAGGCCTACCGAGCCACCGCCACGGCGCAGTTCTGCAAGCGCATTTCTCAACATGTCGAGCGTATTGGCGGTTTGCACGCGGTCACCCCCTCGGATATGAATTTCTGCACTCCTAGCGCCTGAATAAGAGGCGCGACAAGTTTAGTCGAAAGGCCTGTATCGCTTATGTCCGCACCTGCCCCGCACCGGATCGTTTTCGCCAATGAGAAAGGCGGCACGGGCAAGTCCACCACGGCGGTGCACATCGCAATTGCGCTGGCCTATCGCGGGGCGAAGGTGGTTGCGATCGATCTCGATCAGCGCCAGCGGACCATGGCGCGCTATCTGGAAAATCGCGCGGAAACAGCGGCCAAGCGCCATGTCGCGCTGCCGACCGCGGAATGCCGGGTTTATGAAGGCGATGTCGAAGGGCTTGAAGCCTTGAGCCGCGAGTTGGGCGCTGGCGCGGACTACATTGTTTACGATACGCCGGGCCGCGATGATGAACTCGCGCGTCATGCCGCGACAGAGGCAGACACGCTGGTCACACCGATGAATGACAGCTTTGTCGATTTCGACCTGATCGGTCAGGTCGAAGGCGAAACCTTCAAGGTCAAGAAGCTGTCTTTCTATGCCGAGCTGATCTGGGAAGCGCGGATCAAGCGCAGCCGTGCGACGCTTGAGCAGCAACGCCGCGAGATGGATTGGGTGGTGGTGCGCAACCGCACCGGCCATGTCGAAGCGCGCAATATGGCACGTATCGAGCAAGCGCTGACGGAGCTTTCGAAGCGTGTCGGTTTCCGTGTGGCACAGGGCCTGTCCGAACGCGTGATCTATCGCGAGCTGTTCCCGTCTGGCCTGACCTTGCTTGACAAGGGGCACTTGGGCGAGCTCGGCACCAGCCATCTGGTCGCGCGGCAGGAACTGCGCGAGCTGGTAAAATCGCTTGCCTTGCCCGAATTCATGCCGCCGCAACCCAAGCTGGAGCTGGCATAGCGCATGCTGCGTTTGCTGGTCATCGCGGCGATCGCATGTATAGCGGTGAAGCTCGTCTTCGGGCGCTGGCCGTGGGAATATCTGCGCGGGCAATCGACCCGCGACCGTGCACTGGAACGTGCGCGGCAATTGCTGGGTGTTGCGCCCGGTGCCAACCGCCAGCAGGTGGTTGAAGCGCACAAGCGGCTGGTGGCGATGGTCCACCCCGATCGTGGCGGAACCAATGAGCAGGTGCATGAAGCCAATGCCGCGCGTGATCTGCTTTTGGCCAATCTTCCGCCTGAAGTGTCTTCGAAACAGTGACAATCGCGCGCTCGCTGCGCTAAGCTCTAGCCAAACGTTTCATTTCCAAGCGGGTTTCCTCTCATGCCTCACCAATTCCATTCGACTGTCCTGCGCGAATACGATATTCGCGGGATCATCGGCGAAACGCTGGGGCCGGACGATGCACGCGCGATCGGCCGCAGCTTTGGCAGCATGCTGCGCGAAGCAGGCGGCAAAAAAGTTGCGGTGGGCTATGATGGCCGGGTCAGCTCGCCCATGCTCGAGCACGCGCTGGTCGAAGGGCTGACATCAAGCGGGTGCGATGTAGTGCGCGTGGGAATGGGGCCGACCCCGATGCTCTATTATGCCGAAGCGTCAGCCGATGATGTGGACGGCGGCATTCAGATAACCGGCAGCCATAATCCCGCCAATTACAATGGCTTCAAGATGGTATTCCAAGGGCGCCCGTTCTTTGGCGCGGATATCCAGCGGTTGGGCGAAGTCGCCGCGGCTGGTGACTGGCTGGATGGAACGGGCAGCGCTGAAAGCAAGGATATTCTCGACGAGTATATTGATCGCATGCTCCAGGGTCTGGACGGGATCGACGCGGGCGCGCTTGCCGGGCTTAAGGTGGGTTGGGACGCTGGCAATGGCGCGGCCGGCCCCGCGCTGGAAAAGCTCGCCACGCGGCTGCCGGGCGAGCATCACTTGCTCTACACTGAGGTCGACGGAAATTTTCCCAATCATCATCCTGATCCCACGGTCGAAGCCAATCTGGCGGATCTGAAAGCGCTCGTCGCTCAGAAGAAGCTCGATTTTGGAGTGGCTTTTGACGGTGATGGGGACCGGATCGGTGCGATCGACGGTGAAGGCCGGGTGATCTGGGGCGATCAGTTGCTGATGATCTATGCCGAAGATGTGCTGAAGAGCCATCAGGGCGCGACGGTGATCGCCGATGTGAAAGCCAGCCGTGCGCTGTTTGATCATGTCGCGAAATGCGGCGGAGAACCGCTGATGTGGAAGACCGGCCACTCGCTGATCAAGTCCAAAATGAAGGAAACTGGTTCGCCGCTGGCAGGCGAAATGAGCGGGCATGTGTTCTTTGCAGACACTTATTACGGTTTTGATGACGCGCTTTATGCCGGGATTCGGCTGATTGCGGCGTCCGCGCGACTGGACAAATCGATCACTGAGCTGCGCGGCACGATGCCGGACATGCTCAACACGCCGGAAATGCGTTTCCAGGTCGATGAAAGCCGCAAGTTTGCTGCGATCGACGAAGTCAGCGCGCGGCTGGCGGATAGCCCGGCAGATGTGAACGCCACCGATGGCGTGCGGGTCACCACCGAAGATGGCTGGTGGTTGCTGCGCGCTTCGAACACGCAGGATGTGCTGGTTGCGCGTGCCGAAAGCGACAGCGAAGCAGGGCTTGAGCGCTTGCTGGCGCAAATTGACGAACAGTTAGCATTGAGCGGGTTAGAACGCGGCGAGAGCGTGGGGCATTAACTCGGATACGGAGAAATCACTCATGAAAATCAGCAGGATAGCTTTCCTGGTGTCTGCACCCATGGCGCTGACCCTTGCAGCGCCTGCTGCGGCGCAAGACAGCGCGGAAGACGCACAGATGGCTGAAGTGATGGAGAAGATGCAGGCTGCCTTCGCTGCTGAGCCGCTGACTGAGGCGCAGGAAGCGCGTTTGCCCGCCGCGCAGCAAGCCGTTGCCAGCGTAATGCCTGCGGGCATCTATTCGGATATCATGCGCGATACGATGACCAGCGTGCTCGATCCGATCTTTTCCGAGATGGGCGGAACAATGGGGCGCGGTGATATGGCGCCGATCCTGGGCCTTGCCTCGTCCGAGCTGAACGAGCTGGAAGACGAGCAGATGGCGGAACTCTCAGCAATTCTCGACCCGGTTTTCGCTGACCGCACGCGGTTGGGAATTGCGGCCATGAGCGATGCCATGGGTGAGCTGTTTGGCGAGATGGAGCCGACCATTCGCGAAGGATTGGCACGCGCATATGCCGTCCGTTTTGACGCGCAGCAGCTTGACGACATCAACGCCTTCTTTGCGACAGAAAGCGGCGCCGCCTACGCTTCGGAATCGATGCGTATTTTCACTGATCCGCAAGCGATGAGCGGCATGATGCAAGGCATGCCGATGATGATGGAGCGCATGCCCGACATGATCGGCGAGATGGAAAAGGCGACCGCCGAACTGCCTGCGCCAGCCAGCTGGGATACGCTGAGCCCAGCGCAGCGAAGCCGCGTGGCGGAAATTCTCGGCATCAGCGTAAGCGAGCTTCAGGAAAGCATGGAATACGCGGCGCCGGAATGAGGCAAAAAACTCGCTGATTCTCCTGTAAAAACTCGCGAAAGTGTCGCCTCTATACAATGTAGTGGCGATTGCGCCCGATAGCTTGATGCCATCACCCTTGAGGGTCGCGCCTGGGGGCAATTTTGATGGCAACGCTGGCAAGCGCGCGCGGTGACTTGATTCTCACACAGAGTAAATGGCTGCGCTTGCTCACACTTTTCCTGTTCTATTTCACGCAAGGCGCGCCTTTGGGTGTTTTCGTATACGCGATCCCTTCTTGGATGGCGGGCAATGGCGCGAGTGCCGCTGACACCGCATGGGTGGTTGGTATTGTCTTCCTTCCATGGACGCTCAAGCTCATCAACGGCTTCCTGATCGATCGGTATACATTCCTTGCCATGGGGCGCAGGCGGGCATGGATTATCGGCGCCCAATTGCTGGTTGCGGGTTCCATGCTGACCGGCGCTGCGCTCAATCCTGCCTCAAGCGACATTGTCACAATCGCGGCGATCGGCTTTGTCGCCAATGTCGCAATCACTTTTCAGGATGTCGGGATTGACAGTCTGGCGGTCGACATCATGCAAGAGGAAGAGCGCGCCCGCGCCAGCAGTATCATGTTTGGCGCGCAAGTGCTGGGCATTGCCGCGACCACGGGAATGGTCGGCTTCCTGCTCGACAATTTCGGCTTCCGTGAAGCACTATTGGCTGCGGCGCTGGTGCCTTTCATGGTCGCTATGTTCGGCATGGTCATCCGGGAACGCGAAGGTGAGCGCAGGCTACCTTGGTCAAAGGGAAGCTCGCATCCGCGCAATATCGATATTCAGGTCGATGCCTGGTCGCCGCTTCTCAAGAACTCGTTTCTCGCATTGGTTGCGCCATTGAGCCTGGCGCTATTGCCCATCCTGTTCTTGCGCGCGTTGCCATTTGGGGGCGGCGAATCCTACCATCCGATCCTTGCGCAGCAGGTCGCGGGCTGGACCATCTCGGAATACACGTCGCTTATCTCCACCGCGCAGTTCAGTGCTGGCGTTGGCGCCTTACTGGTGGCCTGGTGGATTGTCGACAAGCTTGGCCCGCAGAGGTCCTTCATGATCCTCGTCTCGATCGGCATCGCCGCCTTTGTTGCGATGGGGCTGAATCAGGCGCTTTGGACCAACACCTCAGTTCTGGTGAGCCTGTTCTACCTGATGGAATTTCTCGCCACATTTGGTGCGGCGGCTCTGATCCCGATCTGCATGCGGATGTGCAACCCCGCCGTCGCGGCGACACAGTTCACGATCTATATGGCATGTGCGAATTTCGGTCGGCCACTGGGTGCGTCGCTGTCTGGAATGACCGCAGGCTTGGGAAACCCGACCTATCTCTATTTCGGCATGGCGGCCGGTTGGGCAGTCATCCTGGCTATCCTGTTCATGGTCCGCTTTCCCAAAGGGAGTGAGGGTCTGCACGATGTTGCCGAAGAGCTTGCCCAAGGCGAAGGGATTGCGCCGCGAGTTGATTAATGCGCGGCGATTTCCGGCATTGACGTGCCGGGTACGGCGCGCGAACGCTTGCCATTGTGAGTGATCCTGCTTTCCCGCCTGAAATCAATGCCTGGTTTGCCGGGCGCGGGTGGCGTGTGCGGCGGCACCAGGCGGAAATGCTGGCGGCGTCCGATGCAGGCAAGCATGCGCTGCTGGTCGCGGATACAGGTGCGGGCAAGACGCTGGCCGGCTTCCTGCCGACGCTGGCCGATTTCGCACCGTCGCGGCTCAACGGGGCAAAGCCACCAGAGGGAATGCACACGCTCTACGTCTCGCCGTTGAAGGCGCTGGCGCATGATGTGCAGCGTAACCTCATCGCGCCGATAGACGAGATCGGGCTGCCGATCCGGGTCGAGACGCGCAGCGGCGATACTCCGTCGGACCGCAAGAAACGCCAGCGGGTCAAGCCGCCGCATGTCCTGCTGACCACGCCAGAGAACCTCTCGCTGCTGCTTTCCTATCCTGACAGTTTCGAGATGTTTCGCGGGCTGAAACGGGTCGTGATCGACGAAGTTCACGCCTTCGCAACCGGAAAACGCGGTGATCTGCTGGCGCTTGCGCTCAGCCGTTTGCAGGCGATCGCGCCCGATATGCAGCGCGTGGCACTCTCCGCCACGGTCGCCGATCCGCAAGGCTTCCTCGGCTGGCTCGCGCCATGGGGGAAGGTGGATGCGGTCCAGCTCGTCCAGGGCGAGAAAGGTGCGGAGCCAGACGTCGAAATCCTGCTGCCCTTCGAAGAGCGCGTGCCGTGGGGCGGGCACGCCGGGCGCTGGGCGATCCCGCAGCTGATGGAAGAGATCAAACGCAACCGCACCACGCTGGTCTTCACCAATACGCGCTTCCTCGCCGAATTCATCTTCCAGCTGCTGTGGGATGTGAATGAGGACAATCTGCCTATCGGCATCCATCACGGATCGCTTGCGGTCGAGGCGCGGCGCAAGGTCGAAGGCGCAATGGCGCGCGGCGAATTGCGCGCACTGGTGTGCACGGCGAGCCTCGATCTGGGGATCGACTGGGGCGATATCGATTGCGTGGTGCAGATGGGCGCGCCCAAGGGAAGCTCGCGCCTGTTGCAGCGGATCGGGCGAGCCAACCACCGGCTGGACATGCCCAGCCGCGCGATCCTGGTGCCGGGCAACCGCTTCGAATTCCTGGAGGCGACGGCGGCGAAGGATGCGGTCGACGAGGGCCAGCGCGACGGCGAGGATTTCCGCCCCGGCGGGCTCGATGTGCTCGCGCAGCATGTCATGGCCTGCGCCTGCGCGGGCCCGTTTCACGAGAATGAGCTGCTCGGCGAAGTGCGTTCCACGCTGGCCTATAGCTGGGTCACACCGGAGGATTGGCAGCGTGTGCTCGGCTTTGTCGAGAATGGCGGATACGCCTTGCGCGCCTATGACAAGTTCAAGCGGATCGTGCGCGAAATCGACCAGGATGGGCAGGGCGTGTGGCGGCTGACCCATCCCGAACATGCCCAGCGGCACCGCATGAATGCCGGGATCATCATCGACAGCGAAATGCTGACTGTGCGATTCAGGAACGGGCGCAATCTGGGGCGGGTGGAAGAACGCTTCGCCGCGACACTGTCACCCGGTGACACCTTTTTCTTCGCCGGGCTCAGCCTGGAGGTCGAGCAGCTCAAGGATATGGACGTGATTGTCCGCGCAGCAAAGAAAAGCGCGACGATCCCCAGCTATGGCGGCGCGCGCATGCCGCTGACCACGCATCTGTCAGCGCGGGTGCGCGAGATGCTGGTCGATCGCGCAGGTTGGGCACGTTTCCCAGACGATGTGCGCGAATGGCTGGAAGTGCAGGATTGGCGCAGCGAAATGCCGGGGCCGGGCATGCTGCTGGTGGAAAGTTTCCCGCACCAGAAGAAGCATTACAGCGTCTATTACACTTTCGAAGGCTGGAACGCGAACCAGAGTCTCGGCATGCTGATAACGCGGCGGATGGAGGATCGCGGGCTGCAGCCGGGCGGCTTTGTGGCGAATGATTATTCGCTGGCGGTGTGGGGGCTCAAACCGGTGGCTGATCCCGCGCCGTTGCTGTCGCCCGATATTCTGGAGCATGAGTTCGTGGAATGGATTCAGGAATCGCACTTGCTGCGCCGCGCTTTCCGCGAAGTGGCGGTGATCAGCGGGCTGGTGGAGCGGCAACATCCGGGCAAGCGCAAAACCGGTAAACAGGTCACATTCTCGACCGACCTCATCTATGACGTGCTGCGCAAATACGAGCCCGATCACGTGCTGCTTGAGGCCGCCTGGGCCGACGCCAGGGCGCGCATGACCGATGTCGGGCGGCTTGCCGATCTGCTCGAGCGGTCAGAACGCGAATTGCGCCACGTCGAGCTTGACCGGGTCAGCCCGCTGGCGGTCCCGGTGATGACGATGATCGGGCGCGAAGCCGTGCCGCAAGGCGCGATTGACGAGGAACTGCTGCTTGAAGCGGAAACGCTCGCAGGTGAAGCAATGCGGGTTGACGCGGAGGACAATGATTAGAAGACAACAAAAAAGGGGCGGATCGCTCCGCCCCTTCTCGTGTCTTGTGCCGGCTCGCAGGTTTACTGCTGCCCGCCTACGCTCCCGAAAGTGCGATACTTCTCGTTGCCGACGAAGCCGAACTTGGTCACGCCTGATTGCTTGATCACGCGCAGCACATTGGCCGACAGCTCATAGCTGGCGAGCGCTTCGGGCTCGAACTGCAGCTCGGGCTCGGGCTGGATTGTGAGCGTTTCCTGAAGCAGCGTGACAAGCTGCCCCATCGTGATCGGCTCTGCGTTCCACAGGATCTCGTTACCCTGCGTCAACACCAGCTTGTTCTTGATCGGATCAATCGGCGGAGGATTGTCGATCGGGCTTGGTTGCGGCAGGTCGATATCAACCGAGTGCGTTGCGACGGGGATCGTGATGATGAACATGATCAGGAGAACGAGCAAGACGTCGATCAACGGCGTCATGTTCATTTCCATCATCGGCGAACCGTCGTCTTTGCCGCCTGACATTGCCATGGGTAAGTACTCCTAAGTCTCTCTCAAGCCGGCTCAGATGCCGGGTTCGACCGGGTTCGAAAGGAAGCCGACAGTCGGATAACCGGCCGCCTGCACATTGTAGATCGCGCCAGCGACGCAGCGCCACGGTGCATTCACGTCACCGCGAATATGCACCTGCGGGATCTGCTCCGGATCCTGCATGATCGCTTCGGCACCACCTGCACGGGTCACAATCGCGTCAAGGCGGGCAAACGCCTGGTCGTAAAGTTCCTCTGACGAAACCGGGGTGATATTGTTGAAATACACACGGCATTCGCCGTTGCGTGATGCACCTTCAAAACCAGGTTCGCCTGCGCTGCGACCGGAAGCATCCGTGGTGCTTACTGTCAGCAGCAGGTTCTCAACCTTGTTCTTCGATTCGATCGATTCCATCACCGGTATTTCGAGCTTCTCGATCGTCTGGATCGCCACCGGAACCGCGATAAGGAAGATGATCAGCAGCACCAGCATCACGTCCACCAGCGGCGTGGTGTTGATGTCTGACATCGGGGTCTCGGCCCCTCCTGACATCGAAATCGCCATTATTCAGTCCTATCGTTGTTCTACGCAAAAGGTTGTGAGTGGCCGGGGAGGCGCGGCGCGTCCCCCCGGCTAATCACTTTGGCGTTACGAGCGCGGAGCGGTCTGCGCGCCACCAGCGGTGGTAGCCGGCTTGGCCGCAGCGCGAGCCGGAGCCTTGGTTGCCGGACGGACAGCACCGTTCGAGCTGATGTTCGCGAGGATATCGGTCGAGAAAGCAGAAAGCTTCTCGGCGATACGGCGGTTGCGGCTCTGCAGCCAGTTGTATGCGAACACCGCAGGCACAGCCACGAACAGACCGATCGCGGTCATGATCAAGGCTTCACCCACCGGGCCAGCGACCTTGTCGATCGATGCCGAACCGGCGATGCCGATGTTGATCAGCGCGCGGTAGATACCGATAACTGTACCCAGCAGGCCGACGAACGGCGCGGTTGCACCAACCGTTGCAAGGAACGGCAGACCGCCTGCAAGCTTGGCGTTGATGGCGTCAGTCGAACGCTCCAGCGAACCGTGCATCCAGTCATGCGCTTCGAGCTTGTCAGTCATCTTGCCGTGCTCGTCTTCTGCCTTGAGGGCGTCGTCGATCACCTGGCGCCATGCGCTGTTCTTTTCTAGCTTGGTTGCCCCTTCCTTAAGGCTGCTGGCCTGCCAGAACTTGCCAACCACATCGCGGTTGAATTGCTTGTTGATCTTGTTTTGCTCGAACAGCTTGGTGATCAGAATGTAGAATGAGCCAACGCTCATGATGATCATGATGGCAAGGATGAACCAGGCGACCGGGCCGCCCTGTTCCATCGCTTCCATGAAGCCAAACTTGTTCTCCGGAGCTGCCTCGGTTCCTGCAGCAAGAAGTTCAATAATCATTGCGAAAAGTCCTCTTAAAAAATTCCCCAAAGAGCTCAACTGAGCCCAGGCGGCCGACGGCCTAATTCAAGCGATAGGTAATCCGGGTTGCCCAGTTACCAGAAGTTGGATTGCCGGCGGCATCAAGCGCCGGATCAAACCGCGCATAGCGCTGCATCCCGGCACAGGCAGCTTCGTCAAGGATGCTCGAGCCGCTTGACGCGGTCACGCTACAGGCACTGACGCGGCCATCGGCATTGACTGTTACCCGAACACCCACAGTACCCTGGATCTCTTCACGCAGAGCACGCGAAGGATAGTTTTCCTGAATACGGGCAGCCCAGCGGTTTTGCCCGCGAGGCGAAACGCCACGTGCCTGCGAAGGCGGTGCAGGCGGGGCCGGCGGCGGGATTACCAGCGCAGGCGGAGCCGGCGGCGGAATCGTGGGCTGGGTTTGAATCGGTGGCGGCGCCGGTGCGATATTGATCGGTGGCGGCGGAGCCACAGGCGGCGGCGGTGCCGTGTCCTGCGGTTCAGGCGGCGGCGGCTCGTCTTCCGGTTCAGGTGGAGGCGGCTCTTCGATATCAATGGTGGTGACACGTTCGACGACTTTCTTCGCCGCTTCGATCGCCAAGCCACTGATAAACAGATAGCCGACAAACACGTGAATAATCGCCACTATGATAATGGCGGCTATGCGGTTGCCGCTTGTTTGTTGGTCAGCGTAAGCCATCCAGTCGCTTTCTCTCCATTCGTTTGCCAGACAAAGTCCGACATTGAGGCGGCTGCAAACGATTACCGTTTAGCAGAACCCCACACTCCATTTCGTCTCTGACCGGGAAGCCCAAAACGACCCGGTAGTATCACAGGATGCCACAGCGCTCCCCGCGATTTGCCTCAGGCTTGTTAGTCCCCAACTAAGCCCGAGCCAGAACTCGCGCTTTAACGGGCAAGCCAAGCTCAGGCAAACGCTTTATCGGTTAATTCGCGATTCAGCGCGTCTCGTCTGATATGAGAATGCTCCGCAATGGCAGTTGGCGCGCGTGACCGTTCCCACTAAGATCGTTTTCGATTTCTATTCAGCACAGGCAAATTTCATGCTCAAATTCAAAACCTTAGTTCTAGGCCTCGCTGCATTGCCGCTCGCGTCCGCGTTGCAGGCCCAAGATATGGTGGAGCCTGATACCAGCGGCCTGACCTATGCTGATCTTGTCGCGATGGCAGAAGAAGCCGACCTTGTGCTGCGCGCAGAGATTCGCCGTCAGGCGGCTCTGGAGCCAGAGCGTGCACCCGGAATCGAGCCGGGATTCGTGCGGCTTTATATAGAGGCAGAGACGATTGCGCTGATCGCGGGCAATGCGCCGGTGGGCGAAGCGCTGCGTTATCTTGTCGACATGCCACTCGATTCGCGCGGGCGCGCGCCCAAGCTCAAGAACCGGGAAGTCCTGCTGCTTGCGCGCAGCGTCCCTGGCAGGCCGGGAGAGCTGCAGCTGGTCAGCGAATCGGCGCAGCAGGATTATTCGCCTGCGCTGGTGCAGCGGCTGCGCCCGGTGTTGACTGCGCTGGCCGATCCGGCAGCACCGCCGATAGTCACGGGGGTTCGCGATGCATTGTCCGTCAAAGGCAATCTTGTTGGCGAATCCGAAACGCAGATTTTCCTCGATACGCAAAGCGGCAAGCCGGTTTCGATCACAGTGCTGCGCCGCCCCGGCAGGCAGCCTGCCTGGGGTGTCTCATGGGGTGAGATCATCGATCAGTCGGCTCGCCCGCCGGCGCCCGAATCGCTTGAGTGGTACCGCCTGGCTTGCGCCTTGCCCGCGCGCTTGCCCGATGAAGCCAATCTGTCGAATGACAGCTCTGCCCGCACGCTGGCGGAAACGGACTATGCGCTGGTGATGGGCGCGCTCGGCCCTTGCGCGCGGAGCGAAATCCCGGGCTAGGTTTCGCCGGGGCCAAGCGGTTCTAGACCAGCCCCAAGACAAATTGGTTCCCTAGATGCGGCAAGCCGCGCTAGGGGCTGCTCCGATATGACAGAACCATTCCGCCACACCTTTCGCGTGCGCTATGCCGAAGTCGACCCGCAAGCGGTCGTCTTCAATTCGCGCTACCTTGAATATGCCGACATACTGGTCACGGAATATTTCCGCGACTGCCGCGATCGCGGCATGCCGGACGACCTTGAATTCCATGTTCGCCGGGCCGAGGTCGACTATCTAGCTCCGATCCGGGTTGACGAATTGATCGAAGGGCGGATCAGCGTGCCACGCATCGGCAATTCGAGTGTGGAGCAGCTGATCACGCTGCATGGTGCGAAGGACGACTCGCTCAGAGCGGAGATCAGGCTGGTTGCGGTTATGGTCGATTTGCCCACCGGCAAGCCTGAACGAATTCCGGATTCGGTCCGTGCGGCTTTCGGCCACCCTGTAGGGGAGGCAGCCAATGTCTGAGCCGCTGCGCATTGGCCTCGCCGGTCTTGGCACTGTCGGGGTCGGGGTCATCCGCTTGATCGAGACCAATCATGCCTTGCTCAGCGCGCGCGCCGGGCGCGAACTTCAAGTGGTGGCTGTGAGCGCGCGTGATCGGTCGCGCGATCGTGGCATCGATCTGTCAGCCTATGGCTGGGAAGACGATATGGCTGCGCTTGCCAGTCGTGACGATGTCGATGTGGTGGTAGAGCTGGTCGGCGGGTCAGACGGGCCGGCGCTGGAGCTTGCCAATGCGGCGCTGGAAGCCGGCAAGCCGCTGGTCACCGCCAACAAGGCGATGATTGCGCATCACGGATTGGCGCTGGCAGAGAAAGCCGAAGCGCGCGACGTTGCGCTGAAGTTCGAAGCCGCGGTTGCAGGCGGCATTCCGGTGGTCAAGGGGCTGCGCGAAGGCACATCGGCCAATGCGCTCGAGCGGATCTACGGCATCCTCAACGGCACTTGCAATTACATCCTCTCGACCATGGAAGACACTGGCGCAGATTTCGCCGAAGTGCTCGCTGAAGCGCAGGCCAAGGGCTATGCCGAAGCTGATCCCACCTTCGATATCGAGGGGGTGGATGCTGCGCACAAGCTTGCCATCCTTGCAGCGATCGGTTTCGGCGCGCGGCTCGATTTCGATTCGGTGCGCGCCACCGGGATCACGCAGGTCAAAGCTGCCGACATCGCGCAAGCTGATACGCTGGGCTATGTCATCCGGCTGATCGCCATGACCGATGTCGAGCAAGGCAGCGACGGTGCGCCTGCCCTGCTCCAGCGCGTGCGACCTTGCCTTGTGCCCAAGGCGCATCCGCTGGCGAGCGTCGATGGCCCGACCAATGCGGTGGTGGCGGAAGGCAATTTCTCGGGCCGCTTGCTGTTCCAGGGCGCAGGCGCAGGCGAAGGGCCGACTGCCAGCGCCGTGGTGGCAGATCTGATCGATATCGCGCGCGATGAAGTGGGCGCGCCGTTCTCGATTCCCGTCGCGCGGCTCACGGCAATGGCACCTACTGAACCGGGACACCGGATGGAGCGGACTTACCTGCGCTTCACGGTTGCGGATCGCCCGGGCGTGCTGGCGGAAATCACCGCCGCCATGCGCGATGCGGGTGTGTCGATTGAAAGCCTGATCCAGCAGGGCCGCCCTGATGAAGGGCGCGAGGTACTGGTGGCGATGGTCACGCATGAAGGGCCGGAACGCAGCGTTAGCGAAGCGCTCAAGCTGCTCGAAGGATCGGAAAGCCTTACCGCTCCGCCGCTGGTTCTGCCGATTCTTCCGGCTTAGGGTCTTCGCTGGCAGCAGCGGCTGCTTCCTCATCGGGCTGCTTCGGCAATCCCGGCAGGTCTTGCGCGTTCGGTTCAGTACCGGTGTCATTGCCGATTGGCGGCAGGCCGCGCGCAATGCGGTCTGCGTCTGATCCGGGCGGCGCTTCCGGCAGAGCCGTGATGTCGAAGATCAGCGCAGGCGGCGGCGGGCATTTCTGCAGGCCGGGTATGCACAACCCGCCGACCGTCGGCGGACCAGTGAAGATTCCGCACATGGGTCCGCAAGGATTTGGGGTAGCCGGATCATCGCGAAAGGCGGTTTCCTCTGCATAGCGCCGCTGCGCCGCTTCACGGTCACCGCTATAGTATTGCGCAGTGTCTTCCACGATCTCGCGGCACACCACGATCTCGCCGGATATTGTCGCAGCATCGTTCTGGCGTTCGCACTCCTCGATCCGGCGTTGGTCAATCTCGCTCAGGCCGGGCTCTGCCAGAATGTCGATTGTGCCATTGTCAGGCGCGCTGGTTTCGCTTGCCACCTCTGGGATGCTTTCGCGGGTCTGCGCAAGCAGCGGGACACTGCCCGCGCACAACATCGTGGCAGCCAGCAATCGAACGCTTGTGCGGAAATGCATTGCAGCTGTGCTCGACAAGCAGGCTTCCTTTTGTTTAGGGCACCGCCACACTCACATGAGGGACTGAATTCTCCATGAACACCGATATCCTTGCCAAGAAGCCTGCCGGCGAAAACGCGCTTGATCGCGTGCTCGTGATGGAAATGGTCCGTGTGACTGAAGCAGCCGCGGTGGCAGCCTCGCAATTGATCGGGCGGGGGGACGAGAAAGCGGCCGACGCCGCAGCAGTCGAAGCGATGCGGCGCGCCTTCGATACGCTCTATATGGATGGCACAGTAGTGATCGGCGAAGGCGAGCGTGACGAAGCGCCGATGCTCTATATTGGCGAGAAAGTGGGCGGCGCGCCCGGCAAAGGCCCCAAGATCGATATCGCGCTCGATCCGCTTGAAGGCACGACGATCACTGCCAAGGCCGGGCCCAATGCTCTGGCTGTGCTGGCAGCAGCGGAAGAGGGCAATCTCCTGAACGCGCCTGACACCTACATGGACAAGATCGCGGTTGGTCCGGGCTATCCGCCCGATGTGATCGACCTGGCCAAGACCCCGACAGAGAATGTGCAGTCAGTCGCCGCAGCCAAAGGAGTTGAGCCGCATGAAATCATCGTGTGCGTGCTCGACCGGCCGCGCCATGCCGATCTGATCGCTGAGCTGCGCGGGATCGGCTGCGGGGTTGTGCTGATCGGCGATGGCGATGTCGCAGGTGTGATCGCCACCACTGATGAAGACACCACGATAGACATGTATATGGGGCAGGGCGGTGCGCCCGAAGGCGTGCTGGCAGCCGCAGCCTTGCGCTGCGTCGGCGGGCAGTTCAACGGGCGGCTGGTGTTCCGCAATGAAGACGAGAAATCGCGCGCGCGCCGGCTCGGCATCACCGATTTTGACCGCATCTACAAGCTCGAAGACCTGGCCAAGGGGGACTGCATCTTTGCCGCCACCGGCGTCACTTCAGGCTCGTTGCTGGACGGCGTGAAGCGGCTGCGCGGCGGCAAGATGACCACGCATAGCGTGGTGATGCGCGCCTCCAGCGGCACGGTGCGATGGATCCGCGGCGAACACCGCATCAAATAGCGGCTGCGCTGGGTAAAACCGCGCGCTTCGCTCTGTTGCATTTGCACGCTTCTCGGCTAGGCGGGAGAGACCAGCTGCTCTCGGGGATTCGCAACTCATGAAGATCATGTCCGGCAATTCGAACTTGCCGCTCGCGCGGGCCATCGCGGCCTATCTCGAAATTCCGTTGACCGATGCCAGCGTGCGCCGTTTCGCGGATGAAGAGATCTTCGTGGAGATCCATGAGAATGTGCGCGGCGAAGACGTGTTCCTGATCCAGCCGACCAGCTTCCCGGCGAATGACAATCTGATGGAATTGCTGATCTGTATCGATGCGCTCAAGCGCGCCTCGGCCAAGCGGATCACCGCAGTGGTGCCTTACTTCGGCTATGCGCGGCAAGATCGCAAACCCGGCCCGCGTACGCCGATATCTGCCAAGCTGGTGGCAGATCTGATTACCCGTGCCGGCGCTGACCGTGTGCTCGCGGTCGATCTGCACGCAGGGCAGATCCAGGGCTTCTTCGATATCCCGACTGACAATCTCTATGCCGCCCCGGTGATGGCCGCCGATATTCAGGCGCGTTACGGTGACAAGGAGCTGATGGTGGTCTCGCCTGACGTTGGCGGTGTGGTGCGCGCACGCGCGCTGGCCAAGCGGCTCGACAATGCCCCGCTGGCCATCGTTGACAAGCGCCGCGATCGCCCCGGCGAAAGCGAAGTGATGAATATCATCGGCGAGGTGAAGGGCCGCCACTGCATCATGATTGACGATATCGTCGATTCAGGCGGCACACTGTGCAATGCCGCGCAGGCCTTGCTCGATCAAGGCGCCGCCAGCGTGGCCGCCTATATTACGCACGGCGTTCTGTCGGGCGGTGCGGTGGCGCGGGTCGACGGCTCTGCGCTGAAAGAGCTGGTGATCACTGACACGATCCGCCCAACCGAAGCGGCGGAAAAGTCCGAGCGTATCCGTGTGCTGACGATCGCGCCGCTGATCGGTGAAGCCGTGCGCCGGATTGCAGATGAAAGCTCGGTCAGCTCGCTGTTCGACTAAGCCCCGGAGTCAGCGCCCTAATGCCCGTTGGTCCAGGGCCGGTGCTGGCCCGGTTTGAGCCGCTGCAGCTCTTCCAGCCTGCGCGCCTGGCGGGTTTCGACATTGATCGTCATCAACGGGCGCGGCGCAGAGCGGAACGAGCTGGGTGTAGTGCCGAAGAAAGCGGCAAATTCGCGGATCAGATGCGATTGATCGAAATAGCGCAGCATCAGCTGTTCGGCTTCGTCTTCGTCCGCCACGCCGCATAATTGCGCGGCTATATCGAGCGCGCGCGCCCGGCGCAACACTTGCTTGGGCGTGAGGCCGAAATCGCGCTTCACCAGCCGCTCCAGCTTGCGCAGGCTTACCCCCTGTCGCTTGGAAAACTCCGTCAGCGTGAGATTGGGATCGGCAAAACCGGCCAATTCGAATGCGGTGGTGATGGGATCGGGATGCAGCGGGTCCAGCTCGGCAATCCGCCGCCGCAGTGCCGCCTCCAGTGTTTCGAGCCACTCTTCCGGCTCGCCATCAGGGGGGTATTGCTGCTTCAGATCGCCTGTGATCAGCCCCAATGCATCTTCGCGCTCGATCCGGTCGACCAGCGGTTCGACCGGCTTGCCGGTCAACAGTTCCAGCGCGCCCGGCCTCAAGCCCACACCGATTGCGATGACAGAGCCGGAACAGCTCAACGGCATATAGCGCGAATGCGGGCCGAACAGCAGCGTTTCGTCGCGATAGTGACCGGTGCCGTCAGCTGAAGTCGCAGTCCAGTCTCCATTGATGACAATACGCTGATAGACCAGATCATTGCACATGCCACAGCGGATCAGCGATTGCGGACCGGCTTCAATCTTGGCGGCCACCAGCCGCGCGATCCACGGCCGCAAATCTTCTGCTGGCGGGCGATTGACAGACAGCGGCATGCCTTCGCGCGATTCGCCCGACATCGGCGCGACATTGTGGCGCCAGTGCTCGCCTTCCCAGTCGTCTGACATTGTTGCGACCTCTATCTGTCCCAGCGGTTTATATGAAATTCCGGTTCCAGTCGATTCAGGGCAGAATGGGGTGGCTAGTCGCCGCGCCGCCAAGGATAACGGTCAGCCGGGTCATGGCGTCCAAGCGCTTCCAGCCGCCTTTCCTGCCGGGCTTCCAAAGCCTGCGTCAACAGGGGCTGCGGCGTACGCACGAACTGGCGCGGTGTCATCCCGAAGAACGCGGTGAATTCGCGGATCATGTGCGATTGATCGTAATACCGCAGCGCGAGTTCTTCTGCTTCATTGTCATCCGCCACGCCGCGAAGGTTTGCCGCGATGTCCAGCGCCCGCGCGCGCCGCAGAACCTGCTTCGGAGTCTGGCCATAGGCTTTCTTGATCAGGCGTTCCAACCGCCGGCGTTCCACCCCGTGCAACTCGGCAAATTCGCCGATTGCCATATTGGGATCGGCAAAGGCTGCCTTGTCGAATGCTTCGATCAGCGGATCGGGTTTCTTTCCGCCCGCGCGCTCGACCAGCTGTTGCACCAGGATCTCCGCCACTCTCAACCAGCGCTTCGGAGGGCCTTCGGTGCCGAACCATTCGAGCAAGCGCTCGCTGGTTCCCCACTCTTGATTGCCATAGATATGGTCGTAAAGGATGATGCGATCGAGCGTGTCCGATACGTTCGGGCCCTTGAGCGCGGCCACAGCCCCCGGCTTCAGCGCAACACCCACCGTCGCGAAGCTCCCCTTCACTGTAATCGACATGCGCTTGGTCTGTGGCCCGAAAAACAGCGCGGCGCTCTGGTATCGCCCGTGGCCATCGCGCGTTTCCGCATTCCATTCACCCTTGAAGAGCACCCGCAGGATCGGCGTGTCAGCGCAAAGGCCGCATTCGATCACATGGTCGGGATCCGCCTCGACTTGCATGGCATAAACCCGTGCTACCCATGGCGAGAGCTCTTCACATGGCGCACGGTTGAGCGACAGCGGTTCGCCAGCGGCAGTATGTCCCAGAAGTGATCGCAGCCCAAGGCTGGTATCTGACCGATTGTCTTCATGCCCCGTTTCGGCCACAGCGAACCCCTTGCCCCCCTTTTCGAGGCGACTAAACGCGACCACTTTGAAGCTGGCATATCCCGAACAAAGGCGAAAGTCATGAATTTAGCAGATATCGAATGCGCCAGGCGCCTGGCCGATGCGGCAGGGGACGCAATTCGCCCGCTGTTCCGCGGTGATTGGTCACAAGAACAGAAGGATGATCACACTGCGGTGACCGATGCTGATCGCGCGGCAGAGGCCGCGATGCGCGCGATCATCGAACGTGAATTTCCTGCCGATGGCATCATTGGCGAGGAATACGGGCTGCGCAATGAAGGGGCCGGGCGGCAATGGGTGCTTGATCCGATTGACGGCACGCAAAGCTTCATCGCCGGGCGCCCCATCTTCGGCACGCTGATCGCCTTGCTTGAGGATGGCTGGCCAGTGCTGGGCGTGATTGACCAGCCGATCCTGCGCGAACGCTGGGTCGGCGCGATTGGCCAGCCTACCACGCTGAACGGCAAGCCGGTGCAGACGCGCCGTTGCCGCTCACTCGAGGGCGCTCAGGTCGCCACCACTAGCCCGCATTGCTTCGCAGAGGGAGAGGTCGATGCCTATCTGCGCGTGGTGGCGAAGGCCTATCCCAATCGGCCTTACCCGGTATACGGCGGTGATTGCTACAATTATGCGCTGCTCGCGTCAGGGCATTTGGATATCGTGATCGAAAGCGGGCTCAAGCTGTATGACTATGCTGCGCTGGTGCCGGTGGTCGAAGGGGCGGGCGGCCAAATGAGCGACTGGCAAGGCAATCCGCTGGACGCTGGCAGCGATGGAACAGTGCTGGCACTGGGAGAACCCGCGCGGCTTGAGGATGTGCTCGAAGCGATGGGCGGGGGTTAGTCAAAGGCGACGTTTGCTTCGTCGCAATTCAGGCGCGAACGGCTTTCTCCATTACCTCTTCGCCCCACTGGTTGAGGCTCTTGCCTGCGATCTCGGCTGCCCTGACCATAGCAGAGTGCAACTCGGGGCGCACGCGGATCATCACGTTGCCGGAATAAGCTTTCTCAGGGGCTTTCCCTAAGGCTGCGCAAGTTTCGAGGTAATCATCGAGTGCTTCTGCGAATGCGGTCTTGAGTTCGGCAACACTCTCTCCATGAAAGCCGATAACGTCATTCAGGCCGGCAATCCGGCCAACGAAAATTTCGTCTTCGCTGTCAAACTCGACAATCGCGCTATAGCCTTTGTAGGTTAGAGGCTTCATGGTCTCACTCCGATCTTGATCAGGAACTCTCTCGTGTCTCTGACCTGATAGCGTTTCGCTTCCTTCTCTGGATGCGGGCGGTGAAAGCTGGCGATCACCTTGTCCTTGCGAAATTTCACTCGCGAACCCTTGCCTTCGATAGCTTCGCATCCAATGGCAATCAGCAGGCGTTCGATACTCTTCCAATCGATTGACCCTGAAACGGGGTCAGCAAAGATGGCTTCAAGCGTCCGCTTCTGCTTGCCGTTCATGCATGCAACATACGCATGCATTCCGCAATTTGCAAGCATAATATGCATGCATTGCGAGCCAGCTTTCCTACTTGCGTCCAAAGGTGCAGGATGGCGCAATGAGTGAAACCGCACACAAGCCATTGCGCAAGTCGCCGGGCGGAAAGTCACAGTTGTCGGGCTGTGCTTGTGCACAAGGGGCTGGAAAACAACACGTTTTGCGAAAAGGCACACTTTTCAAAAGTCACGTCTGGGTTCCAGTTAACCGTCCTCCGCACGCCCATCCGGGCGCGCGATATCCTCGCGGCTCGCGGGCAAGCCCGCGCCGCTGCGGACGGGCGCCCAGACGTTTTGACGCCCTTGCGGCGCTTCGCGCCGTTTTCCAGCGAGCTATACGAGTGTGGAACCATCAAAGACTCCTTGCATTCCGCGCCAGAATCGCTATTTCGCGCGCCTTCACTGACACGTGATTATCTGCCTGCCTGGCGACAAGGGCTGCCAGGGCCGGTTCGGACGTGTCTCTATACAGGAGATGAAAATGCCCAAGCTGAAGACCAAAAGCGGTGTGAAGAAACGCTTCAAGATCACCGCAACCGGCAAGGTCAAGCATGGTGTGGCCGGCAAGCGCCACCGCCTGATCAGCCACAATGCGAAGTATATCCGCACCAACCGCGGCACCACTGTCCTGTCGGAAGCCGACACCAAGACAGTGAAGAAATGGGCCCCCTACGGGTTGGATTGATTTGAACGGCTAACGCCGAGGCCCTGCCTGCCCGCTCCCCCGCCCTTCCACCCGGAAGGATATCATCAAGGGAGGAAGGGCGGGGGAGAGGGCGGCTCGGCAGCCCGAAACGAAGAGAAGGATATACGAAATGCCTCGCATCAAACGCGGCGTGACCACTCGCGCCAAGCACAAGCGTCTACTCGATCAAGCCAAGGGCTATCGCGGTCGTCGCAAGAACACCATTCGCATCGCGCGCCAGGCTGTCGAAAAGGCTGGCCAGTACGCTTACCGCGATCGCAAGATCAAGAAGCGCAACTTCCGCGCTTTGTGGATCCAGCGCATCAACGCGGCTGTTCGCGCTGAAGGTCTGACCTATTCGCAGTTCATGCACGGCGCAAAGCTCGCCGGTATCGAGCTCGATCGCAAGGCAATGGCTGACCTCGCCATGAACGAGGAAGGTGCATTCAAGGCAGTGATCGCTCAGGCAAAGGGCGCTCTGCCCGCCTGAACGGCTTGAGCCTAGCAATTTGAAGGGCGCTGGAGGGCAACTTTCGGCGCCTTTCTGTTTGTAAGAACGCGACAATTGCGCCACACATCGCGGCAAGGTGGGGCAAGATGATCGGGGCGAGGGCCAATCGGCCTATCGGGTGGCAAGCCATTTCCATGCGCCACCGCCTGAATTCAGCGCGCTCATCACGACCTTCTACCGCTTGGAACTTGAAACCGAGCCGGGCGCGGAACTGCACGACCACATGCAGCCTGAGTGGGGATCGATGCGCTTCTTTTGCGGCAGCACTCCGCGCGCAAGGCTGAACGATCGCGAACTCTCTGGCGTTCGGTTTGGTGTAAGCGGGCCAAGCTCAAACCCTATCCATTTCTGGCTTGGTTCGGCCAAGGTCTGGGGCATCGGCTTGTTGCCATTGGGCTGGGCAAGACTGGTTGACGCAGATGCAAGCGAATTTGCCAACACGCTTCACAACGGGGAAACGCATCCGCTGTTCAGCAAATTCGCCGGGCTGTGCGACGTGCTGTGCAACGACAGCTTGAGCGTTGATGACCAGCTCGCGGCGATTTGCGACACACTTGCCGCGCTGGACAGACCCCATCGCGATGAAGCCAAGATAATCCGGGCACATCGTGCCTTGCTTGATGAAGAGCTAGCCAGTGTAGCCGATTTTGCCGAGCAAGCCGAGATGAGCGTCCGCACGCTGGAACGGGTGTGTCTGAGGCACTTCGGTTTTCCGCCCAAGCTGCTGATGCGGCGTCAGCGTTTCATGCGGAGCCTGACCGCTTTCATGCTGTCAGGCGGCAAGAACTGGAGCGACGTGATCGACGCGCATTATCATGACCAGTCCCATTTCAGCCGCGAGTTTCGCCACTTCATGGGGGTCACGCCGACCGAGTTTGCGGCAGAACCACACCCGTTTCTCGATTCCTTCGTAGAGGCCCGTGCGCGGCTATGGGGCTCGCCTGCGCTGACTTTGGACAAACCGGACTGATTGCACTTTGCCTTGCGCGCCATTTCCCGCTAGCGGAGCGCGCTCGAAAGTGAATCTGACATCATGACCGACCTGACATCTCAAAAAGACGCGGCACTGGCTGCGATTGGCGAAGCTGCCACGCTTGATGCGCTGGAAGAGCAGCGCGTTGCAGCTTTGGGCAAGAAGGGCTGGGTTAGCGCAGCTCTCAAATCGCTCGGGCAAATGGAACCGGAAGAGCGCGCCTCCGCTGCGCCAGCGATCCAGGCGGTGCGCGGCGAAGTGGCCGATGCGATTGCCGCCAAGAAAGACGCGCTCGAGAGCGCAGCGCTGGAAGCGCAGCTGGCCAGCGAAAAACTTGACCTGACGCTGCCCGCGCCAGACGCGCCACAAGGCTCGGTCCACCCGGTCAGCCAGGTGATGGATGAGCTGGCGGAAATCTTTGCCGATATGGGATTCGCTGTCGCAACCGGGCCGGAAATTGAAGACGATTGGCACAATTTCACCGCGCTCAACATGGATGAAAGCCATCCCGCGCGCGCGATGCATGACACATTCTATTTCCCGGACAAGTCCGCTGAAGGCGGCGAGATGCTGCTGCGGACGCACACGAGCCCGGTACAGATCCGCAGCATGAAAGAGCAGGGTGCGCCGATCCGCATCATTGCGCCGGGCCGGGTCTATCGCAGCGATAGCGACGCAACCCACACGCCGATGTTCCATCAGGTCGAAGGCTTGGTGATCGACAAGGATATCCATCTGGGCCATCTCAAGTGGACGCTGGAGACTTTCCTCAAGGCTTTCTTCGAGCGCGACGATATCGTGCTGCGCCTGCGCCCAAGCTACTTCCCTTTCACCGAACCTTCGGTTGAAGTCGATGTCGGCTATGCCAATGAAGGGGGCCGCCGTGTGGTCGGCAGTTCAGGCGACGATGAAGGGCATGACTGGATGGAGCTGCTCGGCAGCGGCATGGTCAACCGCCGCGTGATCGAGATGGGCGGGCTCGATCCTGACCAATGGCAAGGCTTTGCCTTTGGTGTCGGCGTCGACCGGCTCGCCATGCTCAAATATGGCATGAATGATCTGCGCGCTTTCTTCGATGGCGATGTGCGCTGGCTCAAGCATTATGGCTTTTCGCCGTTCGATCAGCCGACGCTTTCTGCAGGTGTGGGAGCGAAAGCATGACCTACACCAATCGTTCGCCCCGAGCAGCATCGAGCGTGTCGAGATGCGCCGGTCGAGGGGTGTCTCGACTTCGATTCTCGGCTGCGCTCGAACCTGCGCTCGACACGAACGGAGAGGTGGCATGAAGTTCTCGCTCACATGGCTAAAAGACCATCTCGAAACCACCGCTTCGGTGAAGGAGATTGTCGACACGCTGAACGCTATCGGGCTTGAGGTCGAAGGCGTCGAAGATCCGGCTGAGCGGCTGGCGGGTTTCCGCGTGGCCGAAGTGTTGACCGCCGCACCGCACCCCGATGCCGACAAGCTGCAGGTGCTGACCGTCACCACCGGCGAAGGCGATCCGCTGCAGGTTGTGTGCGGCGCGCCCAATGCGCGCGCGGGGATGAAAGGCGTGTTGGGCCTGCCCGGTGCAGTTGTGCCTGCAAACGGCATGGAGCTGCGCAAGAGTGCAATTCGCGGTGTCGAATCGAATGGCATGATGTGTTCGGTGCGCGAGCTCGAATTGGGCGATGAGCACGATGGCATCATCGAATTGCCCGAAGATGCGCCAGTTGGTGCAAGCTTTGCTGACTATCATGGCGCATCGCCGGTGATCGATGTCGCAATCACGCCCAACCGGCCCGATTGCATGGGTGTTTACGGGATTGCGCGCGACCTTGCCGCGGCTGGCCTTGGCACACTCAAGCCGATCGCGATCCCGAGCTTCGATGCAAGTGGGGCCTGCCCGATCGAAATCCGCACCGACGATCCCGAAGGCTGCCCGGCGTTCTTTGGTCGCGCGGTCAAAGGCGTGACCAATGGCGCATCGCCAGACTGGCTCCAGCAGCGGCTGATCAGCGCAGGCCAGCGCCCGATTTCGCTCCTGGTTGACCTCACAAACTATGTGATGCTCGCCTATGGCCGTCCGGCGCACGCTTATGACATGGCTAAACTGACCGGCGCGGTTGTGGCTCGCCGCGCGACAAATGGCGAGCAGGTGCTGGCGCTGAACGAAAAGACTTACACGCTCGATGACAGCATGACCGTTATCGCAGACGATGCGGGTGTGCATGACATCGCCGGAATCATGGGGGGCGAGGATTCTGGCGTGAGCGAGTCTACCACCGACGTTCTGCTTGAGATTGCCTATTTCAATCCGGCCCGCATCGGCGTGACGGGGCGCAAGTTGGGCCTGGCATCGGATGCGCGCATCCGCTTCGAACGCGGCGTGGATCCGGCGTTCCTAAATGACGGGCTGGACCTGCTCACCGGGCTGATTGTCGAGCTGGCAGGCGGTCAGGCGAGCGAGAAAGTGCACGCCGGCTCGCCGCCGAGCGAACCGAAGGTGATCGGCTTCGACACCGCCCTCACCGCGCGGCTAGGCGGTGTGGACGTGCCTGCCGAGGAGCAGAAGCGCATCCTTGAGAGCCTGGACTTCACTGTGGGCGCAGACTGGAATGTCACATGCCCGCTGCGCCGCCATGATATCGAAGGCGCGGCGGACCTCGTCGAAGAAGTCGTGCGCATTCACGGGCTCGACAAGGTCGAGAGTGTCGCGCTGCCCCGCGCAGACGGTGTTGCCAAGCCGACAGCGACGCGCGAGCAAGTGATCGAGCGCAAGCTGCGCCGTGCCGCTGCGGCGCGCGGGCTCAACGAAGCGATCACATGGTCCTTCATTCCCGAAGGCGAAGCGGCGCATTTCGCGGAAGGCAACCAGGTGCCCTGGGCGCTCGAAAATCCGATCAGCGAAGACATGAAGGTGATGCGGCCATCGATGCTTCCGGGTCTGATCAGCGCGGCCAAGCGCAACCTTGATCGCGGCGCGGACGGCCTGCGCCTGTTCGAGATTGGTCGCCGCTATTTCCGCGGGGACAATGGCGCTAGCGATGAGCATGCCACGGTTGGCGTTGTGTTGGCTGGCGAGAAAACCCCGCGCGGCTGGGCGTCTGGCAAAGCCACCCTGTTCGATGGTTATGATGCCAAGGCTGAGGCGATTGCATTGCTCGAAGCGGCAGGCGCGCCGGTCGACAATCTTATGGTGATGCAGGAAGCGGGAGAGCAATTCCATCCCGGCCAATCGGCAACCTTGCGGCTCGGCCCCAAGAATGTGCTCGCGCGATTCGGCATGCTGCACCCAAATACCTGCAAGGCCTTCGATATCGACGGGCCGGTCGCAGCGGTCGAAATATTCCTCGATGCGATCCCTGCGCGCAAAGGTGGGGGCAGCTTTGCCCGCACGCCTTATGCGCCACCCGCTCTGCAAGCGGTGACGCGCGACTTTGCCTTCCTTGTGCCGGTAGATCTTGCGGCAAACGAGCTGGTTCGAGCGGTCAAGGGTGCGGACAAAGCGAATATCGTCGATGCGCGTGTGTTCGATGTGTTTGCGGGGCAGGGCGTGCCCGAAGGCAAGAAATCGGTCGCGGTCGAAGTGACGCTGCAACCGCAAGACAAGAGCTACAAGGACGCCGATCTGAAAGCGATTTCGGATGCGATTGTGGCCGCGGCGGCCAAGCAGGGGGCGGAACTGAGGGGATAGGTTCTAGACAGCCCGTTCGCCCTGAGCTTGTCGAAGGGTCATCCGAACGGGCCGTTCATACTTCGACAGGCTCAGCACGAACGGCTTTCATGACATCGAACAGACGCACCTTCGCGATCATCTCGCACCCTGACGCTGGTAAGACCACGCTGACGGAAAAGCTGCTGCTGCAAGGCGGCGCGATCCATCTCGCGGGCGAGGTAAAAGCACGCGGGCAGGCCCGCCGGGCGCGCTCGGACTGGATGAAGATCGAGCAGCAGCGCGGTATCTCGGTCACGTCTTCGGTCATGACTTTCGAGAAGGAATATGACGGTGAAACGATCACCTTCAACCTGCTCGACACGCCGGGTCACGAGGATTTTTCCGAAGACACCTATCGCACGCTGACCGCGGTCGACAGCGCGATCATGGTGATTGACGCGGCGAAAGGCATCGAGCCGCAAACGCGCAAGCTGTTCGAAGTCTGCCGCTTGCGCAGCGTGCCGATCATCACTTTCGTCAACAAGGTCGATCGCGAAGGCAGGCCGGTATTCGAATTGCTCGACGAGATTGCGGATATGCTCGCGCTCGATGTGAGCCCACAGATGTATCCGGTGGGGATGGGCGGGCAATTTGAAGGCATTCTGGATTTTGCCAGCGGCGAAGTGGCGCGGCCTGAAGGCCCGTCAAAGGAATTCCACGGCAAGCGCGATGCCGATGTGACGCTACCCGATGAGATCGCGGAGAATGTCGAGCTGGCGCAGATCGGCTATCCCGAGTTCGATCTGGAAGCCTATCGCAATGGCGACCTGACCCCGGTCTATTTCGGCTCTGCTCTCAAGAATTTCGGCGTTGAGGAACTGATCGATGCGATTGCGAAATACGCGCCTCCGCCGCGCCCGCAACCCGCAGGGGACGAGCAGATCCCGCCGACGCGCGATGAAGTGACCGGCTTCATCTTCAAGGTTCAGGCCAATATGGACCCCAACCACCGTGACCGGATTGCGTTCATGCGGCAGGTGTCGGGCACGTTCAAACGCGGGATGAAGCTGACGCCTTCAGGGCTGGGCAAGCCAATCGCAGTGCACTCGCCGATCCTGTTCTTCGCGCAGGACCGCGAGATTGCCGACACCGCCGAAGCGGGCGACATCATCGGCATTCCCAACCACGGCACTTTGCGTGTGGGCGATACGCTGAGCGAGAAGAACGCGATCCGCTTTACCGGCCTGCCGAACTTCGCGCCGGAAATCCTGCGCCGCGTCCAGCTGAGGGATCCGACCAAGACCAAGCAGCTGCGCAAGGCGCTGGATGACCTTTCCGAGGAAGGTGTGATCCAGGTCTTCTATCCCGAACTCGGCGCGCAGCATATTGTCGGCGTGGTGGGCCAGCTGCAGCTGGAAGTCCTGATTTCGCGGCTTGAAGCGGAATACAAGGTCGAAGCGGGGCTTGAAGCTTCGCCTTTTGCAACGGCACGCTGGGTCAAAGGCCCGGCAGATGCAGTGAAGCAATTCGAGGATTTCAATCGCGCGAATCTCGCCAAGGATCGCGATGGTGACCTGGTGTTCATGGCCAAGAGCCCGTGGGATGTGAACTATCAGGCGGAAAAGAACCCCGAGCTGACCTTTTCGGCGACGAAGGAACGGTAGGCTTGCAGCGCCTGCAGCTTCGCGGCATGGATGCGGCATGAACGGCTCAGGACCTACTTCACAAACCTTCATCTCGCAGCGGCTGCGGCTGAACTACGAAGATTGGGGCAATCAGGACAAGCCGCCGCTGGTGCTGGTCCATGGCGGGCGCGATCATGCGCGCAGCTGGGATTGGACGGCGCAGGCGCTGCGCGAAGACTATCATGTCGTCGCGATGGATCACCGCGGCCATGGCGACAGCGACTGGGTTTCTGACGGCAACTACCGTGCGAACGACATGGTCTATGACCTGGCGCAGTTGATCCATCAGCTGGGACGCGGCCCCGTCACCATCGTCAGCCATTCGATGGGCGGCAATGTCGCGCTGCGCTATGCCGGCGTGTTCCCCGATATGGTGAAGAAGATCGTTGCGATCGAAGGGCTGGGCCCTTCGCCTGAGCGGCAAGCGGAAATGCGCAGCACGCCCTATCCGGAACGATTTGCAGAGTGGATCGGCAAGAAGCGTGCCGCATCTGGCCGCCTGCCGCGCAAATATGAAAGCATCGAAGCCGCCTTTGCGCGGATGATCGAGGAAAACAGCTACCTTACCGAAGCGCAGGCACGCCACCTTACGATCCATGGGGTGAACCGCAATGAAGACGGCACCTTTAGCTGGAAATTCGACCCGCACCTCAATGTCTGGGGTGTCGAGGATATTGCAGATGAATTCCTGCAGCAGATCTGGGGAGCGATCACAGCGCCGACGCTGCTGCTTTATGGCGCTGACAGCTGGGCTTCAAACCCGGCGAAGGATGGGCGCATCAAGTATTTCAACAATGCCGAAGTGATCGAATTCGAGAAGGCGGGGCACTGGCTCCACCATGACCAGTTTGACCGCTTCATCGCGACCTTGCGCGATTTCCTCTGATTGAACAGGACAGCTTACTATGGCCGATTTTTCCGATGAGCTGAGCGAGAAGCATATCGAGATGATCGGCAAGCAGCCGGTCTTTTTTGTCGCGACCGCGGCCGAAGGCGCGCGGATCAATCTCAGTCCTAAAGGCTATGATGCCTTTCGGGTGCTCACGCCCAAGCGTGTCGCCTATTTGGACTTGGGCGGCTCAGGCAATGAGACGCATGCGCATCTCGCGGCTGATGGCCGGATCACCATCATGTTCTGCAATTTCCAGCAGCCGGCAAACATCCTGCGCATTTACGGGCGGGGCCATGCTGTGCTGCCGCAAGATGCTGAGTGGGAAGCGTTCGCGCCGCATTTCACATTGCTGCCCGGCACTAGGCAGATCTTCGTGATTGAAGTGGAAAGCGTGCAGACCAGTTGTGGCTGGGGCGTGCCCTTCATGGAGTATCAGGAAGAACGGCAGACGCTGAAGAAGTCGCACGCCCAGTCTAACCCAGACGAATGGGCGGCGAAACATGCGCTGCGCATCTCCAGCATCGACGGGCTGCCGACCCGCGCGACGGATCGTTACATCGCAGGCGAATAAGGCAACGCGCTCAAGTGCAGCTCAAGTTCGCCAGCTACAACATCCATAAAGCGGTCGGCTTTGATGGCCGCCGCGATCCCGATCGGATCATCACAGTCTTGCGCGAGGTCGATGCCGATATCATTGCGCTGCAGGAAGCGGATCGGCGTTTCGGACAGCGTGCGGGCGTGCTTCCGCGGGCGCTTCTGGATGACACGAAATGGCGCCCCTTGCCGGTCGCCAAGCGAAGACAAAGCCTGGGCTGGCACGGCAACGCCTTGCTCGTGCGCAGGGATATCGATTGCTTGCTCGCAGAGCCGCTTGACCTGCCTACGCTTGAGCCGCGCGGCGCAGTGATGGCGGAGTTGTCGCTCAATGGCCAATCCTTGCGCGTGCTTGGTGCGCATCTGGACATTTCCGGGCTGCGTCGTCGTGACCAGGTAAAGGCGATCATCTCGCACTGCGCACGTCGCCAGCGCATGCCGACGGTGATCATGGGGGATTTCAACCAATGGGGTCGGCTGACAGGTGCGATGCGGGCCTTCGGACTGGGCTGGCAACAGATCACACCGGGCCCAAGCTATCCGGCGCGGCGACCAGTCGCACCGCTCGATCGCATTATCGCCACCCCCGATTGGGATTATCTCGACAGTGCGGTTCACCACAGCGTGAAAGCGGCGAGTTCATCCGATCACCTACCGATCTGGACAAGCCTGAAACTGCCTAAAAAATAGACTGCCGCACAAAATTTAATCAACCATTCACTTTTTAGGCACGCTCCATAGCGTCTAAATAGCCCGTAAACGGCACAATCCGTGCTCTTGCGGAATCTGGCACGCCTCTTGCTGCACATGCGAAGCCGGGAAGAATCCGGTGAGCAGTAGGGGGCAAAGATGAAGTTCATCATCGCCGTAATTAAACCGTTTAAGCTCGATGAAGTCCGCGAAGCGCTGGGCGGCATCGGGGTCGCAGGCATGACTGTGTCCGAAGTCAAGGGCTTCGGCAGGCAGAAGGGCCAAACCGAAATCTATCGTGGTGCAGAATATTCGACCAACATGCTTCCCAAGGTGAAGCTGGAGATTGCAGCGGCTGACGACATCGCCGCGCAAGTGGTCGAAACGATTCAGCAAACCGCCAGCACGGACGCCATCGGCGATGGCAAGATCTTCGTGCTCGATCTGGCTTCCGCCACGCGCATTCGCACCGGTGAAACCGGCGATACGGCGCTCTAATCATGATGGGGAACTCAACAATGATCCGCAAAGCAATTAGCGGTGCAGCGGCGCTAGGCGCCACGCTATTCGTATCAACGGCGGCTCTCGCGCAAGAGGCGGCCGAAGCTGCGCCTGCCGTGCCGACGGCCGGGAACAACGCCTGGATGATGACATCGACCTTGCTGGTCCTGCTCATGATCCTGCCGGGCCTCGCCCTTTTCTATGGCGGCCTGACCCGCTCCAAGAACATGCTTTCAACCATGACGCAGGTGGGTGCGACCGCTTGTCTCGCGATGCTGGTATGGGTGATGTGGGGTTACTCGACAGCCTTCGGCCCGGAAGGCAATGCCTTCTTCAGCTGGGGTAATCTGTTCCTTACCGCAAGCACATATGAAAGCACCGCTGCGACCTTCACTGACGAAGTGATCAGCGAATTTGTCTTTATCAGCTTCCAGATGACCTTCGCCGCGATCACGGCGGCGCTGATCCTGGGTGCGACTGCAGAGCGCATGAAGTTCTCCGCAGTCATGCTGTTTGTGCCGATCTGGCTGACCTTGGTCTATTTCCCGATCGCGCACATGGTGTGGGCAGGTGGCGGCTACTTGTTCGAGAAAGGCGCTCTGGACTTTGCTGGCGGCACGGTTGTGCACATCAACGCCGGTGTCTCTGGCCTGGTCCTCGCATATCTGCTCGGCAAGCGCCGCGGCTATCCGGCAGAACCGATGCCGCCGCACTCGATGACTCTCACGCTGGTGGGCGCAGGCCTGCTGTGGGTTGGCTGGTTCGGCTTTAACGCAGGCTCTGCGCTTGAAGCTGATGCCTTTGCCGGCCTGGCCATGCTCAACACCTTCGTGGCAACCGCTGCTGGCGCGCTGACCTGGATGGTTGTCGAGCGGCTTGCTGGCCACAAGGGTTCAGCCCTGGGCTTTGCGTCGGGCATTATCGCTGGCTTGGTTGCAGTAACGCCTGCTGCCGGTAACAGCGGCCCATTCGGCGCAATCCTGCTCGGCATCGCCTCGTCGCTGGTGTGCTACTTCTTCGTCGCCAAGGTCAAAGCCAAGTTCGGCTATGACGACAGCCTCGACGCATTCGGCATCCACGGCATCGGCGGCATCGTTGGCGCAATCGGTACCGCGGTGGTCTACCAGCCGTTCCTTGGCGGCCCGGGCGATGGCTCGACCGGCCTGGGTGCGCAGCTCTGGATCCAGACGCATGGCGTGCTGACCACGATCGTTTGGGCGACCGTTGGCACTCTTATCGCGGCTTACGTCGTCAAGCTCATCATCGGCCTGCGTGTCGACGAAGAGACCGAAGTCGACGGGCTCGACATCTCCGAACACGGAGAGCGCGCCTACAACTAACACCCGGTTTGGCGGGGCGAGGAAACTCTCTCCTCTCCCTCCTCCCCCGCCTCACCTCGTTCCTCCTGCGAACGAACAAACTTCTGAGGGCCGGAGCCAGCCGCTCCGGCCCCTTTTTTATGTGTGACATCTGAGTCACAGTAAAATGTCGTCGAACGCGAGCATATGACAATAAACTTGCGCGAGGCCTGCCTGTTGCAACATCTCCCATGTCAGTTCTCAAAAATGGGAGAAAATGTAATGACAGCCCAAAATTCCATTCGGTTCGCTTATCGTTCTGCGCTGCTATGCGGAGCCGCGGCAATGACGGCAGCAACACCCGCATTCGCACAGGACGCCGGCTCTCCCGAGGTAGATGCCCCCGCGATCATCGTGACCGGCACCCGCCAGTCTGATCGCTCTGCGGCAGACACTGTTGCACCGGTCGACATCGTTTCGGGTGCAGAGCTTACCAACCAGGCGGACAATGACATCGGCAACTTGCTGCGTGTTTCCGTCCCCTCATTCAACGTGAACACCCAGCCGATCTCGGACGCGGCTACATTGGTTCGCCCGGCTAACCTGCGCGGCCTTTCTCCTGACAACACGCTGGTCCTCGTCAACGGCAAGCGTATGCACCGCGCGTCTGTGATTGCCTTCCTTGGCGGCGGTATTTCAGACGGTTCGCAAGGTCCGGACGTTTCAACCATTCCGTCGATCGCCATCAAGCAACTTGAAGTGCTGCGCGATGGCGCGTCTTCGCAATATGGTTCTGACGCGATCGCAGGCGTTCTGAACTTCATCATAAAGGATGATGCCGAAGGCGGCTCGATCTCCGGCAAATGGGGCTCGACCTATGAAGGTGATGGCGACAATTACCAGATCGCTGCCAACATTGGCTTGCCGATGGGCGATATGGGTTTCCTCAACCTGAGCGCTGAATATCAGGAATCGGATGCAACCAGCCGTTCGGTGCAGCGTGATGACGCGGCGGCCCTGATCGCTGCAGGCAACACTGCCGTAGCAGATCCAGCGCAGATCTGGGGCCAGCCCAACGTCAATGACGATATCAAGCTGTTTGCCAACTTCGGCCTGGATCTGTCCGACAATATCTCGTTCTACGCTTTCGGTAACTATGCCGAGCGCAATGTGGATGGCGGTTTCTTCTTCCGCAACCCGACCAACCGCGGCGGCGTGTATGCTGGGCCGTTTGTTGATCCGACAACCGGTCAGCCATTGGCAGAAGCAGATGGCGGCGTGGCTTCAGTTCTGGTTGGCGATCTCTCGATTGATACCGCTGGCGACTGCCCGGCAGGCATTCCGCTCACCGGCACCGATGGCCTGATCCCTGATCCAACCGTGCTTGCATCGGTCACCGCTGATGCAAACTGCTTCAGCTTTGTCGAGTTGTTCCCCGGCGGTTTCACCCCGCGTTTCGGCGGCGATCTTCAGGATTATTCATTCGCTGCGGGCCTTCGCGGCCAGCTGCTTGACGCGATCGATTTCGACCTGAGCTATCGCTACGGCAAGAACGAAGTCGACTTCTTCATCCGCAACACGATCAACGCTTCGCTTGGGCCCAATACGCCAACCGAATTCAATCCGGGCGGCTACGCGCAAGAAGAGAATGTGTTCAATCTCGATCTGGGCTACGAGCTGCAACTCGGCGAAGCGACGGTCTATATCGCGGCTGGCGGTGAATATCGTGACGAGAAATTCACTATCACAGCCGGTGATCCCGCAAGCTTCGCGCTCGGCCCGCTTGCCACGCCATCTGCTGTATTCCCGACCGGCCAAGGCTTCTCTTCAAGTTCGAACGGCTTCGGCGGTTTCGGCAACAATGCGGCAGGTTCGAGCAAGGAAGACAACAAGGCTGCCTATCTCGATATCGAAGCTGACTTGACGCAAGCCCTGACCGTGCAAGCGGCGGTTCGCCACGAAGACACCAAGTCTTTTGGCAGCACCACGACGTGGAAACTGGGGGCGCTCTACAAGGTGTCCGATGCATTCCGCGTTCGCGGTACCTACTCGACCGGTTTCCACGCACCGACCGCTGGCCAGGCCAATGTGATCAACGTGACCACGCAGTTCTCGAACGGGCAGCTGCAGGATGAAGGTACCTTCCCGCTGTTCAGCCCGGCTGGCCTGATCGTGTCTGACTTTATCGAAGATACGACCAACCTTGGCCGCCCGACTCTCGGGCCTGAAGAGTCTGACAGCTTTACCTTGGGCATCGCTGGCGATTTCGGTGACATCACCTTCACGCTGGACTATTTCAACATCAAGCTGGAAGATCGTATCTCGCGTTCTTCGACGATCGATTTCACAGCTGCACTATGTTACTTCGGTAACCGCGAGGGTGCTTTCACCTGTGATTTCAACAAACCGTTCGGAACAACGTCGGAATTGCTGGCTCTTCTGGGCACAGCCGGAACGATCGACCGGAATGACTTCACCGGCTTTGAAGACCTGACCTCATTCGCCTTCTTCAACAATGCGTTTGACACCCGTACTCAAGGTCTCGACTTTGTGGCCAACGGGCGTTTCTTCCTGACGGAAGGCGGCACGACACGCGCAACCTTGGCGATCAACTACACCAAGACTGACGTGAAGAATGCCGATCAGACCATCTCCGATACGCGTATCCGCCAGCTTGAAGAGAACCTTCCGAACTGGAAGGGCTTCCTCAACCTGACGCATGAGCAGGGCCGTTTCCGTGGCCTGCTGCGTGCCAACTACTATGGCAGCTTCTGGGAAGCACACCTGGACGATGGTACTCTGCCGATCAATGCCAAGTCACGTGTCACCTTCGATGCCGAACTTGGCTATGAAGTGATAGACGGTCTGGAGATCGCTGCTGGCGCTCAGAACCTGTTCGACACCTATCCGACCCGCAACCCCTGGGCCGGCGTTGCTGGCGCGGAATATGCCGTTACTTCGCCGTTTGGCTTCAACGGCGGCAGCTACTACCTGCGGGCACGTTTCCAGTTCTAATAGCTGGCAACACAGTCTAATCAGCACGGGGCGGCCGCAAGGTCGCCCCGTTCTTGTTTGGGGAGTTGGCTTTATGATCTCGATCCGTCTGGCAGTGCCTGACGATGCAGGTGCTATTGCGCAGCTGATGGAACTTGCGATTGCCGAACTTCAGAAGGGCTTCCTTACGCCGGAGCAGATCGAATCCTCGCGCGCCGGGATGGGTCTCGATCTTCAGTTGATCGATGACGGAACCTATTTCTGCGTCGAGGAAGATGGCGCATTGGTCGGCTGCGGCGGATGGTCACGTCGCGCCACGCTTTATGGCGGAAATCACTCGGCGGGGCGCGATCCCAGGCTGCTGGATCCGGCAAGTGAACGGGCGCGGATCAGAGCGATGTACACGCACCCCGGGCATACAAGGAAAGGAATCGGTCGGCTGATCCTCGACACCGCTGAAAATGCTGCGCGAGCAGAAGGTTTCAAGGCGATCGAGATGGCAGCCACGATGTCCGGCAAGCCACTGTATACCGCCTGCGGCTACAGAATCGAAAGCGAATGGTTTGACGAGAACGGCGCTGTGCCGGTACCGCTTGCAACAATGTGGAAGCCCTTGGACTAGGCGGTCGCAGTCTTCACGAATTCTGCGCAGCGATCATCGATCATGATGCCGCCCACCCTTCAGCGAAAGTGGGCACCGGTTTCGCGCCCGGAAGGACGGAAAACAATCCGGAGCATCATCAAGTTGCGGCTTTTACGAATTCCGCGCAGCGTTCGCCGATCATGATGCTCGGCGCATTGGTGTTCCCGCTGACAAGCCGGGGCATGATCGAGGCATCGGCCACCCAAAGCCCTTCGATCCCGCGGAAAGCAAGCGTCGGATCGACCACATCGTCTTCATTCGGGCCCATGCGGCAAGTGCCGACAGGGTGATAGATCGTGTCGGATACTTCGCGGATACGCGCTTCGAGCGCGGCATCATCATTGTAGTCAATCGGGTTGCGGTCCACTGCCCCGGTTTCCGATAGCGGCGGGGTCTCTGCAATCCGCACCATCAAGCGCGCGCCTGCCTTGAGCAATTCCATGTCGCGTTCGTCGGAAAGGAAATTGGGATTGATCGAAGGAGCGTCTGCGGGGTCTGCGCTGTTCAAGCGCACCCAGCCGCGGCTTTCCGGGCGCAGCACGCAGACGTGCAGTGAATAGCCATGCTCGCGCAGCTTCTCGCGTCCGTGATCCTGGATGATCGCGCGCATGAAGTGGTATTGCACGTCGGGCGCGGGCGCATCGGGGCGTATTTTCACAAAACCGCCGCTTTCTGCGATGTTCGATGTGAGCAGGCCTGTGCGGCTGCGGCGATGTTCGAAAAAGGCGCGCGCGACCGCCATGATTCCGCGCAGCGAGCCGCCGAACAGGCTCATGTCATTAAGCTCGTAGCTGGTCAGGAAATCGCAGTGATCCTGCAGGTCTGCACCCACTGCCTGCTTGTCGAGCTTTACGTCGATGCCGTGCCGCTGGAGCTCCTGGCCCGGACCAATGCCTGACAGCATCAGGATTTGCGGCGAACCAAAGGCACCGGCAGACAGGATCACGCCAGCATTTGCCCGGATCGTTTCACGCTTGCCGCCGCGACGGATGGATACCCCCGTTGCGCGGCCATTCTCGATCTCAAGGCGTTCGACCAAGGCCCCAGTGCGAATGTCGAAATTGGGCTTTCCTTCCAGCGGCTCGACAAAGGCGCGAGCGGCTGACCAGCGCTCACCATTCGATTGCGTTACCTGATAGAGGCCGAAGCCTTCCTGCCGCGCGCCGTTGAAGTCAGTGTTTTGCGGCAGCTGCAATTGCGTTGCCGCCTGGACAAAGGCCTTTCCGATCGGGCTGGGGCTGATCAGATCGTTGACAGGGAGCGGGCCGTCACCGCCATGGAATTCGTTGGCGCCATTGGCATTGGCTTCCTGCCGCTTGAACACGGGAAGCACATCGTCCCACGCCCAGCCGGTACAACCGAGTGCTGCCCAATTGTCATAGTCCCATGAGTTGCCGCGGATATAGACCATACCGTTGATGGCGGAGGACCCGCCAAGGCCGCGCCCGCGCGGCTGGTAGCCGATGCGACCGTTAAGCGATTCCATCGGCTCGGTATCGAACTTGTAAGTGCTCTTTTCCGGCATGAAGCCAAGCAGGCCCGGAGTGCGGGTGAAGATGTGCTTGTTCTCGCCGCCAGCCTCCACCAGGCAGACCCGCTTGGAACTGTCAGCTGAAAGCTTCGCTGCTGCCGCGCTTCCTGCGCTGCCACCACCGATCACGATGTAGTCGAAGGTATCCATTATCTCTCCTCTTGGGGGAGACGTTAGGCAGGCTCTTCACTCGCTGCAATCAGGTTTTCTGTTGCAACCGAATTTTCCTGCGATTGCCGTGCTTGCCAGCGTGCGCGAATCGTGTCCGATGTGTCGCGGCTGCCGTCATGTGTCCAGCCCGGCTCGCGCAGCAGGTAGGATAGCTTGTGCTTCCACGGTGCGCGCCACATGTCCTGAAAGATTCCGATCCATTCGTGGAACACCGCCCACAGCAGGTTGAAGCTGCCTAGCTGTTTGACGATGCCGTAGCGGATTTTCTCTTCATCGGTCTCAGGCTCGAAAGTGCCGAACATCTTGTCCCAGACGATGAAAACACCGGCATAATTGCGGTCAAGGTAACGCGGGTTGGTGGCGTGGTGGACGCGGTGATGGCTTGGTGTGTTCATCACCGCTTCGAACCAGCGGGGCATCTTGTCGATCGCTTCAGTGTGAATCCAGAATTGGTAGATCAGATTGAACCCCGCGCAGATCGCGATCATCGCGGGGTGGAAGCCAAGCAGGATCAGCGGCAGCGCAAAGAGAAAGCCGAAGGTCGCAAAATTGGTCCAGGTCTGCCGGAGTGCGGTGGAGAGATTATAGTGCTGGCTGGAATGGTGGTTCACATGCGCTGCCCACATCCAGCGGATGCGGTGCCCGGCGCGGTGCACCCAGTAATATTTGAGATCGTCCAGCACGAAGCATAGCGGCCAGGCCCACCATACGGTCCACCACTCAGCGCCGAAATCGAACAGGCGATAGTCCCATGCCTTCAGGAACAGCAGGAAAAAGAACCCGCCAAAAATCAGGCTGGAAACGGTGCTGCCAAGCCCGAATGCAAGACTGGTAAGCGTGTCGCGCGGCTCATAGGCCTCTGGCCGGTTGCGCCAGGCCCAGATCATCTCGATCAGGACAAGCGCGACAAAGCCGGGGACAGCATAATCAACTGGCGAAAAATCAGGCATCGTTCTATTTCTCTAACCGATTGATGGCTTCGGCCCAAGTCTGGGGCGCATCGATCTCGAGCACAGCCGAGCCGTATCGCCGCTCGCCGCTATCGATAACAAGCGCCCCTTCGCTCGCTTGCGCAAACGAATTTGCAGTCAAGAGCCTGCCCGCAAACTTGTTGCCGTGCGGCTTCAGGATCAGAACCTGCCCAGCCGCATCGCGCAAGATGGCTCCGTTCCCGCTCTTGTCGATTGCAAGGGTGACGGCAGCGAACCCGTCAACGGCTTCGTTGGCGGCAGCACGCGCATCATCCTCGTCTGCCAGCCGCGGTGCGCCGCCGAGCTTTAAAGCATAGGCGAGTCCTGCCAGTGCGAGAATTGCGACCAGCGATCCAACGAACTGCAGAAGTTCCGGTGTTAGAATCATCGTTTTGCCGATTGGCATGGGCCGCGCTTTGCGGCAAGCAGGGATGAAGAGAGGAATTGCAATGAAATCCATCGTCAGCATGCTTGCAACCGCTGCGTTTTTGGCATCACCCCTGGCCGCGCAGTCGGCTGATCCGGTCGCCAAGGTCGAAGCCCAACAGGCGCGCACCGAGCGCGTTGCGCAACAATTGTGGGAGTGGGCCGAGCTGGGCTATCTTGAAGAGCGCTCGAGCGGCCTGATGATGGAAGAACTGGCTGCTGAGGGCTTTGAGATCACAGCAGGGATCGCTGAAATCCCTACGGCTTTTGTTGCCGAATGGGGTGAAAGTGGCCCGGTGATTGCGATCCTGGCAGAGATGGATGCATTGCCGGGAATCAATCAGTCTGCATCGTCCACACGCGATCCGATTGATGGCAAACACGCCGGGCAGGCATGCGGGCATAATCTCTTCGGAGCCGGTTCGTTGACGGCGGCAATCGCAGTCAAGCAATGGCTGGAAGCGACAGGAACGCCGGGGCGTATCCGGCTCTATGGCACTCCTGCCGAAGAGGGCGGCTCGGGAAAGGTCTATATGACCCGCGCGGGGTTGTTCGACGATGTAGACATCGCGATCCACTGGCATGCGGATGATGAGAACAGCGCAGCAGCGCGCACTAGCCTGGCCAACCGATCAGCCAAGTTCCGTTTCACTGGCATTTCCGCCCATGCCGCGGGTGCGCCGGAACGCGGTCGCTCCGCACTCGATGGCGTGGAAGCCATGAACATGATGGCGAACATGATGCACGAGCATATCCCGCAGCAAGCGCGCATGCATTACGTCATCACCTCTGGCGGCAATGCGCCGAATGTGGTGCCCGATTTTGCCGAAGTGTTCTACTACGTCCGGCATCCCAAACCCGAAGGCGTTGAAGCGATCTGGACCCGGCTGGAAGATGCGGCGCGCGGCGCAGCGCTGGGCACAGGCACTCAAGTCGAGTGGGAAGTGATCCATGGCAACAACCCGCTGCTGGTTAATGAAACGCTGGCCAAAGTGATGGACGCCAAGCTGCGCCAGATCGGCGGCGTTGAGTATACGGAAGAAGAACGCGCCTGGGCCGAAGAGATCCAGAAATCGTTGGGAAATGCGGCAAAACCGCTGGAAAGCGCGGCTGAGGTTCAGCCTTACAACAAGAGCCTGGGCTATGGTTCGACTGACGTAGGAGACGTCTCTTGGGCTACACCGACAGTGGGCGTGCGAACGGCTACATGGGTGCCCGGAACCAGCGCGCATAGCTGGCAAGCTGTGGCTGCCAGCGGGCATTCGATTGGTCACAAAGGCACTCAGGTCGCCGCGAAAGCCATGGCCTTGATGGCTGTAGAGCTGTTCACGAATGAAGGACTTCGCCAGGCCGCGCGGGCTGAATTCGATCAATCTCGCGGCCCTGACTATGAATATCGCTCATTGCTTGGCGATCGCGCTCCACCGCTTGATTATCGCAAGTAAGTGAGGGCTACTCGCTGGATTGCGCAGCGAGCATATCCATCGAGGCACGGACCGGGGAGACATCGTAGCCAGCATTGCGCGCCGCTGCGGCAATCTCTTCGGGATCGCCACCGGCGCGCGCTTGCGCCAGCGACCACAGCAGCGTTGAACGGGTTCCGCTCCGGCAATAGCCCAGCACTTTGCCATCCGTGGCAGCAAGCGCGTTCTGCATTGCTTCGACCTGTGGTTCGCTAAAGCCGGAATGGCCGATCGGGATGGCCAGATAATCCATTCCAGCCGCACGCACAGCCGCTTCTATCTCCGCGCCCTGAGGTTCGTCGGGCGCTTCCCCGTCAGGCCGGTTATTGATCACCAGAGTGACGCCAGCCGCCACTGCTTGCGGAATGTCGGCAAGCTGGATCTGCGGGCTTGCAAGCATGCTGTCTGAAAGCTGACGAAAGTCTGACACGGATAATCTCCTCGAATCCTGTTCTCCGCCTGACTAGCCATGAAAGGCACTCACTGTCGAATGCGAAAATGTCACAATCGTGTGCCTATAGCAGCTCCAATGTTAAATTGTTCGCCACGCACGACATTGTGCGCTATATTGACAGCAAAGAGGTGGGGTTTCGGCATTTTGCCGGCGTTCCTGCTGTGTATCGCGCAGGCGTCCGTCAGCCTCGTGTACGCAATTGAAATAGGGCGGATTGACAAGGTACGTACTAGGTTATGGGTTACGATAGAGGGCGCCGCCGGGGCCGGGACAAACGGGACGGTTTTGGCGAGGACGGCTTCGATCCATTTGGCGGTGGCGGTGATTTTCCCCCACGCGACAATTTCGGGCAGCAGGATCGGTTTGGCGGCGGTGGCCGCGGTTTTGGTGATGATCGCGGCTCTGGTGGTGGCGATCGCTTCGGCGGCGGTGGCCGTGGACCAGGTGGCGGCGGCGGTCGTGGGCCTGGCGGCGGTGGTGGCGGTGGTTTCAACCGTATGCCAGCGCAAGTTATTGGCACCGGCAAGGGTGTTGTGAAGTTCTTCAATAGCCAGAAGGGCTTTGGCTTCATCCAGCAAGAAACTGGCGGAGAAGACATCTTCGTTCATATCAGCGCGGTTGAACGGGCAGGCCTTGAAGGTCTGGCGGAAGGCCAAGAGCTAGAATTCAACCTGGTTGATCGCGGCGGCAAAGTTTCCGCGCAGGATTTGCAGGTTGTTGGCGAAGTGATCGCTGTTGAACAACGCAGCGCGCCACCTCAGCGCGAACTGACCGGCGAGCGAGCAACCGGTACAGTCAAGTTCTTCAATTCGATGAAGGGCTTCGGCTTCCTTGTTCGTGACGATGGCCAGCCTGACGCTTTCGTCCACATCAGCGCGGTCGAGCGTTCTGGCTTGCAAAGTCTGAACGAAGGCGAACGTTACGAGTTTGACCTGGAAGTTGATCGACGAGGGAAGCACTCTGCGGTCAACCTCGTTCCCGTCCAGGGCTGACCTGCATCCGGCGTTGCCTGGTTTGACCGGGCTGGCGCCAGCTTCTAAATGACGCGGAATGGCGGTCCATATGGGCCGCCATTTCTCTTTGAACAGACCATTTGAAAACCGAGGTTTCGCAATGTCGATTTCACCCTTGATGCCCGTCTATCCGCGTTGCGGTGTTCGCCCGGTTCGCGGCGAGCATTGCCACCTGATTGACGAGGATGGCACCCGCTATCTCGATCTTGCCAGCGGTATCGCAGTCAATTTGCTGGGGCATTCGCATGAGGGGCTGATCAAGGCGATCCAGCAGCAGGCCGAAACCTTGATGCATGTCTCGAACCTTTATGGCAGCCCGCAGGGTGAGAAACTGGCTCAGACGCTGGTCGACAACACGTTTGCGGATACTGTTTTCTTCACGAATTCAGGTGCGGAAGCGGTCGAAACAGCGATCAAGACAGCGCGCGCCTATCACCAGCATGAAGGTGATACGACTCGCTTCGAATTGATCACCTTCAAGAATGCGTTCCACGGCCGGACGATGGCAACGATCAGTGCATCCAATCAGGAGAAAATGCACCATGGCTTTTCGCCGCTGCTTGCCGGTTTCAAATATGCCGAATTTGACGATCTGGAATCTGCCAGGGCGCTGATGGGCCCGCATACCGCGGGTTTTCTGGTGGAGCCGGTCCAGGGCGAAGGCGGCATCCGCCCTGCTTCTGACAGTTTCATGAAGGGGCTGCGCGAGCTTGCCGATCAACACGATTTGATGCTTGTGCTTGATGAAGTCCAATGCGGCGTAGCGCGCACAGGCACGCTGTATGCTTATGAGCAATATGGCATTGAACCTGACATTCTGGCGACGGCCAAGGGCATCGGTGGCGGCTTCCCGCTGGGCGCCTGCCTTGCCACTGAAAAGGCCGCACGCGGGATGGTGTTTGGCACGCACGGGTCCACCTATGGCGGCAATCCGCTGGCAATGGCTGCAGGTTCTGCTGTGATGGAAGCCGTTGCCAATGACGAATTTCTCGCCAGCGTTCGTGAAAAGGGAGAGCGGCTCCGTTCTCGCCTGGAGCAGTTTATCGGCAATTACCCCGAACTGTTCGAACTGGTGCGCGGAAAGGGCTTGATGCTGGGTATCAAGATGAAGGTCGAAAGCCGGCCGTTCTTCGTCCATCTGCGCGATAATCACCAATTGCTGACCGTGGCGGCAGGAGACAACACGCTGCGTGTCTTGCCGCCATTGGTGATTGGCGATGCCGAAATTGACGAATTCTTCGAAAAACTGTCAGCCGGGGCGGCGAGCTACTCGCCTGAAGGTTGATGGCGGAGCTGCGCCACTTTCTCGACCTGTCAGATGCGGGCGGCGATGCGATTGCGGCGATGTTGGCTGATGCGATTGACCGTAAGGCGGCACGGGCCACTTGGCCCAAGGGTCAGACCGATGCGGACCAGCCGCTTGCAGGGCATGTACTGGGGATGGTGTTTGAAAAGAACTCGACCCGCACGCGCGTGAGTTTCGACATCGCCATGCGCCAGTTGGGCGGCTCTACCCTGACTCTTGATTCAAGTTCGAGCCAGCTTGGCCGCGGCGAAACAATCGCTGACACCGCACGGGTTCTCAGCCGGATGGTCGATGTGATCATGCTGCGCACAGATGATCACGCAAAGATCGAAGAAATGGCGCGGCACGCGACAGTGCCTGTGATCAATGGCCTGACTGATCGCTCGCACCCGTGCCAGATTGTCGCGGATCTTCTCACTGTGGTCGAACGAGGCAAAACCTTGCCCGGACTTGAGGTGGCCTGGTTCGGTGATGGCAACAATGTGCTTCATTCGATCCTCGAAGCGGCCGCGCTGATGAAGTTCAACGTGCGGGTTGCAACGCCTGCCGGCTATGAGCCGGAGATGGAATTTGTGGAGTTGGCACGCGCGGCAGGTTCGTCTGTCACATTGACGCAAGATGCGGCTGAAGCAGCTGATGGCGCAGACGTTGTTGTCACTGACACCTGGGTCTCAATGGGGCAAGAGCACACGCATAACAAGCTTGCGGCGATGGCGCCCTATCAGGTCAATGATGCCTTGATGGCTCGTGCCAAAGAAGGCTCGGTGTTCCTGCACTGCCTGCCTGCGCATGTTGGCGAGGAAGTTACAGAGAGTGTATTTGAAAGCGACCAATCGGTTGTTTTCGAGGAAGCGGAAAACCGCATCCACGCGCAGAAGTCAGTCCTGCTGTGGTGTTTCGGCAAGCTTTGATCTTCACAAGGGGCTGACTTTCCGCAGTCCCGACACCATATCGCGCGCATGCCGAACACTGAAGAAACATTCGTTGACCAGCTGCTGAACTTCAGCTTGCCGCACCGCGCCGCCCGCGGGCGCGCAGTGCGGCTGGACGGCGTGATCGATGATATTCTGAGCGCTCATGACTATCCGGCACCGATCAAACACCTGTTGAGCGAAGCTTTGGTATTGACCGCCTTGATGGGCGGATTGCTGAAGGAAGAGAATGCGCAGCTAACTATGCAGGCACAAACCAGGGACGGGCCGATCCGTTTGCTGGTGTGTGACTATCGCAACGGTGAAATGCGCGGCTATGTTGACCATGACACTGCGAGCGAGGCCGACCTGGGGGCAAACCCAGGCCTAAGAGCCTTGTTCGGCCAGGGGCATCTCGCAATCACGTTCGAAACCGGTCAGGGCAAGAGATACCAAGGCATTGTACCGCTGGAAGGCGATTCGTTGTCGCAAGCCTGCGAAAACTACTTCTTCCAGTCAGAGCAGATTCCAACACTGATCCGTGTTGGCGTGCGCGCTCGCGTAGAGGGGTGCGAGGCAGGCGGCCTGTTGGTTCAGCACCTTGCCGATGGGGAAGTTGGGCGAGAAAGGCTCCACGTGCGTCTCGACCATCCTGACTGGGAGCACGTCGAAGTCCTGGCAGGCACACTCAGTCACCAGGAGCTGGTGAATCGAAATCTGTCGATGGAAGCCTTGATCTGGCGACTGTTTCACGAAGAGAGTGAAGTTCGCATCGATTTCGGTGCCAAGCTTTCAAAGGGTTGCAGGTGCAGTATTGACCATTACAATTCGGTTTTGTCCAAATTTCCCGACGGCGAGCTTGACGAGATGCGCAACGAGCTTGGGCAAATCGTGGTCGATTGTGCCTTTTGCTCATGCGAATTCATAATCGAACATTGAGTCGGCTCACCGCTGTTCAGCAACGGTTTATCGATGAACTGCCAAATGAAACAATGATCGGGCACATTATGTCCAGGAATAAGAATTGCTTGTGAAACGATTGTTTGCACCCCTTTTGGCCACAGCTGGCCTGTTGCTCGCCGGACTGGCCATTGCTTCGCCTGGACAAGCCCAGACCAAAACGCTGGCGATGCTTGATGATCTCTCAAAGGGAGAATGGACCCTGCGCTATCGCGACGGTTCCTCCATTCGCAAAGTTTGCTTGCGCAAAGGCGACGAACTGATCCAGCTCCAGCACAGCGATGCGAATTGCAGCCGGTTTGTTGTGGATGACAAGGCGAACTCAGTGACGGTCCAGTATACATGCCGTGGGAATGGCTATGGACGCACAAGCATCCGGCGCGAAACCAATTCTTTGATACAGATCGAAAGCCAAGGCATCGAGGGTGGCCTGCCGTTCGAGTTCCAAGCCGAAGCACGCCGGACTGGCGCTTGTAGCTAAGCGCAACAGTTGCATTGCATCGTCGTCGGAACTGGCTAAGTCCGCAGGATGATGTCTCTCAGAAAGAATGCGGAAAAGTCAGCGATTGTCTTGCTCTCTGGCGGGTTGGACTCGATGGTGACGGCGGCGATCGCGAAGGAGCAGGGATTCGCGGTCCATGCGATCAGCATCGACTATGGCCAGAGGCACCGGCGGGAGTTAGAGGCGGCTGAGCTCATTGCGGAAAAGCTCGATGTCGTTAGCCATCATAAGCTTGCACTCGATCTCAGGTCATTCGGTGGTTCTGCGCTGACCGATGACATTGATGTCCCCAAAGCAGGAGTAGGTGACACCATTCCTGTCACCTATGTTCCTGCGCGCAACCTCGTGTTTCTGGCGCTGACCGTTGCTGCCGCTGAGGCCACCGGTGCAAATGACGTATTCATCGGTGTGAATGCGCTCGACTATTCCGGCTATCCCGACTGTCGGCCAGAGTTCATTGCAAGCTTTGCCGAGACCGCGCGCTTGGGCACCAAAGCCGGAGTGGAAGGCCATCCGTTCGAGATTCACACGCCCTTGCAAAATATGACCAAGGCAGACATCGCAGGGGAATGCGATCGGCTCGGTTTGGACCCGGCATGGAGCTGGTCTTGCTATGATCCGAGCGACGATGGACGGGCCTGTGGCTTGTGCGATTCCTGTCGCCTGCGAAAAAAAGGCTTTGCGGAGGCGGGGCTTGAAGATAGCACGCTTTACGCGGCTTAACTCTCCGACAAAAACAGGAAATTTGCATGTCCGATCCGGCACAGACCGAAGCTCACCCTGGACAGGCTGATCAAGCTGTCCCGGCTTATTCATGGTATGCGTTGAGCGTACTCGTGCTGGTCTATGTGTTGAATTTCATTGACCGGCAAATTCTCTCAATCCTGGCTAACGATATCAAGGCAGACCTGGGGGTTGACGATGCCTATCTCGGGTTTCTTTACGGCACAGCATTTGCAATCTTCTATGCGCTGTTCGGGATCCCGCTCGGCAAACTAGCAGATAGTTGGAAACGCGTGCGGCTTATGACCGTAGGCCTCACGTTGTGGTCCGCGATGACAGCATTTTCCGGTTTCGCGCGCGACGCAGCCACTCTCACTGTCGCGCGGATTGGTGTGGGAGTTGGCGAGGCGACCGCCAGCCCCTCGGCCTATTCGCTCATTTCTGACTGGTTCCCCGCGCGGCTCAGAGCGACTGCCCTCGCGATATACAGCTCTGGATTATATATCGGTGGAGGCGTTTCGCTGGCCATTGGCGGCGTGATCGTCGATCGTTGGAACGTTGCCTTCCCGCAAGGCGACCCTTGGTTTGGGCTGGCCGGGTGGCAAGCGGCGTTCATCGCTGTTGGCGTACCCGGATTGCTTTTGGCGGCATGGGTGGTGACTTTGCGAGAGCCGGTGCGCGGCGCGATCGATGGTTTGCCGACTGCTGAAGATCCGCAACCATTTCGCGGTTTTGTGCGAGAACTCTATACTGTGATTCCGCCGTTTACCTTCCTTGGTGCGGCGGCGAGAGGCACAAAAACATTGGCAATCAATGTCGCCGTATTCATTGCCGCCTTGTTGATCGCCTTTCTGCTCACCAATGTGCTGGATTCCGGACCTGGACTGATCATGCCGCAAATTACGGATCAGTGGCTGCTGCTAGCAATTGGCTACTACGCAGTGTTCTGTTGGGCGAGTGCCTTGCGCGAGCGAGACTATCCTACATTCGCGCTGACTTGGGGATCACCCGCGTTTCTTTGCACGATTCTGGGCTACGGAACGGTGTCCTTCATGGCCTATTCGGCATCCTATTGGGGTGCCCCCTATGCTGAGCGCGTTTTCGACATTTCGAAAGCTGAACTCGGATTCTGGCTCGGCGGCGGCGGTGCTGCGGGTGGGTTCCTTGGTGTGATCCTTGGCGGGCGCATGGCTGACGCGCTTTTCGTGAAGACACCTGCCGGGCGGATTTGGGTCATCCTTTTTGGTCTGCTTTCCCCGATACCCTTCGCGATTGTGCAATACACGACGGAGAGCCTCACTCTGTTTCTGATCCTCAATGTCGTGGTGGGTGCATTGGCAGCCTCTGCATTAGGAGCGGCTGCAGCCAGCAGCCAAGCATTGGTTCTGCCCCGGATGCGCGGGACTGCCACTGCGACGTTCTTCCTCGCAACGACGCTGGTTGGATTGGCACTAGGGCCTTATCTTGCGGGATACGTGTCCGCACAGAATGATGGAAACCTCAGCATCGGCGTGCTTTCTACGCTTTGGATAACCCCTGTCGGGCTGGTTTTGCTGGTTGCAGCACTCCGTCTGGTGCCGCAGGCAAATGCGACGGTGCTTGACCGCGCCAGGGCTGCAGGGGAGCCTGCAGCCCTTTGAGGCAATAACTAACTCCGTCTCTGGAGCACGCCGCAAGCGATTCTTGGGCCAGCCGCACCAGCAGGATCGCTGACGTAGTCGTCCGGTCCGGCGTGCAGCATTACCGCTGTGCCATCTTCATCGAACAGGATCGGCAGGAGCTCGTCGGCATCGCCTTCCAGAACGATCTCAACCGTTACGGATCCCGACTCGGGTACCACTACATTGGGTAGGTCACCAAGGTGCTTGCCGTCTTCGCTCAGTTTGCCGTGGCTGCGATTGAACGGATTCAAGTGACCACCAGCGCTCGTGAAGTCGGGCGCGATGCAGGAGCCCGTTTGGTGCAGGTGGAATGCTCGCTCACCTTGTTCGAGAGCAGAGATAGTCAGGTTGATGCTTAACCGACTTCCGGTTTGGATGAGTTGTGCTGAGCCGATGCCGCTACCTTCTGCATTGGACAGGATGGCCTCTGCAACATATTCTGATGGCGCTTCCCTATCGAGGGACGAACAAGCACTGGCGATTGCGAGCGCGGGCAAGCAAATAATCGAAACATTCCGCATATTGTAACCTCTTCTCCTGGCACCTCTAAGGTAAGAAAAAGGGGCCGGATTTCTCCGGCCCCCTCTTTCATTCGAATTGCCAGATGTATGGCTTACATGCCTGAACCGGGCCCGTAAGTCACTTCAACACGGCGGTTCTGCAGTTCGCGTACGCCGTCTTCAGTCGGCACGCGAGGCTGCGATTCACCGAACGCTTCGCTGGAGATGCGATCAGCAGGAATGCCGCGACCGGTCAGATATTCATTGACCGAGGCGTTACGACGCTCAGCAAGGCCCATGTTGTAGGTCACGGTACCCGAACGGTCAGTGTGACCAGCGAGCATGACGCTTGCTGTGCCGCAGTCTGCATATGCCGTCACTGCATTATCCAGAACCGTAGCAGCTTCCGGCGTAATGTCCGATTCGTCCCAGTTGAAGAAGACGATGTACGGGCCAGTGTTGCACACCGGCGCCGGCGGCGGAGGCGGCGGAGGTGGCGGAGGTGGCGGAGGCGGCGGAGGCGGCGGAGGCGGCGGAGGCGGCGGTGGCGGTGGTGGCGGTGGTGGGGCCTCTGCGCCAAAGTTGTAGATCAGGGAGCCAAGCAGTGAGTGCGTGGCGATATCTGTTTCCAGATCGCCACCTTCAAGATCAACGATGCCGACATTGGGCGCATTGAAATAGCGATACTTCAGGCCGACGTCCCAGTTGCCTGACAGCGGCGCACGAATGCCTGCAAGCAACTGCCAAGCGAATCCGGTATCGGAATCGTCATAAACCCGATTAAAGCGTCCGTCGGCATTGCCGACATCAATTGCACCCGAGAGATCAGTCCGGGCAACGCCAACGCCGCCGCCGACAAACCCTTGTAAACCATCGTCAGGACCGAAATCAAGCAGGCCGTTGAGCATAAAGCTCAGGAAGTTGCCTTCTCCGGTGCCGTCGAACTGGGTGCCACCCACATACACTTCTTCGAGGTTCGCAGCACGGTAGCTCACTTCAGACTCGAGACGAAAACCTCCGAAATCATGTCCGACAACAGCACCGAAATCGTAGCCTGTGTCATGACCAACATTCACGTCGGCGTTATCAACATCGGCGTCTTCGACGAGCATGACACCGCCATCGACACCAATATACCATTGGCCATCACGAGCCAGCGCCGGCGTGGCTAGCGCTGTCGATGCCATCGCCAATCCCATGACGAGTTTACGCATTTCTTATTCCCCTTCTCTCTTGCGAACTGCAGGATTTGAAAGGGGTTTCTATATCGTCGTGCTGTTGCTGGCAAGCAGACAATAGCCCGGAACTGTTGCAATTTCGCCGCTATTTACCGTTTAACTCATTTCATCTTCAATAACACACGGTTGGCCAGCCCAATGCCTGGCTTTCGACAGACTATGGCGCTGTCGGCGGCAAAATTCCTGCTTGGCGAAGCGCAGTCACAATATCTGTGATGGCTTGCCTTGCTTCAGCGTCAATAGTTGTACCGCCTTGAGGGATCGCCGGCGTGTTCGCGGCATTCCATGAGCCTGAAAACACCCGCATTTGAAAGACCGACGAATCAAAGACCTGCAAGCCATCTTGTGGAACTGCAAATTTCCAGCTTCCCGCGATAAATATCGCTAGCTTGTCTGCATGGCCTGCCCATTCCCCGACTGGGTTCGTTGAAACAATCCAGCTCTCACCTTCAACAGAACTAAGGGGTGGAGCATCTGCTACGCCTTCGACTGTGGGATTGACTAGAGCATCAAGCAGAGAAAGTGCTTCATTCACGAAGAACTCTTTCTGCGCCTGCCCTTGGAAAAGGAGCGGGAGCGAGTGGCGCGGCGTGGATGATGCGAAACTGATAGGGTCTGCCATTGTAATTCCTTGAAGGGTTAGCCGAGATTGCCAATGAGTGTTGGGGGCGAAGTTCCGAACGTGCCGACCTGTCGAACCCACAGCGGCATTGAGCCATGTGAAGAGACGATGCCGGCGATGGTGGTTCCGTCCAGCAACATCGATGGCTGAGCTGTTTGCCAGGAGGCAACCGGATCGCTGACAGGTCCCGCACCTACGACATAATTCTCAAGCTCTTCGACCAATGGGGTGTCTACAAAATCCATCCAGCGCCATTGACCGCGGGCGCGCCGGGTCCAGCACAAGTTCCAGCCGCCATCGCTGGCGATCTCGTAGCGTGCATGGACAGGTGACAGCGGCGCCAATGAAATGCCGGTTGATTGAAGATCGGCAAAGGATGGCTCATCATCACCAAGGCCGATGGCTGCGATGCGGGTGTTTCCTCCTTGTGCGACCACTGGATCGCTTCGGCATAGTCAAGCCGTGGAAATCCGCTGCGCCGGTCAAAGGCCAATGCCCATGGCGAGACAAATCCTTGGCGCAAAGGCACTCTGGTGCCGCCTCCGCCTTTGAAGGCAGAAGCGATCGTATCAATAAATGACATGCGTTACCTTTCTGAAGCTCACACTTGCATGACGCGCGGGTTAGCGGCGCTGTTCAACATCAATTCGCTTAGCGCCCAGACCAGCGCATCGGCGCGATCCGGGCTGGCACCAGGGCCGACATATTCGCCCCCGGTCTTGAGCCCGCAGAGCTGATCTTCGAGCTGTGCGAACACGCCCGCGTGGCGCACCCGCCCGGCTTCGTAGAGCGCAGCGACAGGTTCTGCCCTTGCCACCTTGCCGCGGCTGGCGTGCACCAGCTTCACAGGCATGGCGCAATCGGCGGCACGCAGCACGCTGGCGACCATGTCTCCGCCCTGGTTGGCTTCGGCGATCACGCGATCTGCTTCCCATTGAGTTGCCGCGTTGCTGACAGCGCGCGCCCATTGCTCCGGGCTTGGTTTCTCGACCGAGCAATCGGCGAGCACCCGGCCGATCCCGTCATGGCCAAGCGCGGCCACGATAATGCCGCATGCATCGCCGGAAGACGAAGCTGGTGGATCGACACCGACAACCACACGGCGCGGCGCGCTATCGTCGCTCCGCTCGCGCGCTCGTTCCATCAGCTCACGGCTCCACAGCGCGCCTTCGACGTCAGCAATCAGCTGGCCCTGGATTTCCTGCCGCGCGAGCTGCGTTCAGCCATATTCGGCTTCAATCGCTTCGATGAAGCTTGCTGGCAGATTGCCAGAATTGTCTTGCGTTTTACCGCGCGTCACCACGGTTGTCTCGCTATCGAGCAAGCGGCGAAGCAGCGGCACCGCACGCGGCGTGGTGGTAACGACCACGCGCTGCTCTGCACCCAATCTCAAGCCCAGCATCAGATTGTCCCAGCACCGCGTTGCGCGGTCATGCGCCAGCGGCCACTTGCCAATCTCGTCGCACCAGGCGTGCGAGAATTGCGGGCCGCGCAAACGCTCTGGCTCTGCTGCCGAGAACAGAAACGCCTGCGCTCCGTTGGGAAAACGCAGGCGATGGAGCGAACTTTCGAACTGTGGCGCGGTTTCAGGGCGCGAACAGGCGATAATTCCGCTTTCGCCTTCAACCATCACCGCGCGTGCTTCGCCAAGCGAAGCGGAAACCAGCGCGATTCGTGCCTGGGGGTTGTCTTCCACAATCTGGCGCACCCATTCTGCCCCGGCTCGCGTCTTTCCGAAGCCACGCCCGGCCATGACCAGCCAGTGCCGCCAGTTACCGGGAGGTGCACGCTGGGCATCGCGGGCCCAGAAGTTCCAGTTGTAAGCGAATTCATTGCATTCGGTCTGTGTGAACCAGTCTGCCAGCTTGTTGCGTTGGTCAGGGCTTGCTTCAAAGAGCAGCCAGTCATGCCGCTCAGGCGCCATGCTCGGCCTTGGCGTTCTTCTCGCGCATTACCCGCTGGCGGATTTCCTCCACCTTGCGATCGATTGAGGCGCGCACTTCTGCCGTGCTGACATTGGTGCGCACTGCCTGTTCCTTGGCAACGGTTTCCTTATGCGCGGCAAGCAGGCGCAGCGCATTGGCTACATCCATTTTGCGCGCCGGTTCCGGATCGCGCAGATAGCCGAGCACTTCCATCTCCAGATTGACATAGCCTTCGTAAAGCGCGGCTTGCCATTGGCGGGCGAATTCCATGTCCTCTCGCCGAAGCTTGTAGACTTCGCGGCTGGAAATCCCTGCGCGCCCGGCAGAAGCGGTGACATTCGAGGTTTCCGCCAGTGCTTCAAGGAACATGCGTTTCCAATGCGAGGGAGCAGGTGCACGCTGTGACCCATCGCTCTGTTTGAGGATGCGTTGGAGCTCTGCTTCAAATTCCTCGCTGCGTTCGCGGCGGCCATAGACTGCGCCTGTAGTCACTCCGGCTTCCAGCGCTGCGCGCTTGATGATTTTCAATTTGCCGAGAGCGTCTAGAAACGCACTCTCCCACGGCAAATGGGGGTATATGTCGTGCTCATGGCGGGGGTTATCTCGCTCTCTGCGACGCTGAAACGCAAACGGGCGGCTCGCCCCAATGGCGCCCGCCCGTTTCGAATCACACTATCGCGATGTTGAAGTTCTTTTACCAAATAGCGTGACAATGTCAATAGAAAAGTGCCAAATAGGATAATTGGAAATTGGGTTGCGCGGATTTCACGCCTGTCCTAATCGCCGCACTTCGCCATACGGATCGCATTTCCCATGATCATGAAACCGCTGCGCGGGCTCTATAACTGGACAATGGACAAGGCCGCGCATCCGCATGCGCAGGGCTGGCTGGCGTTCTTCTGCTTTGTCGAAGCGAGCTTCTTTCCGATCCCGCCGCACCCCCTGCTTGGCCTGATGTGCCTGGCAGAGCCTCAAAAGGCGGTCCGCTTTGCTGTGATTGCCACTCTGTCATCGGTCGCAGGCGCGCTGTTCGGTTATGCGATCGGCTGGGGCCTTTACGATACCGTGGGCAAGCAAGTGATTGACATGCTGGGGCTCACGGCAAGCTTCCCTGCCGCGCAATGCACTTTCGAAGAATATGGCGTAGCCGCAGTGATTTTCGCCGCCGCGACTCCTGTGCCGTTCAAATTGCTCACCATCACTGCCGGCTTTATGGAAATGGCGATCATCCCCTTCCTGCTGGCGAGCCTGGTGGGCCGTTCACTGATCTTCATGACTGTCGGGATTTTGTTCCGCCTCTTCGGCGCCCCGATCAAGCGTATCATCGATGAATATCTCGGCACGGTGACGACACTGTTCGTAGTGCTGGTAATCGGCGGCTTTATCGCGATCACTCAGTTGGGAAGCGATGAAAGCGGCAGCAACGGCGGCACCTGCGCGGCGGCGACGCATTCTGCACAAGGCAGCGCAGCCTAGTTCACCAGCGAAATATTCCGGAGTTCCTCAGGGTTGATAATCTCGATCTTGCGGTAGCGCCGCTGGATCATTCCTTCGCGCTCCAGCTGTTTCAGCTCGGTGTTCACAGTCATCCGCGTCAGGCCCAGCAGGTCGCCCAGCTCCTCTTGCGTGATCGAAATCATGACAGGTCCTGCGGATGCACCGGCAAGATTGGCCAGCACGCCCGCGATTCGCGGCCGCGCCGAACCCCTGCGAATACCGGCCAGCAGGTCGAGCATTTCCTGCAGCTGCGCTGACAGCGCGCCGAGCAGGCTCATGCTGGCATCGGGATGCTCGGACATCAGCTGCTTGAAAAGATCCGACCGGATATGGCGGATCCGGCACTCCTCACGGGCAATCACATCGACGACGCGTGGCTTGCCGGCGAACATCGCCAGCTCGCCCCATGAATCGCCCGGCCCCAGCAGTGCGGCAGCGCGAAACTCGCCATCGGGAAGGAATTGCCCGACCGATACCGAACCGCTTTCGAGAACGTAGAATCCGTCAGCCTTCGCGCCGCGCTGCTGCACGATCTGCCCGGTCGAATAGCTTCGTTCGCTGGATGCATGGCGAAGTTTCTCACGCAGACCTTCCTCCAACGCTGAAAACAGCATCGGATTGGCGAGCGACCTCGCGCCGGAATGTAAAGATTCTGACATTTCGTCGCCGGACTAGCTGCTACATCGCCGCTCGTCAAAGGAGAGAATCATGCCTGGCTATGTCTACGCGATATTGGGGATCTATTTCGGCTTTGCGATTCTGGAGCTTGTCTGGACGCGGCTGTTGTCCAAACCCGAGCAGACCCGCGATGACGGGATCGTGGAAACGGTCAGCACTGTCATGCTGCTGACCGTGACGCAGCCAGCGATCATTTTCACAGCTGCCCTGCTGATGAGCTTGTTTGCACCGCAACTGCAAGGCGCCTTGGCAGACATCAATATCTTCGCGGCGATCGGCTTGTTCCTGATTTTGGACGATATGACGCAATATTGGTGGCACCGCGCGAGCCACACCTTCCCGTGGCTCTACAACCTGCACCGGGCACATCACAACGCGAAGTATATGAGCGTGCGCCTGGTGTACCGGAACAACATTATTTACTACGCGATGATGCCGGGGCTCTGGTTCGCAGGCTTCCTGATCTTTATGGGTCTGGGCTGGGTCTATGCGGGATATGTCGTAGTGAAGATGGCGGTGATCATCGGCGCGCATTCGGACGTTGCCTGGGACAAGCCGCTCTACCGGATCAAATGGCTCTCGCCTGTGATGTGGCTCGTCGAGCGGACGATCTCGACCCCTTCAACCCATCATGCACACCATGGTCGCCATGCTGACGATCCGGCAGTGAATTACAAAGGCAATTACGGAAACCTGCTGTTCTTTTGGGATGTGCTGTTCGGCACCGCGAAGATCACGCGCCAGTTCCCCGAAAGCTATGGTGTTGAAAACCTTGCGCCGGCGACATTGGGCCAACAGCTGCTGTGGCCGATCTTCCCGGAAAACAAGGACCCCCAAATTCATGAGGCAAAGGATCGGGCTGTCGTCGACGCTGCCTGATCCCGGGCGGCCGAGGGGGAGAGGACTTGGCCGCCCAAACACACCCTTCCACGGCAGGGACGCGACCTGCCGCAGCGGATATCAGATAATTCCGGTCGCTTTCCCCGCGCGTTCGAACATGCCGAGGATCGTTGTCACTTCCTCGTCGCTATGTTCAGCGCAAAGCGAACAGCGCAGCAGCGTCATGTTGGCAGGGGTCGCCGGTGGGCGCGCCAGATTGACATAAAGCCCTTCCTTCAACAGCGCTTCCCACATTGCTGCCCCGCGCGCGAGATCAGGCATGATCACTGCGATGATCGCGCTCTGCGGCTCGTCCGTGCCAAGCTGGAAGCCCAGCTCTTTCAAGCCGCGGTGCAGGTTCTTCGAGTTTTCCCACAGATGCGCGCGCTTGTTCGAGCCGTGCATCAGCTTGCGGATCGAAGTTGCTGCAGTCGCAACCACGCTCGGCGGGAGCGATGCAGTGAAAACATAGGGGCGACACACCAGCCGCATGATCTCGAACTTAGGGTGGTTCGACACGCAGAAGCCGCCAACCGTGCCGACGCTTTTCGAGAAGGTGCCGATGATGAAATCGACATCATCGATCACACCCTGGCTTTCGACGACACCGCGCCCGTTTTCGCCGATAAAGCCCATCGAGTGCGCTTCATCGACCAGCACCATCGCGCCATATTTCTTGGCAACTGCGACCATCTCCTTGAGCGGGGCGACATCGCCCAGCATCGAATAGACGCCTTCAAGCACTACCAGTTTTCCGGCACCCTCCGGAATACGGCGGAGGCGCTTTTCCATCGCTTCGATATCATTGTGCTTGAATGGCACGATCTCCGCATTGCCCATCGCGCAACCATCCCAGATCGAGGCATGGCTATCGATATCGAGCACGACATAGTCGCCCTTGCCCGCGATGGTGGCGATGATGCCCAGGTTCGCCTGGTAACCGGTAGAAAACACCATGGCATGGTCCATGGCGTAAAATTCCTTCAGCGCGTCCTCGACTTCGCGGTGGCCCTGGTAAGTGCCATTGAGAACCCGGCTGCCCGTCGTGCCTGAGCCGAAATTGGTCAGCGCATCCTTGCCTGCTTCGATAACGTCTTCATCGAAGGTCATGCCCATGTAATTATAGGTGCCGAGCAGGATCGTCTCACGACCATTGCAGATCGCACGGGTGGGCGAGAGCACTTTTTCCATGACGAGGTTGAACGGATCTTCGACGCCGCTTGCGAGCAGCGTTTCACGCGTCTGGATCAGCTCGTCGAACTTCGAGAACAGGTCGGGTGCAGTGTCACTCATGGCAGGCGCCTCTTACTGATCCTGAAGCTTGGTGACAGCGTCAATCAACTGGCCGAAATTCTCGATCTCGGCCTGCTGGTTCATGCTGATGATGATGTCGAACTCGTCTTCGATCTCTGCAACGAAATCCATCACAGTCAGGCTGTCGAATTCCAGATCATTGGCAAAGGTCGTCGCTTCAGTGATGTCGACGCCTTTCTTGTTGAAGGGCTCGATCAGCGAGCGGATGCGTGTATCGACTTCTGCGCGGTCCATCGGGTGTATTACCTTCCAATAAGTGTAACGGGCGGCTCCTGCCACGCGTTTGCGGCGGAAAAGCGGCTGATTGCCCCATTTGTCAAGCGTTCTGGGGCAACATGCCGTATGCCGAGAAGCGGTTTGTCAGTCAGCGATCAGTTCCTTGACTGCGTTCATGAAGGGCATGATCGACACTGGCTTTGACAGATATCCGGCGGCGCCAGCGGCGCGAATTCGTTCTTCATCGCCTTTCGCCGCATAGGCAGTAACCGCCAGAACGGGGATCGACTGTAGGTGCAGATCGCGCTTGGTCTGTTCGATCAAGTCGACGCCTGAAACTTCTGGCAGCTGGATATCCATGATGATCAGGTCAGGCATCATTTGCCGCGCGGTGTCGAGCGCAGTCAATCCGTCAGCCACGGGCTCGACTTCGAAGCCATTGGCTTTCAAAACATCGCAGAACAATTTCCTGTTCAGGTCGTTGTCCTCGACAACGAGGATTCTCTTTGCCACTGCCCTCTGGCACTCCCTTGCGTGAATCCCCAGATAGTCGAGCGGAAAGGCTGCTGACAATTCGAATGAGACCTTCATCCCCCGAACAGGCGCAAGTCGAGCCGCATACGCTGATATTGGCGGCGCTTGGCTGGATCCTTGAAGACGAGGCGCGTGCGCAGCGGTTTCTTGATCTCACCGGGCTCGATCCCGATGGATTGCGAGCAAGGCTTGGTGATCCCGCGATGCTGGCTTCGGTAGTGGAATTCCTGGGCAATCATGAGCCGGACTTGATCAAAGCATCGGAAGCGCTTGCGGTTGCCCCTGAAGAGATTCTCCGCGCCGGAAAGGAAGTGTCGCAATGAGCAAGCCATTGGTAATCAGCGATTGCGATGAAGTGCTGCTGCACATGGTGGCGCATTTCAAGGAATGGCTTGAAGAAAGCCAGGGCGTGCGCTTCGAGCTGAAAGGCAATAATTTTGCCACCGCGATGCGCTGGGAAAAGACCGGAGAGCCGCTTGAGCAACAGGATATCTGGCGCTTTCTGGGAGGGTTCTTCGACACCGAAATGCACCGGCAACTGCCGATCGAAGGCGCCGTCGCGGGTATCAACCGCGTGGCCGAGGATGCCGATGTCGTGATCCTCACGAACCTTAATGACGAGCGCCAGCAAAGGCGCGCCCAGCAGCTCGCCGATTACGGCATCCATGCCCGGGTGTTCACCAATCAGGGGCCAAAGGGACCGGCGCTGAAAGCCATTCTTGACGAATATGCGCCGTCCAAGGCCATCTTTATTGACGATTTGCCGCAGCATCACGAATCTGCCGCGGACACCGTGCCGAATATCAGCCGCCTGCACATGTGCGGGGAACCGATGATCGCGCCGCATATCGACTGCGCGCATGAGAAAGGTCATGCCCATGCGCGGATCGATCGTTGGTCGGACGCGCTGCCTTGGCTGCTTGAAGAAATTGAAAGGGATCCGCGATGAGTATCGAAGCGCGCTTGCAGGAATTGGGCATAGTGCTGCCGGAAGCGGCAGCTCCGGTGGCAAGCTATGTGCCGGTGGTGGTCCAAGGCGGATTTGCCCATGTCTCTGGCCAATTGCCGTTTGTTGATGGCCAGCTTGTGACCGGGCGTTTGGGTGAAGATGTCTCGCTGGAAGATGGCACTGCGGCGGCGCGCGCTTGCGGGCTGATGATCCTCGCGCAGCTCAAGGCGGCCCTGGTGCCGCTCGATAAGGTCGAGCGCGTCGTCAAGCTTGGCGCATTTGTCAATTCCACTGCGGACTTCACCGATCAGCCCAAAGTTGCCAATGGCGCCTCCGAGCTGATGTTTGACGTGTTTGGCGAGAAAGGGCGGCACGCTCGCGCGGCGGTTGGTGTGCCTGCACTCCCCCTGGGCGCAGCGGTCGAAGTCGATGCGATCATTGCCCTTGCTGAATGAGCAGGCGCGCTGTTCCTGACTGGCTGACCGAGTGGGAATATGCCCATCGCGGGCTTCACGGGGATGGTGTGCCTGAAAACTCGCTGCAAGGCGCAAGGCTGGCGATCGAGCGTGGCATGGGGATCGAATGCGATATCCAGCGCAGCGCTGATGACTATCCGATGGTCCTGCATGACTGGGACTTGCAGCGGCTCACAGGCACTAAACGCGACACTGAGGCGCTGACGGCGGAGGAGCTGCAGCAATTGCGCCATCTTGGCAGCGAAGAGACAATCGCCGCGCTGCCCCAATTGCTGAAGCTCGTGTCAGGCCGCGTTCCGCTGCTGATCGAAATCAAGTCCAGGCGCGGATATGATGTCGCGCGAACATGCTTGGCGGTCTCTTCACAGCTTGCAGACTATTCTGGCCCGCATGCCGTGATGAGCTTCGACCCGCGCGTTGCGCGGTGGTTCCGCAAGCATTCGCCCGGCACATGTGCGGGCCTGATAATGCGCGAGGATGAGCATGGCTATACGCAGCAGGCGTGGCAGCGGCGGCTGGCGTTGTGGCTCGCGAAACCTGATTTCCTTGCTTACCATATCGCGGCACTGCCTAGCCCCTGGGTTGCCGGTTTGCGCCTGAAGGGACTTCCCATCCTGACCTGGACGGTCAATTCGCGGGAAACCCGCATCCGCGCGCTCGATAGTGCAGATGCCTTGATCAGCGAAGGAGCCGGGCTGGCGTGAGCGAGCGTGAACTGACTGTTCGGTTGGTGCCATCGGTCGGCTCGCTTGACGCCGCACAATGGAACGCGCTGGGCGGTAATCGCAACCCATTCGTCAGCCATGAATTCCTGACCGCTTTGGAGGTTTCAGGCAGCGTTGGTGAAGGCACGGGCTGGGACCCGGTGCCGATCGTGATCATGGACGCTGATGAGAACCTGCTCGGCGCATTGCCCAGCTATGCCAAGGGCCACAGCCAGGGCGAATATGTTTTCGACCATTCCTGGGCTGATGCGCTGCACCGTGCAGGCGGGCGATATTACCCCAAGCTGCAGATCGCCGCGCCGTTCACGCCGGCCAATGGTCCACGGCTTTTGCTCAAGGATGAGAGCCTTGCCCTGCATCTGCTCAAAGGCGCAGAAGCGGTGTGCCTGCAAAGCAAGCTTTCCTCAGCCCATGCCACTTTCATCGAACCCGAACAACTTCACCTGTTCGAAGAGGCTGGCTGGCTTTTGCGCAGCGACATCCAGTTCCACTGGGAAAACCGCGGATACGCCAGCTTTGACGATTTCCTTGGCGCGCTCTCGGCGCGCAAACGCAAAGCGATCAGGAAAGAGCGAAAAGCGGCTCAGGAGGGTGTGACGATCATTCAGCTCAGCGGAGATGACATCCGCGAAGAGCACTGGGATGCGTTTTGGTTGTTCTACCAGGACACCGGCGCGCGCAAATGGGGCTCGCCTTATCTGACGCGCGAAGCCTTCAGCCTGTTTGGCGAGCGCATGGCAGACCGGATCGTGCTGATCCTGGCCTATATGGACGACACGCCGATCGCCGGCGCGCTCAATTTCGTTGGATCTGATGCGCTGTATGGTCGCTATTGGGGGTGCAGCGTCGACAAGCGCTTCCTGCATTTCGAGCTGTGCTATTATCAGGCGATCGACATCGCTATCGGGCGCGGGCTGCAGCGGGTCGAGGCGGGCGCGCAAGGCGGGCACAAGCTTTCGCGAGGTTATGAACCGGTCAAGACATGGTCGGCGCATTGGCTGGCTGATCCCGGCTTTCGCGAAGCCGTTGCCGACTTCCTGGAGCGCGAGCGCGAAGGCGTTGCAGCAGACCAGAACTACCTGGACCAGCGCACGCCGTTCAAGAAGGGATGATCAGGCAGCCTTGCGGCGTTCGTTGATCAGCCATTCGCGCGCCTGACGCTGGGCTTCGGCGATTTCGCGCGCGGTCATCTCGTCCGATATGTCGGCCCGGCAATAGGCGGCCTCTTCATGGCCCTTGCTCGCGGCGAGATTGAACCATTTATGCGCTTCGACCAGATCGCATTCCACGCCATGGCTGCCAGTTGAGAAAGCAACCCCCAGATCGAAATAGGCGGTAATCTCGCCTGCAGCAGCAGCTGCGAGGCATTGCGCGATCAGAAGCTCTGCTTGCTTGGTGCGGACTGGCTCTGCAGCACCTGTATCAATCGATTTCAGTTCCATCATTCGGTCCCCCATTGTGCAGTCCGAACCCCCTTGCCGGACTGCGCACCACCGAATTCGCCAGAACATGGTCAACAAATAGTTAACGCGGGTGCAAACTTTTTGACCAAGCTTTCATCGCTCAAATCGCGAAAGGTCGTTCGCAGGAGATTAATCAACCGACTTTATACACGCGCCCATTGGATTCGGCTTGTGCGCCAAAGGGGTGCGCCCTATAGGCGCGCGCAGAGGGTCACCTCGCCACCGGAACATCGGGGCAGCAGGGCATGGAACGGTCACGCGAGGTTACACTTGGGTTGAGAGGATCATATGGCCACTGCGGCATTTGAAGAAATCGACATACTTGAAAAGGCGAAACGCATGCTTGGACCGGATTACGTGCCCAGCGATGACGAGCCTTACATGAATGAGAAGCAGCAGAATTATTTTCGCATGCTGCTCTTGGAATGGAAAAAGTCGATCCACGAAGCAGCAGGGCAAACGCTTCAGTCGCTTCAGGATGGCCCGATCCGCGAGCCCGATTTGAATGACCGTGCTTCCAGCGAAACCGATTGGGGCATCGAGCTTCGCACGCGTGACCGCCAACGCAAGCTGATTTCCAAGATCGATTCTGCGCTGCGCCGGATTGACCATGGCGAGTATGGCTATTGCGAAGTGACCGGTGACCCGATCGGGCTGCGCCGTTTGATCGCTCGTCCGGTTGCGACCATGACGGTCGAAGCGCAGGAAGCGCATGAGCGCCGCGAGAAAGTATCGCGCGACGATTAAGCGCGGCCAAGCGCCGCCAAACCGCGGTCAGATAGGTTAATTCTTCATTAGCAAAACCGGGCTAATTGTTCCCTGACGAGTGAGGTTCGCGTATTTTCGCAAGCTGCACCAGAAGAAGGGGCGAAACTTAGCCATGGCTAGTGTCCAAAGACGTAGAGCACCTCGTGAGCCGGTATTCCACTTGGCCGATCTGCGCGTGGGCAATCAGTCTACCCCGCACAGGGTCAAGGTGCGCAATCTTTCCTCGCAGGGGCTGATGGGTGAAGGCCCGGTCCCCGTTTCAAGCGGAACACGCCTGACTGTGGATTTGCCCAAGCTTGGCGAAGTCGCTGGCACTGTGGTGTGGGTGCAGGAGCCGCGCTTTGGTGTGGCGTTTGACGAAGAAGTTGATCCGCGCCTCGCTTGATTCAGAGTAATTCGGGCAAGCTTCTCTAAATCCGCTGACCAGGCTGCATCTTGATGCTACCGCTGCATCAGGATGCGATTCTTGTGTGCGATACTTATTGCCCTTTCCCTGGCGGCATGTGGTCCAACAGGGCCTGATGGACCGGTTGAAGTTGCAATAATCGGGGAAAGCGATTCCCTGGCTGATGAAGGCCTCAGGCTTTCCCCCGCCGCACAGCATTTGCGCGCCGCTACCACCGAAGGTCTGGTCGCGCTGGATGCCTCGGGGCAGGTCATCCCTGCGCTGGCGGAGCGCTGGATCGTGACCGATGACGGTCAAAGCTATATTTTCCGTTTGCGCAATTCCGACTGGACCGACGGTACGCCGATAACCGCTGATGACGTTAGGCAGTCACTCTTGCGGGTCCTGCGCCAGCTTCGCGGGACATCGCTTGGTCTCGATTTGACCAAGATCGATGAAATTCGCGCGATGACTGGGCGGGTGATCGAAATCCGGCTGACCGGCCCGATGCCGGATTTCCTCCAGCTTCTCGCTCAACCCGAACTCGGCCTTGCCAATGATGGAATTGGGGCAGGGCCGATGGCGATCGACGGTGAAATCGAAGATGGCTTGGCCAAACTGATCATCTTGCCACCTGAACAGCGCGGGCTGCCAATGCGCGAAGACTGGGATCCTGAGGCGCATCGCTTGCTGCTTCGCGCGCTCCCGGCTGGTGAAGCTGTCGATGCTTTTTCTTCGGGCGATGTCGATCTGGTCCTCAACGGACAGCTCGCCAGCCTGCCATTGGCAGACACCGGCCCGCTCACACGCGGAACTGTGCGGCTCGACGCCGCGCTGGGCGTGTTTGGCTTTTTGGCGCGCAATAATAATGGTGTTCTATCGACGCCTGAGCTGCGCGAGGCCATCGCCATGGCCATTGATCGGACCAATCTGATGCAGCCGTTCAATATTGGCGGTTGGCGCGCATCGACCTGGATCGTACCTGTCGAATTGGCCGGCGAAGAAGGCCCGCAAGAAGAGCGCTGGGCTGCTCTCACCATTGATGAACGGCGCGCCATCGCCAGCAGGCGAATTGCAGCGTGGGAAAGCGCGCAATCGCGAGAAGCATCGGTAAGGATCTCCTTGCCAGCCGGGCCGGGCAGTGATTTGCTGTTTGCCCAGCTTTCGCGCGATCTCGCGCAAGTGGGCATCAGCGCACGCCGCGTAGATGAAGGGCAGCCAAGCGATCTCGAATTCTTCGACCGTCTGGCACGCTATTATGCGCCGCGCTGGTATCTCAACCAGTTCAACTGTCGGCTTGAACTCGGGCTTTGCTCCGAAGTGGCCGACGACCTGGTCGAGCAGTCGATTATGGAGACTGACGCGGCGGCGAAAGCCCGCTTGCTGCAAGCAGCCAATCGCGAACTGGCGCGCGAGAACATCTTTATTCCGCTCGGGGCACCAGTTCGCTGGTCGCTTGTTCGCGGAAACATCACAGGCTTTGCAGAGAATGCCTGGGGCATGCATCCCTTGTTTCAACTGGCTGATCCCACCATCTAAAGGGAAAGGAGCCGCAAATGGTTAGACCAGAGCCGATCCACCCGGTCAGCATGTCGATACCCACGGGAAGCGACCCGCAATCGGTGCGTCAGCGCGTGGAAGCGCTTGAAATGCTGCTGGAACGCAGCTTTCGCATTCCGGGCATCAACTATCCGATCGGGCTTGATGCGATCATCGGTTTGGTCCCTGTGCTGGGCGATATCGTGACCACCGGGCTGAGTGCCTACATGGTATGGGAGGCGCGCAATCTGGGCCTGCCCAAATGGAAGCTGTGGCGCATGGCGGGCAATGTCGGGTTCGATGCCTTGCTGGGTGTGGTGCCGGTTGTAGGCGACGCAGCCGACGTGCTGTTCCGTTCGAACACCCGCAACCTGCGCATCATCAAGAAGCATCTGGACAAGCACCATCCCGAAACGCGCGTGATCGAAGGTTAGGCGCCGGGCCTGGTTTCAATTGTGACCATTGCGCGCTAGGGCTGCGCTCATGTCGAAACAGGACGTTACCTACACCAGCTATCTCGATCTGGAGCGCGTTCTTGGCGCGCAGCATCCCGCCTCGCCTGCGCATGACGAAATGCTGTTTATCATCGTGCATCAGGCGAGCGAATTGTGGCTCAAGCTGTGCCTGCATGAGCTGACGGCAGCGCGCGAACATATCGCCGCAGACAATCTGCGCCCTGCGTTCAAGATGCTGGCGCGTGTGGCGCGCGCCCAAGGCCAGCTGATCCAGAGCTGGGATGTGCTCAGCACCATGACGCCGCATGATTATTCGACGATCCGCCCGCATCTGGGTGCGTCGAGCGGTTTCCAGTCCTGGCAATACCGGATGATGGAATTCATGCTGGGCGGGCGCAATCCGGATATGATCAAGCTGCATGAGCGCTTGCCGAGCGCGGCAGGGAAGCTGAGCGTGGAAGCTGCCAGCCCGAGCATTTATGACGAGGCTGTGCGCTTGCTGGCCCGGCGCGGTTTCGCGATCGACCGCGAAGCGCTGGAGCGCGATATCGAAGCGCCCTACGCGCACAATACCAGTGTCGAAGCGGCCTGGGCGGAAATCTACCGTGACCCGCAAGAGCATTGGGATCTCTACGAGCTGGCCGAAAAGCTGGTTGATCTGGAATACCATTTCCAACGCTGGCGCTTTGGCCATTTGAAGACTGTCGAGCGGATCATCGGGTTCAAACGCGGCACAGGCGGAACGCCGGGCGTGCCCTATCTGGCTGGTGTGCTGAAACAGGCGTTCTTCCCCGAATTGCTCAGCGTGCGGACCGCAATATGAGCAGCTGGCGATCCTCGCGCCGGATCTGGGATATCTCGCAACGCTTGCACGCGGGCGTGCCAGTGTGGCCGGGCGATACTGCGTTTCAGCAGGTCGGGACGTGGCAAATGGGCAAGGGGTCACCGGTCAATGTGTCTGCCCTCACACTGTCGACGCATACCGGCGCGCATGCCGATGCGCCGCTGCATTACGATCAAAGCGCGCCTGACATCGCTTCAGTGGAGCTCGATGCCTATATCGGCGAATGCCTGGTCGTCGACGCGCGCGGGAGCAATGGCGCGATCGAAGTTGGCGATTTGCCGCATCTGGGCAGCGCAGACCGCGTCCTTTTCCGCACCTATGCGCGTTTCCCGCATGATGAGTGGGATGAAGGCTTCACTGCGATCGCGCCGGAAACGATCGAACGGCTTGCGGTGCAGGGGGTGAAGCTGGTCGGGATCGACAGCCCTTCGATTGACCCGCAAGACTCCAAAACCATGGATGCGCACAAGGCGGTCTTGAAGGCCGACATGCGTATTCTCGAAGGGTTGGTGCTCGATGATGTGTCGGAAGGGCGCTACGAATTGATCGCGCTGCCACTACCGATTGTTGGCGGGGATGCGTCGCCGGTGCGTGCTATTTTGCGCGAGATTCCAGATGCTTGAGCGTGCACGCGAACTTGACGCTGCCGATCCGCTGAGCACCTTTCGCACCCGCTTCGCGCTGCCTGAAGGCGTGATTTACCTCGACGGCAACTCACTGGGAGCATTGCCAAAAGCCGCGATTGAGCGGGTTCAGCAAGTGGTGACGGGCGAGTGGGGCAAAGGGCTGATCCGCAGCTGGAATGATGCCGACTGGATCGGTCTGCCGCAGCGGATCGGGGCAAAAATCGCACCGCTGATCGGCGCGCAACCGAACGAAGTGATCGTTGCTGACAGCGTTTCAGTGAACCTGTTCAAGCTGATGAGCGCCGCGCTTCAGATGCGCCCGGGGCGCAAGATAATCCTTAGCGAACCGGGCAATTTCCCGACCGATGTCTATATGATTCAGGGGCTTGAGGCGCAGGGATTGGCCGAACAACGCTTGGTAAACCGCGATAACCTCGCTGTAGCGTTAGATAGCGACGTAGCACTGCTTCTGCTCACTCATGTACATTACAAGAGCGGTGCGATGCATGACATGGCGGCGCTAACCAAGGCTGCGCATGATGTGGGTGCTCTGGTGCTGTGGGATCTGTCGCATACCGGCGGCGCGATGCCGGTTGATCTGAATGGCGTGGATGCCGACTTCGCGGTCGGTTGCGGCTACAAATATCTCTGCGGCGGACCGGGTGCACCGGCCTATGCCTTTGTGGCAGAGCGGCATCACGACAAGTTGCATCAACCGTTGTCCGGCTGGATGGGGCATGCGCGGCCGTTTGCGTTTCGTGATGACTACGAAGCGGCGCCGGGTGTTGACCGCTTGCTGTGCGGCACCCCGCAAATCCTCTCGATGTCAGCGCTTGAAGTGGGCGTTGACCTGATCGCGGAGATCGGGGTCGAGCGGCTCTATGCCAAGTCACAGGCACTGTCCGAATTCTTCCTCGAATGTCTGGCCGAGCATGGCCTTGCTCTCGAACTCGCCAGCCCCGCCAACAGCACCGAACGCGGCAGCCAGCTGAGCTTCCGGCATGAACACGCCTATGCGATCTGCCAAGCGTTGATCGCATGCGGCGTGATCGGCGATTTCCGCGATCCGGATATCCTGCGGTTGGGTTTTGCGCCGGCCTATCTGCGGTTCGAGGATATGGCAAAAGCCGCTGGCCATCTGGCCGAAGTGCTTTCAAGTGGCGAATGGAAGCGCCCTGAATTCAACCAACGCGCGGCGGTTACTTGAAGATTTTCTCCGTTTCGCGCTGTCATATCAAATATTTCAAGTAATTTTTCCGAGATTCACCTAAATATGTCTTGCGGCATGGCGCAATGCCAAATCAAGCCGCAGTCAAGGAGGTGATTCCAATAGACATTACAACTGCAATTGCGATTGCAATGCTGTGCATTGCGTTCACGACTTTGGTGGTGAAAATCATCGAAGTTTCCCGTTCTGATTAACGGGTGAGGGGCGAGTGCTGCAACATTCGCCCCAATTAGTGAGGGCCGCATCGCTGCAACGACACGGCCCTGAGAGTGATTCCATGATCACTACAACTGCAGGTATGTTATAGGGAAAGTTCCCCTACTTTTCAATTAAAACTATTGAAGGAAAACTCCTCAATAGATTCAATTACCTCACTCCTCCAGCTCGATGTCCCAATAGAGGTAATCGCGCCAGGTTTCATGCAGATAGTTTGGCGGGAATAGCCGCCCGCGCTGTTGCAATTGCCAGCTGGTCGGGCGGATCGGCTTTTCATGCAGGTGCATGTGAGCCTGCTGCGGCGTGCGCCCGCCTTTCTTCGCATTGCAAGGCGCGCAGGCTGTGACGATGTTCTCCCATGTGGTGCGCCCGCCCATCCGGCGCGGGATCACATGGTCGAACGTCAAATGCTCTGCATTGCCGCAATACTGGCAAGTAAACTGGTCACGCAAGAACAGATTGAAGCGCGTGAAGGCAGGAAACTCGCTCTGCTTCACATATTGCCTGAGCGCGATCACGCTGGGGATCTGCATGTCGAGCGAAGGCGAATGCACTTCGCGGTCATAGCTTGCGACAATGTCTACCCGGTCCAGGAACACCGCCTTGATCGCAGTCTGCCACGGCCACAGGCTTAACGGGTAATAGGACAGCGGCGTGTAATCGGCATTGAGCACCAGCGCAGGGCAGGAAGACAGGCTGCGTGTCGGATCCTGTTCAGCGCTGCGGAACTGTGCCGCCTTTTCGATCAGTTCGGCTTTGAACACTCTTCGCGCTCCTCCCTGATTGATCTCAAAGAATCATTTGCCGATGAAAGCGTCAACCCCGTGACAAATCCTCTTTCCACAAGCATGATTTGACGTAAGCGAGTGCCAAGGGGGATTTCGAGTCAAGCATGGTTGTTACCAGATTCGCCCCAAGCCCCAATGGCCTGCTCCATCTGGGCCACGCCTTTTCCGCGATCATAGCACATGATCTGGCCAAGGAGCGGGGCGGGCGCTTCCTGCTGCGGATCGAAGATATTGACGGTGCGCGCAGCCGGCCCGAGCTGGCTGACAGCTTTCGCCGCGATCTGGAGTGGCTGGGGCTCGAATGGGAGGAGGTTCCCGCGCAATCAACCCGGCTGGAAAGCTATCACCGCGCCGCGGAGGACTTGCTCGAACGCGGATTGCTTTACCGATGCACGTGCACGCGCAAGGAAATCGCTGCGCTTGAACCCAATGTCGGGCCCGATGGGCTGGTCTATCCCGGCACCTGCAAAGGCAAGGCCTTCGATCCGTCGCGCAAACCGGCGCTGCGGCTAGATGTCGACAAGGCGCTGCAGGAAGTTGGCGAGATCGTGTGGGAAGACGAGATAGCGGGCGCGCTGGCCGCCGATCCGCGCCCGTTTGGCGATGTCGTGCTGGTGCGCAAGGATGAGCCCGCGAGCTATCATTTGGCAGCTACGCTTGATGATGCGGCTGACGGGATCACGCTGGTCACCCGCGGGGCGGACCTGTTCGCAGCCAGCCATATCCACCGCGTGCTTCAGGCTTTGCTCGATCTGCCGGTGCCGACATGGCACCACCATCCGCTGCTGATTGATGAAAGCGGCGAGAAACTGGCCAAACGCAAGGATAGCCCGTCTTTGGCGGATCGCCGAGAGGCGGGCGAAGACGGTCTGTTGCTTGCCGAGCAACTGCGGTTGCACCGATTTCCGTCTGGTATCTCGCTCGCAAAGCCCTAGATAGATCGCATGAACTATATTCTTATCCCCATACTGATCATCCTGATGGCGCTGGTGGTGTTTTCGCTGGTGCGCGGGGTCGTGGCCTTTCTCAAGACGACCAAGATCGATCTTGAATCGGGCGAAGGCGAAACCGTGACGGAGATGCAGCTGATGCAGAACAAGGCGATGTTCGCGCGCATCAAGTATCAGGCGCTGGCGGTGGTCGTGATCGTGATCATCCTCGCAGTCAGCCAGTAATCTGTTGATCGACTGTCCCTGTGGTCAAGCTCAACAAGATTTACACCCGTACGGGCGATGATGGCACAACCGGCCTGGTCGACGGTTCGCGCGTTGCCAAGGCATCCTTGCGGATCGAAGCGATCGGCAAGGTTGACGAAGCCAATAGCGCGATCGGTGTGGCCGCAGCGGCGGTTGCGGGCGGCGATCTGGCGGCGGCGCTCTACCGTATCCAGAATGATCTGTTCGATCTGGGCGCAGATCTGGCCACACCCGCGCCCGATGGCGATTTCACGCCTTCGGAAATGGTGCTGCGCATTGTCGACAGCCAGGCCCAATGGCTGGAACAGGCCATCGATGCGTTCAACGAGCATCTGGAGCCGCTGACCAGCTTTGTGCTTCCGGGCGGCAGCGAAGCCGCAGCTCGTGCGCATGTGGCGCGGGCATCCGTGCGGGCAGCGGAACGCGCGGTTACAGCGCTCGCCGCGGCAGAGCCCGTCAATCCGGCAGCACTGGCCTATATCAATCGCCTGTCAGATTATCTCTTCGTGCTGGCGCGTGTGCTCAATGACAATGGCGCATCTGACGTCAAATGGGTGCCGGGCGCCAACCGCTAGGCGCAAGCCGCTAGCCAAGCTGGCTTTCACTCGCTAACAGCCGCGCAAAAGGCAGCTATGCTGCAGTTGCGAAGGGATCGAAGACATGCGGACAGTGGCGGTGATTGGTGCCGGTCAAATGGGAACGGGCATCGCGCAAACAGTGGCGCAAAACGGCATGCAGGTCCTGCTCGCCGATGTCGATCTTGAGCGTGCGGAAGCGGGCAAAGCCAATATCGACAAGGCGCTGGGCAAGCTGGTTGGCCGCGGCAAGTTGGAAATTGCCGATGCCGAGGCTTTGCTGGGGCGCATTACCGCGGTTGCTGATTACCAGCCCATGGCCGATGCAGAGCTGATTATCGAAGCGGCGACTGAGCGTGAAGAGATCAAGCGGTCGATCTTCGACGCAGCAGGCAAAGTGCTGGGCAATGACGCGATCATGGCCTCCAACACCAGTTCGATCCCGATCACGCGCATGGCGAATTACTCGCCTGATCCCAAGCGCTTCATCGGCCTGCATTTCTTCAATCCGGTTCCGGTAATGGGGCTGATCGAAGTGATCCCGGGCCTTGCAACCGCGCAAGAGACGACTGACCGGATCACAGCTTTTGCTGAGGGGCTGGGCAAGCAAGTCGTGCTGAGCCAGGACGAGCCGGGCTTTGTCGTCAATCGCATTCTGCTGCCGATGATCAACGAAGCGATCTTTGTGCTGGGCCAATCAACCGCGAATATCGAAGATATCGACAAGGGTTGCCGCCTGGGCCTCAACCACCCGATGGGGCCGCTGGAGCTGGCTGACTTTGTTGGCTTGGACACCTGCTTTGAAATCATCAAGGTGCTCTATGACACCACCGGTGACAGCAAGTATCGCCCCGCGCCGCTGCTGGTAAAATATGTCGAAGCCGGCTGGCTCGGCCGCAAGACCGGCCGCGGTTTCTATGATTACAGCGGGGACGCGCCTGTTCCGACGCGCTAGGTCGCGCGGCTTGTTCAGCCGTCGCGCAGGACCCATAGCGCAACTGACAGCAGCAATGCGCCCGCAGTCACACCCCATCCCATCCAGCTGAGGCTGGGGATCTCGGGGGGGTCCGCCTGGTGTGAGTTAAGCCGGCTCAGAGTCTTGCGCGCGCGCCGCTCGGCAGTGAATGCGACCACCGCGCCTAGCAGGATAAAGGCAGTTGCGATCGCGCGCGCGAGCCATGGCGGATCGAATTCTCCAAATACCGCTCGGAAGGCCAGGCCGATACCGATTGCAGCAAATGCCGTCCGCATCCATCCTGCAAAGGTCCGCTCGGTCGCCATGACCGTGCGGTCTTCCGCCATGTCAGTGCGTTCTTCCGCTAGGTCGTTTGAATTCGCGTCTTCCGCGTTATCAGTAGTCATCCTCGAGCACGTACATGTCGCCGTCGGATGGATCAAATTCCTCAGGCGTCGGGTCAAAGCCGGACGTATCATCAATCAGTTCATCGTCGTCAGCCCAGGTGACAGGTTCGGATTCCTGGATCAGATTGCGGGACCGGGGCTCCGGAAGCGTGTCGGCCCGGAACTCGTCGCCGGGATAGCTCGGATTCGTGCTGCTCTCTACGCTGGCTGCTGCCTGCACCAATGCACCTTCTTCATCTTCAGTGCCCACCAGCATGGCAACGCTGAACAGCGTCATGCCAACGAAAAGCAGCGCCTTTTTCGGACTTTGGAACAGACCCTTCGACATAAGGTGAATCCTTAGCCCCGCGGCTGTTAACTTTTCGTTGCCTTGGCTTGCGCAGACAATTCATACAGCAAATCAAGCGCTTCTCGCGGTGTGAGCGCGTCTACATCAATTTCGCACAAGCGATCTGCCAGCGTATCTTGCGAATCCGCTTCTTCGCTGGCGCTGGCCGCAAACAGCGGAAGATCGCCCAGACCGGCTGCCAACCCGCCGGTTTCCGAGCGCGTCTTCTCAAGCTGGGCCAGCACCCGCTTTGCGCGCGCAACCACTTCATCCGGCACCCCCGCCAGGCGCGCGACTGCCAGACCATAGCTTCTGTCTGCGGGGCCGGTCGCAAGTTCGTGCAGCAGCACTAGCTCGCCCTTGTATTCGCGCGCGCGCACATGATGCAGCGACAATGCTTCGCAGCTTTCTGCCAGCCGCGCTAGCTCGTGATAATGGGTCGCGAACAGGCACCGGCACGCGATGCTTGAATGCACCGCTTCCACCACGGCCCAGGCCAGCGCCATCCCGTCATAGGTTGACGTGCCGCGCCCAACTTCGTCCAGGATGACAAAGCTGCGCTCGCTCGCCTGGCTCAGGATGGCCGCGGTTTCGACCATCTCCACCATGAAGGTGGACCGCCCGCGGGCAAGATTGTCTGACGCGCCAACGCGGCTGAACAACCGGTCAACCAGGCCGATCCGCGCACTCTCTGCGGGCACATAGGCGCCTGCCTGCGCAAGCAGTACGATCAAGGCGTTTTGCCGCAGGAAAGTCGATTTGCCGCCCATATTAGGCCCGCCGATCAGCCAAAGCCGATCATTGCTGGCGAGCGAACAATCATTGGCGACGAAACGCTCGCCGGTCCTGGCCAATGCCGCTTCGACAACGGGATGCCGACCGCCGCGAATCTCCAGCACGCTGCCATCTTCGATCTCGGGCCTGCACCAATTGCCCTCTGCCGCGCGTTCGGCATGGCCCGCGCTGACATCGATCCGCGCCAGCGCGGCAGCGGTCGCGGCAATCTTTTCGCGCGCGGAGATGACTTCGCTGACCAGTTCTTCGAAATGCGCCTCTTCTGCGGCCAGCGCCCGTCCGCCTGCCTCCGCGATCCGGTTCGCTTCCTCGTGCAGCGATACCGAATTGAAGCGCACGGCGCCCGCCATGGTCTGGCGATGAGTGAAGCCGCTGTCGGGTGCCATGAGCGCGTCGGCATGCTTGGCGGGGACTTCGATGAAATAGCCAAGCACGCCATTGTGCTTGATCTTGAGCGAGTTGATGCCGGTTTCACTGCGATAGCGCGCTTCCATCGCTGCAATGGCGCGGCGCGCATTGCCCGATATTGCCCGCAATTCGTCAAGCGCGGCGTCATAACCTTCGGCGATAAAGCCGCCATTGCTCCGTTCAGTCGGCGGCGATGCCACCAGAGCGCGCGACAAAAGATCAGTCAGCGCGCCATGGCCGCTTAGCGAAGGCAGCAAATCTTCCAGCAGCTGCGGCCTGTCCGGCAACCTGCCAAGGAACATCTGGATGCTTTGCGCATCGCTTAGCCCCGAACGAATCTGGCCCAGGTCTCGCGGCGTACCACGGCCAGCGACAATGCGGCCCAATGCCCGGCCCAAATCAGGCACATTTCGCATCCGCTCGCGCAAGTCAGAGCGCGACAACGGGTCATTGTGCAACCATTGCACCAGCGACAGACGCTGTTCGATCCGCTTCTGATCAAGCAGCGGAGCGCTTAGGTCTTCTGCCAGCAATCGCGCGCCAGCCCCCGTTACACAGCGGTCAATCACTGCGATCAGGCTGCCTTCGCGATGCCCGCTTTGCGTGCTCAGGATTTCAAGGCTGGATCGCGTGGCTTCATCCATCGCCATCGTGCTCTTCGCAGCATGAATGCGCGGTGGCAGCAGCAGCGGCAGCGTGCCACGACCGGTGTGCTCGAGATAGGAGACGAGCCCGTTTGCCGCGCTCAGCATCGCGCGCGAAAAGTCGCCGAATGCATCAAGCGTCGCGACGCCATGCACGCGCTGAAGCGCCTTTGCACCAGCCTCGCTGGAAAATTCGGACTTGGCGCGTTCGACAATATCCTCCGGGCCCAATTCCCAGCCTTCAGGGACAATGCATTCTTTCGCGCTGAGCCGCGCCAGCGCCGCGTCGAGGCCTGTGGGTTCGCATTCCTCCAGCACCATTTCGCCGGTTGAAATATCCACGCTGGCAATGCCGATGGTCCCGCGCACTTCGGCCAGCGCAACCAGCAGATTGGCGCGCCGCGGTTCAAGCAGCGCCTCTTCGGTCAACGTGCCGGCTGTCACGAAGCGCACAATGTCACGCTTTACCAATGCCTTGCTGACCGGGCGGCCTTCCTGCTTGGCGCGCGCCTTGGCTTCTTCAGGTGTTTCGACCTGTTCCGCGATTGCCACCCGGCAACCCGCCTTGATAAGGCGTGCGAGGTAGCCCTCCGCCGAGTGCACTGGCACGCCGCACATCGGCACAGGCTCACCACCATGTTCGCCGCGACTGGTTAGCGCGATGTCGAGAATGCCCGCAGCTTCGCGAGCATCATCGAAAAACAGCTCGAAGAAATCGCCCATACGATAGAACAGCAGCGACCCGCCGGACTCGCGCTTGAGCGCAAGATATTGCTCCATCATCGGAGTGGGTTTGCTGGCGGTTTGGGTTGCGGCCATAGCCATGGACTAACGCGCAAGCTTCCGATTCGATACATGCCATAGGCAGCTTTCCCCCTATCACTCGCGCGCGGGCTCGTTTAGAGGTCGCCTCAGATACGGAGGTTGGCTTTGGCCGATAAAGAAAAACGCAGTTTTACGACGCGCGAAGCGCTGTTCTACCACGAGACCATTCGCCCCGGTAAGATCGAGATCATCGCTTCGAAGCCGATGGCGACTCAGCGCGACTTGAGCCTGGCCTATTCACCCGGCGTTGCAGCGCCTGTGGAAGCGATTGCAGAAGATCCGCGGCTGGCGGCGAAATACACTGCGCGTTCCAACCTGGTGGCGGTGATTTCCAATGGCACGGCGATCCTTGGTCTGGGCAATCTGGGTGCGCTCGCTTCGAAGCCGGTGATGGAAGGCAAGGCGGTGCTGTTCAAGCGCTTTGCCGATGTCGACTCGATCGATATCGAGCTTGCCACGGAAGATCCGGAGAAGTTCATCGAAGCGGTCGCGCTGATGGAGCCAAGCTTTGGCGGCATCAATCTGGAAGATATCGCGGCCCCTGAATGCTTCATCATCGAGCAGGCGCTGCGCGAACGGATGAACATTCCGATCATGCATGATGACCAGCACGGCACTGCGATCATTTCTGCGGCCGGGCTGATCAACGCCTGCCATCTGACCGGGCGCGATCTCAAAGATGTGAAGATGGTTGTGAACGGGGCCGGGGCGTCAGCGCTGGCCTGCACCTCGCTCGCCAAGTCGCTGGGCATCCGGCACGAAAATGTGATCGTGTGCGACCGGGCAGGGCCAATCTATCCGGGCCGCGACAATGTTGACCAATGGAAGAGCGCGCATGCGGTGGAAACCGAAGCGCGCAGCCTGGAAGAAGCGCTAAAAGGCGCGGATATTTTCCTCGGCCTCTCAGCCGCGGGAGCGCTCAAGCCTGAATGGGTCGAGAAGATGGCGGACAGGCCGATCATCTTTGCCATGGCGAATCCCACGCCGGAGATCATGCCGGATGAGGCCAAGGCTGTGCGGCCCGATGCGATTATCGCGACGGGGCGCTCTGACTTTCCCAATCAGGTCAACAATGTGCTCGGCTTTCCCTTCATTTTCCGCGGCGCGCTCGACGTGCAGGCGACCACAATCAATGAAGAGATGAAGATTGCCGCGGCTCATGCGATTGCAGAGCTGGCGCGCGAGACAGTGCCTGAAGAAGTTGCTGCGGCCTATGGCGTGACGCACCAGTTCGGCGAAGATTACATCATCCCTGCACCTTTCGACCCGCGTTTGATGGAAGTCGTTTCATCGGCAGTGGCAAAGGCGGCAATGGATTCAGGCGTGGCCCTCGCGCCGATCGAGGATTTCGACGCTTACCGGCATTCGCTCAAGGCGCGCCTCAATCCCACAACTTCGGTGCTCACTCAGGTTTACGAGACCGCCAAGGCCAACCCCAAGCGGGTGGTGTTTGCAGAAGCAGAGGAAGACGTGGTGCTGCGGGCAGCGATCCAGTTCCGCGACTTTGGCTATGGCACGCCGGTGCTGGTTGGCCGGACGGAGAAAGTGCGCGAAAAGCTGGTCGAACTGGCGGTGGATGACCCGGACAGCTTTGAAATCCAGAACTCGAAAACGTCTGAATTCGTGCCGGCGATGAACGAGTATCTCTATGACCGGCTGAAGCGGCGCGGATATACCGAGCGCGATGTTGGCCGCATGGTCAATCAGGAACGCAATGTGTTTGCGGCGCTGCTGGTGGCGCTGGGCCACGGAGATGCCATGATCAGCGGCCTGACCCGGCCTTTTGCCCAGACCGCGCGCGAAGTGAATCTGGTGCTCGATCCCAAGCCGGGCGAGCTTCCTTTCGGCATCCATCTGATGATCGGCAAGAACTACACCGTGTTCCTGGCTGACACGACGATCAACGAGCGTCCGGATGCAGAAAGCCTTGCGCATATTGCCAAGGAGACGGCGGCGGTTGCCCGCCGGCTGGGGCATGAGCCGCGCGTCGCATTCCTGAGCTATTCGACCTTCGGCAACCCCTCGGGCAAATGGCTGGACAGTATTCGCGGGGCGGTCTCGATCCTGGATGCCGATGATCCCGGCTTCGAATATGAAGGCGAGATGGCGCCCGATGCCGCGCTCAACCCCAAGGTGATGGAACTTTATCCGTTCAGCCGCTTGTCGGCACCGGCCAATGTGCTGATCATGCCGGGCCTGCAGTCGGCAAATCTCTCCGCCAAGCTGCTGCGCGAGCTGGCGGGTGCGTCCACCATCGGACCGATGCTGGTGGGGATGCAGAAGCCGGTGCAGATTGCGCCGATGACTGCGATCGCGCCCGATGTATTGACGCTGGCAGTGCTCGCCGCTGCCGGGGTAGTGGACTGAGCCGATGAGCGACATCGAACGTGTGGTCCTATCCGTTACCGGCAGCGACCGCCCCGGCCTGACCTCTGCGCTGTCAGAAGCCGTGCTGGCAGCTGGCGGAAACTGGAAGGAAGGTCATTTGAGCCGGTTGGGTGGGCTCTATGTCGGGTCTGTCCTCGTCGAGCTGGAGGCTGGAAACGTCGCCAAGCTGGTCAACCAGGTCCAGGCCATCGATGCGGCAGGATTGAATGTCGTGATCAATCCGGCGGGCAGTGCGCCTGAAGGCGAACGCCCGCACTTGCTGTTCGAGCTGATCGGGCAGGACCGGCCGGGCATCATCAGACAAGTCACGACCATCCTTGCTGACCTGGGTGCCAATATCGAACGGCTTTCAAGCGGTGAAGAGACCGGAGCCTGGGGCGGGGAGCACCTGTTCCGCGCGCAGGTTCTCGTCACTCTGCCAGATTCAGTATCGCCAGAAGATGCGCAGCAGGCGCTGGAAGAGATCTCCAGCGAAATCATGGTCGATTTTACGTTCGAAACGGGCAGCTAGCCTTTGCCCTTGCGGCGATATCGGAAATACCACACCTCGTGGCCATATACGGTGCGGGCCTTGTGTTCGTAACGTGTTTCGCACCAGCCCGACGGGCGGTTTTCCCAGCTTTCGCGGCCATTGACTTGCCATTCGAAACTGTCCGTGTGGCGCTGCATCACCATCAAAGCATGGCGTAGATAGACCGGGTGATCGGTGCCAAAACGGAATTCACCGCCGGGCTTCAGCTTGTCTGCGAACAGTTTCACCGGCCCGTCATTCATCATCCGCCGCTTGGCGTGCTTGTTCTTGGGCCACGGATCGGGATGCAGCAGATAGAGCATGGTCAGCGCGCCATCCGGTATGCGCTGGAGCACATCCAGCGCGTCGCCCAGATGCAACCGCACATTGGCAAGCTTTTGCTCTTGAACATGCGCCAGCGCCTGCGCCACCCCGTTCACGAAAGGCTCTGCGCCGATAAAGCCGTGGTCGGGCAGCAAGTCTGCACGATAGGCGAGATGCTCGCCGCCGCCGAAACCGATCTCGAAATGCAGCGGGCGATCATGGCCGAACAATATCTCGCTCGTCACCGGCCCTTCGGCAGGCACAGCGATCTGCGGCAGCAAATTGTCGACCAGTGCTTGCTGGCGTGCACGCAAGGGCTTACCCTGGCTCCTGCCATAAAGCCGGTTGAGGGTAGTCGGATCGCCTTCCTTGAATGCTGACATGGCGCAGCCGATTGGCGAAGCTTTCGCCAATTGTCCAGTCGTCACGCTCGGGCACAGGGGTTGAGGCACACAGGCAAGTGCCTATATCGCGCGCCACATGGAAGCTTTGACAACCTACTTCGCCGGGCTTGCGCCCTGGGCGCAATCCGCCGTCGGCCTTGTGGCGCTGGCCGCATTCGCGCTGGCAGTGAATTACATCCTGAAGAATGTGATTCTGCGCATTGCCGAGCCCTATCTCGATCGCCAGACGAAAACGATCGACAATGCGGCTGCCTGGCTGGCAACGGTTGCGCCACTGCTGATCGTGTCGCGCGGGATCAGGCTGGTCCCCAACCTGCTCGACGAAGTCTACACGCTCGTTACCAATGTCGCGCAGGCGCTGATCGTCATTTCAGTCGCAATGGCGATCGTGCGCGCGCTTGCCTACGCAAACGAGCTTTACGAGCGATTGCCGCGGTCGAAAAACCGCCCGATCAAGGGCTTTGTCCAGGTCGTGAAGATCCTTGTGCTGTGCGGCGCGGCGATCATCACGATCTCTGTTTTGATAGACCAGTCGCCGCTGCTGCTGCTGTCAGGGCTCGGCGCGATCACCGCAGTCCTGTTGCTGGTCTTCAAGGACACGATCCTGTCGCTGGTCGCTTCAGTCCAGCTCACCAGCAATGACATGCTGAGGGTAGGGGACTGGATCGAAATGCCCGCCATGAACGCCGATGGCGATGTGATCGATATCTCGCTGCACACTGTGAAGGTGCAGAATTTCGACAAGACGATTACCACTATTCCAACCCACCGGCTGGTGTCCGATGCCTATCGCAATTGGCGCGGGATGAGCGAGGCGGGCGGACGCCGGATCAAGCGCGCGCTCACCCTTGACCAGAATTCGATCCGCTTCCTGAGCGATGATGAGGTCGCCAGTCTCAAGCGGTTTCGCGTGCTGCGCGATTATCTTGCAGCCAAGAAGGAAGAAATCGCGGCCTGGAACGAAAGCGAGCTTGCCGGTGAAGACGCGGTCAATGCGCGGCGGATTACCAATATCGGTACGCTGCGGGCTTACATTATCGGCTATTTGAAGAGCCACCAGGAAATCGACGACAATTTCACCTTGCTGGTGCGCCAGTTGCCGCCGGGGCCCGAAGGGCTGCCGATCGAAGTCTATTGCTTCACTGCAACAACCAATTGGGGCGAATACGAGCGGATCCAGGCAGATATCTTTGATCACCTGCTGGCGATATTGCCTGAGTTTGACTTGCAGATTTTCCAGGAACCGAGCGGCAGTGACTTCAAGCGCTCGCTCGCTGGCTAAGCCGCAGGACAGCAAACGGCCCGCCTCCCAGATGAGAAGCGGGCCGTTGGATTTCCGTCCGTTTCGGAAGACTTAGGCGGCTTCGGCCTGTTCGTCCGGATCGCGCAGCACATAGCCGCGGCCCCATACGGTCTCGATGTAATTGTCACCGCCGCATGCATGGCTGAGCTTCTTGCGCAGCTTGCAGATGAACACGTCAATGATCTTCAGTTCCGGTTCGTCCATCCCGCCATAGAGGTGGTTGAGGAACATTTCCTTGGTCAGCGTAGTGCCCTTGCGCAGCGAAAGCAGCTCGAGCATCGCATATTCCTTACCGGTCAGGTGGACACGCGCACCATCGACTTCAACAGTCTTGGCATCAAGGTTCACCGCCAGCTTGCCGGTACGGATGATCGATTGGCTGTGGCCCTTCGAACGGCGCACCACGGCGTGGATGCGAGCGACCAGCTCTTCACGGTGAAATGGCTTGGTCACATAATCGTCAGCGCCAAAGCCGAAGCTGCGGATCTTGCTGTCCATCTCAGCGATGCCGGAAAGGATCAACACCGGTGTCTGCACCTTGGCGACGCGCAGTTTCTTCAGCACGTCATAGCCATGCATGTCAGGCAGGTTCAGGTCGAGCAGGATGATGTCGTAATCATACAGCTTGCCCAGATCCAGGCCTTCCTCGCCCAGGTCAGTCGAGTAAACATTGAACCCTTCAGTGGTCAGCATCAGCTCGATAGCCTTTGCTGTTGTCGGTTCGTCCTCAATCAATAGCACGCGCATGGGTGGTTCCCCCTTTGCCCCAAAGCTTGCGGTAACCAATCGGAAAGAGTGGTTGCCATGAATTAACCACACGAGGTCTCAACGAAAAAGGTTAATTTACCGTAAAGCGGGCTTCAGAGCGACTTCGGGCAAACACTGAGTCTTTTGAGTCACAGGGGGTTAGCTGGCCAAAAATTCGCCTTGTGACTTTCTAACGACCGGAAAATGGCGCTTCAGAGCCCCGCCAATTTCTTCTGCCTGCGGCGCTGGACCGACGAACCGATGCCCATCGCTTCGCGGTATTTCGCGACCGTTCTGCGGGCCAGATCGAAGCCTTCCGCCTTAAGCATTGTTACCAGAGTGTCATCAGACAGGATCTTCTTGGGGTCCTCTGCGTCGGTCAGCGCCTTGATGCGCGCCTTCACAGCTTCAGACGATGCGCCTTCGCCGTCGCTGGAGCCGACCCCGCTGGTGAAGAAGTACTTGAGTTCGAACGTGCCGCGGTCGCAATGCAGGAACTTGTTGCTGGTCACCCGGCTGACAGTGCTTTCATGCATGTCGATCGCGTCTGCCACTTCGCGCAAGGTCAAAGGGCGCAGCTCGGAAACGCCGCGGCGGAAGAAACCGTCCTGCAGTTTCACGATTTCCGCCGCAGTCTTGAGAATGGTCTTCTGCCGCTGGTCCAATGCCTTGATCAGCCAATTGGCATCAGCGAGCTTTTCATTGAGCCATTTCTGCGTCGCCTTGTCCGCACGGCCGTTGTCCAGTTCGACCAGATAGCTGCGGTTGACGATCAATCGAGGCAGCGTGTCTTCGTTGAGCTTGATGTCCCAGCCACCTTCACCTGAAGTCGTGATCAGTATGTCTGGCACCACTGCCTGCGCGTTCGAACTGCCATAGGCGAGGCCGGGCTTGGGATCATAGCTGCGCAGTTCTGCCAGCATGTCCGCGAAGTCTTCATCATCGACTCCGCACATGCGCTTGATCCGCGCCAGCTCGCCGCGCGCGACCAGATCGAGATTGGCGATCAACCGTTCCATGCAGGGATCATAGCGATCCGCTTCGCGCGCCTGGATGGCCAGGCATTCGCTTAGCGAACGTGCGCCAATGCCGCTTGGGTCCAGGCTCTGGACTGCCGAAAGCGCCGCTTCGACATCGGCGATAGTAACGCCCAGGTCACCGGCGATCTCGCGCGTTTCGAATGCAAGGTAGCCTGCATCGTCGAGCAAGCCGATGATGTGGCGCGCGATGAACTCTTCTTGCGGGCCGCTGCAGGCAGCGCCCACTTGCTCATTCAGATGATCGGTCAGGCTAAGCTCGGCTGAGCTGCGTTCTTCGATACTGGATAGCTCGCCATCTGCACCGCCAAGCGAATGGGTGGCGCCCCAATCGCCGCCGCCATTGTCATAGTCGCGATCGAGCGCAGCCGGATCGAGGTCCAGCGGCGCTTCGGCTTCGCCTTGTCCCTGCGCCATCAGCACGTCTGATGTGAAGTCTTCACGCGGTGTGTCATCTGTATCACCGGGCGAGTCCGCATCGCGCGATACCTCACCTGCCTTTAGCAGCGGGTTCGCTTCCAGCGCGTCGCCGATGAAAGCCTCGATCTCGAGATTGGATAGCGCCAGCAGCTTGATCGCCTGCTGCAGCTGCGGCGTCATCACCAATGACTGCGATTGGCGGAGGTCCAGTCTTGGTCCGAGCGCCATCTGAACGATCCCTAGAGCGTAAAGCCCTCACCCAGATAAAGCCTGCGCACATTCTCGTCCGCTACGAGGTCTTGCGGAGAACCGGCGAAGAGCACTTGCCCGCCATAGATGATGCAGGCGCGATCCACGATGTCGAGTGTTTCGCGCACATTGTGGTCAGTGATCAGCACGCCGATGCCGCGTTCTTTCAAATCCTTCACCAGGTCGCGAATATCGCTGATCGAAAGCGGGTCGATCCCGGCAAAGGGTTCGTCGAGCAACATGATCGACGGTTTGGCCGCGAGCGCGCGGGCAATCTCGCAGCGACGGCGTTCGCCGCCGGACAGCGCCATGGCCGGGCTTTCGCGCAAGCGGGTCAGGCCGAATTCATCCAGCAGCCGTTCCAACTCGGCACTGCGTGTCTCTGCGTCAGGCTCGACCATTTCCAGCACGCAATTGATATTCTGCTCTACCGTCATGCCGCGAAAGATGCTGGTTTCCTGCGGCAAATAGCCAAGGCCCAAGATCGCGCGGCGATACATCGGCAAGTTGGTAACATCTTCGCCATCCATCAGGATGCGCCCCGAATCCGGCCGCACCAGACCCATGATCGAATAGAAGCAGGTCGTTTTACCTGCCCCGTTCGGGCCGAGCAGGCCAAGCACTTCACCTTTTTCGACGTGCAAGGAAATGTCAGTCAGAACAGCCCGCTTGTCATAGCTCTTGGCGATCGAAATCACTTCGAGCCCTCCGTTGGGGAGAGCTCCGGCAGGTTCGTCTGTGTGGCCAGCCTCGGTCAATGTTGCGGTTGTATCCATCGCTGCTCTTCTAGCAGTCGAAATAGGCCAGAAAACCCCCATCGCAACCAATTTGGCAAGATTTATGCATGCGCATTGATTTTGCTGAGTTACGCACGTGGTTAGCGCCCTTGCACTAAAGCCCACAGTCTGTGATATTCGCGAGTCGGAAGAGGAACTTTGGGGAGAACCTCCATGAACGACACGTACTCGCACGACGAGGCGGCTTCATCGGGCGCAAAGACATACGCACATGATTGGCGCAAGAAGATGAGCGACCATGTCGCTTACGCGCTCTTGGTTTACACTGGCTTGCAGATCTTCGCGACCATGGGTGCGATGAAGGAAACCGGCCTGAAGCTGATGGCGCTGTTTGCACTGGTTGTGCTGGTTGCCGCCATCATTCCCGCTTGTCGCTGGTTTGAAAAGCGCTGGCGCGACCTTAGTGACGAGCAAGCCGCCGATATGGCTTATGAAAGCGCGTTCAAGCGTGACCTTGCCGGGCTCTGGATCTTGGCTTTGGGCCTGCCATTCGTGCTGACGATGCTGTTCAAGGGCATTGCGCTGATCCTCTAGGCCTTGCAGCTTCCGGCTTGCGCAGTCATCCTCGGCCGTGATGAGCGCGGGGAAATGATGCATGATGCGTAACGCCAAGATTTTACTCGCGCTATTCGCGGCAATCGCCGCGCTGGCCGGCGCGCCGGTTTCAGCGATCGTGCCCTCTCTGAGTTCGCCGACACCTTCTCCCGAAGTCACCGAACAGATTATCGAGGCAACCCGCGACGCTGGCGAGGACGACCGCATTGCCGAGCGTATCGAAGGAATCTTCGCAGAATTGCCAGCCTTCGCAGATGTGAACATTGCTGTGAGCGAAGGGGTTGTCACGCTTTCGGGAACGGTCCGCGATCCTGCGGCAATCGAGCGCGCCGCAAATATCGCCACGCGCGTTTCCGGAGTGGTCACAGTCGAGAACCGGCTCGAACGCGATCTTTCGGTAGAAGAAAACCTCTCGATCCTGGGCCAGACCGGCGACCTGTTCGAAAGCTTCCTGCAAGCGCTTCCGCTGACTCTGGTGGCTTTGCTCACTGCGCTGCTGGTCGGCGCACTGGGTTATGTGATTGCCAGCTTCACCTGGCTGTGGACCCGGATTGCGCCCAACCTTTTCCTGTCAGAATTGATCCGCAGCGCAATCCGCTTTGTCTTCGTGATCGGCGGGGTCGTGATCGGCTTGGACATGCTGGGCGCGGGCGCATTGATGGGCGCTGTGCTGGGCGGCGCCGGCGTGATCGGGATCGCGCTGGGCTTTGCCATGCGCGACACGATCGAGAACTACGTCGCTTCTCTGATGCTCAGCATTCGCCAGCCGTTCCGGGCCAATGACTGGGTGCTGATCGACCAGTACGAAGGGCGCGTTATCCGGCTGACCAGCCGCGCCACGATATTGATGACGCTTGATGGCAATCACCTGCGCATCCCCAATGCCCAGGTTTTCAAGGCTGTGATCCTCAATTACACGCGCAATCCGCAGCGCAGGTTCGACTTCGTGCTGGGCGTGGATGCAGATGATGATCCGCGCACCGCGATGCAGACCGGGATCGACGCTCTCTCGCACCTGCCATTCGTTCTGGCAGAGCCTGAGCCGCAGGCGCGGATCGAAGACGTGGGCGATTCAAATGTTGCGATCCGCTTCCTAGGTTGGATCAATCAGGACCAGGCCGATTGGTATAAATCGCGCAGCCTTGCGATCGCAGGGGTGAAGGAAGCCCTTGAAAGCGCTGGCTTTGCCTTGCCTGAGCCGATCTATCGCTTGCGTGTTGACGCACGCAGCGAAGCGCTGCCAATCGGGCGCACAGCCTCTGTTACGGAAGAGAAAACACCAGCCGCGGCGGCACCCCCGGTGGATGTGGATCAGGATGTGCGGCCGGAAAGCGAAATCGCGCAAATGGTGGAGCAGGAAAGGCGCGCTGATAGTGGACAGGCAAAGGACCTGCTCGATCCCAAGCGGCCAGTCGAATAGCTACTGCGCCTTGTAACGTTCGATCGCTTCAACCACGACCTGGCGTGCTTCCCTCGCATCGCCCCAATTGCCGACGCGCACCCACTTCTCTGCTTCCAAATCCTTGTAATGGGTGAAGAAATGCTCGATCTGCTGGAAGATGATCGAAGGCAGGTCCTTCGTCTCGCCGACATCCGAATAATAGGGGAAAGTCGTGTCGACCGGCACGCAGATCAGCTTTTCATCTCCGCCATGCTCGTCTTCAAGGTTAAGCACGCCAATCGGGCGCGAGCGCACGACACAGCCCGGGATGAAGGGGCTGCGCGCGATCACCAGCGCATCCAGCGGATCGCCATCGGGCGACAATGTATGCGGGATAAAGCCATAGTTCGCCGGATAGCGCATCGGGGTATGCAATATACGGTCAACGAACAGCGCGCCTGACTCTTTATCGAATTCGTACTTCACCGGTTCGCCGCCGGTCGGAACTTCGATGATGACGTTGAGGTCTTCAGGCGGATTGGCGCCAGCGGGGATTTTGTCGATGCGCATTGCGTTCTCTTTGCGTCTATTCGGTCTCGGCTGCCGCCGAGCCCTGCGCTCGGCTCCGGCCCGCTCCCCCTCCCAACCACCCGATACTGTGGCGGGGTAGCCTATCGAGTGGTTGGGAGGGGGAGCGGGCTGGCACCGCCCCAGCCGTGAGGCTGGAAAAACAATCCGCGCCCCTTAGCGGGACAAGCGGCATTGCGAAAGCCCCAGCTTGTCCCTAATCGCGAGCGTCATGAGCAAGAACACTCCGCAGGCCATTCGCGGCACACAGGATATTTTCGGCGCTGAGGCCGAAGCATTCGCCTTTGTGGTCGAAACCTTCGAGCGCGTACGCAGGCTTTATCGCTTCCGCCGGGTCGAAATGCCTGTGTTCGAAAAGACCGAAGTGTTCAGCCGCGCCATTGGCGAAACCACCGACGTGGTCTCCAAGGAAATGTATTCGTTCGAGGATCGCGGCGGGGATTCGCTCACGCTGCGCCCGGAATTCACCGCCGGGATCGCGCGCGCATTTCTGACCAATGGCTGGCAACAGCACGCGCCGCTGAAGGTTGCGACGCATGGGCCGCTGTTCCGTTACGAGCGCCCGCAGAAGGGGCGCTATCGCCAGTTCCACCAGATCGACGCAGAGATCATCGGGGCGGCGGAACCGCAGGCCGATGTCGAGCTGCTCGCCATGGCAGACCAGATCATCCGCGAGCTGGGGATCACTGGCGTGACGCTGCATTTGAACACGCTGGGCGATGCGGATAGTCGCGATGCCTGGCGTGCGGCGCTGGTCGAGCATTTCCGCGCTGTGAAAGGCGAGCTTAGCGAGGATTCGCAGGAACGGCTGGAGAAGAACCCGCTGCGTATTCTCGATTCAAAGGATCGCCGCGATCAGGCTTTTGTCGCCGATGCGCCGAAGATCGACGCTTTCCTGTCCGACGATGCGAAGGCGTTCTTTGAAGCTGTGACGAGCGGCCTCGATGCGGCGGGGGTCAAGTGGACCCGCGCCGAAAGCCTGGTGCGCGGGCTCGACTATTACCGCCACACCGCTTTCGAATTCATCCCTGACGAAGGCAGCGAAGCCGCCTCGCGCCTCGGTTCGCAAAGCACCATCCTCGGCGGCGGGCGCTATGACGGGTTGATGGAAAGCCTTGGCGGCGCGCCCACGCCTGCGGTGGGCTGGGCTGCCGGGATCGAGCGACTGGCGATGCTGGTGGGGGACTCCTTGCCTCCTGATCGACTGGAGATCGCAATTGCTGCTGAGAATGTCGAACGCGAGACAGATGCGGCGGAAATGGTGTCAGTCTTTCGCCAAGCTGGTTTTGTCGCTGAAGCTTTCATTACCGGAAGTCCCCGGAAGCGATATGATAAAGCGAGAAAATCCGAACCGGCGATTTTGATTTCGTTCGACGTCAGAGAAGGTCAAAAAACGCAGTCTTGGCTTTCGACTGACCCGACAATTGTTCGGGAGGAGGAGGCTCTGCAGCTACTTGAAGATCGCTGGAAGCTCTCTTGATCCATCTTAATGGTCATTCTGGCCTTGGCCGGAGGTCCAGTATCTTTTCACGCCAAGGCGCTAAGCCGCGAAGAAGCTTGGATTGCAATGCATACTTCGCGCCTTTGCGCCTTTGCGTGATCAAATGGCAGAATGGATTCCCGCCTGCGCGGGAATGACGATAAGAGAACACCAACATGCAAATACCCGCCGAACGTCTTGACCAGATCGCGCATCGCTTCGCCGAGCTTGAAGCGCGCATGGCGAGCGGAACGCTCGAAGGCGAAGCTTTCGTGCAGGCGAGCCGCGACTATGCCGAGCTGGAACCCGTCGCCAAGACCGCTGCCGAAGTGAAGGCCATGCGCGAGGAGATTGCGGGGCTGGAGGACATGCTCGGCGATCCCGAAATGAAGGCCATGGCGGAAGAAGAACTGGCGGAAATCCGCGAGAAGCTGCCCGAGGCCGAACGCAAGCTTGCTATCGCCATGCTGCCCAAGGACAGCGCTGACAGCAAGCCCGCCATGCTGGAAATCCGCGCCGGCACGGGCGGCGATGAAGCGGCGCTGTTCGCAGGCGATCTCTATCGCATGTATGAGCGCTTTGCAGCGGAACAGGGCTGGAAGGTCGAACCGGTCAGCATGAACGCCAGCGAAGTGGGCGGCTTCAAGGAGATCGTCGCCAATGTGACCGGCCAGGGCGTGTTCGCGAAGCTCAAATTCGAAAGCGGGGTGCACCGCGTGCAGCGCGTGCCCGAAACGGAAAGCGGCGGGCGCATCCACACTTCGGCCGCGACTGTGGCGGTGCTGCCAGAGCCCGATGAAGTTGACGTCCAGATCGATGCGAACGATCTGAAGATCGATACCTATCGCGCCAGCGGTGCGGGCGGCCAGCACGTCAACACCACGGACAGCGCGGTGCGGATCACGCACTTGCCCAGTGGGCTCGTCGTGACGTGCCAGGACGAGCGCAGCCAGCAGAAGAACCGCGTCAAGGCGATGCAGGTGCTGCGCGCGCGGCTTTACGAAACGATGCGCGATGAAGCGCAAGGCGAAGAGGCGGCAGCGCGCAAGGCGATGGTCGGTTCAGGCGACCGTTCCGAGCGCATCCGCACTTACAACTTCCCGCAAGGCCGCGTGACCGATCACCGGATCGGGCTGACGCTGCACAAGCTTGATGAAGTGCTCGCCGGGCCGGGCCTGGGCGAGCTGGTCGATGCGCTGATCGCAGAGGACGAGGCCAAGCGGCTGGCGGCGATGAGTGAGTGATGTCAGCTCAAGTGCGTTCCTGCGAAAGCAGGAACCCTATGCGGAGAAGCCTTCCGTTATCCTCTCTGGACTCCTGCTTTCGCAGGAGCGCAAGCCATTGGTGCATTGATGACCGTCGCTGAAGCCATTCGCAGCGCAACCGGGCGCCTTTCCCAGACCAGCGATACCGCGCGGCTCGATGCCGAGCTGCTGATGGCGCATGCGTTGGGCGTGAGCCGGTCAGACATGCTGCTGAGGCATACCGGCGATCCGGTGCCTGCGGGCTTTGGTGCGCTGATAGATCGGCGTGCTGCTCGCGAGCCGGTTGCCTATATCCTTGGCGAGGCCGAGTTCTTCGGGCGCAGCTTCATCGTCACGCCCGATGTGCTGATCCCGCGTGGGGATAGCGAATGTGTGGTGGAGGTGGCGCTTGAGGTCGCCCCGTCGGTAGGCCGCGTGCTCGATTTGGGCACCGGTTCGGGGGCATTGCTGCTCACGTTACTGGCAGAGCGCGAGGGGCTGCAGGGCGTTGGCATCGATGCGTCATTGGGCGCGCTGGCAGTCGCGGCAGCCAACGCCGCACGGCTGGGATTGGCTGAACGTGCGCATATCCTCCATCGCGACTGGCACGAAGCTGGTTGGGCGGGCGAACTGGGCCAGTTCGATCTGGTGATTGCCAACCCGCCCTATGTCGAAACCACGGCGCAGCTTGACCCCGATGTGCGCGATTTTGAACCCGCCAGCGCGCTATTTGCGGGTGAAGAGGGGCTTGACGACTATCGCGTGATCATCCCGCAACTGCGCCAGCTGTTGACAGATTCAGGGGCAGCGGTGCTGGAAATAGGCGCATCACAAGCCTCATCCGTCTCGCAAATTGCTGAAGCAGAGGGTTTTTCCGTTGCCGTGCGACAGGATCTGGCCGGGCGTGACCGCGCGCTGGTTCTGAGATAAACACTTGGCAAAGACGATCGGGCAGGCTACCTCCGAATCAGTTCCCGGTTCGCCAGCGCGCAAACCGGCGGGCTAAGCTCCACATTTTCAAAGGTTTGAGCAGCGCGAATACGCCTGCGGGATCATGTGGATAGGACTGCTCCGTCCCATGGACAGAGCGCAAGTAAAGGGGTGAGATGACCCGCCGCCAGCGTTTGAGCGCGTGGGGGCCTCCAAAGAGGATGGATTTCCTTGAACAACAATCGCAGTAATCGTCGCCGCGGTCGCGGCAACAATCGCAGTCAGGGCGGTGGCAACAGCGCTAACCGGATTGACAGCAGGGCACGTGGCAATGCGCCGCAGCTGCTCGACAAGTACAAGAAGCTGGCACAGGACGCGCAGCACAATGGTGACCGCGTACAGATGGAATATTATCTGCAATTCGCAGACCACTATTTCCGTGTGATCGCAGACAACAAGGCCCGTCAGGACGAAGCCAAGGCAAAGCGTCAGGACGAGCGCGGCCAATCAGACGACGATGAGGATGACGATGATGACGGCGATGATCGCCGCCGCTCGCGCAAGCCGCGCGGTGGTCGCGACAATCGCCGCGATGATGGTCCGAAAGAAGGCAAGCGTGGCAGCGAAGGTGAATCTGCCGACCAGTCGGATAGCGACGATGAAGACCAGAAGCCGCGCCGTTCACGCCGCAAGCCGCGTGAAGATGCGAATGGCTCAGCCGGTGAAATCGATGCCGCGGTCCTGCCACCGTCAATCGCAGCTCAGGATGATGGTGATGAAGCTCCGAAGCCACGCCGCCGCCGTCGCACAGTGAGCGAAGACAGCGGCGAAAGCGCTGAAGCGGCTGAATAAGTCGCGCTGATTTCAGACAAGCGAAAGGGGCGGCATCCGGACTATGACTGAGCAGGTCATCCGGTTGTGGCATTACCTTCTGGCGCGTCCGCGCCTGTTCGCGCTGCTGCTTGGCGCAATTTCATCTACGGGCTTAGCGCCGCTAGGAATTTGGCCAGTCGGGCTCGCTTGCATGGCTGGGCTGATCGCATTGCTGTGGCGCGCGCAAAGCTGGAAAAGCGCCACCGTCATCGGGTGGCTGTTCGGCTTTGCGCATCTGACAGTCGCCAATAACTGGATCGCGACTGCTTTCACTTACCAGTCTGAAATGCCGCAGTTCCTTGGCTGGCTGGCAGTGCCGCTGCTGTGCCTTTACCTGGCGGTTTATCCTGCGTTGGCTGCCTTGGCTGCGCACCTGATTGCGCGCAATGGCAGCTTGGCAAGCTTCGTTCTCGCCCTTGCAGGCGCATGGATCGTGACCGAATGGCTGCGCAGCTGGGTCTTCACCGGCTATCCCTGGCCGCCGCTTGGCCTGATGCTGCTGGGCGGGTTCGAAAACCCGGGAATTGCAGCGTTGCTGCCGTGGCTTGGCACATACGCGCTTTCAGGGCTGGTAATCGTGATTGCCGGATTGATCGCCTTGCTTGCCGGTCGCACGCAGTGGATCGGGTTGGCAGGGCTTGCCGCAATTCTTGCAGGCGCGATGCATGTTCCCATCACTGGCGAAGACGGCTCTGGTGAAGTTCCCTTTGCGCTGATCCAGCCGCTGATCCCGCAGGAAGAGCGCGAAGATGCAAGCAAGTTTGAAGCGCAATTCATTCGCACCGCGCAGCTGACTGCGCCGGGCAATGACGAGGCGCGGCTGGTGCTTTGGCCTGAAGCGGCGATCCCCGATTATCTGGAGGATGGCTATCCCCGGCGATACTATCTTGCACGCACGGCAGGCGCAGATCCGGGCTTTGCACGTAAGCGGATCGCTAGCCTCGTGGGTGAACGCTCGGTCCTGCTCGCAGGCCTCGTCCATCTGAACTTCGCCGAGCAAACGGGTCGGCTTCGCGCAGTGAGCGCGCGCAATTCGGTTAGCGCCATGAATGGCGAAGGCGAGCTGTTTGCAGAATATTCGAAGGCGCATCTAGTGCCTTATGGCGAATATCTGCCGATGCGGCCGATCCTGGAACCGCTGGGCCTGTCGCGGCTGGTTGCGGGGTCAATCGACTATCAACCGGGGCCGGGGCCGCAAACGCTGGAACTGGGCCGGTTCGGGCGCGCCGGAATCCAGGTTTGCTACGAAATTGTGTTCTCTGGCCAGGTTGTTGACCGGGCCAATCGCCCGCACTTCATCTTCAATCCCTCAAACGATGGATGGTTTGGCCGCTGGGGCCCGCCGCAGCATCTTTCGCAGGCGCGGATGCGTGCGATCGAAGAAGGGCTGCCGGTGCTGCGTTCAACCACCACCGGGATCAGCGCAGTGATCGATGCCAATGGCGTGGTTCGCGACCATATCGCGAGCGGTATCGCTGGCCGTATCGATGGAACCATTCCGTCAGCCAAGCCGGCCACACTGTTTGCGCGGCTGGGCAATGCGCTTGCGCTAAGCTGGGCTTTCCTCCTGCTGATCGCTTCTTTTGTTGCCATGCGCAGGCAGCGCGTTTAGGAGCATCTGCAACACATAAAGAACTCTTTATATCGAGGCATCATGCGTAGCGATTTTCTCTTCACGTCCGAAAGCGTTTCCGAAGGCCATCCTGACAAGGTTTCAGACCAGATTTCTGACGCGATTGTCGATCTGATGCTGGCCAAGGATCCCGAAGCGCGCGTCGCCTGCGAAACCATGACGACAACCCAGCGCGTGATCCTGTCCGGCGAGATCCGCTGCGCGCCGATGTATGACGAGAATAATGAGGATTGGGCGGTCAATGGCGGCTGGGCCCCGGGCGCGAAGGAAGAGATCGAGCAGGCTGTCCGCAGCACAGTGCGCGATATCGGCTATGAGCAAGACGGATTTCACTGGAAGACGCTGACCTTCGAAAACCACTTGCACGGCCAGTCGGCCCATATCGCGCAAGGCGTGGATGCCGGCGCGGAAGGCTCGAACAAGGATGAAGGCGCAGGCGACCAGGGCATCATGTTCGGCTTTGCCTGCGATGAAACGCCGGACCTGATGCCGGCGACGATCGATTACAGTCACAAGATCCTCGCGCGGATGGCGGCAGACCGCCATTCAGGCGCGGCACCTTTTCTAGAGCCCGATGCCAAGAGCCAGGTCACGCTGCGTTACAAGGACGGCAAGCCGGTCGCTTGCACCGCTGTTGTGGTCAGCACGCAGCACGCCGAAGGCTATGACAAGGGCGAAAAGGAAGCCGAGCTCAAAGCCTATGTGAAGGGCGTTGTGGCTGACATCCTGCCAGACGGTTTCCTTTCGGACGCGACGAAGTGGCACATCAATCCCACCGGCAGCTTTGTTATCGGCGGGCCGGATGGCGATGCGGGCCTGACAGGTCGCAAGATCATCGTCGACACCTATGGCGGAGCGGCGCCGCATGGCGGCGGCGCGTTCAGCGGGAAAGACCCGACCAAGGTTGACCGTTCGGCAGCCTATATCACTCGTTATCTGGCGAAGAATGTTGTCGCAGCCGGGCTTGCCAAGCGCTGCACGATCCAGATCGCCTATGCGATTGGCGTGTCAGAGCCGCTCTCGCTCTATGTCGACACGCATGGCACCGGTACGGTTGACGATGACAGGCTGGAAGACGCGATCCATTCGATCGGCAAGCTGGGCGGGCTGACTCCGCGTGCGATCCGCACGCATCTGGGCCTCAACAAGCCGATCTATCGCCAGAGCGCGGCCTATGGCCACTTCGGGCGCACACCTGAAGGCGATCTGTTTCCTTGGGAACGCACTGACCTGGTTGACGATCTGAAAGCGGCGTTGGCCTAGTTGGAGCTTGGCGCTAGCCATCCTCGCCCAGCAAAGGCGAAGGCCGGTCCAGCGCCAGCTCTGCATCCGAGAAGCTGAACGGGCTGCGCACGCCGGGCATGCCGCCCAGATCCACCCGCATTGCACGCGCAATCACTTGCGGGTCAGCGAAAACCTCGTCGAGATTGTTGATCGGACCTGCCGGCACACCGGCCGCATGGCAGGCTTCGATGAGCGTATCCTTTGCCCAGCCGGCGGTTGCCTTGGCGATTTCGGAGTCGAGCTCTGCAGCATTCTGCACGCGTGACGCGTTTGTCACAAAGCGCTCATCGCTGATCAGTTCCTCGCGCTTGAGCAAATTCATCAGCTTGGCGAACAACCGGTCATTGGCGGGGGCCAGGATCACATGCCCGTCAGTCACTGGAAACACGCCATAGGGCGCCACCTGCGCATGCGCATTGCCCATTCGCGGTGGGTTCTTGCCTGTCGTGAGGTAATAGGTCGCCTGATTGGAAAGCAACGCCACCGAGCAATCAAGCAGCGACATGTCGATCTGTTGTCCCTTGCCCGTCCGCTCGCGCATCAGCAAGGCGGCCTGGATTGCATTGGCAGCCCAGACCCCGGTCGAGAGGTCAGAGATCGAAATGCCCATCTTCACCGGAGCGCTGTCAGGCTCGCCCGTCAGTGACATGAAGCCGCTCATCCCCTGGGCAATAAAGTCATAACCCGCTTCGTGCGCGCGCGGTCCGTCATGGCCAAATCCGGTGATCGAACAATAGACAAGGCGGGGTTTGTCGCTGGCCAGATTCGCATAATCCAGCCCGAACTTGTCGAGCGAGCCGGACTTGAAATTCTCGATGATGACATCCGCACCGGCGGCGAGCTGGCGGACCCGTGCAAGGTCATCATCATTGCGGAAATCCGCCACGATTGAGCGCTTTCCGCGATTGCAGGCGTGATAATAGGCCGCCTCGCGCTGGATCGTGCCGTCCGGCCGGGCGCGCTCTACCCACGGCGGCCCCCACAGCCGCGTGCCGTCGCCTTCCGGGCTTTCGACCTTGATAACATCCGCGCCCAGATCAGCCAGAATTTGCCCGGCATAGGGGCCAGCCAAAACCCGCGCGAGCTCAAGCGCCTTGAGGCCAGCGAGCGGCGAATTGGGATTGCGGGGCTGATCAAGCCACATGCGTTCAATCGCTCAGCGCGACCTCGTAAGTCGCGGTGGTCTGCGCGGCTACATCTTCCTCGGTCACGCCCGGTGCAAGCTCGATCAGGCGGAACGGGCTGTCATGATCCTTGCGATGAAACACGCCCAGATTGGTGATGATCATGTCCACCACATTGGTGCCGGTCAGCGGCAATGTGCATTCGGGAATGAACTTGGCGCTGCCATCCTTGGCCGCGTGATCCATCACCACGATGATCTTCTTGACGCCTGCGACCAGATCCATCGCACCGCCCATGCCCTTGATCATCTTGCCCGGGATCATCCAGTTGGCGATGTCGCCGTTTTCCGCGACTTCCATCGCACCCAGAACGGTCAGGTCGATATGCCCGCCACGGATCATGGCAAAGCTGGTCGCGCTGTCGAAATAGGCGCTGTGCGGCAGCTCGCTAATCGTCTGTTTGCCTGCATTGATGAGATCGGGATCAACCTCGTCATCATAGGGAAACGGGCCGATGCCCAGCATGCCATTTTCGCTTTGCAGCGTCACATGCATCCCGTCGGGGATGTGGTTGGCTACCAGCGTGGGGATGCCGATGCCAAGGTTTACGTAGTACCCGTCTTCCAGCTCTTGCGCGGCGCGCGCGGCCATCTGGTTGCGGTCCCAGCCTTTCACTTCAGCGCTCATCAGTTGGACTCCGTTTCAGCTTTCGCACCAAGATCCGCCGGCACCGGAAGTTCGTCATTGGCGGCCTGCCAAAGGATCGAGAAAACCTTCCAACCGTCATCGGTCTTGACCAGCTGGAAGCTGTTGATGCCGGTCACGAAAACCGGGCCATCGGCGCTGCCGGTGCGGCCTTCATAGGCGGACCAGACTTGCGCCAGGTTGCCGAATATCTCGATCCGGTTGCCGGTTTCGATCTCGAAAAAGCCCTGTTCGACCAGGAATTGTTCCGAGCGTTCGATATAGCCATCGACATCGTGCGAGCGATGGCCGTCTGCTCCGATCGGCGTGAGCCGAGCATCCTCAGTCATCACCGCGCGCATGCCGTCCCAATCACGTGGTGCGCCAACCGGGCCTGAAATCATCGCATAGACTGTGTCAATGGCTTGCTGGACAGCTGCTTCCTCAGACTGCATCTGTTCGGTTCCTTCGTGGTGATGTGCAAGCAGCGGGGCAGGAACTAGCGCCGCCAATGCGCATGCGATAGCGAGCTTCTTCATGCCGTTGCCCTTTCGCGGACGGTGCGGAATTCTATCTTCTTGTCGTAAGGTGCGCCCACGATCATGCGGTTCACGAACACACCGGGCAGATGGATGCAGTCGGGATCGAGCGCGCCAACCGGCACGACTTCCTCGACTTCGGCCACGCAGACCTTGCCGCAGGTTGCAGCAGGCTGGTTGAAATTGCGCGCGGTCTTGCGGAACATCAGGTTCCCGGTTTCGTCAGCCTTCCATGCCTTCACGATGGAGAGATCGGCGAAGATGCCGCGCTCAAGGATGTAGGTCTCGCCGTCGAAATCCTTGTGCTCCTTGCCTTCGGCCACCTGCGTGCCGACGCCGGTTTTGGTGTAAAATCCGGGAATGCCTGCGCCACCTGCGCGCATCCGCTCTGCCAGTGTGCCTTGCGGACAGAATTCGACTTCCAGCTCGCCAGACAGGAATTGCCGCTCGAACTCCTTGTTCTCGCCGACGTAGGAGCTGATCATCTTCCGCACCTGCTTGGTGCGCAGCAGCTTGCCGATCCCTTCATTGTCGATCCCGGCGTTGTTGCTGGCAAAGGTCAGGCCCTTTACGCCGCTGTCGCGGATCGCATCGAGCAAGCGCTCGGGAATGCCGCAAAGGCCGAAGCCGCCGCTGGCAATCAGCATGTCATCTTGGAGCAGACCGTCGAGTGCGGCTGCGGCATCGGGATAAAGCTTCTGCATAAGCTCCTCAGGAGAGATTGAAGGCCTGTTTCTGCTCAAGGCGCATAGCGGCTTGCTGCAAGGCTGTCATCCGCTGCGTGGGTTGCTCCGGCTGGAAAGCTGTTTCCCGCCGGTCGATCAGTCGATGCGATTGGTCGGGGCAGCGTTGCAATGCGATCCTTCCTGTTGGAGTTAGGAAATGCGATCTGAATCTGAGGGGACTTTTGATGAGAAAACTGACTGTCGCGCTGGCCGGCCTGGCGCTGATCAACACGGGCCCTGTGCTTGCTGACAATGTCGAAGATGCCGTCGCCTCTGGCGAGCGACCGGAAGCCGATCGTGCGCTTGACGCGGGAAGAATGCCGGTTGAGATCTTGCGGTTTGCCGACATCCAGGAAGGCGAAACCGTGGCCGACTTCATGGCCGGGGGTGGCTATTACACCGCCCTGATCGCCAAATTGGTGGGCAAGAAAGGCGCTGTCTACGCGCTCAATCCCGCTCCGTTTCACAGCCCGGAAGTCTGGCAGGCCCGCGTGGCATCGCATTCCAACATTCGCCCGATCGCCACTGCAAATCGCGCGATGGTTCTGCCGCCAGACAGTGTCGACACGATTTTCACGCATCTGACATTCCATGACATCTACTGGGAATCGGAACGTTTCCAGTTCGAACCGATCGACGAACAAGCTTTGCTTGCGAACTGGTTTGCAGCATTGAAGCCAGGCGGGCTTGTGATCATCGTCGATCACATGGGGCCGGGCGGCGATCCGCGAGACGTGACCGAGCGGTTGCACCGCATCGCCCCGGAAACCGTTCTGCAGGTGATGACACAGGCAGGGTTCGAACTGGTCGAACAATCAGATGTGCTGCGGCGCAATGATGACGACATATCTGTCAGCGTCTTTGATGATGCGGTGCGAGGAAAGACCGACCGCTTTGTGATGAAATTTCGGAAACCGGCGAGATAGTTAGCGCGCCTTTGTTGCACGGCATGCAACAAAGAATGATCTTTTCGCACTTGCACAATTTGCCGCATTGCAGCATTAAAAGCGTGCCTTTTAGGCATCCTCTCCCAAAGACTTTTCAGGCCCGGCCATTTGGTCGGGCCTTTTTCTTTTCCGCTTCGGTTCAGCGAGCTGACATCGAACTGCACATTGCAGTCAGTGTTCAGGCTCCCTAGCTTACAGTTTCCCGCAACGACTCTGTGTTGACAGGAGAAACTGCCCCATGGCCGATGCTGATGCGCCCGCAAAAAAGTCCAAGAAGGAAGCGAAGTCTGTTCGCTTGCAAGTCGCGGCCGCGCGTCAGGAGGAATCGGGCCAAGGTATCGCCCGCATGCCACGTTCCGCCTTTCAGGAGCTGGGCATTACTGAAGGCGATATCGTCGAGATTACCGGCAAGCGCAGCACTCCGGCCGTCGCCATGGCTGCTTATGAAGAAGATGAAGCGCTCGATGTTGTGCGGCTCGACGGATTGCAGCGCGGGAATGCTGAATCGGGTTCTGGCGAGCATGTGACGATCAAGCTTGCCCAATCGCGCCCCGCCACGCGCGTGGTGTTTGCTCCTGCCCAACGCGAAATGCGCTTGCAGGGGCCGGGTCAGGCACTGAAACGCAACTTCTTCCGCCGCCCACTGCTTGCAGGCGATCTGGTCGCGACAACCGGGCAGCAACCGGTTCAGAATATGCCGTCTGACCTGCGGCAGATGCTTCGCGCGCCGGCCTATGCACTCACGCAAATCCGCCTTTCCGTGGTGTCGACCACGCCCAAGGGCATCGTCCATATCGACGAGAATACAGAGGTTGAGCTGCGCGCCGAGTTCGAGGAACCGCGCGATGCCCGCGCTGTGGTGAATTACGATGACGTTGGCGGAATGGGCGAGACCATCCAGGCCTTGCGCGAAATGGTGGAATTGCCGCTGCGCTATCCCGAACTGTTCACCCGGCTGGGGGTCGATCCGCCCAAGGGTGTGCTGCTGCATGGCCCGCCGGGGACCGGCAAGACCCGCCTTGCGCAAGCTGTGGCGAATGAAAGCGACGCCAACTTCTTCACCATCAACGGGCCTGAAATCATGGGCTCGGGCTATGGCGACAGTGAGAAGGCACTGCGCGAAGTGTTCGAGAATGCCAGCAAATCCTCGCCGGCAATCATCTTCATCGACGAGATAGATTCGATCGCACCCAAGCGTGACCGCGTCGGCGGCGAAGCGGAAAAACGGCTCGTTGCTCAGCTGCTCACGCTGATGGACGGGCTGGAAGTGCGCGCCAATCTGGTTGTGATCGCTGCAACCAATCGGCCCGACGCGATCGACGAAGCTCTGCGCCGCCCGGGGCGGTTTGACCGCGAAATTGTGATCGGCGTTCCCGATGAACGCGGTCGGCGTGAAATCCTGGCCATTCATACCCGCGGCATGCCGCTGGAGGACAAGGTCGATCTTGGCGAACTTGCGCGCACGACGCATGGTTTCGTTGGCGCAGATCTCGCCGCGCTCACACGCGAAGCGGCGATCGATGCGGTGCGCCGGATCATGCCCAAGCTTGATCTGGACGAGCGCACAATCCCGCCTGAAGTGCTGGAAGAACTGTGCGTCAACAAGCAGGATTTCGTATCCGCTCTGAAGCGCGTCCAGCCTAGCGCGATGCGCGAAGTCATGGTGCAAATGCCGCGCGTCAGCTGGGACGATATCGGCGGTGTCGGCGATGCGATCGACAAGCTGAAAGAAGGCATTGAGCTGCCGCTCAAGAATCCGGAGGCTTTTGACCGGCTGGGCATTCGTCCGGCGAAAGGCTTCCTGCTCTATGGCCCCCCGGGAACTGGCAAGACTTTGCTGGCCAAGGCCGTGGCGAAGGAATCGGAAGCCAATTTCATCTCGATGAAAAGCTCTGACCTGCTCAGCAAATGGTATGGCGAAAGCGAGCAACAGATCGCGCGCATGTTCAAGCGCGCGCGCGCAGTTGCGCCATGCGTGATCTTTATTGACGAGATTGACAGCCTGGTGCCTGCGCGCGGATCTGGCCAGGGCGAACCCCAGGTAACAGGCCGCGTGGTGAACACTATCCTGGCAGAGATGGACGGATTGGAGGAAATGCAGTCGATCGTTGTCGTCGGCGCCACCAATCGCCCCGGTCTGGTCGATCCGGCTCTGCTGCGGCCGGGACGCTTTGATGAACTGGTCTATGTCGGCACCCCGGATGAACCGGGCCGCACCCACATTCTGGAAATTCATACCAAGGGCATGCCGCTGGCAAACGACGTTGACCTTGCGAGGATCGCCAAGGAAACGGAGAGGTTCACCGGCGCCGATCTGGAAGATGTCGTTCGCCGCGCAGGTCTCAACGCGCTGCGGCGCGTCGGCCGCGACGTGAACGAAGTGTCAGCGTTCGACTTTACCGAAGCACTGAAGGATTCGCGCGCAACGGTTACGCCGAGGATGGAAGCCGAATATCGCAAGATGAGCGGCGAGTTGAAAAAGCGCGCCCATGAAGTTCAGCAGATCGGCTTCGTGCATGAAGGCATGCTCGAATCCACGCGGTCAGCAAAGCATGATTAGCTCGCTTTAGGGCTCGCCCGCCTTGGGGTGTCCGTTTGGCACTTCCAGCCGGTGGCGGATCAGCGCATCCGGCTGGTTCTCGCGGATCCATTTGAGCATATGCTCGCGCAAGTCGCAGCGCAGCTGCCACAGCTCGCCAATCGTTTGCGCGCTGACGGACATCCGCAGTTCGACGCTTTCCGGGTAAGCCTCTGTCATCAACAGCGCCATGTTGCGGCCATCGAACAATTCGTGCGCCTGGACATAGCGCTCGAACTCGGCGCGGATCGGTGCGACATCGGTGATCGGATCAAGATGCAGCATAACCGGGCCGGACAGCATTTCATTCTCGCGCGACCAGTTTTCGAAGCTGGCATCAAGGAACCGCGAAGTGGGCACGATAATCACGCGCTCGTCCCAAGTGCGAACGGTGATAAAGCTCATGCGGATCTCTTCGACCCGGCCTGCGTCACCATCGACCTTCACAAGGTCGCCAATCCGCAATGGCTCGGTAATGGCGATCTGCAAGCCCGCGATCAGGGATTTGAGCGCGGGTTGCGCCGCCGCACCGATCGCCAGCGCAGCCAAGCCGGCTGAAGCGAGCATCGTCGTCCCGATCGTGCGCACAGAGGGGATAGTGAACAGCATCAACCCGATTGTGATCACGATGATGCCGAAGGTCAGCACGCGGGAGAGCACAGCAATCCGCGTGCGCTTGCTGCGCAGTGAAACCGGATCATCGCTGATCTCGATCCGGGCTTCCAGTGCCGCAGTAAAGCCTTTTACGGTGTTGTAGGCGATCCAGCCCAGCAGGGCAGGGCGCAGAAATTGTGCGAACGGTTCCCACAACAAGCCCAGCGAAGCATCATACTGCGCGGCAAGCGTGACTGCGATCGCAATGAAAGACCATTTGATCGGCTGGCGGATGCGCTCGACGATTTCGTCATCGACATTGCTGTCCGAGACATGCGCAACGCGGCTGACGAGGTGGAAAATGACGCGGTAAACCAGATAGGCGATCAGAACTGCAACCGCGACGACAAGCGCAGACATTGCAGCGTCATAGGCCAGGACATTCCAGTCGATGTTCCATGCGGCCGGATTCAGATCGTCAAACATCACCAGTCACCTATGGATTGCTGCGGGGTAATGCAACATGCGCGGAGCTGTTCGCACTATCAGTGCGCTGCATCCCAGCTCATCCCGGTGCCGATATCGATACCCAGCGGGACGTCGAGCTTTACAGATGGCCCGGCAGCTTCTGCCATCACTCGCTCGATGATGGGTGAGGCAGCTTCGACATCGCTTTCCGGCAATTCGAACACCAGTTCGTCATGCACTTGCAGCAGCATGCGCACGTGCCCGAGCCCCGCCTCTTCCAGCGCAGGCATCATCCGCGCCATCGCGCGCTTGATGATATCAGCGCTGGTGCCCTGGATCGGCGCATTGATCGCGGCGCGTTCGCTGCCTTGCCGCTCGGCCTGATTCTTGGAATTGATCCGCGGGAACCAGGTCTTGCGCCCGAACAGTGTTTCGGAATAGCCGCGCTGGCGCACAGTCTCGAGCGTTTCGTGGATATAGCGCTGGATGCCGGGAAAACGCTGGAAATAGGTGTCGATCATGGCCTGCGCTTCGTCGGGCTCGACTTCCAGCCGCCCGGCAAGCCCCCAGCGCGAAATGCCGTAAAGGATCGCGAAATTGATCGTTTTGGCCCGGGCGCGGGTATCGCGAGTTACTTCGCCGAACATCTCGGTTGCAGTGCGTGCGTGAATGTCTTCACCGTTCGCGAAAGCTTCTTTCAGCGTCGGCACGTCTGCCATATGCGCAGCGAGCCTGAGCTCGATCTGCGAATAGTCGGCTGCGAGCAGGACATTGCCGGCCTCTGGCACAAAGGCCTCGCGAATTTGCCTGCCGATGGCAGTGCGCACCGGGATATTCTGCAAATTGGGGTCAGTCGAAGAGAGCCGCCCGGTCTGCGCTCCAACCAGCGAATAGCTGGTGTGAACGCGCCCGGTGTCGGGATTGATCGCTTCCTGCAGTGCGTCGGTATAGGTCGACTTGAGCTTTGCCAGCTGGCGCCACTCAAGCACTTTCTTCGCGATATCCGCGCCTTCAGCGGCCAGCCGTTCCAACACGCTGTGATCGGTTGAATAATGCCCGCTCTTGCCTTTCTTCCCGCCTTTGTAGCCAAGCTTGTCGAACAGGATATCGCCCAGCTGCTTGGGGCTGCCGACAGTGAATTCTTCGCCAGCAAGCTCGTGGATTTCGCCTTCCAGCCGGCCCGTTTCATGGGCGAACTCCTCTGAGAGCTTGGAAAGGCGCGCCCGGTCAACCTTGATCCCGTGACGCTCCATCTGCGCCACAACCGGGATGAGCGGTCGATCGACGCGTTCGTATATGCGCGTGCCGCCTTCTTCCGCCAGGCGCGGCTTGAGATGCGCGTGCAGCCGCCAGGTCACATCGGCATCTTCAGCGGCATATTCGGTTGCCTTGTCGAGCGGCACTTCACCAAACGGGATCTGTTTCTTGCCGGTTCCGCACACTTCCTTGAAGCTCAGCGGCGTGTGGCCCAGATGGCGCTCGGATAGCTCGTCCATCCCGTGTCCGCCTACGCCAACCTCGCTACGTCCGGCATCAAGCGTGAAGCTGATGATCATCGTATCATCGACCGGCGCGACATTGATGCCGTAGCGCGCCAGCACGTTGATATCATATTTGATGTTCTGCCCGATCTTGAGCACTGCATCGCTTTCCAGCAGCGGCTTCAGCGCGGCAATGGCCGTGTCGCGATCGACCTGTTCGGGTTTCTCCGCAAACATGTCAGAGCCGCCATGGGCCAGCGGGATGTAACAGGCATCGTTCGGGCCCAGCGCCAGGCTCACGCCCACAAGATCTGCCTGCATGGCATCAAGCGAGGAAGTTTCCGTGTCGACCGCGACCAGCCGCGCCGTGGTTGCGTGCTCGATCCAATGCGTGAGCCGGTCCAATGTCTGGACAGTCTCGTAGCTGCCGCGATCCACACCGGGCATCTCAGGCAGGGGCTGGCGGTCGCCTTCGGCTTCACTGTGGTTCGACGCGGTCTCTTGCTTGGGTGGATTCAGATCGGTCGCGCGCGACGGGCTGCCTGCGCCATTGCCGAGCCGCCTGAGCAGCGATGTAAACCCGTGCTTCTCCAGGAAAGCGGCGAGCGGTTTGTGCGGAACCCCGTCCAGCTTGAAACTGTCGAGCGGTTCGGGAAGTTCGCAATCCTGCCTGAGCTCGACGAGAATCCGGCTCAGCTCCGCGTCTTCGCGATGTTCCAGCAGCCGCTCTTTCAGCTTCGATTTCTTCATCTCGGCTGCGGCATCAAGCGCTGCAGTCAGTGAACCATGCTCGGCGATCAGCTTGCTCGCGGTCTTCGGCCCGATCCCGTAGATGCCTGGCACATTATCGACGCTGTCCCCCATCAGCGCGAGAACATCTCCCACCAGCTCCGGCTTGACGCCGAACTTCTCTTCGACCTCTTCGATATAGATCCGCTGGCTCTTCATGGTGTCGAGCATGTCGATGCGCGCACCGTTCCTCTCGCCGACGAGCTGCATCAGATCCTTGTCAGACGAGACGATCGTAACATCCCATCCCAGATCCTGCGCCGCGCGCGCATAGGTCGCGATCAGATCGTCCGCTTCCAGGCCCTCTTCCTCGATACAGGGCAGGCTGAATGCGCGAGTCGCATCGCGAATCAGCGGAAATTGCGGCACCAGATCTTCCGGCGGCGGCGGACGATTGGCCTTGTACTCAGGATAAATCTCGTTGCGAAATGACTTGCCAGACGCGTCAAGGATCACCGCCAGATGCGTTGGCCCTACAGCCTTGTCGAGATCCTCGGCCAGTTTCCACAACATGGTGGTGTAGCCATAGACTGCGCCAACCGGCGTGCCTTCGGGATCGGTCAACGGCGGCAGACGGTGATAGGCCCTGAAAATATAGGAGGAACCGTCGACGAGATAGAGATGCTGCTGGTCTGCCATATGTGCTTGCTAGCAGCGCACAACACCGCTGGTAAGCCGCTTTGACACGGGTTTGCGCAGCTTGTTCAAGCCCGGACGAGGCGGTTTGCCAGCAGGACGAAATGAGGCGAAAAAGTGGCCGGAATCGCCAAATTCGCTTGCGCTGCCACAAAGCGGCCATTATTTAGGCGATCCGAAGCCGGCCTAGCAGCCTGCTTTGTGTGTGGAGTCACATTCGGACACGCACAGAATCACTCGCTGATTAAGGATTTGAAATTATGCGTAAGATCGTTCTTGCCGCTGCAATCGCTACTTCGGCTCTTGGCCTGGCTGCTTGCTCGGAAACCGCTGACGAAGCTGGTGAAACTGCAGACGCAATGGCTGCAGACGCTGAAGCAAACGCAGAAGCAGTTGAAGAAGCTGCTGGTGAAGCTGCAGACGCAACTGCTGAAGCTGCTGCTGACGCTGCTGAAGCTGTTGAAGGCGCAGTTGAAGAAGCTGCTGCTGACGCAGAAGAAGCTGCTGAGTAATCTCACCAGCTAAATCGATTTTCGATTTGCGAAGGGCAGTGCCGCAAGGCGCTGCCCTTTTCGTTTGGGCTATCCGCCGGTCCGCTCTGCGTTGGTCCAGACACGCGGATTGCGTGTTCCAGCCTTCTCTGCAAACCCATCGTAAAGCGCGCGCGCGATGCTGGCGATCCGATCTTCGCGTGCACTGCGCGATCCCTGACCGGTCACATAAATGGCCACGGCAATGGCGCGCCCGTCAGGCCCTTCGATAATACCGATATCGCTTGAAGTATTGTTGAGCGATCCGGTCTTGTGGCTGACTTCGACATAGTCCGGCATCAAGGCGGGTATCCGGCGCTTGCCCGTACGCGTCTTGGCCATCGCATCCAGCAGCACACGGCGGCTTTCCGCGCTCAGGAACTTGCCCTGGTAAAGGCCTTTCAAGAGCTCCAGCATCGCACGCGGGGTTGCCGCATCGCGCTTGTCGATATGCTGGGCCGGATCGAACTCGCCATCGTCACGCACCAGCGTAGCGATATCGCGATCGATGCTGAATTCGCGAATGCCCTGACGGCGCATCCATTCATTGACCTTGCCAGGCCCGCCAACCACATTGAGCAAAGCATCGGTTGCCGGGTTGCTCGAGCGCGAGATCATGATTTCGATCAGCTGGTGCGCGGGCATATATTCGCCTTCGCGCACCGGCGCAGCGACAGACGAGAATTTTGCCGACCTGACGGGCAGCAGCAGCGGAAATTCGCTTGTGAGCGAGTATTTGCCTTGCTCAACCAGCTCAAGGAAGGTTGCGGCAACCGCGATCTTGCTGGTCGAAGCCATCGGGAAGAGCTGGTCTTCGAGGATCCCGATTTCGTCACCAGTGCTCAAATCAACCGCTGCTACGCCGATGCGTCCGCGGCTGCCGTCGGCAAGCTGGGCAATGCGCCGCTCAAACGATGTTTCATAAACCGCTTCAAAGGTTTGCGGCGCGCGAAGCTCGGTTCCGAAGGCACTATCGAAATCTGCTTCGAGCTCGTTCGATTGCGCTTGCGCGGCTCCCGCAAGCAGCGTTGCCGAAGCGGCGAAAGCAACTGTTATGGAGCGGAGCGTCTTGATCATCTGGCGACCTTACCCTGTTTCGCGTTGTCAGGGGATTAACAGGCGCAGATTCCTCTCAGCAAGACCGGAATTGGAGATCGGCGACGAAAAGTTCCGTGAAAGCGACAGAATCCCTCCGAATATTGCTGAGCGCTGTCTCAGCCATGTCGTTGGCAGAATGATGTTAGCTATACGCCTAGTCTTGCGCAGACGCGGAAATGGTGCTGGTTTATCTAGATCATGGCGGGGTCTGTCTGGCCTGGCCGACATTTGCTGCCTGGGCAGCATGGGACTGGACATACAAACATAACTGGGGTGCAATTCATGAATTCATCGATTTACGGCCGTGCAGTGCATGGCCTGCGCAGTACGGCTGCAATTCTTCTGGCAGGCTGTACAACAGCCGCGCTGGCGCAAGAGGTGCCAATCGTTAAGCCCGGCGCACCGGGCGAGGCCAACCAGATGCTTTCAGTCGAGCAAGCCAGCAAGCTTGCGGGCGCAACGCACACACCGGCTGATGTCGATTTCATGCAAGGTATGATCGTCCATCACCAGCAAGCGGTGGATATGGCGGCGCTGGTCGAAGGGCGCACCAATAACGAGGATATCGTTGCCTTGGCTGGCCGGATCGATGCGAGCCAGAAAGACGAGATGGAGTTCATGACGACCTGGCTTGCCGATCGCGGCGAGCCAGCGGCAATGCAAATGACAGGTCACGGCGATCATGCGCATCATCACGCGATGATGGGCATGGCAACGCCGGAACAGATGGCAGCGCTGGCGGCCTCGAACGGCACTGCGTTTGACCGGATGTTCCTGCAGCTCATGATCCGCCACCACGCCGGTGCCGTCGACATGGTTGACGATCTGCATAGCCAGTCGGGTGCCGCATACGAGCCGGTCATGTTCGAATTCACCAATGATGTGGCTGGTGACCAGAAGACGGAAATCGAGCGGATGAATATCCTTCTCGCTGGCCTTTCGGATGATCCGCGCGCAACGCTTGCCGCGGGATTCCGTGATGCTGGCGAAGCGATCAGCAATCTGCGGCATGTAGTCGCCATGCCGAAACCCGCCGGCTTCTTCGACCCTGAGAACCCGGCTGGTCTGCAACCGCGCATCGATAAGAAGGATGAAGAAGGCCAGGAAGGCGAAGCTGGCGAGGCTGGTGAGGCCGGTGAGGAAGAAGAAGCCGAACCACAATTCAGCCGCCGTGCGTCACCCTTGTCATTCGCCAATACCGATATTGCCTTTTCAGGCGATATGATGGTGACCGGCAATTACCACGGCTTCAATGCTTACAAGCTTGGAGAGGACGGTGTGCCGCAACTGATCAGTTCGACGGTCTGCCCTGGCGGGCAAGGCGACGTGTCGATTGTCGGCAATATCCTGGTGATGAGCGTGGAGGACAGTCGCGGGCGGATCGATTGCGGGCTTGAAGGCGTCCAAGGCGATGTCAGCGAGCAGCGCTTCCGTGGGGTCCGTGTCTTTGACATTACCGACATCCGCAACCCGATCCAGGTGGGTCAGGTCCAGACCTGTCGCGGTTCGCACACCCACTCGGTGGTGGATGCGAATGACGAACGCATTGTCGTCTACAATTCGGGCACGTCTTACGTCCGCGAAGATGAGGAACTGGCTGGCTGCTTCAGCACAGCGGGTGACGAGACGGCGCTGTTCAGCATTGACGTGATCGAGATTCCGCTGGCGGATCCCTCGTCAGCACGGATCGTTGATAGTCCGCGTGTCTTTGCCAAGGATGGCCAGATCGCCGGCCTGTGGCGCGGCGGCGACCATGGTGAAGGGACGCAGGAAACATATCGCACCGATATGTGCCATGACATCACTGTGTTCCCCTCGCTCAATCTCGCAGCGGGCGCATGCTCTGGCAACGGGATCATCCTCGATATCTCGGATCCCTATAAGCCAGAGCGGATCGACGATGTGACGGACAAGGGCTTTGCCTATTGGCACTCTGCCACTTTCAACAATGACGGCACCAAGGTGCTGTTCACCGATGAATGGGGCGGCGGCGGCCGTCCGCGTTGCCAGGCGGGCGATCCGATGAACTGGGGCGCCAACGCGATTTTTGAAGTTGTCGATGGCAAGCTAGAGTTCCGCAGCAATTACAAGCTGCCTGCTCCGCAAAGCGACAAGGAAAACTGCGTCGCGCATAACGGCTCGATCATCCCTGTTCCGGGCCGCGATATCTTTGTCCAGGCCTGGTATCAGGGCGGGATTTCCGTGATCGACTTTACCGATGCGGCCAACCCGTTTGAAATCGCCTATTTTGACCGTGGCCCGGTCGACAAGGACCAGATCGTAACCGGCGGCTATTGGTCGGCCTATTGGTACAAGGGCCGCATTTACGCGACAGAGATCGCCCGCGGCCTTGATGTATTCGCGCTTGAGCCAAGCGAATTCCTGACTGCCGAGGAAATTGCCGCGGCGGAAGCTGCGCAATATCCGGGCGATGTCTTCAACCCGCAAACCCAGACGCAGGTAACCTGGTCTGATGAAGTGCTGGAGATGGTCGAAAAATCCCGCAAGGGCGGCTGACCATCGACCCGTAGCGAAAACACGAAGGGCCGGGAATTCTCTCCCGGCCCTTCTTCATTGCGGAATCATGGTTCAAGCGGCTGCGATAGCCTTCTCGATTTTCTCGACAGGCTGGCCGGTCAAGGTCTTGTCGATCTCGCCGACCAGCCGGTTCTTGAGTTCGACATGATAATGCTGCCGCATCTCTCCCAAGGTCTTGGGGTCTGCAATGATCAGCAGCTCCTCGATCTCACCGGCTGCTGCCTTGGCGTTGAGCCATTCCGCAGCAGCCGCACCATGGGCCAGTTCGTCCAGCTGCGTGCGGCCTAGCATCTTGCCAAGGTGATCCTGGTGGCGAACGCCTGCGCTGAAATTGGTCGCCTCAAGCTGTGGCTGCTCGACAAGCTCCAGCTCCGGTTCGAAGATCTTGCCGCGATTGCGGAAAAGGCTGAAGCTTTCCCCGTCAACGAGTGCGATATGGGCATTGTGCGCGAGTTTCATCGGACTGCTCCCTTTTCAGCGTAGATTTGCGACTCGATTGGGATGCTGCATAGCATAGAAAAAGCCCCGGAGGATCGCTCCCCCGGGGCTTCTTTTTCGTTCGGGTGCGACTTGCTTAGAAGCCCATGCCGCCGCCCATGCCGCCCATGCCGCCCATATCAGGCATTGCAGGGGCCGACGACTTGTCTTCCGGAGCGTCCGTAATTGCCGCTTCCGTAGTGATCAGAAGGCCAGCAACCGACGCTGCGTCCTGCAGCGCGACGCGAACAACCTTGGTCGGGTCGATGACGCCGGCCTTGACCAGGTCTTCATAGGTATCGGTCGCCGCGTTGAAGCCTTGCGTTTCATTGTCTTCACGCAAGAGGTTGCCGGATACGACTGCACCGTCATGGCCTGCATTCGTGGCAATCTGGCGCACTGGCGCAACGATCGCCCGGCGCACGATATCGATGCCGCGGGTCTGGTCGTCATTGGCACCCTTCAGCCCTTCAAGAGCCTTGGTGGCGTAAAGCAGCGCGGTACCGCCGCCAGGGACGATGCCTTCTTCAACCGCGGCGCGGGTTGCGTGGAGCGCGTCGTCGACGCGGTCCTTGCGTTCCTTCACTTCGACTTCCGATGCGCCGCCAACCTTGATCACGGCCACACCGCCGGCCAGCTTCGCAAGGCGCTCTTGCAGCTTTTCCTTGTCATAGTCGCTGGTGGTGGTTTCGATCTGAGCGCGGATCTGTTCGACCCGTGCCTTGATGTCGTCAGCCGCGCCAGCGCCATCAACGATCGTGGTGTTGTCCTTGTCGATGGTGACGCGCTTGGCTTCGCCCAGCATGCCGACAGTGACGTTCTCCAGCTTGATGCCCAGATCTTCGCTGATCATCTCGCCCTTGGTCAGGATCGAGATATCTTGCAGCATCGCCTTGCGGCGATCGCCGAAGCCCGGAGCCTTGACCGCAGCCACTTTCAGGCCGCCGCGCAGCTTGTTGACCACCAGGGTAGCCAGCGCTTCGCCTTCGATGTCTTCTGCGATGATCAGCAGCGGACGCCCGGCCTGCACCACAGCTTCAAGGATCGGCAGCATCGGCTGCAGGTTCGAAAGCTTCTTTTCGTGGATCAGGATGTAGGGGTTGTCGAGCTCGACCGTCATCTTGTCAGGGTTGGTGATGAAGTAAGGGCTCAGGTAACCACGGTCGAACTGCATGCCTTCAACGACATCGAGTTCAAACTCGAGGCCCTTGGCTTCCTCGACAGTGATCACGCCTTCCTTGCCGACCTTTTCCATCGCTTCTGCGATCTTCTCGCCGACTTCCTTGTCACCATTGGCCGAGATGATGCCGACCTGAGCGATTTCGTTCGAGCCTGAGACGTCCTTCGAGCGGCCCTTGAGGTTCTCGACGACCTTTTCAACCGCGAGGTCAATACCGCGCTTCAGATCCATCGGGTTCATGCCAGCGGCAACCGATTTCATGCCTTCGCGCACGATCGCCTGACCCAGCACCGTAGCAGTAGTGGTGCCGTCACCGGCGAGGTCGTTGGTCTTCGATGCCACTTCGCGCAGCATCTGAGCGCCCATGTTCTCGAACTTGTCCTTCAGTTCGATTTCCTTGGCGACGGTAACGCCGTCCTTGGTGATGCGCGGTGCGCCGAAGCTCTTGTCGATCACGACATTGCGACCCTTCGGCCCGAGCGTAACCTTCACAGCGTTTGCGAGCGTGTCTACGCCCTTGAGGATGCCTTCGCGGGCATCACGGCCGAACTTTACGTCCTTGGCAGCCATTGTCTTTACCTTTCGAATTCTCTTTGCGCCCCCGCGGAGGCGGGAGCCTGGTTCAGAATTGCCAGATGTCCCCGCATGTGCGGGGACTCACAGGATCATCAGCCGATGATCCCCATGATGTCGCTTTCCTTCATGATCAGCAGGTCTTCACCGTCGATCTTCACTTCAGTGCCTGACCACTTGCCGAACAGGATGCGGTCGCCAGCCTTGACGTCGAGCGCGACGCGGTTGCCGCTATCGTCACGGGCGCCTTCGCCAACGGAGATAACTTCACCTTCGCTCGGCTTTTCCTGAGCGCTGTCTGGGATAATGATGCCGCCAGCGGTCTTCTGGTCAGCTTCGATGCGACGGACCAGAACGCGGTCGTGCAGCGGACGAAATGCCATGATTGATGACCTTTCTTCTTGGGTTGAATGTTTCGATTGGCACTCTCACCTCAAGAGTGCCAGCGCGGCGCAAATGGGGATAGCTGCTGAGAGAGTCAACAGGGACCAGCGCAAAAAAATCGCAGAAAATTTCTGTTCTGTCAGACCTGCTTGTGGCCGCGCCGGACCAGTCCGATCCGCTCGCGCAGGAGCCAGCGCCACGTAAGCAGGAATGCCGCGCAAGCGAGGCCTGTCGCCAGCCCGATCCACACACCCACACCTTCCAGTCCGGCGAAGAAGCCCAGCGCAACTGCAAGGCCGAACCCCGGGACCCAATAGCTGAAGATGGCGATCCACATCGGCACTCGCGTGTCCTGCAACCCGCGCAATGCGCCTGCTGCGACAGCCTGCAAGCCATCGACCAGCTGAAACGCTGCGGCGAGCACCAGATATTGCAGGGCAAAGCCGATCAGTGCCGCGTTCTTCGGATCGTTCACATCCACATAGATCATCAGCAGATACTCAGGGACAAGCACCATCGCCATGGCGGTGAAGGCCATGAAGCCGGTGCCGATCGCCAACGCGACCCAGCCGGCCAGCTTGATGCCATGCTGGCTTTGCGCACCATAGGCATAGCCGACCCGGATGGTGGCCGCCTGGCCTACGCCAAAGGGAACCTGGAACGCCAATGCGGCGATATTCAGCGCAACAATGTGCCCGGCGAGTTCTGCCGCGCCTATCCGCCCCATCAGGAAAGCCGCCGCGCTGAACACGCCGGCTTCCGCTGCCACAGTCAGGCCGATCGGCGTGCCGATCCAGATGATCAGCCAGAAGCGCCGCCAGTCAGGCCGCCAGAAGCGATAAAAGATGTGGTAGCGGGCAAGCTTTGGCACAGCCAAGATCACCGCGACATAGGCGGCCAGCGTGATCAGCGTTGTGATGATGGTCGCCACCGCGGCACCTGCCAGGCCCATTTCCGGCGCGCCCAGGTTGCCGAAGATGAAAGCGTAATTGGCCAAGGCATTGATCGGTATGCCCAGCGCGGTGATCGCTGTTGCAAAGACCGGCCAGCCGAGCGCCGAGACATAGTTGCGCAGCACCGAAGCCAGCAGCATCGGTATCATCGAAAAGATGACGAGCGAATTATACTCGATCGCGAGGGCAATGATGCTTGGCGCTTGCCCGGTCACCCGCATCACCGGACCGAGCAGCGAAGCGAGCCCCATGCCCAGGATCCCGGTGATTGCAGCGACCCACAAGGCCATGCGCGTGGCTCTCCGGACGGGCCGCAGCGATGGCCCCCTTGCGCCGATGGCTTCGGCAATCAGCGGGGCAACCGCGCCGGACAATGAAGAGAGCGACCAGACGATCAGCCCGAACAGGCCGGCAACAAGCCCCGATGCGGCAAGCGGCTCTTCACCCAAACGTGCGATGAAGATGACATCCACCATGTAGATGCCCATCTGCAGGATATTGGCGAGCACCAGCGGCCAGGAGAGCCTGAATGTCTCCCTCGCTTCCGTGCCCCATGTGGGCGTTTCAAGATGCACTGCGTCACGCATCGTTTTCTCATGCTCGCCCGCAGGCAAGCCGGACCGGATATATGCGATGGCGCGCGGGTCAAAGCGGGTTGTGATGGACGCGCAAACTTAGCGCTGGCGCTGAGGTATTGGGGTTACAGTGTCAGGCGTGAACCAGATGTCTGAATTTGGGGTGGAAAGCGGACCTAACCACCAAGCCAGTTCTGAAATCACAGCCGGAATTATCGTTGCGCAGGAATCAGCGCGAGAACACTGCGCCGTGCGGTGCACCCTCTCCGGTCCAGCCGTGGGGCCAGGTTTGACTACCAAAGCTGAAACCTACCTCGCCATCTTGGCCGCGAAAGGTGCTGTCTATCGTTAGAGCTCCGGTCGCTTCATCAAGCTTGAGAAGATACATCCGCTGGCCTGATTTTCCGGGCGTGACCACAAGCCTGCGAATATCTGGGTCCCATGCTGTCCAATGCGGATCAAAATCCTCCCCCATGTTGAGGCGCGAGACCTCCACCGGATTTGCCCCGTCGGAAATGTCGAGGACAATGAAGGCATGAATATCAGGCACAGCCTGCACCATGTAGCGTCCCATGATTGTGGGCACGCCGCACCAATTCCCCGGATACTGGTGGACCAGCTGCGCATGGGGGGTCGGGGTATCAAGGCCTGTCACCCGCTGCACACCGCACGAGAGGGTGTGGACATAGACCGCGCCATCCGGCCCGACCCGCGGTTCTTCGGGAGATATATGGCCGTTAAGGCGAGGGCCGGGATCGAGGCGATATGTTCCAAGAAGTTCTAGATCGGACAGTCGAAAAACTTGATAGGTATTGCTGGTCATCAGCCAATCGTTGCTCATAGGAGAATTTGTAACGAGCACCCGGTCAATCTCCGGTAAGACAGCTAAACCATAGGGAAGCAGGCCCTCGTCGACGAAGGCCGGATCGGCGTTGCTGACCGAACGAACCATCGCGCCACTATTGTCGATTTCCACTATCCCGCCGCTCATCACTGGCCTCGTCGTTCCGGCATGATGCTCCCCATGCTGCTCGACGTGTTGGAAGGTTGCGAGGACATTGCCATTGGGCAGGCGAGCAAAGCTATGCGGCATGCTGTAGCCGTCGAGGCTAGTGAATGCAGCTGCCTGACGTGGCTGCAATGGATTTGTAAGGTCGAGAATTATCGTCCGGTTTGCATCATGATCATTGGCAAACAACATGCCGCTGGCTGGCATCTCGTATTCAGTGTGATGTGCGTTTACACTCCGTTGGTCGGAGGCCTCGCTGGCCACAACCCTGCCGTAGTTCGCAGAGGCCGGATCGGCATCGATGACGAGGATGAAGTCATTTCCTTCGCCGGCACGATCGCCAACCCATACAAAAAGATGTTTTTCAGCTTGGCCTTGGGCGTAGGATTGGCCGGTTATGACGAATGCCACCATGGCAGCCAAAATCACGAAAAATAGTCGAAGCATCGCATCGCCCCCCAAAGCTTCTGACCCGTTTATGATTTCCTATCAGCCGAACCGTATCTTGGCCATTTCGAATTGATTAGACTGCAATTGGGTCGGTAACTGAACATCTCTATTGAGCTAAAAAAGCCGTTGAGACGGTCCACCCTCAACCGGGATTGCTGCTCCATTCACGAAACTTGAAGCGTCAGACAGCAGCCAAACTGCTGTTTCTGCAATCTCGTGGCCATGGCCAAGTCGGTTCATCGCGGAATGACGTGCGATAATAGGGGTTGTGAGTTCTGGCTGCTCCTCAACAACCGGATCGACCATCTCCGAATGACAGTAGCCGGGGCAGATAGCATTGGTGCGGATATTCTCTTTCGCGTAGTCGATAGCCGCACTCTTGGCGAGCCCAATTATCCCGTGCTTGCTTGCTGCATAGTCTGCATGTCCGATATCGCTTCCTACTAGTCCGTAGATCGAGGAAATGTTGACTATGGAGCCGCCACCCGTTTTCAGCATCGCTCGAATTTCGGCCCGCATACATCGCCATACACCCGTCAGATTGGTCGCTATGACCGCATCCCAGACTTCATCAGTCATTTCTGCAAAACGGGTGAATGGTGCGCCTGAGATTCCAGCATTATTCACGGCACCGTCTAGCCTGCCAAACCGCTCGACAACGGCGGCTATCACTTGATCTACGCTTTCCCCATCAATGATGTCGCTGCGGATGAAAAAGCCTTCGCCACCGGCTTCGTTGATTTCTTCGATAACCGCCTTTCCACGCTCGTTACGCCTGCCAGTGATCGCAACTTTAGCGCCTCGGCTTCCAAACATTCGCGCCATGTCAGCGCCAAGCCCAGATGTGCCGCCGGTAACCAGAATAGATTTGCCTTTAACGTCACCCATGCGTCGCTCCTTCTCCAGAACGCGACCCTGGATGATTGGAATCTTCTAGCAAACTCGAACCATTAGCAACGTTGTTTATTGGACTGAGGGAGATTGAGCTTCCCAGATGGGGATCTTGGCTTATCCAGCGTCCGCAATTGGGTCGCAAGCCGGTCAGCGGCTTTTAGCTCGCTCCCCAAGAAAGCAGCCTGGCCGCCCCTAGCCTGTGGCTCGAACTGGCATTTAGCCCGCTAGTGGGGTGGAGAGCGGACGAACCCGGTCTAGGGCTAGGGCTTCCAAGGTATATGCGAATGACAAGTCTTACCTGGTTTAGTGACGAGCCGAGCTTCTAGCATTCGGAAAAATTTGAAAATTCATGCGTCAGTAAGAAATACAGGTCGTTCTTGGCGGCCCCTCTTACTCGTAACATGATCGAAGAATATCCCTCCGGAAGCGGTGCTTCTTTCTTCAACCAGTAGGTCAGTCTCTTCCTGTCGTCGTTCCAGATCGACCAGGCGAATTCGTGAGGGTCTTTGACAGTAGAATCGTTCCTGACACCATCAATCTCCTTCGGTGGGCCGAATTGCTCTTCAAACTGTGCCTTGTAGCGGTTGTAGACAGCCATCACCGCAGAACCATACAGATCGTCCTTGTAGGTCAGGCTCTGGGCAATGATCTTGCAGACACCTACTTCGGGGGTGGCCACAACATAAATGCTCTCGAAATCGGGGTATGACCCAGAGGGCAAGACCTTATAAATACCATTGGGCTGCTCTTCGATCACAGCCAGATCCGTGATGGATTGCCCTCGTCTGATGCCGAATGCTTCGGCGATGGGAGTGCCGTCTGAATGATTTGGTGCGCCCTCTGAAGCCTTGGTATCTGCGCCGAGAATGCGAGCCTTCATCGCCTCGAACTCTTCCTCTGAGAGTATTCCGCGGTCCCGTAGGTCGCCCAGTCGCTCCAGCTCTGCCAGTTTGGCTTCAGTATCGCTTGCGGCTGATTGAGCCGATGGGGCAACTTCGCGGGCCGTAGCCTGCCCGTCATCTGAAGCGGTGGCGACGCGTGCGGATGGATCGAACTGCAGGGATTGCTCGGCTCCGTCGCGCCTGAAGGCAATTTCAAAGGTATCGAGGTCGACCGCTTTCTTGGTCGCGACATAGAACGAACCGCGTGAATTGACCGGAACGCCCGCAATGCGAGTGATGACGTCGCCAGCCATAAGGCCAGCAGCTTGAGCCGGACCATCGACCGCAACAGCAGCTATCCGCAACCCCCCTTGCGGCTGGCGCGTGAGATCAAGCTGTGCGCCTAATTCAGCCCTTCCTGTTGGCAATGGCAGCGGACCGCCTGCAACTGCTTGGTTGTCCTCGCTTCCGTCACTGTTCAGGGAACGTTTCGCCATGGTTTCAAGGATTGCGCCCTGCGTTCCTCCGATTGCTCTTCCCGCAGCCATCGTAGCCAGACCGCGAAAGAGACCGCCGCCTCCGCCACCCAGACCTGCGCGTGCTCTCACATATTCGACATTCTGCTCGTTGCGCGCGGCCTCAATCAGAGAGCCGAAGCCAGCGTCCTGAAATGCCCGGATTGCATCTTCCTTGCGGTCATCTACCGCTTCATAGGCTGCGAGGAGCAGGTGCTCTTCCCGGGTCAGGTGGAGATACCTTTCATCATTCCGGAAGTAGTGGAGGCCGTTTTCTAGAAGAACCCGGACGCGTTCATAACTGTCCCAATAAATGCCTTGATTAAGAAGGTTCAGGTTCCGCTTTCTTAGTTGCTCATCTTGGAATGCGGCTATGAGATCGGGCGTGGTAAGCAACCACATAGCTTCGACCTCGCCCTGATCCCACGCACAGTAAAATGCCCAAAAGTGCGCACGATAACTGAGTTTGTCGAGCACTAACCCATCGTCTAACAGTGCCTGAATTAGGTCGGCCCGATTGCGGCAGCCCATGGCCCGGAAATCGCCTCGCTCCTCTTCCACGTAGGCATGCGGATCGCCGCCAAATTCGGTAGCTATCATCTGCCTCATTTCAGCCGAGTCATCCGGCAGAGCATAAGCGGGTGTTGTGAGTGCTAGGGCTGCGGTAGCGGCTAGTAGTTTAATCGTGCGAAAGTTCATGCGGGCAACTTTGCAAACCCAATATCTTGCTTGCAAGTTCTTCTTGGAAAATGTCCGCAACCGGGTCGTTGGCGGACACAAAAAGGGCGGCACCTTGCGGCACCGCCCTTTCCTGATCTCATAGAGAGATCGAAGTGTCTTGCGACGTGAACTCTTACTTAAGTTCGACGGTGCCGCCAGCTGCTTCGATCTTGCTCTTGATTTCTTCGGCTTCTGCCTTGTTCACGCCTTCCTTGAGCGGCTTTGGCGCGCCTTCGACGAGGCCCTTTGCTTCGGTCAGGCCCAGGCCGGTGATGGCACGGACTTCCTTGATGACCTGGATCTTCTTGCCACCGTCGCCGGTGAGAATGACGTCGAATTCGTCCTTCTCTTCAGCAGCTGCGCCGGCATCGCCGCCGCCAGCAGGTGCAGCGACAGCAACAGCAGCAGCGGCGCTAACGCCCCATGCTTCTTCCAGTGCAGTTGCGAGTTCTGCTGCCTCAAGGACAGTCAGCTTCGAAAGTTCTTCAACAAGCTTGGCAATATCAGCCATGATGTTCACTCCAAAAATCGGCTGGGATGCTTTTCTTCAAGTCATCCCGGAAAAAATCGCGTTTGCGAAAACGTCTCGGTTTGAATACTCTTAAGCAGCTTCGCTGGCGCCATAGGCACCGAAGACGCGAGCAAGCTTTGCAGCCGGTGCATTGACGACCTGAGCAACCTTGGTTGCCGGGGCGTTGACCAAGCCAACAATCTTGCCGCGCAGCTCATCGAGGCTCGGCATCGAGGCAAGCGCCTTGATCCCGGCTTCGTCGAGCACCTGCGTACCCATCGAACCACCAACGATTTCCAGCTTGTCGTTCGATTTCGCGAAATCGACAGCAGCCTTGGCGGCTGCGACAGGGTCTTCAGACCATGCCAGCGCGGTCGGGCCGGTGAGAAACTCATCGATCCCGACATAGTCGGTGTCTTTCAGGGCGAGCTTGGCGAGACGGTTCTTCGCAACCTTGTAGGACGCACCAGCTTCACGCATCTTCCCGCGCAGTTCGGTTGATTGCGCAACCGACAGGCCGAGGTTGCGGGTGACAACCACCACGCCGACCTCGTTGAAGACCGAGTTAAGCTCAGCGACCGCATCGGCTTTCTGCGAACGATCCATGCCATACTCCTTCACTATGGCCGCACATGCTTGACGCACATACGACCGGCTCAAATCACCACACCGCTCATGCGGTATGGAAATGGTCCGTTTGACAAGGGAAGGAGGATGCCTTGAACGGCATCAGCACGACCATGCGAAAGCAGGGTCTGAAAAATCTCGTTTCCCCGTCTAGGCTGCAAATTAAGAACGGCATATTCCGTTCAGCAACTGTCTCGGACGGATGACTGCATAAGCGCGAGGCCAATGCAATCAGGGCGCGCAATTAGCTCGCACGCCCTGAAAGTCAAGTCATTCTGCGTTTGCCGTATTCGCCTGATAAGCCAGCAAGTCACCTGGCTGGCATTCCAGCTCACGGCAAATCGCTTCGAGCGTGGAGAAGCGGATCGCCTTGGCCTTGCCGGTCTTGAGGATCGAAAGGTTGGCGAGCGTCAGGCCCACGCGTTCCGCCAGTTCGGTCAGCGTCATGCGCCGGTCGTGCAGGATATCGTCAAGCTTGACCATGATACGGGTTCCTTCTTCGCTAGAGTTCGCAGGGGCCATCACACCGTTCCTTCCAGGTCTTCGCGCATGGCCGCGCCATGGCGGAACACACGGGCGAGGATGAAGAGTACAATCGCGAGCAAGAGCCCTGTAAGCGAGAAGTCATAGTCCACACTCAGATTCTCCGACGGGACAAGCTCTGCCAGGTAGACGACCAGGCCCGCGATCGGGAAACTGGCCGCTTGAAAGGCGAGCGCAATCCATCCCATGCGCGAGAGCCGCCCCGCGTTCTCGGCAGTGAAGGGATCATCACTGCCCACAGTGTCGATGATGCGGCCAAGCAACTGGAAGAAATGAAATGCGATGGCCGTTACCAAAGCTCCGAGCAGAAGCAGGGCGACCGAAGCGGTCAACGCCGTCGATACGTTTTCGCCCCCTGCGGCGGCAACCGCTTCAGCGAAGTCGGCCTGGTTGAAAAGCAGGGCGGGGATGACTGCAAGCAAGATGACTGTCACGAGGGCCGTGATCCCCATCAGGAGAATGGTCATGATCTTGCCTGTCGCCAGTAGCGGATCCTTGGGTTTGATGGACATTTTCAGTGTTCCTTGTCTGTAGCGTTTCAGGCGAGCACGAACATGGAAACGGGTTGCGCCTGGGCGGCCGGCACATTGAACATCGCAATGAACGAAGCCGAAACGATGAAAAGCGCGGCAAAGGCAGCGGTGAATTGGTTCTGGAAGCGGGTCATTTATCGTTCTCCTTGATTGTCGATATCGATATTCAATAAGGCCGATTCGATTTATTGTCAATCAATAATATTGAAAAACGATATGTTCCTGATCGAATAACGGTATCAGGTGATGTCTGCTCACGAGTGTTTGACAGTCCCGCGCGCCATTCCTATATGCCTTGCAATCGCGCGCTTCGAGCAAGCCTGATTCATGCGCGGGAATCGGGCTTAAGGATGGAAGCGGCGGGTTCCATATTCGCGACGTTTGTTGTGCTGCAGCAGCGCACCGGGAAAGGTGCGCCATTCGCTGCGGCCTTTTCGCGTCTCGATATCGGAACTTCCTCTCGCGTGACCGTTTGAGTTCACGACCGCTGGCGATTGACGGGCCGGCACAACAGATAAAGAGGCGAATTACCTCCATGGCGACTAAGGCGAAAGCAGGCTCGAAGGCTTCGGGCACAGCTAAGAAGCGCATCCGCAAGATCTTCGGTGACATTCACGAAGTGGTGCAGATGCCGAACCTGATTGAGGTTCAGCGCGAGAGCTACGAACAGTTCCTGCGTTCCAACAAGGAAATCGATTACGTGTCGGGCCTGGAAAAGACGCTGCGCAGCGTTTTCCCGATCCGCGACTTTGCCGGTACGGCAGAGCTCGATTTCGTTCACTACGAGTTGGAAGAGCCCAAGCACGACACGACCGAGTGCAAGCAACGCGGCATTACCTATGCCGCACCGATGAAGGTGACGCTGCGCCTGATCGTGTTCGAAGTCGACCAGGAAACCGAAACCCGTTCAGTGCTCGATATCAAGGAGCAGGACGTTTACATGGGCGACATGCCGCTCATGACAGAGAACGGCACTTTCATCATCAATGGTACTGAGCGCGTTATCGTGTCGCAGATGCACCGTTCGCCGGGTGTGCTGTTTGACCATGATCGCGGCAAGACCCACAGCTCTGGCAAGCTGCTGTTCGCAGCGCGCGTGATCCCGTATCGCGGCAGCTGGCTCGATTTCGAATTTGACGCCAAGGACATCGTCAATGTCCGTATCGACCGCAAGCGCAAGCTGCCGGTTACCGCGCTGCTTTATGCGCTGGGCCTGGATAGCGAAGAAATCCTGCACTATTTCTACAAGACCGTCACGTGGAAGCGTGCTTCGGGCAAGAAGGGCGAAGGCTGGACTATCCCGTTCGTGCCTGAGCAATGGCGCGGCCAGAAGCCCGCCTTTGCGCTGGTTGATGCCAAGACCGGCGAAGAAATCTTCCCGGCTGGCCAGAAGATCAGCCCGCGCGCAGCCAACAAGGCGGAAAAAGACGGCTTGAAGGAGCTGTTGCTGCCGACTGAAGAAATCTTCAGCCGCTATGCCGCCAATGACATGATCGACGAGAAGACCGGCCGCATCTACATCGAGGCTGGCGACGAAGTCGATGCAGACAATCTGGAGGCGCTCGACGCAGCCGGTATCGACCAGATCGAACTGCTCGATATCGATGAAGTCAACACCGGCCCGTGGATCCGCAACACGTTGAAGGCTGACAAGGCTGAAAACCGCGATGAAGGTCTGGAAGCGATCTACAAGGTGATGCGTCCGGGCGAACCGCCGACGCTTGAAACCGCAGAAGCACTGTTCGAAGGCCTGTTCTTCGACAGCGAGCGTTATGACCTGTCGGCTGTTGGCCGCGTCAAGCTCAACATGCGCTTGGACTTGGATGCGGAAGACACCGTCACCACGCTGCGCAAGGAAGATATCCTTGCCGTGGTCAAGGAACTGGTCGGCCTGAAAGACGGCAAGGGCGAAGTCGATGACATCGACAACCTTGGCAACCGCCGCGTGCGCTCGGTCGGCGAACTGCTGGAAAACCAGTACCGCGTTGGCCTGCTGCGTATGGAGCGTGCGGTCAAGGAACGCATGAGCTCGGTCGATGTGTCGACTGTCATGCCGAACGATTTGATCAATGCGAAGCCGGCTGTGGCTGCGGTGCGCGAGTTCTTCGGTTCTTCGCAGCTCTCGCAGTTCATGGACCAGACCAACCCGCTGTCAGAAGTCACCCACAAGCGCCGCGTATCAGCGCTTGGCCCGGGCGGCTTGACGCGCGAGCGTGCGGGCTTTGAAGTTCGCGACGTTCACCCGACGCATTATGGCCGTATCTGCCCGATTGAAACGCCGGAAGGCCCGAACATCGGCCTGATCAACTCGCTGGCATCGTTCAGCCGCGTGAACAAGTATGGCTTTATCGAAACGCCCTACCGCAAGGTTGTCGACGGCAAGGTCACCAGCGAAGTGATCTACCTCTCCGCGATGGAAGAGCAGCGTCACACCGTTGCGCAGGCTTCGGCTGAGCTGAACAAGGACGGCAGCTTTGCGGAAGAGTTCGTCTCTGCCCGCCAGAACGGCGATTACTTCATGGCACCGCGCGAGCAGATCACGCTGATGGACGTTTCGCCCAAGCAGCTGGTTTCCGTCGCTGCCTCGCTGATTCCGTTCCTGGAAAACGATGACGCGAACCGCGCCTTGATGGGTTCGAACATGCAGCGTCAGGCCGTGCCACTGGTGCGCGCTGAAGCGCCATGGGTCGGCACCGGCATGGAAGAAACGGTTGCCCGCGATTCAGGCGCAGCGATCGCTGCCACGCGCGGCGGTATCGTTGACCAGGTCGACGCGACCCGCATCGTGATCCGCGCCATCGGCGATGTCGAACCGGGCCAGTCAGGCGTGGACATCTACACGCTGCAGAAGTTCCAGCGTTCGAACCAGAACACCTGCATCAACCAGCGTCCGCTGGTGAAGGTGGGTGACGTGATCGAAGAAGGCGATATCATCGCTGACGGTCCGTCAACCGATCTGGGTGAGCTGGCGCTGGGCAAGAACAGCCTCGTCGCCTTCATGCCGTGGAACGGCTACAACTACGAAGACTCGATTCTGATCAGCGAGCGCATCGTGAAAGACGACGTGTTCACTTCGATCCATATCGAGGAATTCGAAGTGATGGCTCGCGACACCAAGCTTGGGCCGGAAGACATCACGCGCGACATTCCGAATGTCGGCGAAGAAGCTCTGCGCAGCCTGGACGAGGCCGGCATCGTTTACATCGGTGCAGAAGTGCATCCGGGCGATATCCTGGTCGGCAAGATCACACCGAAGGGCGAAAGCCCGATGACGCCGGAAGAAAAGCTCCTCCGCGCCATCTTCGGTGAGAAAGCTTCGGATGTACGCGACACCTCGCTGCGTTTGCCGCCGGGTGTTGCTGGTACAGTCGTGGAAGTGCGTGTGTTCAACCGCCACGGTATCGAGATCGATGACCGTACGCGTGCGATCCAGCACGAGGAAATCGAGCGTCTGCGCAAGGACAGCGAAGACGAACGCGCCATCCTCAATCGTGCGACTTACAACCGCTTGAAAGACATGCTGGTCGGTCAAACCGCTTCTGCAGCGCCCAAGGGTGTGAAGAAAGGCACGAAGATCGACGAAGCCTTGCTTGAAGACATCGAGCGGCACGAATGGTTCAAGTTCGCAGTCGCAGATGACAATCGCCAGGCACAGATCGAAGCGGTCAAGAGCCAGTATGACGAAGCTGTCAAAGGCATCGAAGAGAAGTTCGAAGACCGCAAGGAAAAGCTCGAGCGTGGCGATGAACTCGCACCGGGCGTGCTGAAGATGGTCAAGGTCTTCGTTGCCGTGAAGCGCAAGCTTCAGCCGGGTGACAAGATGGCCGGCCGTCACGGGAACAAGGGTGTGATTTCGCGCATCCTGCCGGTCGAAGACATGCCGTTCCTTGAAGACGGCACACCGGTTGATATCGTGCTGAACCCGCTGGGCGTGCCTTCGCGCATGAACGTGGGCCAGATCTTCGAAACGCATCTGGGCTTTGCTGCCCGCGGCCTGGGTCAGCAGATTGCTGCCGATCTCGAGCAGTGGAAGGCTGAAAACCCGAACGCGGCTGAAGACTACAAGAAGGCCAAGCCGCCGGCAGCGGTGATCGATCGCCTGAAGAATGTCTATGGCGAGCAGTATCATGACGAGATCGAAGCACGCAGCACAGAAGAAATCGTCGAGCTGGCTGGCAATCTCACCCGCGGTGTTCCGATGGGCACGCCGGTGTTTGACGGCGCACGCGAAGGCGATGTGACTGTCGAGCTGGAGAAAGCCGGGATCGACTCTTCGGGTCAGTCAGTGCTGTATGATGGCCGCACCGGTGAAGCATTCGATCGCAAGGTGACCGTGGGCATCATCTACATGCTCAAGCTGCACCACCTGGTCGATGACAAGATCCACGCACGTTCGATCGGGCCGTACTCGCTTGTTACCCAGCAGCCGCTGGGTGGTAAGGCGCAGTTCGGTGGCCAGCGCTTCGGCGAGATGGAAGTCTGGGCGCTGCAGGCATATGGCGCTGCCTACACCTTGCAGGAAATGCTCACCGTCAAGTCGGACGACGTGGTCGGCCGTACCAAGGTCTACGAAGCGATCGTCAAGGGTGACGACACCTTCGAAGCGGGCATTCCGGAAAGCTTCAACGTTCTCGTCAAGGAAATGCGCAGCCTTGGCCTCAATGTCGAATTGAAGTCGCTAAGCGACGGCGAAGACGACGAGGACGAATGGCCGGAGGCGGCGGAATAAAAGGAGCGGGCTGCATAGCCCCTCCTTCATCCGCCCCTGTAGAATTTACCCGTATGGGATTTGAAAAATGAACGAACTGACCAAATTCACCAACCACCTGGCCAAGCCGGAAACCTTTGACCAGATCCAGATCGGCATCGCTTCGCCGGAGCGCATCCGCAGCTGGTCTTTCGGCGAAATCAAGAAGCCGGAAACGATCAACTACCGTACGTTCAAGCCTGAGCGTGACGGCTTGTTCTGCGCGCGCATCTTTGGCCCGGTAAAGGACTATGAGTGCCTTTGCGGCAAATACAAGCGCATGAAGTACAAGGGTGTCGTCTGCGAGAAGTGCGGCGTCGAAGGGACTGTGACCAAGGTGCGCCGCGAGCGCATGGGCCACATCGAACTGGCTGCGCCGGTTGCGCATATCTGGTTCCTGAAGTCGCTTCCTTCACGCATCGGCTTGCTGCTCGACATGCAGCTCAAGCAGCTCGAGCGCGTGCTCTATTTCGAGAACTACGTCGTGATCGAGCCGGGCCTGACGCCGCTGGAAAAATTCCAGCTGCTGACGGAAGACGAACTGCTCGAAGCGCAGGACGAGTATGGCGAAGACGCATTCAGCGCCGGCATCGGTGCCGAAGCGGTCAAGATCATGCTGATGGATCTCGATCTCGAGCAAGAGCGTGAAGATCTGCTGGAAGAGCTCGCGACTACCAAGTCTGCGCTCAAGCCCAAGAAGATCATCAAGCGTTTGAAGGTCGTCGAAAGCTTCATCGATTCAGGCAACCGCCCTGAATGGATGATCTTGGAAGTGATCCCTGTCATTCCGCCCGAGCTGCGCCCGCTGGTGCCGCTGGACGGTGGACGTTTCGCGACGTCTGATCTCAACGATCTCTATCGCCGCGTGATCAACCGTAACAACCGCTTGAAGCGCCTGATTGAGCTTCGTGCGCCGGACATCATCGTCCGCAACGAAAAGCGTATGCTGCAGGAAGCGGTTGACGCGCTGTTCGACAACGGCCGCCGTGGCCGCGTGATCACCGGCGCCAACAAGCGTCCGCTGAAATCGCTGTCTGACATGCTCAAGGGCAAGCAGGGCCGCTTCCGCCAGAACCTGCTCGGCAAGCGCGTCGACTATTCTGGCCGTTCAGTCATCGTGACCGGTCCTGAGCTCAAGCTGCATCAGTGCGGCCTGCCAAAAAAGATGGCGCTCGAACTGTTCAAGCCGTTCATCTACGCCCGCCTTGATGCGAAGGGTCTGTCGATGACCTTGAAGCAAGCGAAGAAGTGGGTCGAGAAAGAGCGCAAGGAAGTCTGGGACATTCTTGACGAAGTGATCCGCGAGCATCCGGTTCTGCTGAACCGCGCGCCGACGCTCCACCGTTTGGGCATTCAGGCGTTCGAGCCGGTGCTGATCGAAGGCAAGGCAATCCAGCTTCACCCGCTGGTCTGCGCCGCTTTCAACGCCGACTTTGACGGTGACCAGATGGCTGTCCACGTCCCGCTGAGCCTTGAAGCCCAGCTGGAAGCACGCGTGCTGATGATGTCGACCAACAACATCCTCTCGCCCGCGAACGGCAAGCCGATCATCGTGCCTTCTCAGGACATGGTTCTGGGCCTCTACTATCTCTCGATGGAGCGTCAGGAAAAGGCGCCGGAATTCATCGAAGAGAAGGACGGCACCAAGATCGAGAAGCTGCCGCGCTTTGCCGATATGGCTGAAGTGCACCAGGCGCTCGAGACCAAGTCGGTCACTCTGCACACCAAGATCATCGCCCGCGTCCCGCAGGCCGATGAGAACGGCAATGTCGAGATGAAGCGCTTTGTCACGACCCCGGGCCGCATGCTGATCGGCGAATGCCTGCCGAAGAACCACAAGGTTCCTTTCGACATCATCAACCGCCTTCTGACGAAGAAGGACATCGGTGACGTGATCGACGAAGTGTATCGTCATACGGGTCAGAAGGACACTGTGCTGTTCGCTGACGCGATCATGGTGCTGGGCTTCCGCCACGCGTTCAAGGCCGGCATTTCCTTCGGCAAGGATGACATGATCATCCCGGCCGAGAAGGATGGCCTGGTTGATCAGACCAAGGCGCTGGTTGCTGACTATGAGCAGCAGTATCAGGATGGCCTGATCACGCAGCAGGAAAAGTACAACAAGGTGATCGACGCCTGGAGCCGCTGCGGTGACCAGGTGGCCGACGCGATGATGGAGAAGATTAAAGCGCAGCCGATCGGAGACGACGGCAAGGAAGCGCAGATCAACTCGATCTACATGATGAGCCACTCAGGTGCGCGTGGTTCGCCAGCGCAGATGAAGCAGCTTGCCGGTATGCGCGGCCTGATGGCCAAGCCGTCAGGCGAGATCATCGAAACGCCGATTATCTCGAACTTCAAGGAGGGCCTGACCGTTCTTGAATACTTCAACTCGACTCACGGCGCGCGTAAGGGCTTGGCGGATACAGCGCTCAAGACGGCGAACTCGGGCTACCTGACTCGCCGCTTGGTCGACGTGTCGCAGGACTGCGTGATCGTTGAGGAAGACTGCAAGACCGAAAACGCGCTGGAAATGCGTGCGATCGTTCAGGGCGGCTCGGTTATCGCTTCGCTGGGCGAGCGTATCCTTGGCCGCACCACGGCAGAAGACATCATCAACGCATCGACCGACGAAGTCATCGTTCCGGCTGGCACGCTGATCGATGAGCCGATGGTGAAGCTGATCGAAGATGCTGAAGTTCAGTCTGCCAAGATCCGTTCGCCGCTGGTTTGTGAAGCAGCGCAGGGCGTTTGCGGCACATGCTATGGCCGTGACCTGGCTCGCGGTACTCCGGTGAACATCGGTGAAGCTGTCGGCGTTATCGCGGCTCAGTCGATCGGTGAGCCGGGCACGCAGCTGACCATGCGTACCTTCCACATCGGTGGTGCGGCGCAGCTCAACGAAACCTCGCATCTTGAAGCGATCTCTGACGGTAAGGTCGAATATCGCGACATGCCGACGATCACAGACAAGAAAGGGCGTATCCTTTCGCTCGCCCGCAATGGCGAGATCGCCGTGATCGACAAGGAGGGACGCGAGCGCGAGATCCACAAGGTGCCTTACGGTACTGTGCTGATGCACAAGGATGGCGCGCAGGTGAAGGAAGGCGATCGTCTGGCGGAATGGGATCCGTTCACACTGCCGATCATCACCGAGCAATCAGGCGTCGTGAAGTATCAGGACCTGGTTGAAGGCACGACTTTGGAAGAGCGCACTGACGATGCCACCGGCATCGCGCAGCGCGTTGTGACGGAAAACCGTGCAACCGGCCGCAAGAAGAAGGAAGACCTGCGTCCGCGCCTTACCCTGATGGGCGAGGAATCTTCTGGCAAGAAGGGCGAAGAGACCGAAGCCCAGCGTTACATGCTGGCTCCCGGCACGACGCTGTCGGTTCAGGATGGGCAGGAAGTGCAGGCGGGTGACATTCTTGCCCGTGCTTCGCGTGAAGCTGCGAAAACGCGCGACATCACCGGCGGTCTGCCGCGTGTTGCCGAGCTGTTCGAAGCGCGCATGCCGAAGGATGTGTCGGTTATCGCCAAGATTTCAGGCAAGATCGAATTCGTCCGCGAATACAAGGCGAAGCGCAAGATCGCGATCGTTCCCGAGGAGGGAGATCGCGTCGAATACCTGATCCCGAAGACCAAGGTCATCGACGTTCAGGAAGGCGACTTCGTGAAGAAGGGCGATACGCTGATCTCGGGTTCGCCGAACCCGCATGACATTTTGGAAGTTCTGGGTGTTGAAGCGCTGGCGGAATACCTCGTCAACGAAATCCAGGAAGTCTACCGACTGCAGGGCGTGAAGATCAACGACAAGCACATTGAAGTGATCGTTCGCCAGATGCTGCAGAAGGTCGAGATCACCGATGGCGGCGACACCACGCTGCTGCCGGGCGAGCAGGTTGATCTGGAAGAGATGAACGAAGTGAACGCCAAGCTGGGCAAAGGCAAGAAGCCTGCTGAAGGCACGCCGATCCTGCTGGGCATCACCAAGGCATCGCTGCAGACCCGCAGCTTTATCTCGGCGGCATCATTCCAGGAAACCACGCGCGTGCTCACGCAGGCCGCGGTTGAAGGCAAGCAGGACACGCTGATCGGTCTCAAGGAGAACGTGATTGTGGGCCGCCTGATCCCGGCTGGTACTGGCGCTGGCATGAACCGCATGCGGGTTACGGCATCGAGCCGTGATGCTGCGCTGCGCGCCCAGTGGAAGAAGCAGCAGGAAGCACTGGCAGCTGCCAACGCGCCTGAGCCGGAGCCGGAAGCTGACGCTATCCCGTCAGAAGACGCGATGAAGGCAGCCATGGGTGGTTCTGGGGTTGGCGGAGACGCGGCTGAATAAGCCGCGGCTCCAGCCCTTACGGCTGAACAGATTGACCCCGCCGGGAGTTCGCTTTCGGCGGGGTTTTCTGTGGGCGCTGCCGATAAATGCTATTGCGAACCATTTGCAATTATATTAGCCTGCGTTTCAGCAAGGCAAGGGTGGTGAGCGATGAAACGTATCGAACGGCAGCGGACAGGGCGGCTTTCGCTCAGCGCATCGGAATGGATTGCTAAGCTAAAGGAGCCGCGCAAGGTCAGCGAGCTGACGGCGCTTGAGCAACGCTTTGTCTTCAGCCTGCGCCTGATCGCAGTATATCGCCGGGCAGGGCGCGATCCACTGGCTGAACTTACAACGCGCCTCGGCAGTGTGACGGTGGCCGTCAAAGCGCTTCAATTGGTCGAAAACATGGCGCAGGCCTGGCCGGAACCCGTGCAGCTGCGCCGTTGCTGCTGCCAGATTGCCAGCCATGACGAACTGACGATGGCGGCGGTGGTTGGCGCTGCTGCCTGGGCACGGCGTGAATTGGCCGAAGAAGCACTGTCCGGGTTGCTTCGCCCCGAACGCATCGAAAGCATCTGGGCGGCCGCGCTTGAACTGGTGGCTGCGGAATACGCATAGGCCCTGCTCGCTGCACAAAGCAGTGCTTCAATCTTGCGCGCCCCGCGCCTATAGGGACGCGCATGACAGTCACCCGTTTCGCCCCATCTCCTACCGGCCGCCTGCATGTCGGCAACATCCGCACTGCGCTGCACAACTGGATGCTCGCTAAGAAAGCGGGAGGCCGCTTCCTGCTGCGCATCGATGACACCGATGCCGAGCGCTCGAAGGAAGAATATGTCGAAGCCATCCGCACCGATTTGGCGTGGCTGGGGATCGAACCTGACGGTGAGGAACGGCAGTCGGCCAGACTCGAGCTTTATGAGAAAGCTTTCGACGTGCTCAAGGCCGCCGGTCGTGTCTATCCCGCCTATGAGACCGCGCAAGAGCTTGAGCTGAAGCGCAAGGTCCTGCTCGGACGCGGCCTTCCCCCGATCTACGATCGCGGCGCTTTGAATCTCAGCGACGAAGATCGCGCAGCGAAGGAAGCCGAAGGTATCCAGCCGCATTGGCGCTTCAAGCTTGACCATGACGAGCCGATCGCCTGGGAAGATGGTGTGCGCGGCGCTCAGAAATTCGATCCCGCGACCTTGTCTGACCCTGTCATCCGCCGTGCCGATGGCAGCTGGCTCTATATGTTGCCCAGTGCTGTCGACGATATTGACATGGGCGTTACGCAGGTGCTGCGCGGCGAAGACCATGTGTCGAACACTGCCGTGCAAATTCAGATGTTTACTGCACTTCATGCTGCAGGTTTTGCTGCAGCATCAGATAGCGCGAGGGAGCACCCGGATTTCGCGCATGAAGCGCTGTTGGTGGGCAAGGAAGGCAAGCTGTCAAAGCGGCTGGGCTCGCTCGGTTGCGACAGTTTCCGCGAGAAGGGCATCGAGCCTGAAGCTCTGGTGGCGCTCCTCGCACGGCTTGGCACGTCGCTGCCGGTCGAGCCGATTGCAGATCGCGACATGCTGCTCGACACATTCGATCTTTCAACCTTTGGTCGCGCGCCTGCGAAATTCGATGACGCCGAACTTGAACGGATCAACACCGCCATTGTCCACACCATGCCTTTTGACGAAGTGCAGCACCGCTTGCCTGCAGGGATGGATGAGGCAGGCTGGCACGCGGTGCAGCCCAATGTCGCAACGATTAGTGAAGTGGCCGATTGGTGGCGGCTGGTCACAGGCCCGATTGACCGGATGGAATTTTCCGCAGAGGATCGCGCCTATCTCCACGAAGCGGCAGAAACTCTGACCTGGGGCGATGACCCATGGCACGCGCTTACCAATGCGCTGAAGGACAAGACCGGGCGCAAGGGCAAGGCGCTGTTCCTGCCGCTGCGCCAGGCGCTCACAGGCATGAACCATGGCCCGGATATGGGCGAACTGCTGCCGCTGATTGGCGAAGCTGAAGCACGCGCGCGGCTCAACCGCGCTTGCCACGACTGACTGGCGCGTTAGGCATGGGGGAATGAAGATATTCCACCATCCTGCACAAATGGGTCACGCGCCAGAGCGCGAGCTTCATAATGGCGAGTGGGTGCCATATGCCGAATGCCCGGAGCGGCTGGCACAGATTGTCGAATGTTGCGGAGAGAGCGAAGCAGTGCGCGATCACGGCATGGCTCCGCTCGAAGCGGTGCACGATCCGCGCTATCTCGATTTCCTGATGTCCGCATATAGCGATTGGGTGGCTGCAGGCCGGACAGGCGATGCAATCGGATATGCATTTCCGATCGTCCGCCGTCGCCCGCTAAATCTCGACCGGATCGATGCAAGGCTGGGTGCCTATGCCATGGATGCAGCGAGCCCGATTGCCGCCGGGACGTGGGATGCAGCCTATTGGTCTGCCCAGGCATCGCTTTCCGCGCTGGATGCCATTGCCGCTGGCGCGCCCAATGCCTTTGCCTTGTGCCGCCCGCCCGGCCACCACGCGGGAAGCGACTATCTGGGCGGTTATTGCTTCATCAACAATGCCGCTGTCGCCGCTCAGGCCGCGAGTGGGATGGGACTGGGGCCGGTCGCCGTGCTCGATGTCGATTACCATCACGGCAACGGCACGCAGGACATATTCTATCAGCGCGGCGATGTGTTTTTCGCGTCGATCCACGCCGATCCGGTGACTGACTATCCCTTCTATTGGGGCCATGCTGACGAGCGCGGAGAGCTGGAGGGAGAGGGGGCGACGCTCAACCTGCCATTGCCGCGCGGTACATTATGGCCGGCCTATCGGGCCGCGCTCGATACCGCGCTGGATGCGATTGTGGCGTGGGATGCGAAATTCCTGGTTGTCTCGTTCGGAGCGGATACTTTCGCGGGCGACCCGATCTCCAGTTTTGCCTTGCAAAGGGATGACTTTGCCCAGATGGGCGCGTGCATCCACGAAGCGGAACTGCCGACATTGATCGTGATGGAAGGTGGCTATGCCGTTGGCGAGCTTGGCGAGAATGTCGCGGCTTTCCTCTCCGGCTTCGAAGGCCCGCGGTAACTTTGGATTAACCAGCCTGTTTTACCAATTATCCGGCATGATTGGTGGCGGAATGGCAAGCCTGCGTCGTTACTCATGTGCAAGCAAGATAACCAGGAACGGGGCACACCAATGGAACGCAGGCAGAATGATCGCTTCGCAGCAGGTTATGACGCTGAAGTGCGCTACCACTCAGGGCGCAAGCTGAAGCTGCCGGTGCTGGACATTAGCCTGGGCGGCTGCATGGTCGATGCGCGTTCATGGAGCGTGCGCCCTGGTGAGCCGGTGTCGATCAAGCTACCAAACCTTGGCTGGCAGCCGGCGGAATTGATCTGGAATGAAGACGGCAAGGCAGGCATCGCGTTTGAAGAACCGCTTTACGAGCCGACGCTGGAGTATTTGAACGCGCTTGCCGCTTGATCAATACCCCCAAATTCAATGCGGCAGCGAATAGCGCCGCAACCCGATAAGCTGCGGCGCCATTACAGTTCACGCCTCGACTGCGTCAAAGCGATCGCAGTTGCTAGGGGTGAGTATGGCTGAAGAAGCGTTGTGACGCTTCAACCAGTTGCCCGTTCTCTTCCCGCAATGCCTTGGCGGCTTCTTCTCCGCCAACCAGCTTCAGGAACTCTGCGCTCCACCGGTCCCGTTCCTCGGCATCATGGCTGTCGAATGTGGCAAGGCCGCGCGGTATTTCCCGGATCACCATCAGATCCCATTCGCCATCCATCATCCAGTGGACTGTTGGAACAGGCAGCCCGGCGGCTTCTGCAGCGGGCGCCCAGTACTTGTCGTTCATCTCAGTCCATGTTTCAGCTTTGCCGGGTGCAAAGCGCAAGAATTCGACACTGTAGGTAGTGCGCGATTCTTCCGGCTCGTCCTGCGCAATTGCAGGCACGGTAGCCATAGCAAGCGTTGCAGCGGCAATGCTGCCTAACAGTTTATGGATCACAGGTCAGTCCCCCCTCTTCAAGGAATCGCGACCCGAGACGACCTTGGCGGTAAATCAAAGGAATAACAAGGCATTCCTCGAACTGATCGCCAAGCGAGAAATTTTTCGGCGCTGGCCGGAAGTTTTAACCTGCGTGCCTGTCCAGCTCGTCACCGGTCAGCGTCACCACATGCAGCAGGTTGGTCGCGCCGGGCGTTCCGAACGGCACACCCGCCAGCGCGATCAGCTTGCTGCCTGCCTTGCCGAAGCCATGGCGCAGTGCCATCCGCTTGCCCTTGGCGATCATCTCTTCAAAGCTGCCGATATCCTTGGTCGCCACCGCATGTGATCCCCAAAGCAAGGCCACGCGGCGCGCGGTCTTCATTGACGGAGTCAGCACCAGCATCGGCGTGTCAGGCCGTTCGCGGGCCACGCGCCGGGCAGTTGAACCGGACGCGGTGAACACTGTGATCGCGCTGATCGCGACAGTATCGGCGATGGTCATGCAGGCATGCGCCAGCGCGTCAGACGTGGTCGCATCAGGCGGCGTTTCGAGAAAGCGCACGCGCGCGCGATAGTCTTCGCTGCGTTCGACCTGCTCGGCGATCTTGTCCATCATGGTAACCGCTTCTTCGGGCCATTCGCCCGCCGCAGTCTCTGCCGAAAGCATCACCGCATCCGCGCCATCGTAGACCGCATTGGCGACGTCAGAAACTTCCGCACGCGTGGGTGTGGGGCTTTCGATCATGCTTTCCAGCATCTGCGTCGCCACGATCACCGGCTTGCCCGCCATGCGCGTGGCGTTGACGATCTTCTTCTGCAGCGGGGGCACTTCCTGCGGTTCCAGCTCCACGCCCAGATCGCCGCGCGCCACCATGATCCCGTCGGATTGCTCGATGATTTCCGCCAGTCGGCGCACGGCCATCGGCTTTTCGATCTTGGCGCACAGCGCGCCATAACCGCCCATCAGCTTGCGCGCTTCGGCCAGATCTTCCGGCCGCTGGACAAAGCTCAGGCCGATCCAGTCGACATGCTGCTTGATGGCAAAGGCCAGATCCTTGCGGTCTTTCTCTGTCAGCGCCGGGATCGGCACTTCGGCATCGGGCACGTTCACGCCCTTGCGGTCAGAGATCACGCCGCCGACTTCCGCCGAGCACAGGATCTTCTCGTCGCTCGCTTCGATCACTCGCAGCCTGATCTTGCCATCATTGATCAGCAGCCGCTGGCCTTTTTCAAGAATTCCGAACAGCTCGGGGTGAGGCAGGCAGACGCGGGTCTCGTTACCCGGCTCCGGATTGCGGTCAAGCGTGAAGTGGCCTGAATGGCGGATCACCGCTTGCCCGTCCTTGAACTTGCCCACGCGCAGCTTGGGCCCTTGAAGGTCGGCGAGGATCGCGATCGGACGGTTGAATTCCTTCTCCAAGGCGCGGATCGCTGTGATCGTTGCTTCGTGATCGGCATGCTCGCCATGGCTCATATTGACACGAAACGCATCGGCCCCGGCTTTGAGCAAGCGGCGCAACACATCGGGTGACCGACTGGCCGGGCCGATGGTGGCGAGGATTTTGACCTTGCGGCTACGCGGATCGAGCCGGTTGAGTGCTGTCTTGGACATGGAATGCAGCTATGGCACAGCTGTGTTTCAACTCAAGGAATTGTGACAGGGGAAACCACTTGATGGATACGAATTCAAGCGACGCATTGGACCAGCTTGACGACGCAGTGGCGGCGGCGGCTTTCCGGCGGCTAGTGCGCCATTTGCGCCATCGCCACGATGCGCAGAATATCGAGCTGATGGGGCTGGCGGGGTTCTGCCGCAATTGCCTGGCTGACTGGATCCGCGATGCAGGCTTTGATGGCGACAAGGGCGAAGCACGCGAAGTCATCCACGGAATGCCGATGGATGAGTGGAAAGCGACCCGCCAAAAGCCCGCTACTGAAGAGCAGTTGGCAGCCATGGAAGCGAGTGTCGCGAAAAATAAGGTGGATTGAGCGCGGTTGCGGTTCACGCAGGGCAAGGCGCTGGCTATCGAAGCGCCAAAGTGATTCTCATTCCACTGGAGACAAGACAAAATGGCTGAAGCCACCGATGACCGCCTGCGCCTGTTGATCGAGCGTATCGAACGCCTTGAAGAAGAAAAGAAAGGCATCGCTGATGATATCCGCGATGTTTATGCCGAAGCCAAAGCGGTCGGATATGACACCAAGATCATGCGCCAGATTGTGCGCCTACGTAAGATGAAGCCCGATGACCGCGTGGAAATGGAAACCGTGCTGGAAACCTATAAGGCCGCGCTGGGTCTCGGTTGAAATTGAACGCTTGCGTATTATCTAGATAATACAGCTACATTGTCACAGTCACGGAGGAATATATGGCCGGCCCATGGAAAGACGCACGCGGGATCATCGTCACCACGACCCCCACAATCGAAGGCAAGCCGATCCAGGAATATTGCGGCATCGTAGTTGGTGAAGTGATTGTGGGGGCGAACCTGTTCCGTGACCTGTTTGCCAATATCCGCGACATCGTGGGCGGGCGTTCGGGCAGTTACGAGCGCATCCTTGCCGAAGCGCGCGAACAGGCGATCCAGGAATTGCAGGCGGAATGTGCCTCGCGCGGCGGAAATGCCGTGGTCGGGATCGATCTCGACTATGAAGTGATCGGTGACACCGGCTCGATGCTGATGGTTTCGGCCAGCGGGACAGCGGTCAGGATCTGACCATGGCTGCCGTGCGGCGGTTGGGCGCGGGTGACATCGCGGGCTTTCGCGCGATGAATGCGCTTTTCGCAGACGTGTTCGCTATGCCTGAGGAATATCTCGGCAATCCGCCAAGCGATGACTATGTCGCGGCGTGGCTTGCTGAGCGGCGCAATATCGCGATCGTAGCTGAAACAGATGGCGAGGTTGTAGGCGCGATCGGCGGCTATGAATGGCCCAAGTATGAGCAAGCCCGAAGCGAGCTCTACATCTATGATCTTGCTGTCAGCGAACGCCATCGCCGCCAAGGCATTGCCTCTGCCATGATCGGGCAAATGCGACGGATCGCGCGCGAAGTGGGCGCATGGACTGTGATCGTGCAAGCCGATGTCTTTGAAGAAGACGAGCCGGCTCGCGCGCTCTATCGCAAATTCGCCAGCGAAGAGATCATGGCGCATCACTTTGACATCAAACCCTGATTGCCTGTGCATTTGAGTGGTTGTTCGCACATTTGCGCTGACCTAGGCGCTCTAGCATCAGGGGCAGCTGGCAAGGGCGCATGACCGAACAGGCAAAACCGAATTCAAAACTGCGCGTTTCCCCGCTGCAGACGGTCTGGTGCTGGCAGGGGATGTGGGCGGCCCTGAAGGCGCGCCGACAGTGCTGCTGATGCATGGCGGCGGGCAGACCCGGCATAGCTGGGCGGGCGCCATGCGGGCTCTGGTTACCGCGGGCTATCGCGTCGTCAATCTTGATGCGCGCGGCCATGGCGACAGCGAATGGTCACCCACGCAAGCTTATTCGATCCATGACCGGATCAAGGATATCCACGCGGTGGTTGACACAGTCGATGCGCCAGTCACGCTGGTTGGCGCGTCGATGGGCGGGCTAACTTCGATCCATGCAGTGGGCGAAGGGCTAAGCCCTGCGGCAGTCGTGCTGGTCGACATCGTGCCCGATATGGAGCCCAAGGGTGTCGAGCGGATCGTCAGCTTCATGAACGCGCACCATGGCGGTTTTGCCTCGCTGGAAGAAGCCGCCGATGCAGTTGCCGCCTATTACCCTGAACGCCCGCGCCCGAAAGACCCAAGCGGGCTGATGAAGAATCTGCGCCGCCGCGATGACGGGCGGCTTTATTGGCACTGGGACCCGGTGATGTTCGGTGTTGAAGACCCGAGCCAGTTCCACGAACCCTTGCAGCGCTCGACGCGCAAGTTCGGCGAGCGACCCGATGTGCCGGTGCTGGTGGTGCGCGGCAAGTTGAGCGACATTGTTTCAGACGAAAGCGTTGCGGCTTTCCGGGCGAAGGTGCCGCATGCTGAAACCGTTGATGTCAGCGATGCCGGACATATGGTAGCAGGCGACAAGAACGATGCCTTCAATGCCGCTGTGCTGGCCTTCCTGAACCAGCACATGCCCTTGGCTGGCGAGGCGGATTCCGCCCGCTAGCTTGCCGCTGCAACCGCACCGATGATCAGCCCGTTATGGGCCATGTGCAGCACGATGCAGGTCCACAGCCCGTAATTCACGCGCATATAGGTCAGGATCGTGCCAAGAATGAACTGCGGCAGGATCAGCGGCAACAAGGGCAGAATGCTGCCTTCGTTGTAATTCAACAGATGGATCGACGCGAAAGCGATCGTGCTGAACCAGAACAGGCCCGGGAATATCGCGCGGAACCATGCCATCGCAGGCCGTCCGCGCAGCAGGAACAGAGCAAGCGCCGCGAGCACAATGGCCGTCAGAATGGCCAGGCTTGTTTGCACAGCCGCCGCTTCACCGGTTGCGCCAGCGGCCAGCATGGCGGCCACGATGCCGCCGCCGAACATCACAAGCAGCGCGAGCACATGGCCGGGCTTGCCTGACAGCCAGCCACGAAACGCGAGCTCTTCCGCTATCGGCGCGAAGACCACAACGGTCAGCGCCAGTTGCACATCGATTTCCAGACCGGCCAGCGCAGTGGATGGCAATTCAACCCCGAACAGAACCACCAGCAGCGCCACTGAAACCAGCAACATCATCGCGGCGAGGTCGAGCGCCAGCATGCGCGGCAGCGCGGCCAGCCCGCCGCGCCAGTCAGGCCCGGTCCGGTCCGGCAAGGCCGGTCGGCGAACGAAGGCAAGATAGCTGTTCCATTCCTCACGCGTGGTCTCACGCGAAGGAAGGCTTGTGGTTTCACCTGTCATGCGGCTAATGCGACCCCCGATTCCAACCATCCAGATTTGCGAAACGAAATCCCATGGCAGGCCATTCCAAATTCAAGAACATCATGCACCGCAAGGGCGCGCAGGACAAGAAGCGCTCCAACCTGTTTTCCAAGCTTAGCCGCGAAATCACTGTCGCGGCAAAAATGGGCGCACCCGATCCTGACATGAACCCGCGCCTGCGGCTGGCGATCAACAATGCCAAGGCGCAGTCGATGCCGAAGGACAATATCCAGCGCGCGATCGACAAGGCATCCGGCGGCGATGACGAGAATTATGAAGAAGTGCGCTACGAAGGCTATGGCCCGGGCGGCAGCGCGATCATCGTTGAAGCGCTGACAGACAATCGCAACCGCACCGCCACCGCTGTGCGCACCGCATTCAGCAAGAATGGCGGCAATCTGGGCACGGAAGGCTCGGTCGCGCATGGCTTCGAACGTCTGGGCTATATCGAATATGGCCCTGAAGCAGGCGATGAAGACACAGTGCTGGAAGCCGCGATGGAAGCGGGCGCCGATGATATCGAAAGCAGTGAAGATGGCCATGTGATCTGGACCGCTGCGGAAGATTTGCACGGGGTATCCTCAAGCCTTGAGACGGCCCTGGGCGAAGCAAAGGACGTGAAGCTGGCGTGGAAGCCCAATCTTACGGTTGAACTCGATGAGAAGAATGCCGGAACCCTGTTGAAGCTGATCGATGCGCTCGACGATGATGACGATGTGCAGACCGTTTGGGGGAATTACGAAATCAGCGACGAAGTGATGGAGAAGCTGGGGTGAAGTGGAAGGGGAGGGTCTTGACCCTTACTGCGTGGGCCCTTGCCTCCTACCTTTTGCTGATCAAGGGGTTCTTTATGCACAGAGACCCCCTCCAGTGAGTGGCAATCTCAATCTCGTCACCCTGAACTCGTTTCAGGGTCCATTTCCCCAACTGCGTGACATGTCGCTTGAGGAACGATGGATGCTGAAACGAGTTCAGCATGACGTTTCCAATTGAATAAGTCGACTCGCCATGATCATCCTCGGCCTTGATCCTTCGCTCAGTTGCACGGGCTGGGGCGTGATCCGGTGTGAAGGCTCGCGGATCACCCATCTCGCCAATGGCGAAGTGAAGACCGATGCCAAAGCACCGATTTCGCAGCGGCTCGATCATCTCCACAGCGCGATTGCCGCAGTGATTGGCGCTCACGCACCGGATCGCGCAGCGGCAGAGGAAGTTTTTGCCAACAAGAACCCGCAATCGACGCTCAAGCTGGCGCAGGCGCGCGGCGCGGTGCTGGCGGCCTGCGGTGCGGCGAGCCTTTCCGTCAACGAGCATGCAGCGCGGCTGGTGAAGAAGTCTGTCGTCGGCACCGGCGGGGCTGACAAGAACCAGGTTCAGGCGATGCTCAAGGTGCTCTTGCCCGGAGCTGAAATTGCTGGTGCGGACGCGGCTGATGCTCTGGCAGTCGCTATTGCGGATGCGCATCTTGCGCCGCGTTAGGCTGTCCTACATCGCCATAAGCCGCTAACTAGCCTGCATGACCGTTAACTGCCCATTTTCAAAGATTTTCGCTCTGGAATCATCGCGTCATCTCAGCGAAAGATTTTCTGCTCTAGGACAGTGTTCCAAGTGTTCCATCCTGTAGGACTTTCCGCATGATCCATGTCTACGGCATCCCCAATTGCGACAGTGTGAAGAAGGCGCGCAAATGGCTTGAGGCGAAGGGTGTGGATTACACCTTCCATGACTTCAAGAAGGAAGGCGCGGATACTGGCAAGCTGAACAGTTGGATCGATGTCAAGGGCGTCGACATCGTGCTCAACCGCCGCGGCACCACCTTTCGCAAGCTGAGCGATGCGGAAAAGGCGGATATCGACGCGGCGAAAGCCGTCACATTGCTGGAACAGAACCCCAGCATGATCAAGCGGCCCGTTGTCGAGCATGCGGGCGGCATTCTGGTGGGCTTCAAGGAAAGCGAATGGGCCGAAGCGCTTTAAGTGGCCTCAGCGCCCCAGTCACCACCTTCGATCTGGGCACGGCCGGTCATCGCGCCTGCCTGCTTGTTGGCGGCGTTCCAGATATCATCCTTCATGCCGGCCACATCATAGCCGGCACCCCACATGCCGATGATGACGATCAACGTCGCAAGGAGTATCTTCTTGAACATAGCGCCTGAAAATAGAGCGGTTATTGCTAACAGGGGGTTAAAGGCCGGTACCAAGGCCTTGCTAACCTTGTTTGCCTTACTCGCTGTTTTTCCTCAGTTTTCCCATGCTTCGGAGCGAGATATGCTGATTGTTGCGCACCGTGGAGCCAGCGCTGAACGGCCCGAGCATACGCTGGCAGCCTATGAGCTGGCGATCGATCGGGGCGCGGATTACATCGAACCGGATCTGGTGGTGACCAAGGATCTGGAACTTGTCTCGCGCCATGAAAACGAGCTGTCGGAAACGACCGATGTCGCCAGCCGCGAAGAGTTCGAAGATCGCCGCCGTGACAAGACGATTGACGGGCAACGCGTCGCTGGCTGGTTCGCGGAGGACTTCACTCTGGCTGAACTACGCACGCTGCGAGCCAAGGAACGCATTCCCAATATCCGCCCTGCCAATGCGCGCTATAACGGGCTGTATCAGGTGCCGACGCTGGAAGAGATCGTGAAGCTCGTGCGGGCAAAGGAAGCTGAAACGGGCCGCAGGATCGGGCTTTACCCAGAGCTCAAGCATCCCAACTTCCTGCTGCAGGAAGCGGGGATCGATATCGTCGACTTGCTGCTCAAGGAACTGCGCGATCTGGGCGTTTCAGCCAATGATCCCGTCTATATCCAGAGCTTTGAAGTGGGTGTGCTGCAGCGCTTGAACCAGCGCAGTGACTTCAAGCTGGTGCAGCTGGTCAGGCCCGAGGATGGCCCGGCTGATGAGCCTGACATGTATTATTCGGAGATGATCACGCCTTCGGGGCTGGCCGACATTGCGCAATATGCCGATGTGCTGGGGGCAAGCATCCAGCTGTTGTTCGGGCCCGACGGCATTCCTTTGTCCCTTCCGGAAGACGCACATGCAGCGGGGCTTGAACTCCACGCTTGGACCTTGCGCCCGGAGAATGCCTTTCTCCCTCCGGTGCTAAGGCGCGGCGCTGAAGAGCAAGGAATCGGTGACGTGCTGGGCATGGTCAACCTGCTCAGTTTCCAGAATGTCGACGGGGTCTTCACTGACGATCCCGGACGCACGCGGGCGGTGCTGGATCAGCTCAAAGCTTCCGCGCAGTGATCGCGTAATTGAGCGACATATCGTCTGACAGGTGCAGTCCTTTGCCCGGTCGCCATGCAATTCCGCGTGGCTTGCTCATGGTCAGGCCTGCCTGCGCCAGCAGATCGGCCAGTTCATCGGGAGTGACAAAGTCATTCCAGTCATGTGTGCCGCGCGGGACATACCCCACACGCTCAGCCGCTTCGACGAGCAGGATACGGCTCGCTGCAGTGCGGTTGGGGGTGGACATGACCAGCAAGCCATCGGGCTTCAGACTGGCTGCGAGCTGCTCAAGAAATGCGCGCTTGTCAGCCACATGCTCGATCACTTCGAAGCTGGTGACCAGGTCAAACTGGCCCAGATTCAGGCTGGCCAGCTCGCCTGCAAGATACCGGATATAGAGCCCCATGCCTTCAGCATGTGCGCTGGCAACACCGATGTTCTCAGCCGACGCATCAACGCCAATGACTTTCGCGCCCAATCGCGCAAGCGGTTCGCACACCAGCCCCGCGCCGCAGCCGACATCGAGCGCGCTCTTGCCAGCGAGCGGTTTGGCCGCGTCGATAGCTCCGCCCCAATGCGCATCCATTGCCTCACGCAGATACGCCAGCCGCACCGGATTGACCTGGTGCAGCGAAGCCATCGGCCCTTTCGCATTCCACCACTCGCGCGCGAGCGAAGAAAAATGCGCAGCTTCCTCTGGGCGAATAGTTACATTTGTGACATTTGCCTTTGTCATGCAGCATCCCTAACAGCGCGCGGGGATTCGAACCAGCAGGAGCTTTCAGGCCTTGGCACGTATCGTGATGAAATTCGGCGGCACCTCGATGGCGGGGACCGAGCGCATTCGTCGCGTGGCGAATATCGTGCGCAAGCAGCAGGCCGCCGGGCACGAAGTTGCGGTAGTCGTATCCGCCATGGCCGGCGAGACAGACCGGCTGGTCAACTTCTGCCGCGAAGCCAATGCGCTATATGATCCGGCGGAGTATGATGTCGTCGTCTCCAGCGGAGAGCAGGTGACCAGCGGGCTGCTGGCGCTGACGCTGCAATCGATGGGCTGCAAGGCGCGCAGCTGGCTGGGATGGCAATTGCCCGTCCACACGATTGAAGCGCATGCCAAGGCGCGGATCGAGAGCATCGAATCCGATGCACTGATCGCTTCGATGCAGGCAGGCGAGATCGCGGTCATCCCGGGCTTCCAGGGGATCAGTGATGACGGGCGGATCACCACGCTGGGGCGCGGCGGATCGGATACTTCGGCCGTAGCTGTCGCGGCGGCTTTGCATGCGGATCGCTGCGATATCTACACCGATGTCGACGGGGTCTACACCACCGATCCGCGGATCGTGGCCAAGGCGCACAAGCTCAAGGCTGTCACCTATGAGGAAATGCTCGAGCTGGCTTCTGTCGGTGCCAAGGTGCTGCAGACACGCTCTGTCGGCCTTGCGATGAAGGCCGGTGTCCGCGTGCAAGTGCTTTCCAGCTTCCTTGGCGATGATGCCATTCCTGCAGATGACCTGCCCGGCACGCTGATTGTGTCGGATGACGAAATGAACCAGCTAGTGGAGAAGGGCGATATGGAACGCCAACTCGTAACCGGGATCGCGCATGACAAGAATGAAGCGAAGGTGATCCTGACCCGCGTGCCGGACAAGCCGGGCGCAGTGGCGCATATCTTCGAACCGCTCGCGGCGGCTTCGATCAATGTCGATATGATCATCCAGAACGTGGGCCGCGACAAGGGAGAGACCGACGTGACCTTCACTGTGCCGCAAGCCGATCTGGCGCGTGCGCAGGCTCTGCTGGAAGACAAGCGCGAGGAAATCGGCTTCAATCGCATCATCACAGACAGCAAGATCGCCAAGATCAGCGTTGTCGGCGTGGGTATGAAAAGCCACGCGGGTGTCGCTAGCAACATGTTCCGCGCGCTGTCCGATCGCGGAATCAACATCCAGGCCATCTCGACTTCCGAGATCAAGGTCAGCGTATTGATCGATGAAGACGAGACCGAGCTGGCGGTGCGCGTTCTTCACACAGCATACGGCCTCGACACGGAAGACGAAGCCGCTTGAACCTTGCCCGGGTGCGCTAGCCGCCGCCTGCGCTGTCAATCATGTCGAGGACGAACTCGTTGCTGGGGCGCTGGCGGTAATTGGCGGTCACGAACTTCGCCTTGACCGTGCCCTCCGGAGCAAGCACCAGGATGCTGGCATGTGGCACGCCATGGCCATGGTGATCAGGCCCGTAGGCCGGATCGCGCAAACCCACCCCGTCGATAAACAGGCTCTCAGTGTCGCTTAGCAAAGTGAAGGGGCGGTCCATATCAGCCGCGAAGTCTGCCAGCACCGCAGGTTCGTCATACGAAAGCGAAACGAGGTTATAGCCGCGCTCTTCGATATCATCGGCAATCTTTGAATGGCCCATCAACTGCAATTTGCAGAACGGACACCAGTCAGCTGATCGCACCATCACAACCACTGTTCCATTTGCGCCCATCTGGTCTGAAAGCGTGGTGGGATTTCCATTAGCATCGCGCAATTCGATGCCAACCGGCGCGGTTTCGCCAACCGCGATCCCGACATCCAGTACTTCAGGCGCTTGAAACATTGGCCAGATGCGCCAGCCAATCAGCCCCAGGATGATGGCGAAGATTACAGCGAAGCCGATGATGGCCTTGCGTTTATTTGTCATGGTTTCCAGTCCCCTTGTCACACTGTTCGCGCGAAGGCTCAATTTGGTTACGGCATATTGCCCCTGCGATGGCAAGCCGTGCCTGGCCGCTTTCGGAGTGGTTAACCGCCGGAGTTCGCTGATCGATCAGTGAACACGTTGCGCCGCGAAAGGGAGCGATGATAACCGAAACTTAACTCTCTCAACCGCACTTTCATGGTCAATCCAAGGAGTGTGGACCATGCCGATCAAAGGGCATCTCGAACAAATCAGCCCTGATCACAACAACCGCCAGCACGAGCGGCGCAGCTTGACGCTTGAAACAAGCGGCAACTTGCCCTCCGGCGAGCAATCGAACCTCGTGATCCATAATATTTCTGCCGGAGGGATGCTGATTGAAAGCTCGCTTGGCCTGGCGGTTGGCTCTAAGCTTGCGGTAAACCTTCCGCATGAAGATGCGGTTCCGGCTGCCATAGTCTGGGCAAGCGGTACTCTGTTCGGCTGCCGCTTTGATCGCCCGATAGGAAAAGCCGCGTTGAGCGCGGTCGAGCTCAAGTCTGATGCAGCATTGCCTGACCAGCTGGCTCAACTGGCACCACGCAACTCTGGCGGCATAGTCTTGGGCAAGAAGCTTGAGCAAACGCGCAAGGCACGCGGGCTGACCTTGGCGCAGGTGGCTGACCGGCTTGGTGTTAGCAAACCGACGGTTTGGGCCTGGGAAAAGGGAAAAGCGCGCCCGGTCGAGGATCGCTTCCCTGCGATCGCCCAAGTCTTGGGGTTGAGCGAGGAAGAACTGTTTGCTCGCGGCGAACCCAATAGCGTTTCCGAACTGTTGAGTGCCAGTCGCGAGCAGATCGCCCAAGCGATCGGGATCGAGCCACGCCAAGTGCGAATCCTGATTGAGATATAGTCCCTAGCCGCACTTTGGATAGGTGTTCACACGAATAGATTGCTCGCAAGCCAAAGATATTATGGTAAACGAGATGTATAGTCGATTCGTTTTTTAGGCTAGTAAGCTAATACAACTAACAAGTAAGTAAGTATAGGTCAATCAAAGCCTATATTATTTATTGGATGTGCATCTCGTGTTAGTTAACAACAGCTTCCGACGGGGAATGGATTGACAGAGGGATAGGGCGCAAAGCCGGGGGCAATCGGCAATGATTGGCAAGTTTTCCGCGAGATACGGAGCCGTACTGCAGGAAATGCTGGCAGAGACCGCTGGCAGCATCATCATGAAGACCGATGTAAATGGCTTCATCGAAGATGCATCGCCCGGTCTTGAAGGGCTTGGCCTTAGTCTGGCCGAAATGCTGTTCAAGCCACATCTGGCAGACCTAACAAGCGCCAACCATTCAGAAACACTGCGCAGGTTTCACGCGGATGTGCTGAACGGCGACAACGTTCAACGCCAGATTGAATTCCCGGTCGCAACTACACCTGAAAACACATCATGGTATTCGCTCAGCTTGCGGCCCGCGCCTTCGCGACCAAACGGGTCAGACGGGGCGTTGGGGCTGCTGCGTTCAATCGATGGCCGGCGGTCGCTGGAGCAAGAGCTGGCCACCGCGGCGACGACTGACCTCGCCACCGGGCTTGCGAATGCACGCGCTTTTCGCGCCTTCCTCGCGCAGATCATAGCCCGCGAAGGCCAAGGCGCAGTGGCAGTTTTCGAAGTTGATCGGCTGGCGACTTTGAAACTCAGGTTCGGGCATTCGACGTCGGACGACGTTTTGTGGGCCTTTGCCCGCTTCCTCGGCAACATGCTTGAGCCGGACGATATCCTTGCCCGGCTCGATGGTGATCGTTTCGCGGTTCTGATGTCCAATGCTGACGCAGAGAGCGCGCTTGGGAAAGCCAAGGTAATAATCGCAACCTTCACCGGGATATCACGAGATGCACAGCGCCCGGATATCAGGCTTTCGGCATCCGCCGGTATAGCGTCGGTCGCCGGATCGCTCGAAACGGTGCTGATCCATGCCGAACGCGCACTGGTTGTTGCAAGGGCACTTGGCGGCGGGCGGGCCGAGCTCCGCGATGCAATGCCAGCCAGCCGGTTTCGAAAGACCGGGAGTTAGCGGCGAAGCATTTGTTGGCCATGCGTCTTGTCCGCGCTAAGGCGGCAGCATGGCATTCACACAGAAAATCCTCCTGCTCGGCTCCGGCGAACTGGGCCGCGAGTTCGTTATCTCGGCCAAGCGGCTCGGGGCCTATGTCATCGCTTGTGACGCCTATGATGATGCGCCTGCCATGCAGGTGGCTGATGCGCGCGAAGTTTTTTCCATGCTTGATGGCGAGGCGTTGCGGCGTGTGGTCGAGACGCATCAGCCGGACCTGATCGTGCCGGAGATCGAAGCGATCCGGACTGAGGTATTGGGCGAGCTGGAAAGCGAAGGCTTCAACATCGTGCCGTCTGCGCGCGCGACGCAGCTTACCATGAACCGCGACCGTATTCGCGATGTCGCCGCGCAAGAATTGGGGCTCACGACCTCAATCTATCGCTACGCGGAAAACCTTGAAGAAGTCCGTGCGGCTGCGGGGCGCACAGGTTTCCCCTGCGTGATCAAGCCGGTCATGTCCTCGTCAGGCAAGGGACAAAGCAAAGTCGACGATGCGTCCGGCCTCCAAGAGGCGTGGGACTATGCGGTTGCCAATATGCGCGGCGATCGCATCCGGGTGATTGTCGAGCAGTTCATCGACTTCGACTACGAAATCACTCTGCTGACGGTCCGACACGCAGGCGGCATCACCTTCTGCCCCGCGATCGGCCACCGGCAGGAGCGCGGCGATTATCAGGAAAGCTGGCAGCCTACCCCGATGAGCAATGCTGCGATTGCCAAGGCCCAGGAAATGGCCGCCAAGGTCGTCGAAGCACTCAAAGGCGAGGGCCGCGGTTGGGGCCTGTTTGGCGTCGAATTCTTCGTGAAGGGCGAAGAGGTGATCTTTTCAGAACTTTCGCCGCGCCCGCATGACACCGGCATGGTCACGCTTATCTCGCAAGATCTGACAGAGTTTGACCTGCATGCGCGTGCGATCATGGGGCTGCCAGTGCCAGACGAAATCAAGGCGCGGCCCTCTGCTTCAGCGGTTGTCCTTGCGGATCGCGAAAGCGCCAGTTTTACATTTGAGGGAGTGGCCGATGCATTGAGCGAGCAAGGTGACATTGTCGACGTGCGGATCTTCGGCAAGCCCACGACGCGCCCCTATCGCCGTATGGCTGTTGCGCTGGCATCAGCCGCAGATGCAGACGAAGCACGTGCGATAGCCAAACGCGCTGCTGATGCAGTTCGCATTGCCTATCGCGACTGACCGGACTAATCGCTCGCTCCATGACTGAATTTACAAGAACCAGCCGCCTGATGCAGCGTGGCACCGATTTCCTGGGTTGCGAATACGCAATCATGTGCGGCGCGATGAGCTGGGTTTCAGAGCGCAATCTTGTCTCCGCAATCTCCAACGCGGGCGGATTTGGCGTGATTGCTTGCGGCGCGATGACTCCCGATCTGCTGGACACGGAGATCGCTGAAACGCGCAAGCTCACGGACAAGCCGTTCGGGGTGAACCTCATCACCATGCACCCGCAGTTGTTCGAGTTGATCGATGTCTGCCAAAGGCATGGCGTGGGGCATGTTGTGCTGGCTGGCGGCATTCCGCCCAAGGGCAGCGTTGAAGCGATCAAGGGCTTCGGTGCCAAGGTAATCGTGTTTGCGCCCACGCTCGCGCTCGCAAAGAAGTTGCTGCGTTCAGGCGGCGATGCGCTGGTGATCGAAGGCATGGAGGCAGGTGGCCATATCGGCCCGGTTTCCACCAGTGTTCTAGCGCAGGAGTTCCTGCCTGAACTGGCTGAAGATCATGTGGTGTTCGTGGCTGGCGGGATCGGTCGCGGCGAAGCGATCGCCAGCTATCTGGAGATGGGGGCAAGCGGCGTGCAGCTCGGCACGCGTTTTGCGTGCGCGCAAGAAAGCATCGCCCATCCCGAGTTCAAGAAGGCCTTTTTCCGCGCCAAGGCGCGCGATGCGGAAACCAGCGTGCAGGTTGATCCGCGCTTGCCGGTTATCCCTGTCCGCGCGCTGAAGAACAAGGGCACGGAAGAATTCACCAAGAAACAGATCGAAGTCGCTGGCATGCTTGACCGCAACGAAGTCGATATGGGCGAAGCGCAGCTGCAGATCGAACATTTCTGGGCCGGCGCGCTGCGCCGCGCAGTTATCGATGGCGATGTCGATAATGGCAGCCTGATGGCAGGCCAATCGGTTGGCATGGTCAAGGAAGAAGAGCCCGTAGCAGACATCATTCAGGCGCTGATGGAACAAAGCGAAGGCGCGTTGACGCGGCGCTGATGGCTGAACCGCTTATCCTTACGCTGTCGTGTCCCGACAGGCCCGGCATCACCGCTCGCGTGACTGGTTTCCTGTTCGAGAACGGCGGCAATGTGCTCGAGGCACAGCAGTTCAATGACCGTGAGAGCGACCGCTTCTTCATGCGTGTCGAGTTTGAAGACGGGTCGCAATCGCTTGATGACTTGCGAGCCGCCTTTGCGAATGTCGCAGCTGAGCATGCGATGGAATGGAAGCTGGCGCTGCGCGATCGCCCGCGCCGGGTGATGCTGATGGTCAGCAGGTTTGATCATTGCCTGGCCGATTTGCTGTACCGCTGGCGGATTGGCGAATTGCCGATGGAGCCGGTCGCGATTGTATCCAACCATCCACGCGACGCGATCCATTCCACCGATATCGGCGATGTGCCGTTCTATCACTTGCCCATCACGCGCGAGTCCAAGCCCCAACAGGAAGCGCAAGTGCGCGAAATTGCCCGGGAATGCGATGCCGAGCTGGTTGTGCTGGCCCGCTATATGCAGATCCTGTCGGATGAGCAGGCTGCGTTCTTCTCAGGGCGGTGCATCAATATCCATCACAGTTTCCTGCCCGGTTTCAAGGGCGCCAAACCCTATCACCAGGCGCATGCGCGCGGCGTGAAGATGATCGGCGCGACCGCGCACTATGTGACGCAAGACCTTGATGAAGGTCCGATCATCCATCAGGATGTGGAAGCGATCTCGCATTCCGACACGCCCGATGAATTGGTCCGCAAGGGACGCGACATCGAACGCCGCGTGTTGGCAGAAGCGGTGCGATTGCACCTTGAAGAGCGTGTGCTGCTTAATGGAACGCGCACAGTGGTATTCAAGGGCTGAGAAAGACGGAGAGAGGCCATGATCGTTGAACGGCTGGATCATGTGAACATCATCACAGACCGGTTGGCAGAGACAGCGCGCTTCTATGCCGAGATGCTCGATCTTGAAGAGCGTGACGGGCCAGCACCGCTGAAGCCGGAACAAGTGCGCTGGATGTATGACAGTGCCGGCAACGCCATACTCCACATCAATTCGGTCGATTGCCCACGCGCATTTGATCGCGATGTGACGCCCGGCGACGCGACCGGCGCGATCCACCATGTCGCGCTGCGGTGCGGAGATTTTGACGAGGTGAAGAAGCGGCTTGATGCGCGCGGCGCAGATTACAGAGTGAATGACCTGTCGTCGGCGGGGCTAAGGCAGATTTTCACTGCCGATCCCAACAATGTGCTGTTAGAGCTTAACTTCTTCGCGGCTTAGGTCTCGCCAGAGAGCAAGGCTTTCCATGGTTGTGCGGCGGGTTCATCGCTTGAAAGCGGATCCCACACGCGCGCCATCCTTGCGCGCGCTTCCGCTTCCGGAACGCCTGCATCGCGGTCCAGCGCATAAAGGAATGCAGTGACCCGATAATTCATGATGCAATGCACATGAACCGGGCCTTCGACTTCGCTCAGGACGCGAGCGAGCGCGCCAATGTGCTCTTTGTTCGGTGCATCGAATGGCACCGGGATATGGGTGTATCCAATATCATGCTTGGCCAGCAACTCGCATTCATTCGCCAGCGCTTCGGGATGATCATCAAGCGCGAGATTGATGACATGCCGCACGCCGATCGCTGCAAGCCGTGCCGGATCGCCCGGCTCCAGCCTGCCCGATGTGGTAATGCCGTCCGGCCTGCGCCGCCAATTGCGGATGTCGACCGGATCAGCGGACCGGTTCAACTGATCCCTGCGTCCCTGTCTTCATTGGCGCGCTTGATCACATATTCGCGGATCGCATCGATCTCCTCACGCGATAGCGAGCCTTCGAAGCTCACCATGCCATTGGCACTCAGGATGCCGTCATGCACCACGGCTTGCCAGCTATCGCGATTCTGCAAAGTGCCTGAACGCCTCAAGTCAGGCAGGACAGTCGAGCCGACAGCGGCAGGCGCGTGGCAAACGGCGCAATAGCGTGCGTATTTCTGCGCACCCAATGCAATCGTGTCAGCGCTCGCACGGCTGGGTGGGGGGTCGAGCGGCAAGGCTGCCAGCTCGGGGATGGGCGGCAATTCACCGTCAGCACCCAGCTTGAACACCAGCAAGCGACTGATATTTTGCACCGGCTTGGCATCTTTGACCAATCCGCCATCAGCGGTGATCGCATAGGCGCCGCCCCAGCCCGCCAGGACTGCAACATATTGCTCGCCATTGATGGAGTAAGTCACAGGCGGTGCGACGACCCCTGTTTGCGCCGGGAAGCTCCAGAGCTTTTCGCCGCTTGAGGCATTGTAAGCGTTGAATTCGCTAGAGGAATTCCCCTGGAACACTAGACCGCCGCCAGTCGCGAGCAACCCGCCATTCCATGGGCCGGGATGCTCGATTTCCCAGCGCGCTTCCTGAGCGACCGGATCCCAGGCCAGCAGCTTGCCGCGCACTGTGCCATAGACTTGCTTGCGGATCTCCAGATCAGGCGGCAGGTCACCCGCGCCCAGATTGTAGCCAACGTTGAAACCGCGATTGGGATCGGGTTTCCACCCCTCTTCCGGGGCGTAGATCGCAGCGGCTTCAAAAGCGGGAATATAGACGAGATTCTCGTCCGGATTGTAGGCCATCGGGTGCCAATTGTGGCCGCCAAGGGGCCCTGGCATGACCATCGCAGGCTGGCCGGTCTTTTCAGTCCGCGCTTCAGGATTCTCGATCGGGCGGCCATTCTCATCGATCCCCAGCGCCCAGCTTTGCGGGATATAGGGCTCGGCAGAAATGAACTCGCCCGTGGCGCGGTCAAGCACATAGAAGAAGCCGTTCTTTGGCGCTTGCATCAGCACTTGCCGCTCAGCGCCATCGATTTCCATGTCGGCGAGCATGATGTGCTGGGTAGCGGTGTAGTCCCATGTTTCGCCCGGTGTCGTCTGATAATGCCAGACATACTCTCCAGTATCCGGGCGGATCGCGACGATAGACGAGAGATAAAGATTGTCGCCATCGCCAGTGCCGTCTTCGCCCGGGCTGCGATAGGCGCGGTTCCAGGGCGATCCATTGCCTACGCCGATGTAGAGCAGGTTGAGATCGGGATCGTAAGCCATCGAATCCCACACGGTGCCGCCACCGCCCATTTCCCACCATTCGCCGCTCCATGTTTCAGCAGCAGCTTTAAGATATTCGGGGTCGTCCTCGCTCGGTTCGTCTGGCACTGTGTAGAAGCGCCAAAGCTCTTCGCCGTTCTTCGCATCATATGCCGCGATATAGCCGCGCACGCCAAACTCAGCGCCGCCATTGCCGATCAGTACCTTGCCATCGATGATGCGCGGAGCGCCGGTGATGGTGTAGCTTTGCGACTGGTCGACTGTGACCTTTTCCCACGCGACCTTGCCGGTCTCGCGGTCCAATGCGATCAACCGCCCGTCAAGCGTTCCGAAATAGAGCTTGTCACCCCAAGCGGCGAGCCCGCGATTGACGACGTCGCAACAGGCCTTGACTGCTGTTTCGCCGGGCACTTCGGGATCGAATTCCCACAGCGGTGCGCCCGTCGCGGCATCGAAAGCCTTCACCTTGCTCCACGCGGTGGTGAGATAGAGCTTGCCGTCGATCACCAGCGGGGTCGCTTCCTGACCGCGCGCGGTATCCATATCGGCATACCACGCCAGGCCCAGCTCGCTGACGTTGTCCTCATTGATCAGGTCAAGCGGGGAATAGCGCTGTTCGGAATAGGTCCGGCCGTGGGTTATCCAGTTGCTGGTATCATCGCCGGCGTTGAGCAGATCATCCGAGCCGATTCCGCTTCCCATCTCACCGCAGCTTGCCAAAGCCAGACTTGCAGCAACGAGCCATCCCACATTCTTCATCGATTTCTCTCCCCCGAACCCGCGGATTCACGGCATTCGTCCGGAACTATGTTGCCGCGCTAATTGCGCCGTGTCCATGCCTTCATTTTGACAGCGTTCCGCTTTCGCTTGGCCGGGGCGCGATTGGGCGCTACCTACTTCAATATTCAAGGGTTGGAGAGAGAATTCTCATGGAATTTGTACTGATTGCGTTGTTGTTCTTGCTGGTCGTTTTCCTGATCATGGCTGTGCGGGTTGTGAAGCAGGGTTATGTTTACACAATCGAACGCTTGGGCAAATTCACCATTGCTGCGCAACCGGGCCTGCACCTGATCATCCCGTTCATCGATCGCGTCGGGCAGAAGGTGAACATGATGGAGCAAGTGCTCGACATTCCGGGCCAGGAAATCATCACCGCTGACAACGCCATGGTGGGCGTGGATGCTGTGGTGTTCTTCCAGGTGCTCGATGCCGGCAAGGCAGCCTATGAAGTATCGAGTCTCTATCAGGCGATCATGGCGCTCACGACCACGAACCTGCGCACGGTCATGGGCTCGATGGATCTGGATGAAACGCTGTCAAAGCGCGACGAGATCAACGCGCGACTGCTGGCCGTGGTTGACCATGCGACTTCGCCCTGGGGCGTGAAGATTACCCGGGTCGAGATCAAGGATATCCGCCCGCCGCATGACATTTCAGAAGCCATGGCACGCCAGATGAAGGCCGAACGCCTGAAACGTGCAGAGATTCTGGAAGCAGAAGGTGACAAGACCAGCTCCATCCTGCGCGCCGAAGGCCGCAAGCAGTCAGCCATTCTCGAAGCTGAAGGCAAACGCGAAGCGCAATTCCGTGACGCAGAAGCGCGTGAACGTGCTGCAGAAGCCGAAGCACGCGCCACCCAGATGGTTTCGGATGCGATCGCGGCTTCCGGCAACCAGGCAATCAATTACTTTATCGCGCAGGAATACACCAAGGCAGTCGGCAAGTTTGCGGAAAGCCCCAATGCCAAGACAATCCTGTTCCCGGTCGAAGCAACCCAGCTGATCGGCTCGCTGGGCGGTATCGGCGAATTGGTGCGTGATGCCGTTGGCGGCAAGGAAGGCGATGTGACAACTTCTGTCGGCGGGCGCAGCGGCCAGCAACTGCCGCAGGGTCGGGCTCGCACGAGTGTGCCACGCTCTGGTGACAGCTGATGAACGGGCTGGAGGGATTTGACGCGCATTGGGTGTGGATCGCGATCGGGCTGATCCTCGCCGCGCTCGAGATGCTGGTACCCGGCGTCTATCTGATCTGGCTGGCGGTTGCAGCGATAGTCACCGGCTTGCTCACGCTTGGCCTTGATCTTGCTCTGCCTTCCCAGGTTGTGATCTTTGTTTCGATTTCGCTCATCGCGGCGTTCAGCGCGCGCCGTTTCCTGCGCGATTCTCCGATTGAAAGCTCCGATCCGCTGCTCAACCAGCGCGGCGGGCGGCTGGTTGGTGAAATGGCCGTTGTAACTCAAGCCTTCGAAGGGGGAAGCGGCCGGATCAAGCATGGCGACAGCGAATGGCTTGCCCGTGGGCCTGATTTGGGCGTGGGTGAGCGCGTTCGCATCACCGGCAGCAATGGCGCAGTCCTGATCGTAGAGCCTGTGCCGCTGATTGAAACGGCTAAGGATTCGGACAGCGAAGGCGCTTCAGACAGCCAGGCTTAGCCCGCAGTCATCCCTTCATCTACGCCGAAGCGACCGTGCTTGCGGTACCGGTCCATCCATTTGTCCAGAAACAGGCCGAGCGGGCGCGGTGTGATGCCCAACTTGTCAAACCCGGGATAGTCGCCAGAGGCGCAATTACCCTCTTTCAGCATCACCCATTGATCGCGATTGATCGGCGTCAGCGGCAATGCTGCAAAGGCAGCTGACAGCGGATCCGGCACCGGCAGGAAGGTGCGCGAACGGCCCTGTGCCTTGGCGATGCGCTGGTTGAATTCCATCATCGTGATGGTTTCCGGCCCGCCTAGTTCATATGTCTTGCCACCATGCTTGGCAGGATCGCTCAATGCATTTGCGATAGCTTCAGCCAGATCGTCAACAAAGGCCGGCTGCAGCGGAGATTCTGGCCCGAAGACGGGCAGGATTGGCGCCATTTGCACGAGCCCGGCAAACAGATTGACGAAATTGTCGTCTTCGCCAAACAAGGCAGATGGGCGCAGAATCGTCGCCTTGGGAAATGCCTCGTGCACCAGCTCTTCGCCCAGCGCATTGGCCCTGGCGTAAGAAGAGGCGGACTCGGCATTCGCACCGATTGCGCTGATGTGGACCAGCGCGCTTGCGCCAGCCGCTTTGGCGGCCTTGGCCACTTCGCCTGCGGAATTGCCCATCAGCTGCTTCAGATCGCCGCCGAAACTGCCGACCAGATTGACGACGGCATCCGAACCATGAACCGCGGCCTTGACCTGAGCGGGCTTGTTGATGTCACAGCGCGCGAACTGGATCTGCCCAAGGTTGGCGAGCGGTTTCAATTTATGGCTGCGTTCGGGATTGCGGCTGGCAATGCGCAGCCTTGCACCGCGGCTGAGCAGTTCCTGCGCCAGATACTGGCCGAGAAAACCACTCCCTCCGAATAGAGTGACGAGCTTGTCCTTCAAGGGTTCAGCGCGGGACATGATTGATCCATTTCATCCTGTTTGGCGTTGCGCTCGCGCAATGCCGCAACATGCTGCGGACTGCAAGCATTGGCGGGTGATCAGAATCGTTGACAGATGATGCAAGCAGTCGCTATTGGCCCGCGCCTACCTAGAGCCGGACTTTGATGACTGGCCCGACTGTGTGCCCAGATGGCGGAATTGGTAGACGCACCGTCTTCAGGTGGCGGCGCTCGCAAGGGCGTGGAGGTTCGAGTCCTCTTCTGGGCACCATTTGTTCTTCCCTTGTTCTCTCAGATAATCTATAAAAACCGCAGAAATCCAAGGGATTTGGCCTTTGGATCGTTCCGGATCGTCCCACCTGTTCTCGGCCGTTCCAGACATTTTTGCGGGCCTTTTGTGGGCCTTTTGCAAAAGGCCCAAATGAAAAGGCCCACACATGCCTTTAACGGATACCAGACTTCGAGCTCTCAAACCGAAAACTAAGCCGTACAAAGTCGCCGACGAGCGCGGCCTATACATCGAGGTCACGCCAGCTGGTGGCAAACATTGGCGTTTCCGATATCGAATTGGGAAAGCGCAAAAGAAGATTTCGCTCGGCAGCTACCCGATGGTTAGCCTTAAGGATGCGCGAGAAGCAGCCATCGAAGCGAGGCAGACCATAGCGTCTGGCGGCGACCCAGCCGTAGAGAAACGCAAACAGAAGATAAGAAATGAGTTTCTTTCGGCGAGCACTTTTGAAGCGGTCGCCCGCGAGTACATAGAGCAGATCATGGTTCAGAATGGCCGCGCTGAAGCGACTATCGTCAAGGCGAACTACTTTCTTGATAAGCTGACACCAGCGATCGGAAATCGGCCAATCCACGAGATCGAACCTTTCGAAGTGCTTGCGCCTCTGAAGCGTCTTGAAGCTACTGGGAAACACGAGACGGCAAAAAAATGTCGATCGTTTGCAGGACGGGTATTTCGGTATGGGGTGGCGACAACTCGGTGCAAATCTGATCCAACTTCACTGTTGAAGGGAGCGCTCATTACGCCAAAGCCGACGCACTACGCCGCCATTCTTGATCCAGAGAAGCTAGGCGGGCTGTTGAGAGCTATCGACGACTTTGAAGGTTACACTCTCACAAAGTTTGCGTTGAAGATTGCCCCGCATGTTTTTGTGCGTCCTGGTGAACTGAGGCATGCTGATTGGGCGGAGTTTGACCTAGATGAAGGCGTCTGGCGGATCCCAGCAGGCAAGATGAAAGCGCGGCGCGCGCACGCGGTTCCGCTCTCAAAGCAGGTCATCAGCCTTTTCGAAGAGCTCGGCACCATGATGGGTAAATCAGGTTATGTGTTTCCATCAGCCCGGTCCGGTCTACGTCCCATGAGTGAAAACGCTTTGAACGCAGCCTTTAGAAGGATGGGGTTTAGCAAGGAGGAGGTCACCGCGCATGGGTTGAGGGCGACCGCATCTACCCTGCTCAATGAAAGCGGAAAATGGAGCTCAGACGCGATTGAGCGCGCGCTCGCGCATGGAGACAGTAATGCGATTCGCGGTGTTTATCATCGAGGTAAGCACTGGTCTGAGCGCGTAAAGATGTCGCAGTGGTGGAGTGACTATCTTGATAGCCTCAAGTTGGGCGGTGACTTGGTATTGCTGAAAGCGAGCTAACTCTTGAGCTTCTTCAAGATCGCGCTCATTGTTTGGCGTATGCCATCCATCGCCGGATTACGTTTCTCACATATCCTGGGGTTTCTCGATTTTTCGGAATGCCTCCTGCTCGCGATACGGCACCTGGGCCAGCATTGTAGGCTGCCAATGCGAGATGGATCGCACCGAACTGATCGAGCATCTGCCGTAAATATCTTGCGCCGCCATCGATGTTTTGAGCGGGGTCATGCCGATTGGTAACCCCGAGCTCCCGTGCTGTTGCTGGCATGAGCTGGGCTAATCCAGCCGCCCCTGCTGGGCTGATTGCCATCGGATTGAACCGTGATTCTTGCCAGACTAACGCTTGGAGGAGCCTTGGCGGCAAGCGGTGACGAGCTTCCGCTTGACGGATCAGAGGCTCGTAGAGCGCCTCTTTGAAGCTTCGTTCAATCTGCGATTTCTGACTCCCAGGATCGTGTTGAACCTCCGCTCGTCGGTCTGACGCGCTTTCAACCGACCCCATATCGTGATCGAAAATCTGGAATTCTTGCGCGATTGCGCAGCTTGGGACCGCCAGTCCTAGCGTACCTATCCCGATCGCTATTTTCGAACTTTTCACTGAGCAATCTCTCAATCTTGATAATTCTGGCATTAGAACATATTATGAACGAATGGGTGTAGGAAACCATATGGTTGGTTGCACCAACAAGAGGAGAGGGAAGCGACAGAAGGGGCAATTGAGCAACTAAGGAGCTCGCATGTCCTTTTCGAATTCCCATCAGTCTCGCGCGTCGTTTGAGGCAACCGCTCGCAAGCTCTGCGAGAGCCGCGGCGGGAAGTGGTCTGGCACCAAGGGCATGGCCCGTTGTCCAGCGCACGATGACCGCACGCCTTCGCTCGGTGTCACGCTTGGCCGGAAGGCGATCCTCCTGCATTGTTTCGCCGGCTGTGATCAGGAGAGCGTGCTCGCTGCCCTCGCTCGAGACGGGATCGAGACCTCAGCGCTATTCTCGGGCTCCTCTGACGCGTTTCCGGTCCAGCCGGGCTATTCCACCAAGCCATCGGCTGCAGCGCTCCGCATCTGGCGCGATGCTCGGCCGTTTAACCGAAGTCCTGCCAAGGCTTACCTCGAAGGGCGCGGCATCCTCGCCACGTCCCAGGCGCTGAGGTTTCATCCGCGCACGCCGCTTGGACCGAAGGGGCGCGCACGCTTCCTGCCAGCGATGATCGCTGCGGTCAGCCTCGACGAGGGACCGATTGCCATTCACCGGACCTTCCTGTCGCATTCCGGCGATACACAGGCATCTTTTGCCAAGCCGAAACGTGCCCTGGGGTCTCTCGGCAAGGCGGCAGTCCGTCTGTTCGCACCCGCCGAGGGAAGGCTTGGTCTCGCCGAAGGCATTGAAAGCGCGATGTCGGCCTATGCGCTTACCGGGATCCCAACATGGGCAACGCTGGGCAATGAACGCTTCGGCCTGGTTGCCATCCCCGAGAGCGTGAGCGAGCTACATCTCTTCGTCGATCACGACGCAGGTGGAGAACTCGCGGCAACTCGCGGACTGGAAGCCTACGTTTCACCCAATCGCAAAATCCTGATCCGCAAGGTCAGATCGCGAGGCGCAGACTGGAACGATGAACTGCAGACGTGGCTGCTCCGAAAGAGCAAAACTTAGAGGAAAGAGAGCTCCTGGGTCTTTGGCCGCACGGTTGTCGTGAGGCGCAACAAAGACAGGAGACTACTCATGATCCAATCCATTCCCCTCAAGAAACTAATCTC
>JASBTD010000057.1 GCA_030148605.1 Erythrobacter sp.
CCGGAACAGCGCCTCTTCCAGGGCCGCAGCGGGGTCATGCTGTGTTGCGAGTGACCAGCTCTCCTCTATGCAGCCAACGCGTTCGATGACCATTGCGTTGTAGTCCCTGTACGGCCCGCGATGGAGCGGCATACCCATGCGCACTGCGCGTTGCTCGGTTGCTGGCAAGAGTAACCCGTTTCTGCGGAAATCATCAAAGCCGACGTTCCTCGTACCAATCTGCTCGAACATCCGGGCAAAGCATGATCGCGAGAGCAATTGGCGAGGCAACAGGTGATGCCGCTGGAGTGCGGGATCGTAGTCCTTGGTTCCACGCCGGTTTACACGGCGAAACGCGAGAGGCGATCTGGAACGGGAACGTCGTGCGGGGATGGTTTCGAACCGTCCATGCATCCGCCCTAGTTGCTCCGGAGCCGGATGAATTTCCCATTGCTGGAAGGTTCGATCCGCAACCTGCTACCGTCTGGCCCGATCACCTGCTCTGCATGTTCGACAGGCCCGGTAAGTACCAATTGGTTGATTAGGCGAACACCAAGGCGGGTTGCAGCCACCTTCTCACCGGCGAGCGCAGGTTCAATCCACAGCTCCTGTCCGATCAGGAAGTTCAAACCCACGCTCTGCAATCCGCCATCGACCGTCTCGCGAAAGGCCGTGAGGCCCAGCGCCGGGAAAGCTCCGCCTTCCAGCCAGGCGGTAGTGGTAGACTCAAAGAAACGCCGCCCGATCACACTTGACGAAGGCGGCCAGATTACCGCTTTGACTTGCTCGAAATGCTGCACCAGATCTCTCGCAAGGCTCAACATGCCGCGCAGCACAGGCAAACTGCCTTCGCCACCTGCCAAATGCAGGCCCGGAACCAATCGAACAGCCTCCAGCTGGCTACGTGGAACACTGTCCTTATAGTCAAAGCTGTTTTCAGTGTCCGGGAACGGACGCCCCTCCCCCGGCGATATACCATCCAGATCGAAAGACAGGCCATCGCGCAGTAGCTCAACCCAGTCGCCATGCCTGGCCAATGCTTCTGCCCGTGCAGCAGCTATGGTCGAGGGCGTATCGTCACTTTGCACGACGTGGAGATTGGCCCGATTGGCCGGATCAAGAATCAGTGACGTAAATGGATTGCCGTCGACAAATTGGCGAACCGCATCTGCGCTTGGGCGAGTGCCGCGTTCGAAAAGCAAAAAGATACCCTTCACGCGATCGCGTGCCTGATTTTCCCCGCTTTCCGTCACGCTTACGATCAGCCCCCCGCTCCCGCTAGCACGCCCTTTGGGCGATGACATTGGCGGTATTTTTCGGCTTCGTCGAGTCCTGATTCCCCTTCGAAGTCCAATTGACCACTGATTTTTCAATAGATTCCAAGTTCTAATCCTTCCGCTAAAGCGCAACTCAAGTCTTCAGCTTTCTGCAATTCATCTTGCGGAACTTGCTTCTTGGCAAGAATCGCTTCCGGTGTTTGCGCATCCATGTTGACTATTATGGGATCAGCAACCCGTTTGAGGCGCCATCCCTTTGCTATTCTGTCGATCTGCGCCAACGCGCCTTCACCGTCTGAGCCAGCAGCGATGATCGTAGCATAGGCGCGCCCTTCGATCTGGCCGAGGGCGGGATAGTAACAACGATCGAACATCTCCTTCATCAGGCCGCTCATCGTCGCGAGATTTTCCGGACAAACGAAGAGATAGGCCGATGCCGCTAGCAGGTCGCTCGGTTGCACGGCATCGGCGCGCATGATCCTGGCAGCTTCTCCGCCGCCCGACGCAGCCGCCTTCGCAAGCGCTTCGCTGGCCCCGGTGCGGCTGTGCCACGCGATCAGAAGATGCGGCTTTCCCATCGCACAGAACAAACGCATGCAAGTGTCGAAAGTCAATCGCGCACTCTGTTCCCCGGGGGATGCTTCAGATAAAGCGCATTTTATGGCTTCTCGTTCGATCTCGCATGTTCTGGGTGTCGCTAGTTCTTTGTCCGGGCGCGCGTGGAACTGGCGCGGCGGAAATATGGAGCTGGAAGGCGGCGTTGCCGGGCTTGAAAACGATATCATCACCCAAGTCCTGCTGACCCGCGGAGTCGACCGCAGCGATATTGCGCGCCACTTGAAGCCTACCTTGCGTGAATTTCTGCCTGACCCGAGCGAGTTTCGCGATATGGATGCCGCAGCCGAGCGGATTGTGCAGGCAATGCTAAGCCGCGAACACATCACCATTTACGGCGACTACGATGTTGACGGAGCGACCAGCGCGGCCTTGCTGGTCAGCCTGTTGCGCGATCTTGGCGCGGAAGCGGATTATTACATCCCGGATCGTTTGCTCGAAGGCTATGGCCCAAGCGGTGAAGCCCTGATCAAGCTGGCGGAGAGTGGCTCAAGCCTGATCGTAACCGTCGATTGCGGGGCGATGGCATTCGATGCGCTGAAGCAAGCGCATGACGCGGGCGTGGATGTGATCGTGGTCGATCATCACAAATGCGCGGCCGAACTTCCCCTTGCCGCAGCGCTGGTAAATCCCAACCGGCTGGACGAGAATGATCTGGCTGCCGCGCATGGCCACCTGGCTGCCGTGGGGGTCGCATTCCTGTTGGCGATTGCGCTCGTCCGGACACTGCGCGATCGCGGCTTCTTCTCAGACCGGCCAGAGCCTGACCTGATGGCCCTGCTGGATCTGGTAGCATTGGGCACGGTTGCCGATGTTGCCGCGCTGCATGGCCTCAACCGCGCCTTTGTCGCCCAAGGGCTAAAGGTTATGGCGCGGCGCGAGCGGATCGGCATGGCGGCCTTGATTGACGCAAGCCGCTTGAAACGCGCGCCACAGTGCAGCGATCTTGGCTTTGCGCTGGGGCCTCGCATCAATGCAGGCGGGCGAGTTGGCGAATCCACTCTGGGAGTGCGCTTACTGACGACCGATGATCCGGTCGAAGCGCAAGCCATTGCGGCGCAGCTTTCACAGCTTAATGAGGAACGCCGTGCGATCGAAGCAGAAGTGCAAGAGGCTGCGGAAGAGCAACTGGTGACACAGCACAATCGCTCCGTCGCACTCCTTTCAGGAAGCGGATGGCACCCGGGCGTGATCGGGATCGTGGCTGGCAGGATCAAGGAGAAGACCGGTAAGCCAGCGATCGTGATTGCCGTCGACGAGCAGGAAGGCATCGGCAAGGGATCGGGCCGCTCGATTTCCGGCGTCGACCTGGGTGCTGCGATCATTGCCGCGCGCGAGAACGGGCTGTTGGTTGCTGGTGGCGGCCACGCGATGGCAGCAGGCCTCACTATCGAACATGACATGATAGAGCCGCTCGCCGAATTCCTCGACGAGCGACTGTCGCAAGACATTGCGCGGGCGCGGACCAATCAATCCTTGCAGCTTGATCTGGCCGTCGCGCCCGGCGGGCTTACTCCGGGATTGGTCGAAACGCTCGATCAGGCCGGCCCTTTCGGCGTTGGCTGGCCCGGGCCGCGCGTTGCAGTTGGGCCAGTGCGAATCATCAAGGCCGATATCGTCGGCAAGGATCATTTGCGCGTTATCGCGGCGGGAGATGATGGCCGCTCACTGAAGGCAATTGCCTTTCGTGCTGCGGAAACAGAAATGGCGCAGACACTTCTCCATCGTTCGCAAGGGCGGCGGTTCCATTTGGCAGGACGCGCGAAGATCGACGATTGGGGCAATCGCCCGCAAGCTGAATTGCACATAGAAGATGCAGCCTTTGCCGATTGACGAAAAACTGGGCTTGACCGGAGTCGCACGCACCCCTATTGGCGCGCTCTCGCAAGCGAGCGTGGCCCGTTCGTCTAGCGGTTAGGACGCGGCCCTTTCACGGCTGAAACACGGGTTCGATTCCCGTACGGGTCACCACCACCTCCCTTGAAATTGAGAATTGCACGGCTCCTCGGCTTAACGCCGGGGACATCGTGCCCTTCGCGCTTTTCTAACAGCGATCTTCTGATATGGCGCATGCCATGAGCAGCGGCCCGGCACACCCCGTCTCTGGGATACTAATCGCCATTGTGGCGAGCCTGGCACTGGTGGTTGTCGGTGTAGACATCGCACTTGTCGCGGGTGTTTTGATCATCTGGGTCGGATCACTCTACCTTGTCAGTACCCGCCCGCCTGATCTGGCGCCGAAGCCCAACGGACAGGCGATCTCGCGCGAGAACATGGGCGCTTTGATAGAGCATTCTGCCACCCCTCTGCTTGTGGCAGAGAGCGGAAAAGTGGTGATTGCGAATCGCGCCGCGCAGCGGATCCTGGGCAAACACATAATCGGGCAAGACACGCGCATGGCCTTTCGCCAACCCGAAGCGGTCAAGCTTCTGGCCAAGAACCGCAGCGGTGTTGCCATTATCCGCGGGCTGGTCCGCAGACGGGATATCTGGCGGCTGTACCAGCAAAAGGTCGATGATGACCTGACTGTCATCGAACTGATCAACCGAACCGCGGAAGCCGATATCAGCCGCGCGCATACCGATTTCGTCGCCAATGCCAGCCACGAACTTCGCACCCCGCTCGCCTCGATCATCGGCTATGTCGAAACGCTGCGCGAGGGTGGCGAGGATCTTGATGCGAAGACGACGGAGAAATTTCTCGACACGATCCTGCGAGAAGCCAAGCGCCTGCAGAATCTGGTAAGCGATTTGATGTCGCTCTCACGCGTTGAAGCAGAGAAGCACGAGCAACCGTCCAAGATCCTCAAGGTCGGCAAGCTTGTAGAGCGCGCCGCCCGCGACGCAGCCGGCGCTGAACGAGCTGATCGCCTAGAGATTGTGACGAATCACGACTTGCGGATTCAAGGCGATGAGCAGCAAATCGAGCAACTGGTCCGCAATCTGGTCGATAACGCATTGAAATATGGTCATGCCGACAAGCCAGTATCCGTCCTGCTTGATGAGACCAATGACAATCAGGTCCGGCTTTGTGTCACTGATCAGGGTGACGGGATTGCGCCAGAGCACCTGCCCCATTTGACGCGCCGGTTCTATCGTACGGATCCCGGGCGCAGCCGCGCGTCGGGCGGAACCGGGCTCGGCCTCGCTATCGTGAAGCACATTGTTGAACGTCACCGTGGCCGCCTCGACATTCAAAGCAAACTGGGCGAAGGCACGACAATATCGATCCGCATCCCCAAAGCCGACGGCGAACCTCAGAAAATGTCATGAAATTGTCACAAAACTTACACATTGCGGCGCTCGAATCCGCTGCGACCCTATTGGACGAGCGGGAAAACCTGTGACACTTCAAAAGTGTCATATTCGCCCTTTAGAGCCAGAGCTTCCATCCGTGTTTCAGCTGCACTGCCAAGATGAGTTGTGAAGAATAAGCAATGACTTCGATCACATTGATCCTGATTGCTCTTGGCCTGGGCCTGGCTGGCTGGCTGGCTGCGCGAGCGAAAGCGTGGAGCTTCCAGAAAGAGGTCGATGCGCGCAGGATAGCGGCTCGTCCGAATTATTACGGCTGGTATGTGGCGCTGTGGATTGCCGTACCGATGCTGGCATTTGCGGTGTTGTGGTCGTTCATAGAACCACAACTGGTCATGCAAGCTGTGCTGGCAGCACCTGCGGCGCAAGATCTTCCGCAATTCGGCTTTGAACGTGAGGCTATTCTGGCAGAAGCACGCGCGCTGGCCGCTGGACAGGCTGATAGCGCGTTCAACCCGGCCGCTGACGGTTTGGTGACGCCATTCAGCGAGGCAATCCAGCGGTACAATCTGATCGGTTTGGCGGTCGCTGCGGCAATCGGCCTGATGGCTGGGCTCTTCGCGTTCTTGCGTGTCCGCCCGGACTTCACAGCGCGCACGCGGGTGGAGCGCGCGGTGATGGCAACGCTTCTGGTCGCTTCGCTGGTCGCGATCCTGACAACCTTCGGCATCTTCGCAAGCCTGATCTTTGAAACCTTCCGCTTCTTCGGCATGGTGTCGCCGATCGATTTCCTGTTCGGCACCTTCTGGGGCCCGGATCCGATGAGCAATCCGGACAATCCCGACCCCACCCGCTATGGCGCGATCCCGCTGTTCTGGGGCACGATCTATATCGGCGCGATCATCGCGATGATTGTTGCGATCCCCCTGGGCTTGATGAGCGCAATCTACCTCACGCAATATGCCAACCCGCGGCTGCGCGCATGGCTGAAGCCCGCCCTTGAAATCCTCGCTGGCGTGCCCACCGTGGTTTACGGTTATTTCGCCGCTTTGACAGTGGCCCCGGCCATTCGCGATGCGGCCGTCTCTGTCGGGATCAGCAATGCGTCGAGCGAAAGCGCCCTCGCCGCCGGGATCGTGATGGGCGTGATGATCATCCCCTTTGTTTCGTCGATGGCCGACGATTCGATTGCTGCCGTCCCTTCTGCGATGCGTGACGGCAGCCTTGCCCTTGGGGCCACGACATCCGAAACCATTCGCCGTGTGCTGGTTCCTGCCGCGCTGCCCGGCATTGTTGGCGGGATCATGCTGGCAATCAGCCGCGCGATTGGTGAAACCATGATTGTGGTGATGGCCGCTGGTGCCGCCGCCAACCTCAGCGCCAATCCGCTGGAAGCCATGACGACTGTCACTTTCCAGATTGTTGCCATGCTGACCGGCGAAGGCAGCTTCGATCACCCGGCCACACTCAGCGCATTCGCGCTCGGCCTTGTCCTGTTCATCGTTACGCTGGGGCTCAATTTCATCGCCCTGCGCGTCGTCAAGCGGTTCCGCGAAGCTTATGAGTGATATCGCAAACACCGAGGGCTTTCAGCCCACCCGCACGGAAGAGTTTCGCAAGCGCCTGGAAAAGCGCTACGCGGCAGAGCGGCGCTTCAAACTGGCCGGGCTTAGTGCCATCCTGGTGTCCGTTGCTGTGCTCATATTCCTGCTTGGCAATATGACCTACAACGGGATCGGCGGCTTCCAGCGCGCTGAGCTCGATGTCACCATCGATTTCGCAGAAGCCGGGATTTCCGGAGACGCGCAATCGCTCGCGACACCTGATGCATTGCAGAGGCTGCAAGCGCAGGGCCTGCCGGCTGTCGTGGAATTCTACGCAGAGGAATCGCTGGGCAGCGAAGGCGCCGCCGGTGTCAGCAGCGAAGCATGGCGCGATGTCGCGGCAGATATCATCGCAGACCCCGGATTGTTGCAGGGCGAGCATACTTTCAGCCTGCCAACGACGGATGATCTTGCTTCGGGCCTGAACGATGAAGGGTCGGCTGAGATGCAGGCACTTGCAGACCGGCTTGAAGCGGAAGGCAAGCTTGCAAGCAATTTCGATCCCGGGTTCCTTCAGCGTGCCGATGCTACCAGCCCGCAAAAGGTCGGCATCTGGGGGGCACTCAAGGGTTCGATCCTGACGATGATCATCACCTTGCTGCTGGCATTCCCGATCGGTGTTCTGGCAGCGCTCTATCTTGAAGAATACGCCCCCAAGAACCGCTGGACTGACGTTATCGAAGTGTCGATCAACAATCTCGCAGCGGTACCATCGATTATATTCGGTCTATTAGGGCTTGCAGTTTTCCTCTGGATGTTCCCGAATTACCGCTCTGCTCCACTGATCGGCGGTATGACGCTGGCACTCATGACCATGCCGGTTATCGTGATTTCCGGCCGCAACGCGATCAAGGCTGTGCCACCTTCAATCCGCGACGGTGCCTTGGCTATCGGAGCGTCGCCGGTGCAAGTGGTGTTCCATCACGTGCTGCCGCTTGCCCTGCCCGGCATCCTGACTGGAACCATCATCGGCATGGCGCGCGCGCTGGGCGAAACCGCGCCGCTGCTGATGATCGGCATGCGCGCATTTGTCGCCAGCCCGCCAGACGGTTTCACATCGCCTGCTACCGTGCTGCCCGTCCAGATCTTCCTGTGGTCTGACGAGATTGACCGGGGCTTCGTTGAGCGCACAAGCGCGGCGATCATAATCCTGTTGCTGTTCCTCCTGGTGATGAACGGCCTTGCCATCTACCTCCGCAACAAATTCGAGAAGAAGTGGTGACTGTAATCCATCCCAACCTCGAGGCTATCGATGCCAAGATGCGCGCAAAGGACGTTTCCGTCTTTT
>JASBTD010000011.1 GCA_030148605.1 Erythrobacter sp.
CGGATGCCGAGCAACCGTTTGCCCGGCGTGGCTCCCCGCGCGCTCAACTCGAACGCCATGAAATAGCCATAGCGGGCGAAGAACAGCAGCATGATGATGAGGATCGCGACCAGCTCTGCCGCACCTCCAGCCGATTCTTCGAGTCCCGATGCAATCTGTTCCAGCAGTCCGCCCAGAGTGAACAAGAGCAGCAGGAAGATGACCAGCAAGGTTAGATAGATGAAAGTGAAATCCAGGATCAGCGCGCCGACCCGCGCGCCGCGCGACGCGACAGTGATCGGCAGCGCAATGCCTTCAGGCGTCACGATTTGTCGCGCCCGCTTGCTGTCCGCTTGTGTCAGGGCAGTGCTGCTCATGTGCTCTCACCCGTCGGCCGCGGGCGATAGGCGAAGAAATAGGCCAGCCACAGCGCAAGCAATGTCCCACCGATCAGCAGCCGGTCCATGGTGCCAGCGACCAGTTGGCGAGGGAACGCTTCAAGAAAAGCAGCCACAACCAGCATCATCACTACGCCAGCCATCACCACCGCAGCCCTGCGCCCGCTTTGCTGAGCCGCAACAAGCACGGAGCGGTCGCCGGGAAAGGCCATCGAGCGCCCGATATGCAGGCCCGCCGCCCCGGCGAGCAGGATCGCGAAGAGCTCAGTTGTGCCGTGGACGCTGAGCCAGGCAGAGAATTCCAATGTCAGGCCTTGGCCAGAGAAGACCCACAGCATCGCGCCAAGCAGCGCCATATTGTGCACCAACAGCAGCAGCGAAGGGATGCCAAAGGCAAAGCCGAGCGCGAATGCGAGGATCGAAACCCCCGCATTATTGCTGAACAGAGAAGCCGCGAAAACGGAAAGTCCGTTCGAATTGTCATGCACGGCAAGCGTTTCCAGCAATTGCTCGCGGCTTGCACCCGGCACACGGCCGCCAGCCATCTGCGCAGGCACAAGCGCGAAGAACCACTCGCTGTCAAGCGCGACCAGCAGCCAGCCCACCACAGTTCCAGCCACCATCACCGCCAGCGCAATGCATATGTCGAGCCAGATTTCGCGTACCGCCCGGCTCCATCCACCGAGCAGGAAACCGCGCAGCCAGGTCCAAAGCCCCTGACGTGGGCCATAAACCTGAAACCAGGCCCGCTGCACCAGCGACTCCAGATATTCCAGCGTTGCGCGGTCGAGCGATGTCTCACGCGCGACTGACAGGCTTGAGGCTGCTGTGCGGTACAGCACAGGCAGGGCCAGCAAGTCTTCGTCGCTTATGCGGCGCATGCGCCCGCTCTCCATTTGCGAGACGATTTCGTCAAGCCGCCGCCAATCGGATTCGCGCTCGAGCCGGAAACGGTCCGACCGCAGCACCGCGCTTTCAACATCGGGCAGGATCTGCACATCGCCTGAACCGAACCAGCGGGAGATGACAGGCGCCTTCATCCGATCGCTTCCTTGCGCTTCACTGCGAAATAGCGGTCGATCAATTGCGGACCGATCTTGTTCCACGGCGCTTCCACCACGTCGACGCCCAGGCGGCGCAAGCGTTCAAGCACCACCGCGCGTTGTTTGGCGAGCGTGTCTGCGGTTACGCTGCGAGCCAGAGTTGCAAGATCGGTTGGCGCGGCTTCGACCAATTGTTCAATTTCGCTGTCGCTGATGGTCACAAACAGGACCAGGTGATGTTGCACCAATCGGCCGATGCTCTCGATCATCAGCTCTGCTGCGGTGGGGTCTGTGAAATCAGAGAACAGGACGATCAGCGATCTGCGCTTGAGCCGTCCGGCCAATGTGGCCAGCGCAAGGGTGAAATTGGATTCAGCCGGATGGTAGTCCAGCTGCGCTGCTGCACTTTGCAAGCGGTGAAACGCGCGCGTGTCTGCGATGAACGGCGTCATCAGCCCCGGGCGCTCGGCAAAGCCATAAAGCGCAACCTTGTCGCCGCCCTTGAGCGCGACATAGGCGCCCGTCAGAGCTGCTGTAACAGCGCGGTCGATGCGCGGCAGTCCGTCTACCGGCTCGCACATGGCCTGACCGCAATCGAAGGCGAACACGATATGGTTGTTGCGCTCGGCTTCGTTTTCGCGGGCATAAAGCTTGGTGTGCCGCGCGCTGGCTTTCCAGTCGATCCAGCGGCGGTCCATGCCCGCTTCATATTCGCTGAGCGCTTCGAATTGGCTGCCTTCCCCGCGCAGGCGGCGTGCGATCAGGCCCAGCTGCGCATCGCGCAGGAAAGTCTGCAGATCACGGCTGCGAACCGGGGAAAGATCAGGCCAGATCCTGACTTCCCGATCAAGATCACGCTGGATCTGGCGCGCACCCAGCCCCAGCGGCCCCTGCCAGCGCAGCCAGCCCCGCGTCACAGGTGCAGTCCCGCGCCTGACCGGCAGCGCGTCGAATGTGCCGGAAAATGCATTGCCTTCTACCCGCTCAGTCAGAGCGAACACGGCCCTGCCGCCTTCGCCAAGCCGTGGATCGAATTCCAATGCGGCATCCATGCGCGATGTGGAGCCGGCTTTCTCCAGCCTGCCGAAGATAAGGATCGGCAGGGCTTCGCCCACTTCCCCGTCAGTCGGGATATCGACATCCCAATCGCCAAGCCTGCCCGCCAGCGTTGTGTCCAGCAGCACCAGCAGCAGCAACGCCGCGGCAAAGGCCGGTGCAATCAGCCAGGCTTGCGGCGCAATCGCAGCGATGACCAGCGCCGCCGGTGCTGAGAGCGCAGCGATCCAGGCAGCGCGTTCCGTAGGGACAAAGGGCAAATTGGCGCGCATTGGCTCAGCGCGGAGCCTCGGTCGCTTCGACCAGTTCCGCGACAAGCGCTTCGATATCGCGGCCTTCGATTTCCGCCGCCGGGCTGAGTGTCAGCCTGTGACGGAGCACGGAAATGGCGAGCGCTTTGACATCGTCAGGAATGACATAGGCGCGTCCATCCAGCGCTGCCCGTGCGCGTGCCGCATGCGCCAGCAGCACGGCTGCGCGCGGGCTGGCGCCAACCACCAGATCGGCGTGCTCGCGCGTTGCGCGCACCAGACGCACGACATAGTCGATGATTTCCTGCGCCGCGGTGACGCTTTCAGCGACCTTGCCGGCTGCGGCCAGTTTCGCTTGATCGGCAACCGCTGTTACGCCCAATTCGGCCGGTCGCGGTGGGCCCTGATGCGGACCATAGCGGCTCACGATCGCTGCTTCCTCTTCCTCCGCAGGATAGGGGACCAGCAGCTTGAACAGAAAGCGGTCCAGCTGCGCTTCCGGCAGCGGATATACGCCCTGGTTCTCGATCGGGTTCTGCGTCGCCACGACCATGAAGCGCTGTGCCAGAGGGTGCGTCTCGCCGTCGAGGGTTACGCGGCGCTCCTGCATAGCTTCCAACAGGGCTGCCTGCGTCTTGGGCGGCGTGCGGTTGATCTCGTCAGCCAACAAGAGCTCGCAGAAGATCGGGCCTCGGGTAAGCGTGAACTGGCTGGTCTGGAAGTTGAACAGGTTGGAGCCCAAAATGTCGCCGGGCAGCAGGTCAGGCGTGAACTGGATACGCCCGAAATCGAGCCCCAGCGCAGTTGCAAAGCTTTGCGCAAGGAATGTTTTCGCCGTTCCCGGTGGGCCTTCGAGCAAGACATGCCCTTGGCTCACCATCGCGACCAGCAAGTGATCGATCATCTGGTCTTGTCCGACGATAGCCTTGCGTACTTCGGTGCGGATCGCATCCGCGAGCGTGCGCAGCTCTTCCAGTGTCATAGGGGCGGCTTCGCTCATCAGCTCAATTTCCTTTCAAGCTCGTGCAAATCTTCAGCAGCGCTGAGAATTTCAGCGGGTTTTTCAGCATGGCGCAGTCTGGCCGCGCGGTTTGAATAGGGTTCCTCATCGGGTAACGCGCGGGCGATCGCCGCATCGATCTCTGCGCTCGTCGCGCGGTTCAAGCCTAGCCGCCGCGCGAGTCGGCGTGCAGACAATTCGGCATAGGGCGCGGTAAGCAGCCGCAAACGCTTTGCCCGCAGGATCAGGCCGGCACTGTTGGCAACCAGGCTGCTCTTGCCGAATGCGGTGACCGGGGCTTCGGCTTGGGGCGGGCCGAAGCGGCGGAATGCGCGCCATCCCACAACCAGCAGCGCCAAAATCATGCACAGTGTTGCAGCCAGGAAAGGCGGACGGAAGGCGAGCGTCAAAAGGTTCTGCGCCGAGCCGAGTCCGTTCAATGTGAGGTCGAAGGTAACGGAAGAACCCTCTTCATAGTGCGTGAAACGGATCAGCTCCAAAGCCAGCGCGGCGCGATCGGCATCGGCCAGGCCATAATTGTTCATCAAGTCAGGCTCTGTGACGAAGACGGTCCAGTGCGCTTCGTCAAAATACTCACTGCCTGCTTCGCCAAGCACGTGCAAAGCCAATGCGTGACCGGCATTATCATAGGCCAGCGGATCATGCAGCGGACTGTCCTTGGCAAACAGCACAGTGCGCGCGGGCAGTTTGCTGGCAAGTCCCATTCCGGTCCATTCGGTAGACTCGTTTTCCTTCAATTCTTCGAGCTCTACTTCGAAAGCGAAGGGTTCCGGCAGCTCGCTGGTCCAATCGGGCGCCCCTGAACCGAAGAAGCGCACCCATCCGTCCTTCACCTTGCCTTCCAGCCGCTCGCGGATCTGCCCCTCGAAGCCTGTCGCCCACCATTTGGGAAGGATGACCAGCGTCGGCCCCACATAGGTGCGATCTTCGAGTATCTTGCCAATCTCCTCCGGATCGGCGCTCATCGGTGGGGTCAGCACAAGCAGGTCGTTCGTTTCGAACGCAGAGGGGCTTCGTGACAACGTGACATCATAGCCTTCGGCTTCAAGCAGGCGGGCAAGCCCGGCATAACCGTTCAGCCCCTTGGCCGCGGCGTGGGCTCCGCCGTCATTGTCGCCGCGCCCGGTATCGCCGACGCTGATGAAATACAGCGTGGCGAGGAATGTCATGAATCCCAACACGACCAGCGATAGCACTATGCGCGGTGAGAATGCGGATCGGCTGGCTATGCGCATCAGGCTTGCCGCTCCAGTTTTGCCAAAGCAAACTCGGCATAGGCCGCGCGTGCAGTTTCCCAATCTTGCTGATCTAACGCACTCAACGCGAAAAGGCTGCGTTCGACTCGCTCTGCAATTATCCCGAATGCGTCACGCGCAGCACCGGGAAGCGCCTGAAGCTGAGCCAGTTCGCGTGCGGTGGAAGAGGGTTCGACCCAGCCTGGCCGCGCACTTGCGATCTGGCTGACGCTGCGCTGCAGCAGCAAATGTGTGGCTTCGTCAAATAACCCTTGCGCTGCCAGTCGGTCGGCATCTTCGAGCAGCGCCACCGCTGCCCCGTGATCGGGTTGCCAGGCATTCTCCTTCTCGTCTTCCGGCTTCGCCTTGCGCCTCCCGGCAAACGGATCGAAGATTTGCCACAACATGTAAGCGACAGCCGCAATCAACAGAGCAAGCAGCACCCAGCGTAAGACCGGCCATGCGGCCGCCAGCGGCCCGCTCACCAAATCGCCAATGATTTGTCCCAGCCATTCGAAGAATCGGTCCAGCCATGTCGGTTCGCGCGGCGCTTCGACTGGAATTTCGACAGGCGCGAACTGGATATCCTCGCTCGCGCGAAGCTCTTGCCAGCTCGAATTCGCCGTATCTTTTGAAGATGTCTGACCAGTTGCAACCGCCATCGCCACTGTGGTGGCAAATCGCTGATCTTAGTGCAAGCAGCACGCCGCGATCTTGCCAAATTTCAACAGCCTGTCATGAAGGCCCGATGTCGGAAGTTCAGGACAACGCAGAGCCAATCATCGATCCTCGCGAAGAGCGGGTTCGTTCCGTTCTCATCGTGGGCGGCGGGTCGGCTGGCTGGATGGCAGCGACCATGCTCGCGACTGCGCTGTCCAAGGATATCAAGATACGTTTGGTTGAAAGTGACGCGATTGGCGTTGTCGGAGTGGGAGAGGCAACGATCCCACCAATCAAGAAGTTCAACCGGTTTTGCCAGGTCGACGAACAGGCATTCCTCAAAGAGACAAACGGTACATTCAAGCTAGGGATCGAATTCCACAATTGGGGAAAGCCGGGCGATCGCTACATGCACCCGTTCGGATATGTCGGGCGTGAGCTCGATGCGGTGGTCAAATTACACCACTGGTGGTTAACCGGCCAGCTTGCGGGGACGACCGACTACCCTGCGTGGGAGGATATGTTTGTTGCCACGGCTGCTGCACGCGAGAATCGCTTCGCCTTGCCGGTCCGAAGGCCGAATGACCCGCTCGCGAAGTTCGCCTATGCCTATCATTTCGATGCGATACTCTACGGTCAGCATTTGCGCCGCATCGCTGAGCGGCGCGGCGTTGAACGTATCGAAGGCCGAATCATCTCGGTCAACAAAGCCAGCGAAACCGGCTTAGTAAGTGACGTCCAGCTCGAAGACGGCCGTAAGTTGGAAGCTGACCTTTTTCTCGATTGTTCTGGTTTGCGCAGCTTGCTGCTCGGCAATGCCTTGGAGGAACCCTTTGACGATTGGTCGCACTGGCTGCCATCCGATCGCGCAATCGCTGTGCCAAGCGAGAGCAGTCCGCATGGCTTGAGCCCGTACACCAAAGGGGTTGCGCATACAGTCGGTTGGCAATGGCGCATACCGCTCCAGAACAGGATCGGTAATGGGCACGTATTCTCAAGCAGTTTCTCGAATGTAGAAGACGCCGAGAGAAGGTTGCTTCAAACAATCGATACCGAACCGCTTGATACACCTCGGCTGATCAAATTTCAGACAGGAAGGCGCAAAAGGCTTTGGGTCGGGAATGTCGTCGCTGTGGGCCTTTCAGCGGGGTTTCTCGAACCTCTTGAATCGACCAGCATACATTTGGTGCAATCCGGGCTTGAGCAGTTGCTGGACCTTTTCCCGTCACGTCGGATGGATCCGGCGTTGCGCGACCGGTATAATGCGCAAGTTGAGCGCGAATGGCATCAGGTTCGTGATTTCATTATTGCGCATTACAAGTTGAACCAGCGGGACGACTCAGAATTCTGGAAATACACTGCAAATATGGATGTACCCGACAGTCTTGCTGAGGTGTTGCAGCTTTGGCGTGAGCACGGAATTCTCGGTGTTGATGGGGGGCATCTGTTCCAGACCGGCAGCTGGACATCAATTTTCTATGGCCAGAATTTTTCTCCGAGACGTCCTCATGCGCTTTCCGATCGTGCCTCACCCGACGCGGTCGCAGCTGACGTGAGGAGAATCTTCGATGAGGTAAAATTAGCCGCGCAAAGGCTTCCTGACCATTCAGAGTTTATCGGGAAATATTGCGCTTCGCCGCAGGCGGGCTGACCTAACCCCGCGCGCGCGCTTGGCGATAAGTGCCAAGGATGGACAATTCCTTGCAGTGAAAGGCGAGCTCTTCAAGCGCGCGATCGACCGCCGGATCGCCGGGTGCGCCGATGATATCTGCGTAGAACATCGTTGCCGAGAAACTCGCGCCCTTCTGGTAGCTTTCGAGCTTGGTCATGTTCACGCCATTAGTCGCAAAGCCGCCCATCGCCTTGTACAGCGCAGCGGGGATGTTCTTCACTTCGAAAACGAAGGTCGTGATCGCGTCATCGCCTTCGAGCGTCGCCGGATCGATCGCTTCGCGCGCGCAGATCACGAAGCGGGTCATATTGTCGGCGGCGTCTTCGACATTTTCCTCGATGATGTCGAGACCGTATAGCTCGGCAGCAATGGCCGGCGCGATTGCGCATAGCGTGGGATCATTCTTTTCCGCGACAAAAGCTGCAGCCCCTGCAGTGTCGGCATGGCTCAGCGGCACGATGCCACGCTCGCGCAGGAAATGGCGCGATTGGCCCAGCGCTTGCGGATGGCTGTAAGCAGCGGTGAAGGGCCCTTTCCCCTTCGCCATCAAGGCATGATGGATCGGCATGAAATGCTCGCCCACGATCTTGAGCCCGCTTTCTGGCAGCAGGAAATGGATATCTGCCACGCGGCCGTGTTGCGAATTCTCGATCGGGATGATCGCGCAGCCCGCCTTGCCTGCCTTTACCGTGTCGAGCGCATCTTCGAAGCTGAAGCATGGCAGCGGCAGGCATTCCGGGCATGCCTCCATCGCTGCACGGTGCGAATTGGCACCGGGGGATCCCTGGAATGCAATCGCGTTGCCGGGATTGGCCATGGCCGATTCGCGCATGGTCTCCACCATCTCAAGGGCAAGGTCGGGAAAGCTCTGCATGGCAAGGCTGCTATCTCGCACCGGGGCATCCCGCAAGCCAATTGCGCAGCTTGCAACAGATAGTGCCTTCATCGGTCTTGCTAAGGCGCGCCGCGCCGACTAGAGCGGCCAGCAAATTTAACACAGACAGTTCGCGGATCAGATTTTACCATGGACGATCGTTTCAATACCGCCGCCGGTTGGGTGCTGTTTTCGGGCATCATTGCACTGGGGCTTTCCGTTCTGAGCTACAAATATTTCCACGCTGACGATCCTGAGCGGCCGGAGCAGCTTGGCTATGTGATCGAAGGTGTGGAAACCGAAGCTGTCGGGCCTGCGGCGCCTCCGCCGCTCGGAAATCTGCTCGTCGATGCAACTGCTGAAGCTGGCGAACGGGTGTTCGCCAAATGCGCGGCATGCCACACGATCGAGCAAGGCGGTGCCAATGGAATCGGACCGAATCTGTTCGCTGTTATGGGCACTGGGATTGGCAGCCACGTTCCCGGTTACGCCTATAGCGATGCACTTGCCGGGCATGGCGGCGAATGGAGCTGGGAAAACATGGATGCGTGGCTTGCCAACCCACGCGGTTTTGCTGACGGTACGAAGATGAGCTTTGCCGGCCTCACTAGCCCGGAAGACCGCGCGGCAGTGACGGTTTACATGGAAAGCATGGGCGGGGCGCCTGCCCGGCCTGAGCCTGTGGTGGTTGAAGAAGCAGCAGCTGACGATGCTGCTGCGGAAGGTGCCGCTGAGGAAGAAGCCACGGAAGGCGAAGAAGCCGCGCCCGCCGAATAATCGGGCAACTGCCTGCAAACAAATTCACACAGGGCCGTGGCGGGTTACTCGCTGCGGCCCTTGAATTTTTGCGCGATGACATACCATTCGGACGAGCCCTTGCGGCTCGCCGGCGGTTTGGCATGCTTGACCGATTTGAAATGGGTTTTCAGCAGCTTGAGCAGTTCGGCATCGGTTCCGCCCGCTAACACCTTGGCCACAAATGCTCCGCCAGAGGCAAGGTTATCGATCGCAAACCAGGCCCCTGCTTCAACTAGCCCCATGGTCCGCAAATGGTCGGTCTGCTTATGGCCGACCGTGTTGGCCGCCATGTCTGAAAGCACCAGGTCAGCCTGGCCGCCAAGCGCCTCTTCCAGCGCGGCCGGTGCGGCATCGTCCATAAAATCCATCTCGAAGATCGTCACCCCTTCGATTGGCTCAGTCGGCAACAGGTCGATGCCTACCACCGTTGCCTTGGGCGCCAGCTTGCGCACGACCTGGCTCCAGCCGCCCGGTGCAATGCCCAGATCGACCACGCGCGATGCACCCCGGATCAGCGCGAATTTCTCGTCCAGCTCGATCAGCTTGTAGGCGGCGCGGCTGCGATAGCCCTCTGCCTTGGCTTGCTTGACGTAAGGATCGTTGAGCTGCCGCTCTAGCCAGCGCGTGGATGATGCCGTGCGCTTGCGCGCTGTCTTCACCCGTTTGCCGGGATCCTTGCCGGAACGGCTCATTTGCCAACATCCAGACTGGGATCGCGTGCCGGCCAATCCGGCCGGTTCTCATGCAGCGGGTGGGGGTGGGCGAGTTCGTTCGCCATCAGGCTGCGCAATATGCCTTCGCGGATGCCCCGGTCGGCAACACCAAGGCGGCCAGCAGGCCAGATATCGAGGATCGAATCGAGAATCGCGCACCCTGCGACGACCAGCTCTGCCCGGTCGCGCCCGATACAAGGCAATTCGCTGCGTTCTTCGGGAGATTTGCTAGCCAGCATTTGCGTGATGCCGCGCATCGAATGTGCCGGCACGATCAGCCCGTCGACAGCGTTGCGGTCATATTGCGGCAAGCCGAGGTGCAGGCTGGCAAGCGTTGTGACTGTGCCGCTGGTGCCCAGCAGGCGCAGGTCTTTCTGCTCGGCTGCCGGTGCAATCCGTTCCGCAAATGCATCGAAGCTGGCGCGCACTACGCGGCGCATTTCGGCATAGCGGGCTGAGCGTTCCTCTGGTGTGCCTTCCATCCGGCCGACGGTGTCAGTCAGCGAGACGACACCCCATGGCACGCTGAGCCAATCGACCATCTCCGGCACACCGCCACCCTGTTCAAGCAGCACCAGCTCTGTCGAGCCGCCGCCAATGTCAAAGATGATCGCGGGGCCGGTTCCCGGTTCCAGCAGGATCTGGCAGCCGAGCACCGCCAGCCGCGCTTCCTCTTCGGCGCTGATAATATCGAGCGCGATCCCTGTCTCTTCCTTCACGCGGGCGATGAAGGCTTCACCATTGTTTGCACGGCGGCACGCTTCGGTCGCGACCGAGCGGGCGAGGTAGACATTGCGGCGGCGCAATTTGTCCGCGCAAACCGACAGGGCTTGAACGGTCCGGTCCATTGCAGCGTCGCTTAACCTGCCAGATTTGGCGAGGCCTTCGCCAAGTTTCACCACACGGCTGAACGCATCGATGACTGTGAATCCTTCACCCGATGGCCGGGCAATAAGAAGGCGGCAGTTGTTGGTGCCAAGGTCAATCGCGGCATAGGCCTGGCCCGGGCGCGGGCCGGAACTCTTGTTGAAGGGATTGCGAATCGGTTTTTGCGCGCCGCGTTTAGGCGCAGCTGCGCGGTTGGAATTGCGCCCGGCAGGTTTTGCCCCGCGCGAACTTTTTCCTTCCTTGGGCTTGGCGGGGCGCTTGTAGCGGAAATCGGCTACCTTGCCGGACTTGCCGCCCCTTTTTGAGCCTGCCCTGTTTTCACTGTCCGGCGGAGAAAAATCCGCCATATTCAACACTTTCTTTCCTCCCGCCGCGCATTGCGTACGGGGACCTGCCCCTTAGCTAGCGATTACCGCCGCTACGGGCAAGCATTGGCAGGCTTACAGGATAGAGAGCGGCCTTGACCTGAGCAGCGCGCAAACCTAGATGCGCAGCGCTCGAAAGCGGCATCTCAGGGTGTCTGCACGGCCGATGCCCCGTCGTCTAATGGTAAGACTACGGACTCTGACTCCGTCAATTGAGGTTCGAATCCTCACGGGGCATCCAGCCATTCCTCAGCCGATAGCGGGATCATTGAGCCCTTGAAGTCCGAGCGGGGTAAAAGGCCCGATAATCAGCTGTTCGAACACGCCGATCGCGTTTTCTTCGGGCGCAACAACCTCCATGATCATCTGCACATGCAGGTTTTCCATCGCCAGCGGATCGACCGATTTCAGGTCGATGTCTTCACGTTCGACCCTGAGCGGCCCGTGATGCATGCCGTGCCCCCAAACGGGATGGGTGTAGCCGAGCCCTTTCATATGAAACCGGCCGAGCGGTTCGAAGGTGATCTGTTCCGGCGCGCCTTGCAGCGCGAGCGACAACGTGCCGCTATCGGGCCAGCGCGTACCAGCGGCCAGCCGGGTGCGCATCGAGCCTGCGCCTTCAGCCAGTTCAGCGGCTGACGCGCCATCGGGCGCCCATGCCGCACGCGTGTTCCACGCTTCGCCATGCGCGTCATTGTTGACGTGGAAGAACAGGCTGCCGCTTTCGAAATTGATCGGGGTCCATTGCCAGAAGAAGCTGGGGATCGGCGCACCGGGCATCGGCTGCTCGTCGCGCGCGCCGATGGGGCGCACGCCCCAGCTGCGATCACGCGTGCCGCAAGTGCCGGCCGCCATTTCCTGCCGCTCGCCATCGAGCGAAATCCACCCTTCGAAATGCCCGTTTTGGGTCATCCGGGTGTAATCCATGAAGGCACGCGGCCCGATGCGATGGATGAAGCGCGGCTCTTCAATCGGGAAGGCACGCCCGGTGAATGTGAATTCGCCGGCGATCCCGTCAGTCTCATCCACAGTAACCTTGAGCCGCTGCAAGGGCTCGATCACTTCGATTGCAATCGGCCCCACGCGCATGCTCATCCGTTCCATGCCCAGTTCGCAGCTGGCATGAAGGCAATATTGCACGCCGCCGCGAATGAAGCTGAAATGGGCATCTGCCACGTCCAGATGCGGGTAAACGCCGAAAGCCAGCGCGAAGAACCCGCTGCCATCGGGCGCATATCCGTTGAAGAAATAACGGTCGTAGAAATTCCGGTCAGTGCCTGAATAGGCGACCGGTTCAGGTGTCTGGTGGAGCGGAAACTCGTCACCTTTGCTAAGCGCCATCGCTCAACCCTCCTCAAGCATTTGCAGGCTACCATGTTCGAGTGCGAGCGCACATGCGCCGCGCGCCATCGACAGGAAATTGGCATCGCCGCGCTCGGTCCGCTCGACAAAGGCAGCACTGAAAACCGCTGTCGAAACCCCGTGCAAGCCACCGATCACATAGTCACGCCAGATATCGCTACGGGTCAGAACCACCCCTCTCGCGGCCATCTCGGCGCAATAGAGATCAAGCAGCTCGCTTTCATGCCGGCGGCGCAATTCGTCGCCAATTCCGCAGCCAAGGAAATAGCCGATGTCCGTCATCGGGTGGCCGATTCCAAGCGTTTGCCAATCAAGGATCGCAATCGGCTCGGCGCCCCGGCCAATTCCGAACAGCATATTATCGAGCCGGAAATCGCCATGCACCAGGCTGAATTTGGGATGATCGCGGGTAAGCCAGGCCTCGCTCGCGGCCAGCCCTTCGCACACCGCCATGAACTCAGGCTCCAGCGTGCCTGCATAGCGCTCTGCAAAAATGGCATGTGCCTGAGGATAAAGCGTCTTGATTTGTGCCGTTATGGCTTCCTGCGGTTGCAGCCAGTCCAGCGTCAGGATTGCGTCATTTTGCCATGATGGTGCGTGAAGGGCTGCGGCTTGGCGGATCGCATGCTGTGCGTCTTCCAAGCTGCAACTGTCGAGCTGATTCCCGCCGCGCTGAGGCGCGAGGTCTTCGAACAGCAGGACAAAGGTGTCGCCATCTTCGCTTACTTCTGCCGCGTAGGTTTGCGGCACCCGCACACCTAGCTTGGGGGCCAGTTCGCGATAGAATCGCACTTCCTTGGCATAGAGGCCCATCATCGCGGCTGTGCCGCGGCTGGTCGGGTTCTCAGCCGGGAATTTGCCTGCAACGGTTGCCGGGCCATTGGGTGAGCCATCGTAAGCAAGGTGAAAACGCGCGCTGTCCCCCACCTGGCCAGTGCCAATCGGTTCCCACGTCACACTCTGGATTTTCGCGTCGCTGATCGTGCCTGCCGCGCGCAGCCGCTTTGTCAGCCACTCTGGCGTCACCTCAGCCGGATGTGACGGGAATCCCGCCATAATCTCTTCTCCCCGGTCTGAGATGATATGCGGCGCTCGATTCCGGAGCAATGGTGATTTGTATAGGTGCCAGCTGGCCGCGATCTTGGCTTGCTGTTGCGGTTCGCGCGGCCTAGGTCGTTGAGCATGGACAAGAAAAGCAAAGAACACGACCTGGTAGATCACAAGTTCTACCACGCGGGGCAGGAAGCCCCGTTCCTCGACCGCTCGGAAGACCCGGGCACTCCGCAAACCAGGCACGAAGCCTATAAGTTGGCATTTGCCGACAATGATTTCCTGCTGCGCGATGAGCTGCGGCCGGTGCGATTCCAGCTCGAGCTGCTCAAGCCGGAGATGCTGCTTGAAGAAGCCGGGGTTGGCTCGACACTGGTGATGTATGGCTCGGCGCGCATTCCTTCGCCTGAGGAAGCGGACAAGCTGGTTGCCGAAGCCGATGAGGCGCGCCGCCCGATTGCAGAAAAGCTGGCGGAGAAAGCGAAATACTACACCGAAGCTTACAAGCTTGCCCGCCAAGTGAGCGAGCTGGCGATTGTCGAGGATGGCAAGCGGCAATTCGTCATATGTTCAGGCGGCGGGCCGTCGATCATGGAAGCGGCCAATCGCGGTGCCAGCGATGCGGGATCGGAATCGATCGGACTCAATATCGCCTTGCCGCATGAGCAATATCCGAATTCATTCGTCACACCGAATCTCAGCTTCCAGTTTCATTACTTCGCGCTACGCAAGATGCATTTCCTGTTACGCGCGCGTGCAGTGGCTGTATTCCCGGGTGGCTTCGGCACGCTCGACGAATTTCTCGAACTGCTCACACTGATCCAGACCGGCAAAATGAAGCCGATCCCTGTCCTGTTGTTCGGAAAGGATTTCTGGAGCCGGGTGATCAATTTCGAAGCACTGGTCGAAGAAGGCACTATCAACGCAGAGGATCTGGACCTGTTCAAATGGTGCGAATGCGCGGATGACGCCTGGTGCCATATCGCCGAGTTCTACGACCTCACTTGCTAGGCGAATTGCCCCGCACCGCCTGATGGCCGAGCGGGCCATTCCCTGAGCCAAAACCGGGTGCCGCTTCGATCGCGCGGTAAACAAAATTGCGCGCCAGCGTGATCGCATGCTCAAGCGATTGGCCATGCCCCAGCAGCGTCGCAATCGCTGCTGACAGGGTGCAGCCGGTGCCGTGCGTGTGCGGAGTGTCGATGCGGGTGTGGCTGTATTGCAAGGCCTTGCCATCCGGCGCGACAAGCAAGTCAATCACTTGCTGCGTATCTGTATGTCCGCCTTTGGCGAGCACATGCGCATCGTAGCTTTTGGCAAGCTGGGCCGCGGCGCTTTCCATCAATCCGGTGTCGCGCAATTCGCGCTCTGCCATGTGCTCCAGCTCGGGCAAATTGGGAGTAATCAGCGTCGCACGCGCAAACAGCAGGTCTTCGATCGCTGCCATTGCGTCAGGCGCTATCAGCGGGGAGCCCGAAGTCGCGATCATAACCGGATCGAGCACGACGGGCGTGCCTTCCGGCAAAGCGTCGAGCGCAGTGGCGACGTGTTCGATGATGTCGCGATCATGCAGCATGCCGATCTTGACGGCATCGACGCCAATATCGTCCACGCAGCTGGCAATCTGCTGGCCAACGAAAGCCCCGCTCATCGGCACAATAGCTTGAACGCCGACAGTGTTCTGGGCGGTCGCTGCGGTAATCGCTGTCATCGCATAGCCGCCCAGCATGGTGACGGTCTTGATATCAGCCTGGATGCCGGCACCACCCGAGCTGTCCGAGCCGGCAATGCTGAGAATGCGGGGCGGGGCGTTGTTGCTCATCCCTTGAACTTGCGCTCGCCCGAAGGGGGGAACTTCTCATGCAGCTTCTTCGCGCGGGTAGGGCGGTCCATCAGTTCGCCGCCGCAGTTCGGGCAGGCATCATCGAGCGCTTCGGCGCATTCGGCGCAAAAGGTGCATTCGAAACTGCAAATGAAGGCGCCGGGTGCTTCGGCTGGCAAATCCGTGCCGCAACGCTCGCAATCAGGCCGCATTTCCAGCATCAGCTTGCCTCCTCTATTGCAGCGCAGATGCGTTCAACCACGGTCTCAACCTGGGCTGCATCATCACCTTCCGCCATCACGCGAATGAGAGGCTCCGTGCCTGACGGGCGGATCACCAATCGCCCCGTTCCTTCCAGCTCGCTTTCCGCGCTGGCGATTTCGGCTTTGACATTCTCATTCTCTAGCGGCGCGCCGCCATCATAGCGCACATTCCTGAGCAACTGCGGCACCGGATCGAAAACATGCAACAGCTCGCTCGCCGGCTTGCCAGACCGCACGAGCCCCGCCAGCACGCGCAAGGCCGCGATAGTGCCGTCGCCGGTCGTCGCATGATCGAGCAGGATCATATGGCCGGACTGTTCGCCGCCCAGATTGAATCCGCCTTCCTTCATGCGTTCGAGCACATAGCGGTCACCCACTTTGGTCCGCTCAAGCGTCAGGCCCAACCCGCTCAAGTACCGCTCAAGCCCCAGGTTCGACATCACAGTTGCGACCACGCCGCCGCCAGTGAGTGTGCCCTTTTCCTGCATACGCGTGGCGATCAGCGCCATCAGCTGGTCTCCATCGACCTTCTGCCCTTTCTCGTCGACGACGATCAGCCGATCGGCGTCACCATCCAATGCGATGCCTACGTCTGCGCCTTCATCGACCACGCGCGCTTGCAAGGCTTCGATCGCGGTCGAACCGACGCCATCATTGATGTTGAGGCCATTGGGGGAAACGCCAAGCGCAATGACTTCAGCGCCCAATTCCCAGATCGCGGTGGGCGCAACCTTGTATGCGGCACCATGCGCGCAATCGACCACCACCTTCAGGCCGTCAAAACTGACATCGGCAGCTACCGATTGCTTGACGGCGTGGATATAGCGCCCCGCCGCGTCGTCGACACGCCAGGCGCGGCCAATGCGCGATGGCGCGACCAGTTTCGGTTCGGCTTCGATCAGCTGCTCGATTGCAAGTTCGTCTTCATCGGACAGCTTGAACCCGTCCGGGCCGAACAATTTGATCCCATTGTCTTCATAGAGGTTGTGGCTGGCAGAGATCATCACGCCCATATCCGCGCGCATCTCGCGGGTCAGCATGGCGATGGCGGGCGTTGGCAAGGGCCCGGTCAGGATCACATCCATGCCCACACTGGTGAAACCGGCGACAAGCGCGTTTTCCATCATATAGCCTGAAAGACGCGTGTCCTTGCCGATAACCACCCGGTGGCGATGATCGCCGCGGGCAAAATGTGCGCCGGCGGCCTGCCCGACACGCATCGCCATTTCCGCGGTCATCGCACCCTGATTGGTGCGGCCCCTTATGCCATCGGTGCCAAAGAATTTGCGCCCCATTGCCGTGTTGTCTCCGATGTTCTGACTGTGAGCATTCCAGCCGTGCTTGTGCCGTGGTTATTGCGCGAAGGGAAGGGCCGGAAGCCATCAATTGCGGTTCGCCCTAGCCGCATGCACCGTCAGTTGCGCTATTTGCAAGATAAAGTGTGAAACTTCGGGCCGATCCATGCATTGATTAAATGAGCTATTGAAAATCAAAAGAAAACGGAGTCTCCATGGCCTTTGAACTCATCCCCCTCCCATTCGACAACAGTGCACTTGAGCCTGCTGTTTCAGCAGAAACGCTATCCTATCACTATGGCAAGCACCACCAGGCCTATGTCGACAAGACCAATGCCGCCATTGAAGGCGGGGAGCATTCGGGCAAATCACTGGAACAGATCGTCGCCGCAGCGCGCGGAGCCGATCAGGGCCTGTTCAACAATGCTGCGCAAAGCTGGAATCACGCCTTCTACTGGTATTCGCTCAGCCCCGATGGCGGTGAGCCGTCGGTCGAACTGCAGTCAGCGATTGACCAATCTTTCGGGTCGCTTGATCAATTGAAGGAGCAGCTCAAGTCACGCGGAGCAGGCCATTTCGCCAGCGGCTGGGTCTGGTTGGCGGACCGCGATGGGAAGCTGTCGATCGAGGAAACGCATGATGGTGACACGCTGGCCGATAGCGATTTCAACCCGCTGCTGACAATCGACGTGTGGGAGCACGCCTATTATCTTGACCACCAGAACAAGCGGCCAGCCTATCTCGATGCGATTGTCGATGCGAAGCTCAACTGGCGCTTTGCGTCCGAAAACTTTGCTCGCGGATCAATCTGGACCTACCCATCGTAAACGGAGCGTTGCCCGCGCACTCGTGATCAGCTTTCAGCGCGGGCAGCCACTTCGTCCAATTCCTCAAGAATGGCGCGATGGGCAGATGCATCGTCTAGCGAGCGCTGGGGAATCGCATCTTCTTCCAGCATTGAACTAAGCGTTGCACGCGCCCGGCCGACACGGCTTTTGATGGTCCCGACCGCGCAGCCGCAAATGTTGGCAGCTTCTTCGTAAGAGAACCCGCCTGCACCCACGAGCAACAGCGCTTCGCGCCGTTCAGGTGGAAGCGTTAGCAGCGCCCGGTGCAGGTCAGACAGGTGGATCGGCTCTTCCTGACCGGCGGGAGCCGTCAAAATCCGCTCGGCTACAGTCTCGTCATATTCGCCGCGAAAGCGATTGCGCCGCATATCGGTAAGATAGGCATTGCGCAGGATCACGAATGTCCACGCGCGCATCGATGTGCCCGGCTCAAAACGCTCTTGTGCTGCCCAGGCCTTGAGCATCGTCTCCTGTACCAGATCATCAGCCATGTCAGGCCTGCCGCATAATCCGCGCGCGAAAGCGCGCAGATGCGGCACGACCTCGGTCAATTCGCGTTTGAAATCTGCTTTTTCGGCGGCAGTACGCTTGCTCTTGCTCTCCGCCATCAGGATGGGCTTTTCCGTTCAGGACCATCAAGCTTGTCGAGCAGGTCCTTGAACGTGTCGGGTAGCGGCTCTTCGACAACCGAATCATAGAGCTGGCGCAATCCGTCGGCCCATTCAGGCTCGATCGCACTTTTCCCTGATTTTCGTTTGTCAGTTGCCATTCAATCTCAGCGCCTCTTAACCCTCATTCTATTCCGATGCATTGTCGCGGTGCAATGACAGAAGCGGGCATTGACGGAACGACAGCTGCGCTACTTGGTTCCCAAAGCAGACTATCGGGAGTAGCGTTAGCACAATGCAGCCGATCAAAGATGTTCGACGCGACCGTGCAAGGCATTGGCGGGCTACCCGATGGCTAGTCCGCTATCCCCGGGGCGTTCCGGTGGCAATATTTGCAGCCATTGCATTGGTCACTGCGGTTGCCGTGACAGCAATCGAAGCTGGTGAACACCAGCGCGAGAAGGCTGTCATGCGCGAGGTAGCACAGTCGGTTGCTTCTGCGCTTGATCGCAGAGGGAACACCAGTGCGGCCTATCTGCGCGCGGGCGCCGCTCTGTTTTCCATCACGCAAGAGGTCAATCTTGACCTGTTCCGCCGGTTCTCAAGCGAATTGCGGCTTGATGCAGCTTACCGCGGGTCCGAAGGATATGGTTGGGCCGCTGCAGTCAACCGTGCCGAAATCGCTCAATTCGAGCAGGAGATGCAGCAGGAAAGCGGCATGCCCTTCGAAATTCGCCGTGAACCGGGCGCGAGTGGCGACTTGCTGGTTCCGGTGACATTTCTCAAACCCATTACTGAACGCAGCAGGCGAGCATTGGGCTTTGATCTCTATTCCGAGCCGGTCCGGCGAGCGGCGATGGACGAAGCAAGACGAATGGTTCGTCCGACAGCAACCGGCAAACTGGTTCTGGCGCAAGAAGAAGATGCGGATGCGGCAGGGTTTCTCATTTTCATGCCGGTGTTCAAGTCAGGTGAAGCAGGCAGGGTGCTGAAAGGCTTTGTCTACAGTCCCTTTGACGCGCAGTATTTCCTCAACTCCGCGATGGAGATTTCAACTCAGCGCCAGATGGGCGTGCGACTGTATGACGGAGCAGCTCGCCCGGAGAACCTGCTTGCAGAGCACCGCCCTCAGGTGTCTTCGGGTGAAATGGTTTCGCAGGAGATACGGATTGCGAACCGGCCGCTTCTGATCCAGATTGAATCCGCTCGCGGCGCAGCACTTTCGCCGCTTTCCATGGCTACGTTGCTGTTCGGGCTGGCAGTCGCAAGCCTGCTGATGCTTCTCGCGCGTTTGCTGACGCGTCAGGCGATTGAAGACGAAGCTTCGCTGGCTTTCTTCGAAGAACAGAACTCGATACGCAATTCGCTGACCCGCGAACTCAATCACCGCGTGAAGAACACGTTGGCCAGCATCCTTTCGATCATCGCGCTGACCCGCCGCCGGACCGATGATCTGGATGAATTCGCCGATGGTCTTGAAGGGCGGATCAGGGCGCTTTCCGCCACGCATGACCTGCTGACACAGTCGGATTGGGGTACGACCCCGATGCGAGCGGTGATCGAGACCGAGCTGGCACCGTATGATGGAGGTGAAACAGAAATTCGGATGGAAGGGCCAGAGATCGACCTGGCACCGAATGACGCCCTTTCGCTTGGGCTCGCAATCCATGAGCTTGCGACTAACGCAGCCAAATATGGCGCTTTGAGCCAGCCAGGTGGTGCGATTACCATTTCATGGCACAATGAAAGCGAAGAGCTGGTTCAACTATACTGGCAGGAACGGGGCGGACCGCCGGTGAGCCAGGAACGCAAGGCCGGATTTGGAACGCAGCTGATCCAGAAGATCGTTGCCCATGAACTGAAGCACCCGGTCGAACTGAATTTCGATCATGACGGCGTCAGCTGCCTGTTGCGGGTACCCGTGCGGCGGCGCAGTGCCTTCCAGATCCGCGAGAGACTGGAGCGTCTGGCGGACTGAAAAGACTGACTTTAGCCGATTGGCTTGCTGGAATTGAAAAACAGCGCCTGGCCTATCGTTGAGCGCACAGTGCCTTCCTGGAACGGCTTGGTGATCAGATAGGTCGGTTCCGGGCGATCTCCCGTCAGCAGGCGTTCGGGATAGGCAGTGATGAAGATCACAGGCACATCAGCAATCGACAATATGTCATCGACCGCATCCAGCCCGGAAGAACCGTCTGCCAGCTGGATATCGGCGAGCACAAGGCCCGGTGTCTGCTGCGCCACCGCTTCTTGAGCCTGCGTGCGTGTGGCCGCTGTCGCGAAGACCTCATGGCCCAATCCGCTCACCAGGTCTTCAAGCTGCATTGAAATCAATGGCTCGTCTTCGATGATCAGCACGCTGGTTGAAGCTTCGCGATCAATCTCTGCCACGGCTTCTGCGGCAAGGGCAGTGACCTCTTCTGTCGTCAGACCAAGGATTTCAGCTGTCTGTTGCGGCGAAAACCCTTCCAGAGTTGTGAGCAGCAAGGCCTGTCGATTGAGCGGGGTAATGCGGCCAAGCCGCTTGTGCGCCGCGATCTCGTGTTCACTGCCGCTTTCCGCGCCAGAGCCAGACGCATCGCTCGCGCTTGACCAAACTTGAGTGAAAATGCGGTAGAGTGCGGCACGCCCGCTCGCCAGACTTGCCTTCAACGTATCATCGGCAAGCGCCGCTTCCAGCGTTGCCCGGACATAGGCATCCCCGCTCGCCTGCGAACCCGTGAGCGCCCGCGCATATCTGCGCAGGTAGGGGAGATTTGCAGCGACTTTCTCGCTTAACGACATGAAAGGCCTTCTCGTAATTCTGCTACGCAAACGGCTGTCAAATGCGATGGTTCCACACGCAAGCCGGGGGATAGCAGAGCTGCGCGGATTGTCCATCGAAGCGCTCGGCAAAGTCTCTGCGATGGGATTTGGCCGGACGAGTGAAAAAATTTTGATTTTCGCGGGAACCGCTCCCGAAGTCGGACATTTCCTCAATGTCACCGCCGAGACCCCCCTCCCGTCCAAGCGGCCGGTGATACGATCCCGAAGGCCTCCGTCTTCCCAGGCGGAGGCCTTTTTTTCACCCGGCATTGAATTTGGTTCCGGGTTTCCGGCCCTTAAAGAGACTTTTCGAAGACGACGTATTCGCGGTTGACCTTGCTGTCGATTGCGTCCGCGATCGCGATCATTCCCTGGTTGTCATCAAGGATCCACCCGATCTCGCCGCGACTGGATCCGTAAACCTCGTCAGCATTGCGGCGGATTTCGCTGATCATCATGAAGGCAAGCTGGCTGGCTACGCGCGAATTGTGCAGCTCTTTCTTCACGCCCATCAGCGGCACGCGCATCCCTGCGCCTTTGGGAAAACGCAACCAGCGCAGCAAATGAAACCAGCCAAACGGAAACAGCTTGCCATTGATGCGCTTCAGGACCTGGTTGATATCTGGGAAGGTGAGCATGAAAGCGACCGGTTCTCCGTCGAGCTCTGCAACCATGTTGAGCGGTTCGAAGATGATCGGGCGCAGCTTCTTGCCGGCATGCGCGATCTCGTCAGGCGTGAAGGGCACGAAGCCCCAATTGGTCGACCAGGCATCGTTCAGGATCGAAAGGATCACATCGACTTCCTCGTCCCACCGCGATTTGTCGACCTGGCGCACGGAAATCCGCTCGTTGCGCTGGCCTGACTTGACGATCCGCTGGATCAGTGGGGGGAAATCCCGCGTTATGTCGAGATCGTAGGTCAGCAGCGATTTGGCATGGGCAAAGCCGTAGCTTTCGATCCAGCCACGATAATGTGCCGGGTGATGGCCCATCATCAGCATGGGAGCGTGATCCTGCCCGCGCACCAGCAAGCCCGGCTCTTCCCATATCGACATGGATATCGGGCCAAGCACCCGCGTCATCCCTTCGTTGCGCAGCCAGCCTTCTGCAGCTTCGAGCAGCGCATGAGCAGTCGTTTCGTCTTCTGCATCGAAATAGCCGAACATGCCGGTGCCGGGGCCAAAACCCTGTTCCTGCGGAACTTCCAGTGCCAAGTCATCGATATGCGCGGAAATGCGGCCAACCGGCTTCCCGCCGCGCTTGGCAAGGAAAAGCTGCGCACGCGCATGGCCGAAGAATGGGTTCTTGCCCGGAGTGATCAATTCGATCTGCTCGCCGCGCAGCTGCGGCACGGAATGCGGCTCGCGCGCAGCAAAGGCGCGGCCCAGGTCGACGAACCTTGCTCTGCCCGCCTTGTCGCCAATTGGCTCAATGATTATATCGCTCGCGCCCACGTTGTTGCCCCGTTCAGAATGCCTAGTGCAGATTGCGTTGCGTCAATGTGTGGTGAGAGAATGCCGCTTAAGCAAGCCATTCGATCACTCTTGCCAACAAGTCGCGTTTGTCCTGCGCCGCGCTTTTGCGGTAAGGGCATGAGCGAACCAGAGAAACGATGATGGAAAAGACATTCGATCCGGCGGCTGCAAGCAGCCCTGCAAGAGCGCCCGCTACGCGCGCCGAGTTCATCAATAGCGATGACAAGGACATGCTGCGCGTTGCGCGTGACCTGACCAAGGATCTGGGGCAGGCAAGCGGAGCTTGGTATTGGCCTGACATGCTGCTGTCCGCAGGGATCGGCTATGCTGCATTGGCAGGCGCGATCCTGGTCCAAAGCGTGCCACTCGCGGTTGCGCTGGGCATTGTCTCAGCGCTGGCGCTCTATCGTGCGCTGATGTTCATTCACGAAATCACCCACATCCACCGCGACGCTTTGCCGGGCTTCCGGACGGCGTGGAACCTTCTGGTCGGCATTCCCATGCTGGTGCCCAGCTTCATGTATGAAGGGGTGCACACGCTGCACCACAAGCGCACACAATATGGCACGGTTGAAGACCCCGAATATTTGCCACTTGCCCTGATGAAGCCATGGAGCCTGCCGCTTTTCGTGTTGATCGCGCTGCTCGCGCCGATCGGGCTGCTGCTGCGTTTCGCTGTGCTGGTGCCGCTTGGCGTGATTATCCCGCCACTGCGCAAGATGGTTTGGGAGCAGGCATCGGCGCTGATGATCAATCCGGAGTTTCGCCGCAAGCCGCCTGAAGGACAGCTGGCCAAGCGTGTGTTCTGGCAAGAGCTGGGCGGATTTGTCTGGGCTTGGGTGCTGCTGGGCAGCACGCAATTCATCGGCTGGCGCCCACTGCTGATTGCGCTCGCGATCGTGTCGCTCACCGCAGTGCTCAACCAATTGCGCACGCTGGTGGCGCATTTGTGGGAGAACGATGGCGAGCCGATGACCGTGACCGCGCAATTCCTCGATAGCGTCAATGTGCCGCCGCCGGGCCTTGTTGCGGAAATCTGGGCACCGGTTGGCTTGCGCTATCACGCGCTGCATCACCTGATGCCATCGATGCCCTATCACGCTTTGCCAGAGGCTCACCGCAGGTTGAATGCCGAGCTTGGCGTCAATTCGACCTATGACGGGGCCAACCACAAAGGGATGGTCGAGCTGGTTGCGCGCATCGCGCGCAGCACGATGGGCGGGCGCGCTTCGGCATAGCGCCGCACGACTTTCAATCGAGAAAGTGTATCATCGCGCAGCGTCGCTCTGCGGGTAGGCCGTTGTCTGCTTCAAGCGCAAGCTCGCTTGCCAGGCGTGGGTGCGCATCAAGCGCTGTCACTTCCTCAAAGCCGAGCTTGGCATAGAAGGGCGCATTCCAAGGCAGATCGCGAAACGTAGTGAGAGTGATCGCGCGAAAACCCGCGTTGCGCGCATCGATCTGGCATGCGCGCAGCAAGCCCGCGCCGATGCCTTGCCCCTGGAACCTGGGATCAACATCCATTTCCCAGATATGAAGCTCGCGGCTGAAAGGCTCGCTTGCCAAGAACCCTGCCATTTCATCGCCGACATGTGCGACAAGGCAGTGGCCCTTGCGGATCAGACGGCGCAGCTCATCGGGCTTCCATCCATCGGAGAGATCGAGCTCGGTCAGATCTGGGTCTTCAGCAAACAGCACAGCAGCTGCACTTTCGATGGCAGGCATCAAGTCAGCATCTTCCGGCCGTGCAAGCCGCAGCGACCAATCGCGCTTGCTCACTCCTCGGTCCTGACGAGCACTGTCTCACCCACCAGAAGGAAGAGGAAAAAGGGCGCCCAGGCGGCAAGAAATGGCGGATATCCGCCAAAATTGCCCATCGCCAGCGCTGCGTTGTCGATCACGAAATAGGCAAAGCCCAGCGCCATCCCGATAATCGCGCGCAGGAACAATTGCCCTGAACGTGCCAGCCCGAATGCCGCAACCGCACCGAGCAATGGCATCAGGAAAGCAGAAAGCGGCCCGGAAAGTTTATGCCACCATTTGGCGCGCAGTTCTGCCGTTCTCCGGCCCACGGCTTCATAGGCTTCGATCGATTCCGACAGCTCCCAGAACGGCTTGGTATCAGGGTCAACCGTATCGAGTTCGATCTGGTCGGGGGAAAGCCCGGCTCCGACTACCAGCTCGCCCAATTGCTCGGTTTCTGCAGTGGAGACATCGAAACGGACCGCTTCTTCAAGCTTCCATCCCGGTGCAGCATAGCTGGCTCGCGGTGCGCGGATCTGCGTCAGGATCATGCCGCCTTCGCTGCGTGCATACCAGGTGACATCGCGCATCCGGATTGCGCCGCCCGATCCGGTCATGCTCGATGCCGTCAACACATCTTCGCCATCAGTCAGATAGACATTGGCACGCACAGCAGAATCCTGAGGAATATCGCCATAGTCCGCCGCTTCCCACGCCTTGAGCGTAGCGGTTGCGCGCGTCACCACGCGTTCGTTGAATACAAAGCTGACAGTTGAAACGAGCGCTGCTGTGAGCAGCAAGGGCGCCAATACCTGATGCGCGGATAGCCCGGCCGCTTTCATGGCGATCACTTCGCTGTTCTGGTTGAGTGTCACCAAAGCGATCAGCGTTGCAAGCAGCACGGAGTAAGGCAGAAAGCGTGCAACCAGCTGCGGTATGCGCAAGCTCGCATAGGTCAGAAGCTCCGCCTGGCCATTGCCTTCAACGGCCAGGATATCGCCGCTGCTTGACAGCAAATCGAGCATCATCAGCACCAATACCAGCATCACCAGCACAGCGATGATCCGCACGATGAACATGCGCGCGAGGTAGAAAGTGAGTGTGCGCGAAGGGAAAAAATCGAGCTGCATCGTGCCTTCGCGCCTTACTCTGCCGGTGCCGCTTCAAGCGCGGTGATCTGGCGCGAATGGCGCCGTTTGAACAGCTTGCGGATCGCCTTGCCCAGTTTGGATGCGCCGGTCTCAAGCGCTCCGATCGCTTGCCCGCCCGGGACATGCGCGACGCGGTAATACATCCACAGGATCAATGCAGCGAACAGGAAGAATGGCCCCCACAAGGCCACAATCGGATCGACCCTGCCCAACGCCGCTACGTCCTCTCCATACTGGTTCACCTTGTGATAGGACACGACCATGATGATCGACACGAACACGCCCAATGCGCTGGTCGATCGCTTGGGCGGTATCGCCAATGACACTGCGAGCAAAGGCATCAGCAACATCATCACTATCTCGACCATGCGGAAATTGAAGCTGGCCTGGCTTGCAGCGCGGCGCTCGACTGGTTCGCTGTCGTTCCATCCGATGCTGAGCAGCTCTGGCAGGATATACTCGCGCTCGGCATCGCCGCGTTCGCGAAACTCCTCGATTCTCGGCAAGTCGATCGGCAAGTCGTGCCGGGTGAAGCTCAATACGCGCGGGCTGCGTTCGCCTGTATCCTGCACGATTGTGCCATCGCTGAGCCGCAGGATGATCGTGTCAGGGCTGTCGCTGGTGGCCATGAAAGCGCCTTCGCGCGCGGATATGGAAAGCACCTGACCGCGCTCGTTGGAGACGCGCGCGAAGATTCCTTTGAGCCTGCGCCCTTCGTCTTCGCTTTCCTCGATCCGCAAGGCCATGCGATCTTTCAGCGTGGTAAACTCGCCCACTTTGATCGACGCACCCAGCGCACCCGAGCGCAGCTCATACTCCATTTGCTCATAGTAATAGCGGCTGATCGGCTGGATATAGAACACCAGCGCCACATTGACCGCGACCAGCACCAGCGTGATGGCATAGGGTATGCGCAGCAGCCTGCCATAGCCCAGGCCGACTGCGCGCAGAACATCCAGCTCGCTTGATGTCGCCAGTTTGCGAAATGCGAGCAAGATGCCAAGCAGCAGGCCAAGCGGGATCGCGAGGCTGGCATATTCGGGAATCAGCGCGCCCAGCATCTTGAACACAACGGAGATCGGGCCGCCTTCGACCGCGACGAAATCGAACAGACGCAGCATCTTGTCGAGCAGCAGCAGGGATGCAGCGAGCGCAAACACCCCCAGCATGGGGAATACCACCAGCCGCAGGATATACCGGTCTATGCTAGGCAGAAATTTGAGCACGTGTTCGCCGACTGTTTTCTGAGCCTTGTCCTTGTAGACGGACCCTAGCGTGAAAATTGTCCGCGGTCATGCCCTTGCCAGCGAAAATTACCGGTTAGGCTTTTTCCAGCGTGCATTGCAGCGGATGCTGGTTCTGCCGCGCGAAATCCATCACCTGGTTTACCTTGGTCTCAGCGACCTCGTAAGGGAAGATGCCGCACACGCCGACACCCTTCTGGTGGACATGCAGCATCACCCGCGTCGCCTGCTCCAGATCCATTGCGAAAAAGCGTTTCAAGACCATCACTACGAATTCCATCGGAGTGTAGTCATCATTGAGCATCAGCACTTTGTACTGGCTCGGCTTCTTCGGTTTGGCCTTGGTTTTGGTTGCGATCCCGACTTCGCTGTCAGCGTCACTATCGCCGTCATCTGCCATGGCAAAGCATGGCAAGCTGTGGCTGCTGCGGACAATCGGGAAGGGCAGATCGGTGGTCATTTGCTTGAGCAATATCGTAAGCCTTCGCTGAATCGCAAGGACAGAACGCGCTTGCTCTAACTCCTTGAGCTTAAAGCTTGGCAAATACATCAACTGCGAAGGGCTTGTGCAGCAATGGAAAGGGCCGGCCGGACGTTATGTCCAACCGGCCCTTGGGGTTTCTGCCGGGAAGGGAGAGAGGAGAGAGACCCGGCCAGAAGTCTGAAAGCTTCGCCTAAGCGATTAGGCAGCTTTCTTGATCTTTTCAGCAGCAACGCTCATGCGGCTCGAAATCGGAGCGAATGCTTCGTTGTAGAGCTTGACGAGAGCTTCGGTGTTCTTCGAACCGAAGGAAACGGCTGCGTCGAAGTTGCGACGAGCGAATTCGCCTTGAAGCTGCATGAATTCAGTCGGCGACTTGACGGCTGCGACCTTCTTGAAATCGTCCTGGACGGTTTCAACAACAGTCTTGGTTGCAGCGATCTGCTCGCGGCCCATGTCCTGCATGCCAGCGAAGAAGATCTTGCCTGACTCAACTACGGCGTCAACGTTGCCCTTGTTGAATTCGGTAACTTCCGAAGCCAGCTCGCCAGTCTTTGCGAAAGCGGTCTTCGCGCGGGTCTGAACGTCAGCGAAAGCTTCTTTCGCAGTCTTGGTGAAATCGGTGGTCTTAGCTTTCTTTGCAGTCGCCATGATGGTGTCCTTTGCTTGTGCAATCGGGTTGAAAGGCGCTGCAGCTTTCTTGGCAGCGGCCTTGGTTGTCTTTTTCGGAGCAGCCTTCTTGGCGGCGACCTTCTTCGGCGCGGCCTTCTTCTTGGCTACAGTTTTCTTCGCAGCTGCTTTCTTGGGTGCAGCTTTCTTCTTGGCAGGAGCCTTCACAGCCTTCTTGACGGCGGCAGGCTTTGCCTGTGCTTTCGGCGCATCGGCTTCAACCGCTTTTTCTACGGTCTTTGCATCTACGCCCTTCTTTGCAGCTGCTTCGGCGTAGGCCTTTTCAGCAGCAGCATCGATTTTCGATTTGGCTTCAGTGGCCATGGGTAACCTCGCTTTATGTTGCAGTGCACAAAATAGTCATTGCAACTGCGAAGTCAAGGATTTTTTGTGCACTGCACAATAATTTGAAAAGGGTTTAAAAACAATGCTTTGTGAGGATTCATTCGGGATCGATCAGGAGAACTGAATTTGGGCTACCTGAGTTTGCCATGACCAAATCCAGGCTGCCGTCTCCGTTCATATCTCCTAGCCGAACACCATATGTGACACGTTCGCTCGGCTGAATTGGTACGATTGTGAAATTCCCAGCTCCGTCATTGCCGATAAAGACATTGTCTGCTGCGGTGCCGGCGACGATATCTATGTCTCCGTCGCGATCGATATCGCCCTTGGCTATGCTCATGATCGGAACGTCTGAGACCTGTGTTCGGACGGGCGGCCCAAAGCCGCCACCACCTAATCCACGAAACAAGCTGAGCGAACCGTCTGATGCAGAAAGGACGATATCTGTAATCTTGTCACCGTCAAAGTCCGCCAGAAGTCCTTTGCGATGGTCGCCTTCGCTTTCCGGCAATGACGCAACGGTGAATTGACCTTTCCCATCGTTGAGCAAGATCAGCGATGAGTTGCCGTCGCGCCTCGCAAGCACTGCATCGAGGTCACCATCACCATCAAGATCGGCGAAGTCCCCTCCGGTTGCCCCTTGGCCAGGTGCGGGGATGTCTACAGCAGGCTTGAAGCCGCCAACCCCGTCAGCCTCGAGGAATTGGCTTTCGCCAATGCGATTGACGACAATTATGTCGGCATTGCCATCGCCGGTGGCATCGAAGGAAAAGCCTCCACGGGCTGCCCCACCTGTGCCATCAACAACACCGAAAAGAGCGAAATTGCCCGCTCCATCATTATGGAATATTTGAACCGGAAGAAGTTCGCGAACGACCACGGCATCCACGTCGTCGTCATTGTCCACGTCAATCGGCAAAACGGTGTAACTAGCACTCTTGCTGTCCCCAAGAGGTCGCGCTTCAAGCATCCTGCCGTTGCCAACGTTGAAATATACAAAGTCAGGCTGTGCCCAATGCCGTCCATTGGCCACAAAAACGTCGAGATCGCCATCTCCATCAGCATCAGCTAAGGCGATGTCAGCGGTGAAGTGTGCTTCCAGATCAAAATCGTGGGAACCTGTGCCTGAGTTGTCGTGAGCTTGCAGTTCGCTTCCGATTGCCAAACATGCGATGGGATAAAGCCAAAACCGGCCGGACGCAGGTGAAGCCATGATTACCTCGTCTTTACATAGCGGCCGGGCGCGTCTTCGATGACTTTATCCCCCTTGCCGCCGGGCTTGCGTTTGCCCTTCGCCTGCACCTTGGCGTTATCCTGCCCTTCGAGCCATTCAAGCCAATGCGGCCACCAGCTGCCCGGATGTTCGGTTGCGCTGTCAACGAATTCCTTGAGCGAGGCGGCATCGCTGTCGCCAGTCCAGTATTGGTACTTGTTCGCCGCCGGTGGATTGACCACGCCAGCGATGTGTCCGGAGCCAGCCAGCAGGAAAGTTACCGGCCCGCTGAAATGCTCGGTTGCTTTCCACACGCTTTCCGCAGGCGCGATATGATCCTCTCGGCCTGCCTGAATATAGGCTGGTGTCTCCACCAGAGTGAGATCGATGGGCGTTCCGTCTGCGCTTAGCGCTTCAGGCACGACCAGTTTGTTGTCGCGATATAGATCGCGCAAATAGTCCGCATGCCATTTGCTCGGCAGGTTGGTCACATCGCCATTCCAATGGAGCAGGTCGAACGCGGGATAGTCTTCGCCGAGCAGGTAATTGTTGACTACATAATTCCAGATCAGGTCCTTGCCCCGCAACGAATTGAATGTCGCGGCGAGATATCGCCCGTCGAGATACCCGTCGCTGGAGAGCTTTGAGATCATCTCGAGCTGTCCGTCGTCGATGAAATGCTTGAGCTCGCCCGCTTTCTCGAAATCGACTTGCGCAGTGAAAAATGTCGCGCTTTTGACCTTGTCGGCTTCGCCGCGTTTGGCAAGCACCGCTAGGGTAGCGGCAAGCGTTGTCCCTGCCACGCAATAGCCAATGGTATGGACGGCGGGGACCTTCAGCCTATCGCGCACTGTGTCGATCGCATCGATCTGCGCGCGGATATAGTCGTCCCAAATGACATCCTTCATGCTTTCATCGGCTGACTTCCAGCTGACGACGAAAACCGTGATGCCTTGATCGACTGCCCATTTGATGAAGCTTTTCTTCGCAGTCAGGTCCAGAATATAGAAACGGTTGATCCACGGCGGGAAGATCACCAGCGGCGTTTCGTAGACCTCGTCGGTGGAGGGGCTATACTGCACGAGCTGGTAGAGCGGCGTTTCGTGCACGACCTTGCCCGGCGTCGCGGCCAGGTTCACGCCCAGCTCGAATGCCTCGGCATCGGTGTGGGTCAGCTGCCCCTTCTTCAAATCGTTGATCAGGTGGCGCATACCCTTGAGCAGGTTCTGGCCCTTGGTCTCGATCGTGCGCTTCAGCACGACCGGATTGGTGAGAATGAAGTTATCCGGGCTCATCGCGTCGACCAGCGCAGTGGTCGCGAATTCCAGCTGTTTGCGCTTCTCAGGTGCGATACCTTCGACCTGCTTGGCTGCGCCGACAAAATATTCGGCCATCATCAGATATGTCTGATGCAGCAAGGCGAAAGCAGGATGAGCGCGCCACTCCTCTGCTGCAAAGCGACGATCCTTGCGCGGCAGTGCATCAGCTTTGGGCGCGTCTTTTCCGGCGGCTCCGCTGACAAAACTGCCCAGCACACCTTGCCAGATCGCCATTGTGTCCCCGGCAAGCTTCTGTCCGGTTTCGATCGGAGTCTGGGGAATCTGCTTGGCCATCCCTTGCGCGAGAGTGAGCCATTGCGCCGGGTCGAAGGGATTGGCGCCTTCGCCCATGCCCTGGCTACGTTCGGCCATGAATTCGAACCACATCGCCTGGATCTCGCGCGCAACGGCGGCGAATTCACCGGCATCTCCAGCAAGAGAAGGGACTTCTCCAAGACCGGGCATCCCGAATTTGCCCATCATCTCTCGCATCGCTTCGCCTTGCATATCGAAGAAGGCGCGGAACGGCTCGCTGCCGAGCTTCATGAAGTCATCCGCGTCATTGGCCATTGTGGTGTTTCGCATCCCTTCAAACTTTGCTGCGCTGCGGTATAGCGAATTTGACGTTTCACTTCGACATCTATTCGCATAGATTCGTATTCAGAGCGCACCAAATCCGGTGACGCGATACAAGAAGGACCCAGATGGATACCGATTTCTACCGCATGAAGCGCCTGCCACCTTACGTTATCGCTGAAGTTAATGCGATGCGGCACGCGGCGCGTAAGGCGGGTGAAGACATCATCGATCTGGGCATGGGCAATCCTGACCAACCCCCGCCGCAGCATGTCATCGACAAGCTTTGCGAGGTCGCGCAAAAGCCAGATGCGCATGGCTATTCTCAGTCCAAGGGCATCCCCGGGCTAAGGCGCGCGCAGGCCAATTATTATGGCCGCCGCTTTGGGGTAGAGCTCGATCCCGAGCGCGAAGTCGTCGTGACCATGGGCTCCAAGGAAGGGCTGGCGAGCCTGGCAACTGCGATTACGGCCCCGGGTGATGTGGTGCTGGCACCCAATCCATCTTACCCGATCCACACATTCGGTTTCATTCTGGCAGGCGCAACGATCCGTTCGGTTCCGACAACCCCGGACGACAATTATTTCATCAGCCTGGAGAAGGCGATGAACTTCACTGTGCCTCGGCCAAGCGTGCTGGTGGTCAACTATCCCTCGAACCCGACCGCGGAAGTGGTGGATCTGGCGTTCTATGAGCGGCTGGTCGATTGGGCACGTGACAACAAGGTCTGGATCCTTTCCGACCTCGCCTATTCCGAACTCTATTACGACGGCAATCCGACCCCTTCGATCATGCAGGTGAAAGGCGCGAAGGATGTCGCAGTCGAATTCACCAGCATGTCCAAGACATATTCGATGGCCGGCTGGCGGATGGGCTTTGCGGTCGGCAATCAGGCGCTGATTGCAGCGATGACCCGGGTGAAAAGCTATCTCGACTATGGTGCGTTCACTCCGATTCAGGCCGCAGCTTGCGCGGCGCTCAATGGACCGCAAGATATAGTGGAGACCAATCGCCAGCTTTATCACAAGCGGCGCGATGTAATGGTAGAAGCCTTTGGGCGTGCCGGCTGGGAAATTCCACCGCCACCAGCCTCGATGTTTGCTTGGGCGCCGCTGCCGCCTGCGCTAGCGCATATGGGCAGCCTGGAATTCTCCAAGCAACTGCTCACTGAGGCTAAAGTCGCCGTGGCACCGGGTGTCGGCTACGGCGAAGAGGGTGAAGGTTTTGTCCGTATTGCGATGGTCGAGAACGAACAGCGCTTGCGGCAAGCGGCGCGAAATGTCCGCAAGTATCTCAAGGGTTTGGGCGTGAACGGATGAGTTCTGCGGCCATTTGGTCCGCGCTTGATCAACGGACGTTCGCAGAAAACCCCACAGTCTTTGCCGGTGATGTGCTAACAACAAGGCCTCATGGGTAGACTTTGGAGTAGTTGATGGGGGCCAAGAAAGGCCGAAAACTAACGGGTCGCCAAAAGACCGTGCTGGAGCGAATCGATCGCCGGGTGCCGATCAAGGTGATCGCGCAGGAAATGGGCGTATCAGAGACTCGCATCAATCAGCACATCCGCGCCCTTAAGGATTTCTACAAGGTAGAAACCCTTAATGAACTGGTCGAGCTCCATCGCGAAGAGCGCGCCTTGAAGGAGGCAGAGGCGCTAGCAGAAGCCAAGCTGAAGGACTTGAGCGATTCTGGATATAGAAAGTCTCAGGTCGAATCGCGCACGGAACCGCATGAAGAAGATTCCCGGGTCGATCCGGGTGAAATTGTGCTGAGCGACGTCATGCCGGTCAGCGGGTTAGCTCCCTGGAAATTAGCAAACGAACCGCGGATCGTCCCCGGGGTGCTCGATGGCGAAAACGCTGTCCTGCTTCGCCTCGCGGCTATTGTTGGAATCGCGTTCGGCTGCCTTGCGGCAGTCGTTTTGACCGTGACAGCGGCGGTAGCAATCAGCGAGGCTTTGGACGGGCGTGCGGCCATCCCCGTGGACGAACAAGGCTTCTCCTAGTGAGCGGGGCGAAGCCGGAGATCAACCATGTCTGACCGTATTCGTACCGATGCTCAAAACCTCAAGAAACTGATCCGCGAAGCTGAGGCGCTCGCCGATGAATCAATGATCGCTTTTGCACGGTTGAAGCAGGCCATGTTGACCGCACGCCAGAACCCGGAAGTCGAAGTGCATCTCGGGCAACGCGCATTGTTGCGTTTGAACCAGGTCGAAACTCAAGCGATGGCCATGTCCAGCAGCCTGCTGCGCGTGCACGACGAGCTTAGCAAGATCGCAATCGAAAAAATGGGCGATGACAGGGTAACGACGGAGATCCCGGAAGCAGCCACCAATATTGAGCCGATTGCAAATCACGATCTTCGGATTGCTTCTTAAGACGAGAATCCATGCTTCAGCTGCTCCTTTCCGACTATCGCATCATAGCTCAAGATGTCTTTGCGATCTCATTGATCGTCTCCGCCTTTGTGTGGGGAGGCGGACCGGAACGGGCAGCTGCAGCGACATGGCTTGTTGTCTTCGAAATTGGCGGAAGATTGAACGACAGCCTGTTCGGAGACGAACTCCAGCTCGCTGATGTTGATTTGTATTGGGCATCTGCTGATCTTGTTGCGGGAATTTGCTGGATCGCGATCGCTCTTTGCGCGAACAGAAACTACACGCTCTGGATTGCCGCAATGCAGGTGTTGGCGATGGCGGCCCATCTTTCCCGCGGCTTGGTAGAAGCCATCTCTCCGATCGCCTACGTCGCGATGGTCGTCGCGCCCGGTTGGTGCCAATTGTTCCTCCTTGCAGGCGGCCTAGTCTTCCACATCCGGCGCAAACGGAAGTTTGGGCCATATCGCGATTGGCGCCCCGGCACGGAGCATGGTGGCTGGCAGTCAGTCTTCTCTCGAATAGGGGGTAAGGCATGACAGCGCTGGCAATACAGGCAATGCAAGGCAGATCGTCAGTCGGCCCCAACGATCCGGCGGCCGCCATGCTCGCCTACCTACAGGATATGTTCGCAGATCTGGGGCCTTCGGAGGAGCGTTTTCACGCGATATTCCTTGATGGTCGGCGTGGCTATCTTGACGATCGCAGTATGGGCCGTAGCGACATATCATGCACGGCGATCCGCGGCAGGGAACTGTTTGCGCGGGCGCTGGCGCTTGGTGCCCATGGGCTGATCATTGCCCATAACCATCCTTCAGGGAATTGCCATCCGAGCGAGGCAGATATCCGTGCGACAAAGCGATTGAAAGAGCTTGGGCAAGCGCTCGATATCGAACTTCTCGACCATCTGATTGTTACCCGCGAAAAAGTCTACTCGATGCGGGCAGGGGGAAAATTATGAACTCTTCGAATGCGCGCCGCGTGTGGTCCTGCAGCGATGAAATGCTCCCACGCTTCATCGAAGCAGGTGATGTTACGCTCGACCTGTTTCATCGCGATGCCCGTGTCGAGGATCGCTGGCTTTATCTGCATCCAAGAGAGTTTGAACTCCTGTGGCGGCTTGCGCAAACACCGGGGCAGCGCCTGAGCAAGCGACGCTTGCTTTCAGAAGTTTGGCGGATCGATCGTGAGCCTGGCACCAACAGCCTTGCGGTACATGTCGCGCGGGTTCGCGCAAAGCTGGACCAGTTTGGCTTGGGGCGCCTGGTGGCCACCCATCCGGAAGGTGGTTATTACCTTGATGCACCGCCCGGACCCAGCTTGTTCCGCTTCCGTCAGGCTTGAACCGTCGCTGTAATCCCCCGCTGGACAGGCGCGCAATGATCGGCCAGTCTGCAGCAAACATCCATAGCAGGCAGGCAAGTTAATGCAGATCAAAGACCGGGTTTCGATCGAGTTGGGCGACGATGGCGTAGCTCAGGTGCGCTTCACCAGAGCGGACAAGATGAATGCGCTCGACCAAACCCAATTTGAAGCGATTATTGAAGCAGGCCGCGCGCTGCACAAGATGAAGGGCGCTCGGGTTGTTGTGCTTTCAGGCGAAGGGCGCGCCTTTTGCGCTGGTCTCGACTTGTCGAACTTCGCACGCCAACCAAGCCCTGATGAACCCGAGTTGACTGAACGCACGCATGGTAATGCCAATCGTGCCCAGCAAGCGGCAGTGTTGTGGCGCAAGCTGCCGATGCCTGTGATTGCCGCAGTGCATGGTGTGTGTTTCGGCGGCGGTTTGCAGATCGCAAGCGGCGCGGATATTCGCGTCGTTCATCCAGAAACGCGGATGGCGATCATGGAACTCAAATGGGGGCTGGTCCCGGATATGGGCGGCTACGCGCTTTGGCGGGGCCTGGTGCGCGATGATGTCTTGCGTGAGCTGGTCTACACCAATCGCGAATTCAATGGCGAAGAGGCGCAGGAATATGGGCTTGCAACCCACGTCGATAATGATCCCCTGGCCAAGGCCACAGCGATCGCTACTGAAATTGCCAATCGCAATCCGCATGCGATCAGAGCGGCCAAGCGCCTTCACGCCGGCATGGTGGAACGTGACACTGACGCCATACTGTTGGAAGAGAGCATCGAACAGCACGCGATCATGCGTTCAAGGAACCAGGTTGAAGCTGTGATGGCGGGAATGGAAAAGCGTACGCCGAAGTTTGAAGACGTTTGAACGCAGCGCCGCTGGCTAGCCGAAGATAGCGACCGACTGGAGCCCGTCGAGGACCTGCTTCCCTTCGCTGTTCCATAAGCGAAGCCGCTCCGAGGAATAACCCTGATCCGCATGCTGGCTGGCGTTTTCCGATAGCCACCAACCATCGCGAGTGGTGGGCTGTGTATCGAGCAGGTTGAAGCTCCAGTTGATCGAGCTGATCGGTCCTTGCCGTTGCATCGCGCGCATTGCGCCCGGCGGCAATACGTCACCAATCAGCACAAGCGAGCTGATCGGGTCGAGGCCCTCGGCTCCGGTCAGCTTTGCCCATCGCCTGACGACCGGCTTGCCTGGCCCGCTCATGTCCTGTGCCCGGCGGATCTCGAAATTGTTGCGAATGAAACTGGGGCCGCGGCCAGCCATGACTTCTTCGCTCTCTTCAGGCGGCGAAGGGAAATCAACCGGCGGCTCGCTTGCATGTATTGCATTGGCATCTCGCCCTTCACCGAACAGCCAGAAAGAGGTGAGCGCAGTGCGTCCGCCGCACAGAATTTCGCTCCGCAATTGCGTGACATTGCGCCCCTGGCGAACAATCTCGGCATGCAATTCCAGCTCTTCACCAAGCGGTGCGACAAACCCTATTTGCGCAGCTCTAAGCGGCGGCAAATCGGGATAGGCGCGGATTGCCTGGGTGTAGGCAATGAGCGCGGAAGCGCCGCCATAAAGCGTGCGCCCCTGCATCCAGTTTTCAGGATGGCGCAGCGAGATCGCGCCGCTGGTCCCGGTGATCGGCGAGAGAAGATCGGAGATACTCATGAAGGTTTCCCTGTCGCCATAATTGCCCCGCGTCTAGACTGACCTTACGTAAAGCATCAATGCGATTGCCATTCTGGCGACGAATCGCTAGTGCGCCGCATCTTCGTTCGCTAGGACGGGGCGAGGCCCGATGGCGGAGTGGTTACGCAGAGGACTGCAAATCCTTGCACGCCGGTTCGATTCCGGCTCGGGCCTCCACTTCTCATGATGAGAATGTGCCGCTTTAGCTCAGTTGGTAGAGCACATCATTCGTAATGTGTTTCCGCGAGCCCCTTTTATCACAATATGTCAATAACTTCAGCTATTTAGATCAGGTTGCTGTTGTATAGAAATTACTATACAACAATCCTGTGACGCAGAGCCCGCCAAAATCGCAGACAAGTCGTGTCAAACCGACCCAGCGTGACCGCACGCTGCCCATTCCAAACACGCTGCACAAAGTCTCAGGCTTTGGCACGCTCACGATCTACAAGATGGCTGCATCGCCTTTTTGGTATGCGCGCTACTACGAGGATGGGAAGATCGTTCGGCGCAGCTTGAGGGTTGCGGACAAGAAAGAGGCGATCAAGGCGGCGAAGAAGGTCTTTGTCGACCTCAAGCATCGCAAGATGAACAAGCTGCCGTTCACCAAATCCAGTGGCTTTGAGGTTTGTGCGCGTGGGTTGCTCAAGGAGAATGAAGCCCGTGCTGCGCGTGGCGAGCTCTCAAAGCAGAAAATTCAATATGACACGGCAAGGCTGGAAGCCGATCTGCTGCCGCATTTTGGCAAGTATGAGGTTGCGGACATCGATTACGGGGTGATCAGCGACTACATCAACAAGCTGAGCACGCCGTCGCGGCCGCTGACGATCAACTCGCTCAAGATCCATCTCTCGCACATCAAGACCATCCTGAAATATGCGCAGCGCGTGGGTGTGATCACGGCTCTGCCTGCATTCCCCAAGCTCAAGACCGTCGATACTGCGCGCCCTTGGTTCAACTCTCAGGAATACAGCGCCCTTCATGCGAAGTGCCGCTCACTGATCGGCAAAAAGATCAGGGTCGACACCAAGGCTGGCAAGCTCTTGCGCTATGTCCAGATATCGGAAGAGGTCTATGACCTGATCATCTTCATGGCGAACTCGTTCATTCGTCCAACAGATATCAAAGTGTTGCAGCACAAGCATGTGGCGATCATTCGCGGCAAGGATACCTATTTGCGTCTGACACATCCGCCGACGAAAGGGCATTGTAGCCCCGTCGTGACAATGGAGCGTGCTGTCACGGTATATGATGGTATCTTGGCGCGGCAGCGCGAGCAGGGATTTGGGAAGCCAGATGATTATGTGTTCTGCCCGCACCAGCTGAACCGCGATTATGCGCTGCGAGATATCACGCGCCAGTTCGATCAAGTGCTGAAGGTTGCGGGTCTGAAAGAGACGGCGAACGGGGAAGCGCGGACGCTCTACAGCTTGCGTCACACCTGCATCATGTTCCGACTGATCAATGGTGACGGCATCGATCCGCTCACGCTGGCTCGAAGTGCGCGCACATCGGTTGAAATGATCGACCGATTCTATGCCAAGCATCTTACCGCCGAGATGAACATTGCTCAGCTTCAGAGCAGTCGATCAAAAGGCGACAGCCTTGATCCGCAGCCCGCCAAACCAGCAAAAGCGAAGGACGCTACAAAGTCTCGCAGAAAGTGACCAGCTGGCCTCTGTGAGGGCTAGAAAAGCTAGGATGATCAAGCTAAAGGCCTCGCATTGCCGCTTTAGCTCAGTTGGTAGAGCATCGCATTCGTAATGCGGGGGCCACAGGTTCGAGTCCTGTAAGCGGCACCATTTTCACCCATAAAATCAAACACTTTAGTGATCCAATTGGCGCATTTTGGCGCATTTTGACGCATTTTGGCGTCGAAATTGTTGTATAATATGCTGATGTTCTGAGCGGCTTTCGGGCACAAAAAAGCCCCGCACAATGGCGGGGCTCGTCGGTCGGTTTAACCGACAATGCAGTTATGCCGCGATGCTCGCTGGCTCATTCGAGTTCGAAGCAGATTGCTGCACCTTGCCAAGAGCGCGAAGCTGATTGGCCAGTCGAAGCGTTGAGCCGATGATCTTGCGGGCATCAAAGCGACTTGCAGCAATTACCTTGGACAGGTTGGCATCGCTGGGAACAGTCACACCTTGGTCCAGCAGGACCCATTTGACGGTTGGCAGCCAGCGTTCGGCATCAGCGAAGGGCATGTGAACCAGATGAGAGCGGCTCTTGATGGCAGTGTCGATCTTGCTGATGTTGTTCGTCGTCATGATGAAAACCGTCGTTTTGTAATTCATAACGGACTTCAGCGATTCAATGATCCGCGGGCCGAGCAGGTCAACTTCATCGAAAACGAAATACCGAAAGCGCCCCATTGGCACGAGCTGGCTTTGGTATACGACCTTTTCAATCAGCTCCTTGCCATCGGTAGCAGCGGTAATCTTGTAAAAATTGTAGTCGGCTTCCTGCAAGTGCTGCGCGCCAATGTTATCAATCGCCGTTGGCAAAATACGAGCCAGTGCCGACTTTCCCGTGCCATTCGGTCCGAACAGAATGATCCCGTTCAGACCTGCAAACGGGAAAGGCATCACTCCCGAAACGATATCAGCGATAAGGCGCTGCGCCTTCTCGTCACCGAAGACAATATCCTGAACGGTCGTCGGTGCATATTCGTTGTTCTTATCAAGCATATTCAGTTCCTTCGTATCAAAGAGGGCGGGGGAGCAAGTGCTCCCCCTAGCGGTGACGCTGATTATGCTGCGTCCGCCAGTTCGCCGTCATTCGCTGCGGCCTCGATGAGTGCGTCGAGTTCATCCTCCTCGGACATCGACTGCTGCTCGACAGACTGCTTTGCCCATTCCTTGTGTTCGGCATTGTAGATTGCAGTAAGCACGGCCTTGGCGACATTCTCGGTTTGCACCACAGCGTTGATGTTGAGCTTGCCGTTAACATCTTGCGTTGCCACAAGAACGACCTGCTTGCCGATCGCGCCGCAATCCAGCTTCGACGAAATGGCATCTTCGTCGATGACCGCGAGGGTCACATTCGAGATGTGCTTGGTTGCGGTGGCCACCTTGTCGACCTTGGGTGCGCCGCCATTGGTCTGCTGACGGCGAACCTCTTCGACACCGCCAGCGTCACGAAGGAACTTCGGCAGATCCGCGACATTGACTTTTTCAGCAAGAGCAACGCGAAGGGCAGTCGAGTAAGCGCTGGCGCGGCGACGATCTGCACCGAAGACGACCTTGATGATTTTGGTCATGGTGTGCGACTTTTCGTCGATGCCGAGGTTGCGCTCCTTGTTGTGGCGTTCGATTGCGGCCTTGAGCTGTTCGTTCGTCTCCTTGTCGGAAGCCATCAGCGAATACAGGTGATAGCAACGCTGCAGGAGCACATAGAGCTGCTCGTTAGCGGTGCGATGCACGCCGTTGAGCCAGATTTCCTGATCAGCGACCAGCGTTGCGATTGCGCTGTATGCGTTGGTGATGACGGGAGCGACCCACTGCGCATCACCAGTGTCGAGGGTGACAGTGGCATTTGCAGGGACGGCAATGCTGGGCAGCGAAGCTTCAGCAGTGGCGGCGGCGTTGACAGCGGTGTTGATGGTGGTGGTGGTGTTCATATTTCATTTCCTTCATTGAATGCAGCGAGCGGAATTGCTGGCTGATGATCACCGTGTATGAAAATGTGCCCCTGATTCGCTAAAGGCAGGTCTGGAAATAGGCCCGCGCCAGAGTTGTTGAGTGAGGGTCTGCGATGTATGAAAAGATGCTCAAGGGTCGGAAAATCCTGTATTTCCGACACGCGCCGCCATTCACCAATCTGGACGATATCAGCGCCCGTGACACCCAGCCGCCGTTCGACGAGGCACCTGGATATCAGTGCAGCGTCTTCTACTACTGGTGGGCGTTTCTCAGGGAGAGCAAGGCATACAAGGAATGCTGCGACCAGAATGGCGCAGGGCCATTAGCCGATCTCTACAGCTATTTCGGTGATGTGCGGGATCCCGACTTCATGCGGTGGTGGCGTCTCGGCGGCCATAAGCGCGACGGACAATTCAAGCCTCGCTCTGGCCGTAGCCTTTTCTGTGAAGCTGTGCGGCATCCGATCAAAGTGGTAGAGGACGCAACTGATCTGGATCGGGATATGGGTGAATGCGTCACATTGAGCGTTCCCGTCACAACCGATCTTACGCGGATGACTGCCGAGTTTCAGCAGTTGATGCGACCGCTGGTTGAAGACCGCATTCGGCAATACGGTGAACCACGCAGCCGCGCATTGTTCGAGGTCACAAGCCCCAACCCGTCGCTGAAAGCTCTGCATAAAGTGCTGATCGCATGGCAGACCAAAGAGGCGAACCCTAACCTCAAGCGATACGACTTAGCTGAAAAGCTGGGCATTGCCGCAAAGATCGAGGGTGAACGCGGCGACCCAGACCACGAAAGCGCTGTCTATACGACACTGAGCAGGCTGCTGAAAAAGGCAGAAGTGCTGATCAGGAATGTCGAGCATGGTCGGTTTCCCGACCACACCGACTATGAAAAGTCTGGCAAAGTCCGCGAGCTTCCATCCTCGCTAAGTCGATTGCACAAGCAGCGGGGCAAGTTGGCAGAACCGCTGCCTGACGACGAACCTATGCTGATATGATGCCGTGTCGGTTTTCCCGACCGTGCTGATCAAACCAGCTCCAGCTCGGCTGCATCAGCGTTCACGATCTCTTGGCATCGCTGGCTGAGCGCGAGAAACTGATCAGCGACATGGGCATGGGATGGCGACTGACGGATGAAATGGCTGGCTTGCTGTAATCTGCTGGCACAGATGGCGACAGCGCCCATGCTGGGTTCGGACTGGGTTGATCGCAATTTGCGCATGTAGCCTTCGCTATGCCCCAGCCAGAACTCGCTGAACTCACTCTCGCCAGCAACGATGCCCTTGTCCTTCAGATACCCCAAAACCTCTAAAATAACGTTCTTTTTCATTGTTTTCCTCACTCCGTGATAAATAGACTTGTGACGCAGAGTGATCAAAATCACGATGTATTTATCAAGTGAGGTTAAGGCTGGCGCGCCGACTGATATGCGCTGCGAATCCGTTCTGATGTGTGACGGTAAGCAATTCGTGGGACTCACTACACGGCTTCATCGCACTACCCGTCTTGGCGACGGATGCCTGAAACGACGACCCTATGTGTCTGTAGCGTTTGCGATGTCGGAATGGTTGGAAGTCTTGGAAATAATTTAGACCCCCATAGGCTCAAAGTGAGTGGGAAGGACACTGGAACCCACAAGATCAATGCCATCAGCCGCGATATGAGCTGGCACTGATCTGCGTAAGACGGCGCGTAATAGGAGATCGCAAAACCTGCCTCTCTCGTGATCACATCACGAGTTGCGTCCATATCGTGAAAGCATACCTCAGTAAATGTACGCATTTATTTCTGCCCTTCGGGGCAGTGGTTTGGCTCCCTAGTAAATGCCTTGCCCCCGAGCATTATGTCTGAAAATCATTCCAGAGCATTCTGACCGTGAAAATCTCGCTGGTGCGTAATGTGAACAGAGAGAAGCGATGTGAACATAGCACCGAGCGAATGTGGAACAGCGAAGCTGGGACGCATTATGATGCTGATGAATGGGATGTTTTACCCAGATCCCCTGCCGATAAGAAATGACTGAAAGTTTATGAAAAACATTCAGGTCACTGGAAGCCAAAGATAATCAAGTGGCAGGAAATCGGTAGGGCCAAGTCACTGATTAATTTATAGTTCTCTCATCACATAAGTTTATGAGAGACAGGCAAAAATGGCAAAAGCGAAGGTTCTCACGAAGGACGAAATCCGCAGAGTGATGCGGATCGCAGAGACAGGAAACAACGGTCTCAGGGACAAAACGGCGCTATCTCTGTCGATCATGGCAGGGATGCGGATCGGAGAAATCGCTGCACTCACGATCGGTGATGTGCGCGGTCTTGATGGCAAGGCTGTCTCGGTCATCAATCTCAGCAAGCATCAGACCAAAGGCAGCAAATCACGCAGGGTCTTCGTTTCTGCTGAGCTTCAAAAGCTCCTGAACCAATATCTGGCGACGATCAGTGACCTGAATGACAGCAGGGCATTAATTCGCTCATCACGCACTGGCAGTCACTTCAGCAATGTCAGCCTGAGCCTTCGCTTCAAAGCGATCTACGCACAGGCTGGCATCAAAACGAGCAGTCACTCAGGGCGCAGGACATTCGCCACACGCTTGAACGCTGCTGGCATCGGAATGCGGACGATTCAGAATGCGCTGGGTCACGCGAACATTCAGACGACGGCCCTTTACTGCGATGTGACGGATGATCAGCTGGCGAATGCGGTTAATGTAATCTGACGACGAAGGCGGAAATTGTATCACGCCAAGCAACGGCGTGTAAAAGCCTGCACGGAAAAACCGTGCAGGCTTCGACTATCATTCCCGTTCAATCTTTCTTGCGGCCATGACGCCGTTTGTTACTGGCCCTTCGGCTTCAACCAAAAGCCCGTTGCGAAGATCGCTTGGGCTAAGGTCCTCGAAATAAGTGTTATTGTCATACCTGATCGTCAAAGTTTGAGGGACTGCACCAAACCAATCCTCGACCTTGAGGACATTGACTACAAAACTATTCGTACCGACCGAAGTGATGAGGCCTTCAACTTCACTGTTGCCATTAGGATCGTCTGACGAATTATCATCAGAACCAGCACAACCACCATCGACCTCAGCAACAGTGATAATGAATGACCCGCTATTGTCTGTGTAGCCTTTAAGCTCGAGGTTTGAGCCTGCGCCGAGGCACTGAAGCGATCCCTCCTTAAACACGACACCTGTGAGATCGAACGACCTCCTTTCTCCGACGTTGATGCCCGAAACGCCCTCAATTTTGAAGATTTCCAAAAGCGCCTGGGCCCCTGTTACGCTGACCACGCGACCTTCGATCTCCGAATATACGTCACTGCCGTCATCATTATCTCCGATTGAACCGCTCTTTGCGGCCCCCTCAATCTCGATAACCCTTGCTTGCCAGCTACCGTCTGTGTTCGGGGTCGGTGTGATATAGGCATCGATCACTTGCCCCACCGCGAGTGAAGCAGCGTTTCCACGCGTGAAGGTGGCCTGCCCAATTGCAAGGACGACGGTCCCTGAAAGGCGGATGTCTTCCGACTCATAAACTGATACGGAGATGCGGTCACCATTGATCGCGATGATGCGGCCTTCGATTTCAGGTGTTCCCTGGCCATCCGATCTGTCGCTTAGTTCTTCAGCACTAACTGAAAGTGCTTCAAACGTCGGCGCCGCAAGAGTTCCCGAAATTACCACATCGACTTCAACGAATGATCCAACCGACGGAGCCCATGCCGAACTAGGCCCTCGATAAGTCGTGTAAGAACCCAAAGCTATCGTGTAGGTACGGCCCAGACGGGTCTCAATGGTGAGCGAGTCATTTGAAACAGAACGGACAGTTCCTTCAATCTCTCCGTCACGGGTCGACCACGTGCTCGCATCTTGCTCAGAGGCCAGCACGATGGGGGCTGTAAGCGTGCTTCCCGATAGAGAAAAAGACGGCAGGTCAAAATCAATTATCAGCGATCCCGTGCTGGGATTATATCCGCTGAGCGGTACCGATATATAGCCGCCCGCCTCCCTCGCAATCGAGGCATTAATGGTGCGACCATCGGGCGTGATAAGCTTCGCATCCTGATCAAGATAAATTCGCACATGAGTGGCATCTGTCGGGATGGATATTTTTTCCACAAACAATCCCGCGCGCTTCAACTGAGTAATATTTACAGTTATAGGAGATTGTTCTGCCGAAAGCGCAAGTTGTTCAGTCGAACCATTTGAAAATGAAATCTTGCTGATAGTTACCCAAACGGCATCGTACTCGGTAGAAAAATCGTCAGTGATGTAGAGATTTGCATCAACGGACGTTGGGTTGTTTGAGTTATTGTTATTCACCGACACATCATCGCCGTCGCGGTCAGTGCTATTGTCTTCCCCGCCGCAGGATACAAGCAGCATTCCCAACACAACCATACTTGCAGTGCGCTTCAGGTTCCGATTCATAATCGACATAAAAACTCTCTTTATCATTCTGCGCGATTGCCCAGTGCGACCAACTTCACAATCTCTTGTCAGAACGCGTTAGGATCGCCCCCTTCCGATGGCAAGGCGTAAAAAGAGTGTGATTAAGGCGATGTCCGTTGATAATGAGATTGATAGATGATCGCAAATTGCGCTCTCGTAAACATATGTTTTTCATAGCATTTATTGAAGTCTCTGGGGTCACTTGATCGAATGAGGTGGATAATGTGCGACTTTCAATCGGAAAAATAATTGAGTCAAATATGTGACAGTAGGCTTTTAATTGGTGCATTATAAGGGCCTTTACTTACTTATGAGCCCGAAATCTCTCATCGTACGTTATGTCTGTTTCGTCAAAGTCGATGATCAGATCACGCGTCAAGCCACGAGTGCCAGCCTTCATCAGTTCCAAGCCTCCATCAATGTACAGATCAAACAGACTATCGTGGAGCTGCTTCTGGCTTAGCATGAGCTTGTCGTTCATCGCGCAATAGCCTTTGCTACCTTCTGAAACTGAACCTCGTCGTTCTGATCACCGTAGACATACCCACGCAACACTCGTTGCTGGTCAACTGGCGATGGCTCAGATCGCTGATGCTGCTGCAATTGCCCTGAACGCTCCTGTGAACGGTCCTGCGCAGCATTCTGGGATTCTGGGCTATCATCACTGCTTGGTGATGCTTCAGGCTGTTTCTGGGCTTTCTGAGGAGCAGGCTTGGATGGCTTCGGCGCAGACGCTTTAGATCGCGGTCGTATCTGCTTCGCCAGAGATGCATTCCTATCAGCCAGTTTCCCTGACAATTCCCCAGCAACAGACAGAAACAGATCAATGTCCTGCTTGATGACCTTGCTCTCTTCCTCTGCTGATAGCTGCACCACCAATGCGATCCAGCGTTTCAATTCCTCTCGTGCATCCATCGTGACACCCTCTTTCTGAGTGTATTTATCACGATGAATTAGAAAGCTGGGTTCGTGCCATCGACAGAACACTCGCTTGGTTCGTCGCAACTGCGGTCGTTGGCGCCTTGGACAGCTTCAGCGATGAGTGACGCGTCAGATTGCAATTGAGGAGGATGTTCAGCTGAACCAGTAATCGTGCATAGCTCGGAGAAAGTCCGCGTCTGAGGCGGGAAAGCCAGAGGCGGAGCCGATAACTGCATCAATGCCGCATTGCGGACAGAGCGCGGTTCCGTCCCCATCATCGAGCCATTCGTCTATTTCGCTTGCCGAAAACAATTTGCAGCAGGAGAAACAGGCACAAATCTCACTTCGTTCGATTTCCGCTCGATGGTTGCCTGCATGTCGATGAGCAGCTTTTAGCATGTCGTAGGATTTATCCATGGCCAAACATATGATGAAACAATGAACATGGGCAAGAGAGCGTAAGCGACGGCGTGGTCTGCTCACGCCACTTCATCATTCGTCATAATTTCGGTAGGAATGACAATGGGATGGCGTCATGATTCATGTGTCAGAAGGAGACATGAACATGACAACGAACATCCTCAAATCCTTGTCACTGTCGGTTATCCCGACCGTGCAGCGTATGAGCCCCGAACAACATCGGCGTGCAAAGCTGATCAGCAAACTGGCTGAGCAAAAGCATATCGCTCAAGCGGACCACGATGGCAGCGTGCTGTCGATCACGCGGCGCAAATGGGTCAAGAACGATCAGGGCGAGAAGGTGCTGATCGACGCCCCCAAGCGCATCAAACGCTGGTGGGTGAATGATGCAGAGGGCAACTGCGTGCTGATCATTCGCTATGGCAACAAGGTGATCGAACTGGAGAAGGGCAAGGCAGCTATCGTTGTCGGGAAACCCGACCAACTTGTCCCGACGCTGGATAAGCTCATTGCTGCCGTGAACGCTGGCGAGCTTGACGGACATCTGGCACAAATGGGCCTGCGTAGCCCATTGCGCAAAGCTGCAAAGTGATGTGTGGGTCGTGTTACCCGACAATGGCGATATTCTGGATATCGTTTGTTGTCGGGTAACCCGACAAGCTGATGGTATGGCGTTGAGATGATGGTGTTTTCCGCTGTCGCGTCAACCCGACCAAGCATCTGTAATAAGGTCATTTTTCGACAAATTACTATACAACAGGCTATACAACAAGTACACTAATATATTGAAATATAATGGTCTGCAAATTATTCGTAATGATGGGGTCACGTGTTCGAGTCACGTAAGCGGCACCAGTATCCCATCAAACTTAATTGCGAATGAATCGCAATAAATCCTCGACAGTGTGCCGCCCATGCGCCTATTGCGCTTGCCGATCTTCAAAAGTCGGGAATGCAGGAATGTCGATAAAGCGCTCATTGAAACAGGGAATGGCATGTTTTGCAGCGGCGCTGCTTGCCAGTTGCACAGGCGGTGAAACGGAGCCTGACCCTGACAAACTGGTGATTTATTCATCGCGTCACTACGATTCCGACTACGCGCTCTACAAGGCATTTGAAGAGGCCAAGGGGGTCACCGTTGAAGTGATTGAAGCTGACGGTGATCTGTTGATCGAACGCGTCAGGGCAGACGGCGCATCCAATCCACCCGATGTCATCATTACCGTCGATTCAGGGCGGCTTTGGCGTGCCGATCAGGAAGGTCTGTTTGCGCCAGCTGAGTCCGAGTTCCTCAACGAACGCATCCCTGCTTCAATGCGTCATGCGGACGGTCACTGGTATGGCCTCTCAAGCCGTGCGAGAGTGATTGTATACGCTCGTGATCGTGTCGATGCCGATGCGTTGGCAGGGTATGAGAGCCTTGCAGATCCCGCATTTGAAGGGCGTGTATGCGCCCGCTCGTCAGGCAATATCTACAACATCTCTTTGTTGGCAGCTCTGATCGACCGCTGGGGTGAGACAAGGGCGCAGGATTGGGCCTCAAAAGTTGCCGCCAATTTCGCACGTGCTCCGCAAGGCGGCGATAGCGACCAGATTCGCGCAGTCGCAGCCGGTGAATGCGATGTAGCCTTGGTCAATCACTATTACTTCGCGCGGATGGCGCGCAGCGAAGAGGATGATGTCAGCGGCCTGGCCGTTTTCTGGCCTGAGGCATCGCCGGGCGTGCACGTGAATATCTCTGGCGCAGGTGTTGCCAGCGGTGCGCGCAACCCTGAACTCGCGCTCAGCTTCATCGAGTTCGCTGCATCGGATGAAGGACAACGCCTGTTTCCCGAACTTACCAACGAATACCCGGCGGTCACCAGCGTGAGCTATAGCAACGATGTACTTGATGCGATGGGCAAGTTCACGGCCGATCCGCTTTCCGGATCAGTGATCGGCGGTAATCAGGAACTGGCCCAGCGAGTATTCGACCGCGCCGGATGGCCTTGATCGGGGAAGTTCTTGCCAGTCGCTAGCGTCTCTTCGGCTGAAATATCCGCTGCAAGGCCGATTGCCGCGCGTCTTCTTGACCCGGCAATGCTCGGGGCACTTCTTGCGGCTGTGTTTGGCTTGCCACTGCTGGCATTGCTGGTCTTGGCGGCGTCGGGCAGCGGCGAATATCTGGCCCATATCGCCTCCACTCGCCTGACAGAATTTTCGCGCAGTTCAGCACTGCTTGCGATCCTCTCTGGCGCGGTAGCGGCGATCATCGGTGTGAGCTGCGCCTGGATAGTCACGCGGTTCGAATTTGCCGGTCGCAAGCTGTTCGAATGGCTGCTTATCCTGCCGCTTGCGATGCCGGGATATGTCGCTGCCTATTCATGGTATGCGTTGACCGCACCCGGAAGCCGGCTTGAACAATTGATTGGTATCGACTTGCCCACGGTCTCGGGCATCGCAGGTGCTGCCTTCATCTTTGCATTCACGCTCTACCCATATGTTTTCCTGTTGGCTCGCAATTCGCTTGAAGCACATGGACGCTTGAGCTGGGATGTCGCACGCAGCCTTGGGGCCGGACCATGGCAAGCATTTGCCAAAGTCGGCTTGCCGCTGATCTGGCCAGCCGTGGCGGCGGGCACTGCGCTTGTCGCGATGGAAGTCCTGGCAGATTATGGCGTCGCAGACTTTCTGGGCGTTTCCACGCTCACTGTCGGGATTGTGCGGGCGTGGTCGTCTTTTGGCGACCCTGCTGCAGCTGCGCAAATTGCGGTGATCCTGTTGTTTGGTGCGCTGATATTCCTCGGCGTGGAAAGGGGAGCACGCGGCCGCCGCCAATTTGTTTCAGGCGAGGCCGAAGGCCTGCAATCGGCGCGAACCCCGCTTAGCGGGGCGAATTCGCTGGCCGCAATCTTGGTTTGCGTGATCCCGATCACCCTGGGACTTGTTGCGCCTGCAGCAAACCTTGCCTGGCTGGCGATCGAGACGCAGCCTGCGCGTTCCATCATGGCCGCGGTCCAAGGCACCGCGCTGCTAGCAACAACCTCGGGCTTGCTTGCGATCATAATTGGGCTGACCGCTGCCTTTGCCCTGCGTAGCGGCAGGCCCGCTGCCACAGCTGCGATACGGTTCGTGCAAGCAGGATATGCCGTTCCCGGAGCGGTCGCAGCGATTGCCATTCTCGCCGCGTTGGTTGTGATCCAGGCAGGCGTGAACTGGATGACTGGTGGAGCGATCCTGACGATCACAGGTGGCAGTATCTTTGCCCTGTTGTTCGCATATCAAGCCCGGTTTGCCGCTGTGGCGATCCTGCCATGCGAAAGTGCCTTGGGTAAGGTTCGGCGCGAGTTGGACGAAGCAGCGCGAAATCTTGGCGCTACCCCGCGTCAGGTTCTCGCCCGTATTCATGTGCCGCTCGCTGCGTCAGGCGTTGCGACCGCTGGTTTGCTCGTCGGAATTGAGGTGATGAAGGAGCTGCCAGCAACGATGATCTTGCGACCCTTTGATCTGGAAACGCTCGCTGTAGCTGCTCATAATTATGCGTCGGACGAGAGATTGGCTCAAGCCGCGCTGCCTGCGCTTGTCCTCCTGGCAATTTGCGTGCCCGCTACCGCAGCGCTCAATCTGCTGAGGCCGAACGCATGACTGCGATTCCTGATCAAGGGCAAGCCGCCTTGGAGATACGGGAAGTATCCTGCGTCCTTGGCGGAGCAACCATTCTTCGGGATGTCAGCCTCTCAGTACAGCCCGGTGAGATCGTGGTTGTGCTGGGCCGGTCGGGTGCAGGAAAGTCCACCTTGTTGCGCACGCTTGCCGGTTTCGAAGCCATTGCACATGGCGAGATAACCCTGAAGCAAGGGATCGTTTCATCCCCCGGCGTGATTGTGCCCCCGGAACGGCGCAATATCGGGATCGTCGTGCAGAGCTTTGCGCTATTTCCGCATTTGACGGCGATGCAGAATGTGATGTTCGGACTCAAGGACGCTGATCGTGCTGAAACAGCCCGTCGCTGGCTTGAGCGGGTCGGCCTTGGCGATCGCGGCACCGCCTATCCGCACGAGCTTTCTGGCGGGGAGCAACAACGCATCGCGCTTGCCCGCGCCTTGGCCCGCGAGCCGGAGATCGTCTTGCTCGACGAAGCATTCTCCAGCCTGGACCAGCAATTGCGCCAGACTGTGCGTGGCGAGACCAAACAGCTGCTGCGCGAAACGGGAGCAGCTGTGCTCGCTGTGACTCACGATCCCGACGAAGCCATGGAGCTGGCTGACAGGATCATCGTGATGGATGCTGGCCAGATCCTGCAAGCGGGCCCTCCGGAAGAATTGTATTGGCAGCCGCAAAGCGTGACCGCAGCCCGGCTGCTGGGTGAGATCAACGTGTTGCGCGGCGAAGTGCGGGAGGGCGTTGCAGCCACCAGCGCCGGCTCTTTCCCAACAGGTGATTTGCCGGACGGCATTTCTGTGACCGTGCTTGTCAGGCCTGCTGCAATGCGGTTTCGCGAAGATCCGGCAGGGCCCATCGAAGTTATCGGCCCGCGTTTCCAGGCCGGCTTTCAACAGCTCGATGTGGTCGGATCGAATGGCGAGCGAATGCGCGTTTCAGCTGGAAACCTGGCTACTGTCGAGGCAGGCACGCGCGGAGTGGTGGAGCTTTCGGTCAACCGATACTCGCTCCTGCCAGACTGACAAGCGCAGCTTCGCAAGCCCGGCCTCGCAGCCAGTCCGGCTTCAAGCCCTGTCAACTTTGTTGAGAGGCCAGTGGAAAAATCAGTTTGTCGAATTCCTGTAATATGCGTTAGCATGTCCCCAGAGCCGCAATAGCGGCCTGGGGATTATGGGAGAGGGTTCAATGAAATTGAAGACACTACTGCTGTCCGGCATCTGCGCGGGCACCATTGCTACGCCTGCGTGGGCGCAAGATGCAGGGCAACCGGAAGATGATCAGTTCCAGGGGCCGGTAATTGTTGTTACCGCGCAACGTCAGGCGCAAAGCCTGCAGGAAGTTCCGATTGCAGTTAGCGCATTCGACGCTGAAGCGCTTGAGTCGTAACAGATCGAAAACGCCAGCGACTTGCAGCTGACGCTGCCGAACGTATCGTTCACGAAAAGCAACTTTACCGCTTCCAGCTTTACCATTCGCGGGATTGGTGACTTGTGCGTCGGTGTGAGCTGCGACAGTGCGACCGCGATCCATTTGAACTCGGCACCGCTATTCGGCACACGCCTGTTCGAAACAGAATATTTCGATCTTGAACGGATCGAAGTTCTGCGTGGTCCGCAAGGCACGCTGTTCGGCCGCAACGCGACCTCCGGCGTGGTCAATGTTGTGACCGCGAAACCCGATCTCTCGGGCTTCGCCGCGAATGCCGAGTTCGAATACGGCAATTTCAATTCGATTCGTGCAAAGGGCATGGTCAATTTGCCGATCGGCGATGCCATTGGTGCACGCGTGGCCGGTTTCTATCTGAAACGTGACGGTTATACCGATAACCTCACAACCGGTTCGGACTTCGATGACCGTGACATGTATGCAATCCGCGGTTCGCTGAGGTTTGAGCCTGGCGCAGATACAACCATCGATCTGATGGCCTATTATTTCAGGGAGGACGACAATCGCTCGCGCATCCAGAAACAGTTGTGCCAGCGTGATCCGACCGGTGTGCTGGGCTGTCTCAATTCGCGGCGCGACTTCGACAAACTCAATGCGAATTCGACATTTACCGGTACGCTCGGCTCGCAAGAGTTCCTGAATGTCATTTTCGGTGCAACGCCGCTTGGCCCACTTGTCAGCACGCTCGGGCTCAACAGCCTCTATGGGCCTGATGCCTATGCCAATTTTGATGAACCCGATGACGTTCGGAAGATTCGCACTGAGTTCGTCCCCGAGTATTTCGCTGATGAACTGCAATTGCAGGCGCATCTCGAACACAATTTCGGCGCGATTCAGCTGGGTGTAACCGGCACCTATCAGGAAACCAGTGTCGACTCGCGGCAGGACTATAATCAGGGCATTGGCGAGATACCCAATGCAGCTGCTGCATTTGCAACGATCCAGGCCTATGCCGCCGGCGCGGTTCCTGGTCTTGCCCCATATTTCCAGCCGGTCGTCGACGGGCTTTTCGACTCATCGGGCAATCTCTGCACTTCCGATACCCGGCTCGACAACAGGGGTGCCTTCGAAGGGTTCAGGGTTTGCACGCCCAATGGTACTCAGTTTGACCGTTCGAACCAGGATCAATCGGCATGGTCGACAGAAGCGATCATTTCAAGCGACTTTGACGGGCCGTTTAATTTCCTGCTGGGCGGGATCTACGCTGAGTCAGAAGTCAGCGAGAACAGTTATTTCGTGAATGCCTTTGCGATCGACTATGTCACTGGCGTGCTTGGCTCATTGACGAGCCTCGGTGCTGGTCTCCCGCCCGCCTATGCGGGGACATCATTCTTCCGCAACAACACGACGGACTTCAAACTGAAAAGCTTCGGCATCTTTGCGGAAGGCTATTTTGACGTAACAGACCGGCTCAAGGTTACTGCAGGCCTCCGCTACAATGACGACAAGAAGTCCATTCAGGCACGTTCAACACTGCTGAGCTTCTTCAATCCTTATTCGAACGATGGGGACCCATTCAGCACAACGGACAACCCTCTATTTCCCAACGGCCCGTTTGGCCCCTTCGATGCCGATCCTGGCACGGCAGGCCTGCAGGACTTTCAGGAGCGCAGTGTATCGTTTGACGAGATCACGGGCCGTTTCGTGGTGGATTACGAGCTGACACCTGACAATCACGTCTACATCTCCTATTCGCGTGGCTACAAGTCGGGTGGCATCAACCCGCCGCTACAGCCGATCTTCCAGGTGTCGGACAGTTTCGGGCCGGAACAGATCGATGCGTTCGAAATCGGGTCGAAGAATGTCTTTGCGAACGGCATGTTGCAGCTGAACGCGACGGCATTCTATTACAAATACAAAGATCTGCAGCTAAGCCGCATTATCGCGCGGACTTCGGTCAACGATACGATCGATGCGGATATCTGGGGTATCGAACTTGAGTCGATCATTCGTCCAGATCCGTACTGGTTGATCAACATGAACTTCAGCTACTTGAATGCTGAGGTCGCGGGTGACCAGTTCTTTTCGAACCCGCGCGATCCGGGCGGTGGTGATCCCGATGCTGTGATCATCAAGGACATCACCAATGGCGCGCTTTGCGCTGTGACCGGCCCTGCTCCGGGCGCAGCGGACGCTTTTGTGGCTGGTTTCAACGCAGTTGTTGGACTGCAGGCGCCAACAGAGTTTCCTGCCGATGGCGGAATTGCCTCTTCCGGGGCATTCAGCATCTGCAGCTCGCTTGAGGCTGCTGCTCCTGCGGGTTTCCAGGTTCTCAGCCCGGGTGTTGAAACCAACCTGAAGGGCAACAAGCTGCCTCAGGCGCCGACGATGAAGGCCTCTGCCGGTATTCAATATACGGCTGAGTTCGAAAGCGGCATGACGCTTGTTCCGCGTTTCGACCTGACCTTCACAGGCGAGCAATATGGCAATGTCTTTAACGGCAATGTCAACCGGCTCGAGTCATTCGTTCAGGCGAATGCGCAGATCCAGCTCAACTCGGCGGACGATCGCTGGTTTGTGCGTGGTTTTGTCCAGAACATCTTCGACAGCGATTCAGTGACAGGTCTTTATGTCACTGACGCCAGCTCGGGCCTGTTCTCGAACATCTTCACGCTCGATCCGCGCCGCTACGGTGTTGCTGTGGGCGTGAACTTCTGATCACTCGCTGCGGCCAGGCCGCAAATGAGAACACTGATGGGGCCGGCCAGCAATGGTCGGCCCCATTGCTTTATGAAGGGGGCTGCAGCCTCAGCTTGAATGCAGCCGGTGGTATTTGCTCCGGAAGTAAAGCAGCGGATCGCCTTTCTCGGCAAAGCGCACATGCTCGATCTGGCCGACCAGGATCGCGTGATCGCCACCATCGCTTACGGAGTGGCGTTTGCATTCGAAGTTCGCGAGCGCATCGCGGATGATCGGCACATCGTGATGCCAGGTTTCGCATTCGGTCTCGGCAAAGCGATCCGAACCTTTCGTCGCAAACAGGTGTGACAGATCCGCTTGCTCGTCGGTCAGCACGTTGACAGCAAAATGCTCGGCTTCAAGCAGCACCTGCGTAGTGGCCGCTGCCAAAGCCGGGCAAACCAGCAACAAAGGCGGATCAAGGCTGACCGATGTAAAGCTGTTGGCAGTGAGTCCCACGGGTTCGCCCTTGGGCGTGCGAGCGGTGACCACTGTCACGCCGGTCGCGAAACAGCCCAAGGCGCGGCGTAGAGTGCGCTGATCCGATCCGGCCCGATAAGTTGGGGGAACCTCAGAATTCATGCGCCTCGATGTGCGCGGCCAAACACGCAATTGCAAGGGCGACGCCTCGTTATGCCTATCGAACGCTCGCCTAATTGCCGAACAAGGATTGCAGGAAACCTCGCCGCTTGGGTTTGGACTGCCCGGTAACTTCATAAAGATAATTCGCCAGCAGCACGGCCTGATTGCGATCCAGCAATACGGCGCGCTCGCGCAATTCCTTGTCGGCATTTTCCGTGCGATGCATGGTTTGCAGTTGCAGGACCATGCGCGGCCCCAAATCGTTTATCTTCCAGCCGACCAATGCACCTGAATCGAGCGGATCCATTTCCTCATCCCCCAGTTTACGCGTCCCGGGCCAGTTTTTAGTTATGTTAGCCTGTGAAGCTGGCATGGCCAATATCGCCTTGCTGTCAGAATCGCCAAGTTCGTTGTCAGGGATGTGCTGGCATGGCACTGTTTGATCGTTTGCTGTCAAGCAGCGCAGATCTGTTTTTAGAATCAGGGAAGAGACCAACCCATGCTCGATACCAGCTATCGCACCGCTTACAATGAAGACCACGAAGCCTTCCGCGACACTGTCCGCAAGGTGTTTGCACAGCATCTTGAGCCGCATCTCGACAAGCATGAAGAAGACGGGATTGTGCCGCGCGAGGTTTGGAAAGCGGTAGGTGAGGCGGGCTTGCTATGCCCGACGGTGAAGGAAGAGAATGGCGGCCTGGGCCTCGATTTCGGCTTCAACTGCGTGCTGTGCGAAGAGCTTTCCTATCTTGGCTCATCCGCCGGATTTACGCTGCAGAGCGATATCACCGCCAATTATTTCGAACGGCTGGGCACTGAAGAACAGCGCCAGAAATACCTGCCGGGCATGGTGTCTGGCGATATCATCACGGCGATTGCCATGACCGAACCCGGCGCGGGGTCAGACTTGCAGGGCATTCGCACCACTGCAGTCGCGGATGGCAACCATCTCGTGATCAACGGCTCGAAAACATACATCACCAATGGCCAGAACGCCGATTGCGTGATCGTGGTGGCCAAGACCGATCCCAGCCAGGGCGCGAAGGGCACAACGCTGGTATTGGTTGACGCGGATACGCCTGGGTTCGAGCGCGGACGCAATCTCGACAAGATCGGCCAGCATTTTGCCGATACGTCAGAGTTGTTCTTTACCGATTGCCGTGTGCCCAAGACCAACATCCTGGGGCAGGAAGGGCGTGGCTTCATCCATCTGATGGAAGAACTGCCGCAGGAACGCCTGGGCATTGCTGTGGGTGCGCAGGCCTCGGCTCAGCGCGCATTCGATGAAGCGGTGAAGTTTACGAAGGACCGCAAGGCTTTCGGCAAGACCGTGTTCGATTTCCAGAACACCAAGTTCACGCTGGCTGACCTCAAGGCCAAGATCCAGGTTGGCTGGGCGCATCTGGACTGGGCGATCAAGAAGCATCTTGCCGGCGAATTGACCACTGATGAAGCCAGTGCAGCCAAGCTGTGGCATACCGATCTGCAATGGGAAGCCTGCGACACCGCGTTGCAGCTGCATGGTGGCGCTGGCTACATGAACGAGTATGCTATCGCGCGGCTATGGCGCGATGCACGCGTGACCCGCATCTTCGGCGGAACCAATGAGATCATGAAAGAAGTGATCAGTCGTTCGATCTGAGGGAGTGCAGCAAATGTCCGATCCGCTCGATTTCTCCGGCAAGCGCGTGCTCGTGATCGGCGGGTCGAGCGGGATCGGCAATGGCATCGCGCGCGGCTTTGCGGCGCGTGGAGCCGAGGCACACGTCACTGGTACGCGGCCCGATGAAGGCGACTATCTTGAAGCTGAAGATAGCGATTTCACAGGCCTTACCTATCATCAGCTCGACGTAACCGATCGCAGCGCGCCCGATGCGCTCGCAGCAAAAATCGGCGCAGTGGATGTGCTGGTGCTGTGCCAGGGCGCAGTGCGATACGGCCGCGAGGAGTTCGAACGCGAAGGCTGGGATGCTGTCATCGATGTCAATCTCAACTCGGTGATGGACTGCGCGCGGGCTTTCCATTCCGGACTGGCTGATCGCGATGGCTCGATCATTATCGTCAGCTCAACCGGCGCGTTCCACGCGATGATCGGCAATCCCGCCTATGGTGCGAGCAAGGCGGGGGCTGCCAGCCTGGTTGGCTCGCTGGCGCAAGCTTGGGCGAAGGACGGCGTCCGTGTGAACGGAATCGCGCCGGGCTTCGTGCCGACCAAGATGACCAAGGTTACCACTGAAAACGAGAGGCGGCGTGAAGGCGCGATTGCACGAATTCCGCTGAGGCGCATGGGCACGCCGGATGACATGGCGGGCGCAGCGCTGTTCCTTGCCTCGCCGCTGGCGGGATACATTACCGGGCAGTCGCTGATCGTTGACGGTGGCCTTTCGCTGTAGTTGGGGCGCGTTGGCCGGACGGACTGTTGAGCGATGGAGGTCACAAGGCAGCCTTTCCTACCTGATCATTTCTATGCCATCTTCGCTTCCTGCCATTCGGACCCGGGACTGCCAACGAACGGAAAGTCAAATGCCAAAGTCACATATCAATCGCGGGATATTGCCAATTCACCAGTGAAATGAGTGGCTAAGGCGGAAAGTCACAGTTTCAAAGCGCGGGTTCGCGCTCCATGCGAGAAGGAGAAATACAAATGAAGTTCACTCGCCTTGGAGGATCGGGCCTTGTCGTTTCGCGCCTTTGCCTTGGCTGCATGACCTATGGCGATACAACCAAGGGCTGGCATGGGGACTGGCTGCTGGGTGAGGAAGAAAGCCGGCCCTTCTTCCGCAAGGCGCTGGAATCCGGCATCAATTTCTTCGACACCGCCAATATCTATGCTGGCGGAACCTCGGAAGAAATCACCGGCAAACTGCTCAAAGAGATGGCCCTGCGTGACGAGATTGTGGTTGCAACCAAAGCCTATTTCCCATGGCGCCAGGCCCCCAATGCGGGCGGCAATTCGCGCAAGGCATTGATGCAGGCGGTGGATGACAGCCTCGGGCGGCTGGGCATGGACTATGTCGACCTGTTCCAGATCCACCGCTGGGACGATGAAACCCCGATCGAGGAAACGATGGAGGCGCTGCATGACATCGTGAAGGCGGGCAAGGCGCTGCATATCGGTGCGTCCTCCATGTACGCATGGCAATTCGCCAAGGCGCAGGAAGTTGCGCGAGCCAACGGCTGGACCCGCTTCATATCAATGCAGAACCAGCTCAACCTGCTGTATCGCGAGGAAGAACGCGAAATGCTGCCGCTATGCGCGGACGAGGGCGTGGGTGTGATCCCGTGGAGCCCGCTCGCGCGCGGGCGGCTGGCGCGCGCGAATGATGAAGAGACAGTGCGCAGCAAGACTGACGGTGTTGGAAAGGCGCTCTACAAGGATGACGACGCAGCCGATCGCGAGATCATCGATGTCGTTGGCAAGATCGCGGACGCCCGCGAGGTTGCACGCGCCAGCGTTGCCCTGGCGTGGCATTTCACCAAGCCTGCCGTCGCAGCCCCCATTATCGGTGCCACGAAAGAGCACCATATCGATGCTGCGTTGGCAGCGCTGGAGATCGATTTGACGCAAGAGGAGCTGACAGCGTTGGAAGCACCCTATCGCCCGAAAGCACCAACCGGCATGGGCATGGCGCTTCCCCCGATGGAAAATGTGACGCTGCGAAGCTGAACATTTATGTGACTGTCTTGCGGCGCGCGCGATTGAGATTTCGACTTTGTGTGAAGCACATAGTAACGTCCTGCCCTGACGATGAGTATCTCTGCTGCAAACGAACTTAATGAGCCGTCTTTGTGCGACGCCGGCGAGCTCTATTTCAACCGTGAGCTGAGTTGGCTGGCGTTTAACGAGCGTGTGCTGGCGGAAGCTTCTAACACCAATTATCCCTTGCTTGAACGGCTGCGCTTTCTCGCCATTTCCGGCAGCAATCTTGATGAGTTCGTGATGATCCGCGTGGCCGGTCTCGCCGGGCAGGTCCAGCGCGGCATTGACCGGCTTTCGATCGATGGTCGCACGCCTTCGCAGCAGCTTTCGGCTGTGCGCGAACGCGTGGCAGCATTGTCTTCACGCCAGCAGCAAGTGTGGAGCGAATTGCACGATCTGCTTAGTGAAGCGGGCATCCATGTGGCAGACGAGCATCTGGTAAAACCGGAAGCGATTGCCTGGTTGCAGGACTACTTCCTCGATGAAATCCTGCCGGTCATCACCCCGCAGGCGCTCGATCCCGCTCACCCGTTCCCCTTCGTTGCCAATCAGGGGCTGGGCCTGTTGTTCACGCTGACGCGCGAAGCTGATCAGGAACAGGTGATCGAGATGATCCTGATCCCGGCAGCTTTGCCGCGATATGTGCGCGTTCCGGGTGAAGAGGCGATCTACATCAGCGTACCCAGCCTGATCTGCCGCTTTGCCGAGCATGTGTTCCCGGGCTTTAGGATCGAAGGCGATGGCTTGTTCCGCGTATTGCGCGACAGCGACATAGAGATCGAGGAAGAAGCAGAGGACCTTGTCCGAACATTCCGCAGCGCGATCCAGCGCCGCCGCCGTGGCAAGGTGATCCAGCTTGAGCTTGAGCAGGATTTCGATCCGGTGGCCGAGCAGATCCTGCTCGAGCAGTTGGGATTGAGCGACGCGCTGGTGCTGAAGAGCGCAGGCGTGATCGGGCACGAAAGCCTGAATGAGATCGTGGAGATTGACCGGCCCGATCTCAAATTTCCCAGCTACACACCGCGTTATCCCGAGCGTATTCGCGAGCATGATGGTGACTGCTTCTCTGCCATTCGCGAGAAGGACATCGTTATCCATCACCCCTATGAAAGCTTCGAAGTGGTGGTTGATTTCCTGCGTCAGGCCGCAAGCGATCCGGATGTCATTGCGATCAAGCAAACGCTGTATCGGGCGGGCAATCAGTCAGCCATCATCAACGCGCTGATTGCGGCGGCAGAAGAAGGCAAGTCTGTGACGGCCGTGGTCGAAATCAAGGCCCGCTTCGATGAAGAGCAGAATCTGATGTGGGCGAGCAAGCTCGAGCGCGCCGGGGTGCAGGTGATCTACGGTTTCGTCGACTGGAAGACGCATGCCAAGGTGGCGATGGTGGTGCGGCGGGAGGAAGACGGTTTTCGCACCTACTGCCATTTCGGCACAGGCAATTACCATCCAGTCACGACCCGCACCTATACCGACCTGAGCTTCTTCACTGCGGCCCCTGAATTTGGCCGTGATGCAGCAAAATTGTTCAACTTCGTGAGCGGTTATGTCGAACCGCGCAGCACTGAAGCGCTGGTCATTTCACCGCTTAACCTGCGCAACGAACTGAACCTCGCGATCGACCGCGAGATTGCCCATGCCAGCGCGGGCAAACCGGCAGCGATCTGGATCAAGTGCAATCAGGTTACCGATCAGGCGATGATCGACAAGCTCTATGAAGCGAGCCAAGCGGGCGTAGAGATCGAACTGGTTGTGAGAGGGATTTGCTGCCTCAGGCCCGGTGTGGAAGGCGTGAGCGAGAATATTCGCGTGAAATCGATCATCGGGCGCTTCCTCGAGCATGGCCGGATTTATGCCTTCGCCAATGGTGAGGCCATGCCAAGCAGCCAAGCCAAGGTCTTCATATCCTCGGCTGACCTGATGGAACGCAATCTTGACCGCCGTGTGGAAACCCTGATTCCGATCCGCAACCGCACTGTTCATGACCAGGTTTTGCAACAGGTCTTGCTCGCGAATATGCTGGATACCGAGCAAAGCTGGCTGCTTGGGCGTGACGGGGGGTATGAGCGCGTGGTTTCGGAAGACAGGTCATTCAACTGCCACCATTACTTCATGACCAACCCGTCGCTTTCCGGGCG
>JASBTD010000025.1 GCA_030148605.1 Erythrobacter sp.
TGGCAGCTTGCCAAGCGCGGCTTCAAGGTCCGCCTGTCCGAAATGCGCGGATCAGGCGAGATGACGCCAGCGCACCAGACTGACGGGCTGGCGGAGCTGGTGTGTTCGAACAGCTTTCGTTCGGATGATGATACGAAGAACGCAGTCGGCCTGCTGCATCATGAGATGCGCGCACTCGATTCGCTGATCATGCGCGCCGGAGAGAAAGCGCGTGTGCCTGCAGGCAGCGCCATGGCGGTCGACCGTGATGTGTTCTCGGACGAAGTCACCAGGACGCTTGCCGATCACCCCAACATCACCATTGTGCGCGAACGTGTGGACGCGCTGCCCGACGCAGGGCCCACGATTGTGGCAACGGGTCCGCTGACCGCGCAATCGCTTGCTGAAAACATCGTCAAAGCCACCGGGCAGGAACGGCTCGCCTTTTTTGATGCGATCGCACCCATTGTGCACCGCGACAGCATCGACATGTCGAAATGCTGGATCCAGAGCCGCTGGAACAAGCGGACAGAAGCCTCGAACGAAGATGGCGACTACATCAATTGCCCGATGACCAAGGAGCAGTACCTCGCCTTTCATCAGGGGTTGATCGATGGCGAGAAGACCGAATTCAAGGAGTGGGAGAAGGACACACCCTATTTCGATGGCTGCATGCCGATCGAAGTCATGGCCGAACGCGGGGTGGAAACGCTGCGCTATGGCCCGATGAAGGGCGTCGGGCTCGACAACCCATACGATACAACAGAAGAGCATCCGCAGGGCCGCTGGCCCTATGCCGTGGTGCAGCTGCGCCAGGACAACAAGCTGGGCACTTTGTGGAACATGGTCGGCTTCCAGACGAAGCTAAAATACGGCGCGCAGATCGAGTTGTTTCGCACGATTCCGGGACTTGAGAATGCCGAGTTCGCGCGACTTGGCGGCTTGCACCGCAACACATTCCTCAATTCACCGCTGGTGCTTGACCGCCAGTTGCGGCTGCGCGAAGCGCCGCATATCCGCTTTGCGGGCCAAGTCACCGGCTGCGAGGGCTATGTCGAAAGCTCCGCAATCGGCTTGATTGCCGGGATGATGGCCGCAACTGAAATGTCAGGTCGCGATTGGACTCCCTTGCCCGCTACAACCGCAATGGGCGCGTTGCTGAGCCATATCACCGGCGATGCCGAAGCGGACACATTCCAGCCCATGAATGTCAATTTCGGTCTCTTCCCGCCGCTTCACGAAGTAAAGAAGAAGCAGCGCAAGGAAGCTTACACCTCGCGCGCCAAGGCAGACATGGCGGAATGGATCCGTTCAGCCGAAGCAGTTACGGCCTAAGCATCAGCAATTGCAGCTTGAACGGCGAGTGCTGCGCTTGGGCGCAGTTGTCGCAAATTCCTTTGGCGTAAGCTTCCCGTCCCCGTCTTCATCGGCGCCATCGAAGCGATTGGCTGTGGTTACCGCCCATTCCTCGAAAGTGAGCAAATTGTTGCCGTCGACATCGAGCGCGCGGAACGCATCGCTACGTGTCGATAGCATCTCATTGCGCGTAATGCGCCAGTCGCGGTTGCGATCATAACGGAAAAACCGTCGCTGCTCGCGGGTCAACTCGCTTGCTTCGGGCGGTGTCGGGCCCTGCATGTCACCCGGATCGGTCGTGGGCAGTTCGTCAGGTGCTGGACCGGGCTCTTCCGGCTCAGGCGGTGGCGGCGCCAACTCTTCCACTTGGGCGACAGCCTGCCACCAATAAAGCCCGATACTTGCCAAAATCAGTCCAAGAAACAATCCAAGAAAAACACGGCCCAATTTCTCGTCCCTCCAATAGAGAGCGAACAATAACTTATTTTATCGGCCAATCAAACCGGCACGCAGTGCTACCAATGCTGCGCCCCTGCCCTCCATCAATGGCCTGCCGCCGCGTTTGAGAGCACGCAGCGCCAGCGCTTCAAGCACAGCGAGCCCGCGCAGCGGCTTTGAAAGGGTGGTTTTCCCCGCTGGCTGGGCCAATCCCGCTTCAACAAAGCCATGCCGCTCACTCTCACCGGATATCTTCGATGCGGCATCAGCCAAGGCCCAACGCGTGGCAGCAACCAATACGCGATCTCGATCCCGGGCTTGTGCTGGATCGGCCAGCGCCGCTGCCGGTGCTGCCCGCCCCGCCCCGAACCGCACGATTGCTTCAGCTGATAGTTCCTCTTCAGCTATCAGGATTTCCCACGCATCAACCAGTTTGACTAGGCTCGCTTCCTGCCCGTTCCAGTGCTCGCCAATCGCATCAAGCACATCATCGCCGGCAGGGCGATCTTGCTTGGTTGTACCCAGCATGTCGCGCCACCACGCCAGTCGCATTTGCCCCAGCATGGGTTCATGGGTGTTGGCGACAATCTGTGCGAGACGAGCGTCGAGAGCGAAGAACGCGGCCATCTTCCAGCGCAAGGCTTCCGGAGTATAGGCCAGAGCCAATTCCTGCTCTTCAGTGATGTTTTGTGGCGCAAACACTTAACGCGTCAGTCGCTACCGGAGATCCCTGTTTCGCGGCGCAACGGCCTGTGAAAACAGCAGGGATTTTTTCCGTAACTCGAAATACTCAACCTGCGATTAACCATGATGCGTTACCTATATCATACTTGCATGCGGTTATGTGCACTGAATAAATTTTTCAAGGACACTTCGTCAGATGGGCGTGATCGGAACCTTCAGGCAAAAACTTTGCCAATGCACGAGCGGCAATGCCGCCATCATCCTGGCCCTGAGCATGCCAGCCCTCATGGGTGGTGCCGGGCTCGGTGTCGATTTCGCACAATGGTACCTTTGGCAGCGCGAATTGCAATTCGCCGCTGACCAGGCCGCGCTTGCAGGGGCCTGGGCGCGCGGCAATGGTGACACTGGCACGCTCTATTCCGATCGTGCGAGGCAGGAGTTTGACGACAATCTCTCCATCACATCCGCCGCATCGCCAAATCACACGGTTGCACTTGCAGACTATGACGCCGGCACAGACAACAGCGTTGTCGTTACGGCACAGGCAGTCGCAAATCTTTCTTTCAGCAGCTTTGTGCTCGGCAACAGCACGACTATTTCAGTCTCTGCCCAGGCCACGTTCGAGACAGTTGACGAATACACCGCTTGTCTTGTCGCCCTGCACCGAAGTGCCAATCGTGCCTTATGGTTCAATGGCGGCCCGACGGTCGATGCCGCCTGTGGGGTGGCGTCGCTATCGAATTCAGGCAATTCGATCGTGACCAACGGCAACACGGGGCCACAGAACATCAACACGGTTGTTGCTGCGGGCGGCATTTCCGATGGCGCAGGTGCCTTTGGCAACTCAAGCGTAGTCGAGAATTTTGACGGCCTTGAAGACCCGTATGAAGGGCTTACGCCGCCGGATAATCCCACACCCCGCTCGCTTTCGTGTGGCTCATCCAATGTAACCTATACCGCCGACGAAACGATCACTAACGCGACAAGCTATAACTATTATCGCGGGCGCAATGCGTCTCAGGCAGAGCGCGACGGGACAATCATGTATCCCGGCGCAAAGGCTCCGACGACCACCACGACTGTGACCTATGGCAATACCTATACGTCACAACCTGTTGATGGCACATCGCAAACCATCAGCAATCTGTATCAGGTGTCAGGCAGCGGCCCTGACAAGATCTTCGAACAGATGATCGAGACTTCAGCCGGCCTGCCGGCAAACAAGGTTTCCTTGAGCCTCAAATATCGCTGCGATGTTGAAGAGGATCTGGAGGATAACGCCACCAGTTGCAGCACAACCGCAGTCGTATCCGAGTTCGTCGTGATCACGATGGAAGACACCTACACCCCGGTCTGGACGGAATTCGGGGTGGGTCAACCGATCAATTTCAATGTCACGCGACGGGTGCAGATATCATGAGCGGCTGTGTGAAACACCTCGCCCGGGACAATCGCGGCTCGACAATCATCGAATTTGCGATTCTTGCCCCTGTTCTGTTGGCGCTGCTGATTGGCGTATTCCAGATCGGGCTAGGTATGCAGGCGCAGAATGCCTTGCGCTCGATTGCGTCTGAAACCGCGCGCCATGCTGTGGTCGAATATCAGAAGGGCAATGAAATCAGCAATACAGCGATTCAAACATGGGCAGAAACAACGGCGGGCGATGCCCCTTACCTGCTCGGCGCGAATTTCAACGCTACCGTCACTGACGTGGCGACACCGCGAGTGTTCGGCACATTCGAGAAAACATTGACACTCACATATACGCCGCCGGCATTTCTGCCGATCGTGGATTGGGTTTCGCCCGAGCTGAGCTATTCACGCCCCATTATCGTTATCGACGAATAGGTTCCGAGCACAGGTTGACGGGCTTTGCTGCCCGCCCCCTGACCAATAGAACTACTTGTAGCAGACCTTCTTCGCTGCCTCGACGATGCGTGCTGCATCGATCAACGCGAGCTTTTCAAGGTTCGCGGCATAGGGCAGCGGAACATCTTCATTGCACACGCGCAGCACCGGTGCATCGAGATGGTCGAAACCTTCCTCCATGCAGATCGAAATCACTTCTGAAGCGATCGAGCAAGTGGGCCAGCCCTCTTCAGCGATGACCAGGCGATTGGTCTTGGCAAGCGAAGTCAGGATCGCCTCGCGATCAAGCGGGCGCAAAGTGCGCAAGTCGATCACTTCGGCATCGATGCCTTCCTCGGCCAGCTGCTCGGCAGCCTCCAGCGCAAAGCCCACACCGATCGAATAGCTGACGATGGTAACATCGCTGCCTTCGCGCATGATCCGCGCCTTGCCGATCGGCAAGACATAGTCATCCAGATCCGGCACATCGAAGCTGCGGCCATAGACCAGTTCGTTCTCAAGGAAGACGACCGGATCCTCGCTGCGGATCGCCGCTTTCATCAGGCCCTTGGCATCGGCGCTGTCATACGGCGCGATCACGATCAGGCCTAGAACATTGGCATACCAGGGACCGAAATTCTGGCTGTGCTGCGCGCCGACGCGGCTCGCAGCGCCATTGGGGCCACGGAACACCACCGGACAGCGCATCTGGCCGCCCGACATGTAGTT
>JASBTD010000033.1 GCA_030148605.1 Erythrobacter sp.
GTTTCGTCGCGCATGATCCGGCCGCGCGGGATATTCTTGTGCTGTGCTTCGCCTTCGCGCCACGCAGCGAGCGCCTTGAGCCGCCCGAGTACTTGCGGATTGCGGCCTGACTGGCGGATGCGGCGCCAGGATTGTTCGGGATCGATCAGGTAATTCGATGTCTCCGCGAGCTTTTCCATTTCGGCATTGAGCCATGATCCGCGATCGGTTTTGACCAGTTTGTTCAATATCTTGGGGAAGATTTTTGAAAGATGGGTCACATCGCCGATGGCATATTCGATCTGCCGATCGGTCAGCGGGCGGCGGCTCCAGTCCGTAAAGCGTGCGCCTTTGTCCACTGTGATGCCGAGCCAGCTTTCCACGAGGTTGGCATAGCCGATCTGCTCGCTCTGGCTGATCGCCATCATGGCAATCTGCGTGTCGAAAATCGGATGCGGAGTCTTGCCGGTCAGGTTGACGATAATCTCGACATCCTGCCCGCCTGCGTGGAAGACTTTGAGGACATCTTCATTATCTGTCAGCAAGCTCAGCAGCGGGCCAAGATCAATCCCGTCCGCCAGCGGATCGATAGCCGCGGCCTCTTTCTCATTGGCGATCTGCACCAGGCACAATTCCGGCCAATAGGTGTTCTCGCGCATAAACTCGGTGTCGACGGCAACAAATTCGGATTTTGCCAAACGCTCGCACAAATCGGCCAGAGCGTCAGTTGTCGTAATCAGATCGTGTATTTTCATTCGTCTTTTCTTTGTGTGGAGCGGAGTACCGCCCTCGGGCCATGGGCCCAGATGTTGAGGTGAGCCTTGACAAAGTCACCCTCTTCCCCTGTTAGCGCGCGCTTGAAACCGCTAGAGGTTGTCTGCGCCATTTCTTGCGCGGGCCTTAGCGCCATACACCCGAACAGGACAAGATTTTAGATGCACGCCTATCGTACCCACAACTGCGCACAGCTGAACGAGGCAAATGTTGGCGATTCCGTCCGTTTGTCAGGCTGGATTCACCGCAAACGCGACCATGGCGGTGTGCTGTTCATCGATTTGCGCGACCATTACGGCATGACTCAGATCGTGGCGGATGAAGATTCGCCTGCGCTGGCGGTGCTGGAAAAGCTGCGGCTCGAATCGGTTGTGACCATCGATGGCGATGTGAAGGCCCGCACGCCGGAAACGGTGAACAAGGATCTGCCGACCGGCGCGATCGAGGTTTTTGCTCGCGCGATCACTGTCCAGAGCGCAGCGGAAGAGCTGCCCATGCCGGTCGCAGGCGAGCAGGAATATCCGGAGGACATCCGCCTCAAATACCGCTTCCTGGATCTGCGCCGCGAAACGCTGCACAAGAATTTGATGAAGCGCACGCAGATCGTTGCCGATTTGCGCCAGCGCATGAATGCGATTGGCTTCAACGAATTTTCGACGCCGATCCTGACAGCATCCTCGCCAGAGGGCGCGCGCGACTTCCTGGTGCCGAGCCGCATACACGCAGGCAAGTTCTACGCGCTGCCGCAAGCTCCGCAGATCTACAAGCAGCTGCTGATGGTCTCTGGCTTTGACCGCTATTTCCAGATTGCGCCGTGCTTCCGCGATGAAGACCCGCGCGCTGACCGCTTGCCGGGCGAATTCTACCAGCTCGATCTGGAGATGAGCTTCGTCACGCAGGAAGAGGTGTGGGACACGATGGAGCCGGTGATCGCTGGCACCTTCGAGAAATTTGTGGACGGCAAGCATGTGACGCCAGCGGGCGAATTTCCGCGCATTCCCTATGCCGAAGCGATGCTGAAATACGGCACGGACAAGCCGGATCTGCGCAACCCGCTGATCATCAGCGATGTGACCAGCCATTTCGAACAGTCAGGCTTTGGCCTGTTCGAGAAGATCGTGGGCGGGGGTGGCCGTGTGCGCGTGATCCCGGCGCCGGGTACGCATGAGAAGAGCCGCAAGTTCTTCGATGACATGAATGACTGGGCGCGCAAGGAAGGCTTTGCCGGGCTTGGCTATGTCACCCGCAAGGGCGGCGAGTTTGGCGGCCCGATTGCCAAGAACCACGGCCCTGATCGCATGGCAGAGCTCTATGCAGAGCTGGGGCTGGGCGATAATGACGGGCTGTTCTTCGCGGCCGGCAAGGAAGCCGATGCCGCAAAGCTGGCGGGCGCTGCGCGTATCCGCGTGGGTGAAGAGCTCGACATTATCGATCGCGACCGGTTCGAATTCGCCTGGATCATCGACTTCCCGTTCTATGAATATGACGAAGACGAGAAGAAGGTCGATTTCAGCCACAACCCGTTCTCCATGCCACAAGGCGAGCTGGAAGCGCTGGAAACGCAGGATCCGCTGACAATCAAGGCCTATCAGTATGATCTGGTCTGCAATGGTTTCGAACTCGCATCGGGTTCGATCCGGAACCACAAGCCGGAAACCATGGTGAAGGCGTTTGAAGTGGTGGGCCTGTCGCAGTCGGATGTCGAGCGCGACTTTGGCGGCATGTATCGTGCATTCCAGTATGGCGCGCCGCCGCACGGCGGGATGGCCGCTGGCGTGGACCGGATCGTGATGCTGCTGTGCGGGGCGCAGAACCTGCGCGAAATCACGCTGTTCCCGATGAACCAGAAGGCCGAAGACCTGCTGATGGGCGCACCAAGCCTGGCAGAGCCGAAGCAACTGCGCGAACTGCATTTGCGGGTGGTCGAGCCGCCGAAAGAGGGCAGTTAACCTTAAATCGGCCGAATGTTCATATTCGGTTGGGTTTTCATGAATGATTATTGCCTCCGAACGACGAATCGGAGGATTTATGTTGCTTCGCAAATTCGCACTCTCGCTGGCGGCTGCCTGTGCTGTGTCTGGCAGTGCCGCGCAGGCGGAACAGCTCGCGATCGAAGGCGTCTACGCCGCCCGCACTGACGGCGCGCTGGGCGTGAGCGAGATCGCCATAGAGCCAATCCGCGGGCGCGAGGGCTATACGCTGGAAAATGCGCTGGCCGATCAGCTTGGTTCTGCGCGGATCTATGGCGAACAATACTTTCGCCTTTTGCCAGCTTCGTTCGATGGCGAGATCGACTCCGGCGGCACCGCACAACTGCGCGGCCATGCCAGCTCGCGCGTCTATGATCTGTCGGATGGCGAGATCGAGCACACGCGCTGTGTGCGCAAGGTCAAGCATGAAGACGGCACGAAGGAATGCGTTGAAAGCGTCACCGATGTCTTCGAATGCCGCCGCTTGCATGTCGAATTCCACCCGGAGGTCGCCTTGCTGGCGGACGAGGCCACGCTTTACAACCGGCAGGATAGCTTCGCGAATTCAGAGCGTTACTGCGCCAACAGTTCGTACATTCCCGATCCTGACACGATGCTCAACCCGATGATTTCGCGCTTTGCGAGGGCTGTGCGGCTCGATCTCGCGCCGGAGCAGCGGTTCGAGCGGATCCGTATCTTCGAAAGCCGCAAGGGTTTGAAAGGTTCAGACAGGAAGGCGTTCAAGCGTGCCATCAATCTGACCAAGAGCGATCCGGTTGGTGCATGCCTGGAGTTCGAGGACGTCCTTGCACGCAATCCGTTCCACCGCTCTGCGCTCTATAACGCCGCGCTGTGCCGCGAAGCCCAAGGCCAGCTTGATCTTGCCGGCGAGGCTTATGACCAGCTGATCCTGGCGCATGACAAGAACCGCTTTGTTTCAGGAATGGCACGGGTAAACAGCCGTTTGCGTGCCGAAGAGCAGCTTGCATCGCTGGGGCAGCCAGCGCTCGCACTTGCCTCTGCCGATGCACAGTTCACGCCCGCTGAATAGCTATGCCTGTTTGACAGAAGCGTGCAGTGTCACCATCTATTGCGAACAGCCCTTGCGCTTGCTTGCGCCGTTCATTAGGGCAAAAGCCGATATTCAAAACCCCATAAGCAGAGGGAACATTATGAGCGATACTGCCGACCGCGTGCAGAAGATTGTTGTCGAGCACCTCGGTGTCGAGGCCGACAAGGTAACTCAGGAAGCCAGCTTCATTGACGATCTGGGCGCAGACAGCCTTGACATCGTTGAACTGGTGATGGCGTTCGAAGAAGAATTCGGCGTCGAAATCCCTGACGATGCTGCTGAAAAGATCAGCACCGTTGGCGATGCCACCAAATTCATCGAAGACAACAAGGGCTAAGTCCTTTTGGTCTTTTCCCCGCGCGGGCGTGGCTCTGGCCGCGAATTGGCGGGTTATTGACAGGCTCGGCCCCCTTGGGGGTTGAGCCTGTTGCTATCTGGTCTAGGCAATTGACCAATACAGTGCTTGTTTACGGAGAATTCGATGCGTCGTGTCGTCGTTACCGGTCTTGGCCTCGTCACCCCGTTGGGCGGTGATGTCGAGACAAGCTGGAGCAATCTGATCGCTGGCAAGAGCGGTGCGGGGCCGATCACGCGCTTCGATGCCTCTGACCAGAAGTGCCAGATCGCTTGCGAAGTGAAACCGGCCGATCATCCTGACGGATTCGATCCGGACAAGCGCGTCGATCACAAGGTCCAGCGGCAAGTCGATCCCTTCATCGTCTATGGCATCGATGCTGCGGGGCAGGCGCTGGAAGACGCTGGCCTCACTGAAATGGACGACGATCTGAAGCAGCGCACCGGTTGTTCGATCGGTTCGGGCATCGGCGGCTTGCCGGGGATCGAGCTCGAATCGGTCAATCTGCATGAGCGCGGCCCGGGCCGTGTCAGCCCGCACTTTGTCCACGGTCGCCTGATCAACCTGATCAGCGGGCAGGTTTCGATCAAATACGGCCTGATGGGCCCCAACCATGCTGTCGTGACCGCCTGTTCGACCGGCGCGCATTCGAGTGGTGACGCGGCGCGCATGATCAAGGACGGCGATGCTGATATCATGCTGGCGGGCGGCGCGGAAAGCACCATCAACCCGCTGGGTGTGGCGGGTTTTGCGCAAGCCCGCGCGCTCAACATGAGCATGAATGACCGCCCGACCGAAGCCAGCCGCCCCTATGACAAGGATCGTGACGGCTTTGTGATGGGCGAGGGCGCGGGCGTTGTCGTGCTGGAAGAATATGAGCACGCCAAGGCGCGCGGCGCGAAGATCTATGCCGAAGTGGTCGGCTATGGCCTGTCAGGCGATGCCTATCACGTCACAGCGCCACATCCGGAAGGCAAGGGCGCACAGCTCGCCATGGAAATGGCGCTGCGCAAGGCGGGCATGGCAGCAGGCGATATCGATTACGTGAACGCGCATGGCACCTCGACCATGGCTGACACGCTCGAGCTGGCAGCGGTCAAGCGCGTGCGGGGCGATGATCGGAGCGGCGCTTCGATGAGCTCGACCAAGTCTGCAATCGGCCACTTGCTGGGCGGGGCAGGCGCGGTGGAGGCGGTGTTCTGTATCCTTGCGATGCGCGACCAGATCGTGCCGCCTACGCTGAACCTGCACAATCCGGATGAAGGCACCGAAGGCGTCGATCTTGTCCCGCACGAAGCGAAGAAACGACAGGTGCGCGCGGTGCTCAACAACAGCTTCGGCTTTGGCGGAACCAACGCTTCGCTGATCATGAAGCAGGTCGAGGATTGACGTGAAAAAACCGGGCTGCCTTGTCGCGGCCATTCTGGTGCTGCTGATCGCAGGGGCGCTGGCGTTCTCTGCGCTGCTGGGCTCGGCAACTGTCGAGGAAGAGACAGCCTTCGTAATTCCGTCTGGTTCATCGCTGACCGCAGTCGCGAATGATCTGGAGCAGCAAGGCCTGATCAGCTCCGCCGATGGGTTCGTGCTGCAGGCAAAGCTGTTCGGTGGCAGCGATCCGATCCAGGCGGGCGAATTCGAACTGACGCCGGGCATGTCGCAAGGCGAGATCCTGCGGGCGTTCCAGTCGGGCGATGTGATCCGGCGTTTCGTCACAATACCCGAAGGCATGCCTTCAGTGCTTGTGCACGAACGCTTGATGGCGGAAGAATTGCTGACCGGCGAAATCGGGGTGCCGGCCGAAGGTTCGGTCTTGCCCGATACCTATGATTTCGAACGCGGTGAAAGTCGCCAGGCCGTTCTCGATCGCATGCAAACCGCGATGACCGCCTATCTGGCTGAAGCTTGGGCGGCCCGCGGCAGCGATATAGCTGTATCCTCCCCTGAAGAGGCGGTGATCCTCGCGTCGGTAGTGGAAAAGGAAACCGGCAAACCGTCAGAGCGGCGCATGGTGGCCGGGCTCTATTCCAACCGCTTGAAAATCGGCATGCGGCTCCAGGCTGATCCCACGATCATATACCCGATCACGCAGGGCAAGCCGCTGGGCCGCCGCATTCGCCGCAGCGAAATCGACGCGGTCAATGACTACAACACCTATTCGATGTCAGGCCTGCCCAAAGGGCCGATCACCAACCCGGGGCGTGAAAGCATTGCAGCGGTGCTGAACCCGGCAGAGACGCGAGCCTTGTTCATGGTGGCGGATGGCAGTGGCGGGCACGCCTTTGCCGAAACCAATGCAGAGCACGAAGCGAATGTCGCCAAATGGCGGCAATTCCGGGCCGAAAACGGCATCTGATCCGGGGCGCTACGGCGTCACGACATCGAAAGTTCCCGGCATCGGATCAAGCGCATCGAGCAGCTGCTGAAGCGCCTCAGCATCACCTTCGACCTTGAGTCCCGCACCTTGCATCGCCGCCAGCGGCAGCTTGGGGAACAGCAGCCCCAGCATCAGCTGGCGCGGCCCGGTGATGGTTACGTCAGGCGCCGCTGCCGTATCGCCCATCCGCCCGATCAGCACGCTATCATTGGCTTCCAGCACCGCGGTTTCGCCGCGGTCAGTCAGGTTCAGCTGCACGGTCAGCAGGTCCCGCTCAAGCTTGCCCGGATCAAACCGTGTCGCGGCTGAATCGAGGAGAAGCTGCGTAGGGATTGCCGCGATCAAATCTTCGCTTTGTGTCGCGAAATTGTCTGGCCGCCCGTTGCGCAATTCGTTTGCGGCGACGAGGAACTGGTTGCGCCAGATCGCGCTTTCCGACTGATAGCCCTGTTGCTCATAGCTGTCGGCAAGCAGGCCCCTGGCTTCGGCATTCGCGGGATCGGCAAAAACCAGCTGCTGCAGCAGGTCGGATGACCAGCGATAATCGCCTTCCGCCATGGCATTGCGGGCCAGAGCGATTACTCTTTCGCCACCACCCAGCGCGTCCACCATCCGCGCGGCGCGCGCGACCGGCGGGTGTGCATGCAGATTGGCGGGCACTGCGTCATACCAGCCCAGATAGAACTGATAGATCGCTTTCGAATTGTGGCTGTAAGTGCCGTAATAGCCATGGTTTGACCATTCTTCGGCCAATTGCGGCGGCAAGGGCACGCTTTCCGCGATCTCCGCCATGGTCGCGCCTTGATTCATGCGCCGCACAGTCTGATCATGCAGATAGCGATAATTGTCGCGCTGTGCGCTAAGCCATTGGGTGCTAGCTTCGTTGCCGAATTGCGGCCAGCAATGGCTTGAGATCACGACATCGCTCTTAGGCGCGAAGTCGGTCACTGCTTCGTCAAGGAAGCGCGCCCAGGCGCGGGTGTCACGTACCTTCGCCCCGCGCGGGGTCAGGATATTGTGCATGGTGCAGGTCGCGATTTCAGCGGTCAGGAATGTCCGCGCAGCCTCGACATAGACATTGAGCTCAGATGGCGCTTCGCTGCCCGACACGATCTGGAATTCCAGATCAACTCCGTCGATGGTGCGGCGCTCCCCAGTCTCGCGGATGATATCGGTCGGCTCAAGTAGCGTAATCGTCCCGCGCGAGACGGCAGCACCAATGCCGCTGCCCATCTGGCCGCTGAGGCCCGGCACCAGCCCGGCACCGAACTGGAAGGCCGCACGGCGCTGCATCGCGCCGCCCGCCATCACATTCTCGGACGCGGCCTCTTCCATGAAGTGTTCAGGCGCGATCACTTGCGTGCGCCCCGACTGCACATCTTCAAGGCTGGCCACTCCGCGCACGCCGCCGAAATGGTCGGCATGGCTGTGGCTGTAGATCACCGCTGAAACGGGGCGCTCGCCCAGCGTTTCATTGACCAGCTCCAGCGCGGCGGCGGCCACCTCTTGCGTAGTCAGCGGATCGATCAGGATCCATCCGGTTTCGCCGCTGACAATGGTCATGTTCGAAAGGTCAAACCCGCGAACTTGCCAAATGCCTCTGCTGACTTCGAACAGGCCGTGATGCTTGAGATAGCGCATATGGCGCCACAGGCTGGGGTGGACAGTGGGCGGGGCCTCGCCGTCGACAAAGGCATAGGCATCAAGGTCCCACACCGGCTGGCCATCGGCATTGCGGATAATGGGATCGGAGCGCGTTGCCAGGAAGCCGCGCAATGCGAAATCCGCGTCACGCGTACCGTCTGGCGGCAATGATGCTGCGGCGGCCTGCTGAGCTTCGATGGTGGCTGGCGTAGCCGGCTTGGCGCCTTCCTGTGCAGCAACCATTGATGCCAGTGAAATTCCGGCCAGCAAGCCTGCGATCACAGCTTTCCTCATGTCCCTCTCCCTTGTTTTGCGCACAGATTGCTCGATAAGCGGGGCGACGACAAGCTATCACTAGGAGGGAGGCTGCGTGGGCAGCTCGCCATACATCGTGACCGCCGCCTTGCCGGACGATATTTTCGCTTGGGCAGATGGCTTGCGGCGCGCGCATTTCCCGCCTGAGCGCAACCATTTGCACGCCCATGTCACGCTGTTCCATGCCTTTGCGCCGTCGCTGTTTGAAGAGCTCAAGCCCTATCTGGCGCGCGTCGCAGGCGAGTTTGCCCCGCCACCGGGCCGCATCACCGGGCTGATGAATTTGGGCAAGGGCACGGCGATTGCGCTGCACAGCCCGCAGCTGCTGAAGATTCGCGCGCATATTGCCGAGCATTTCCACGGCAGCCTGACCGCGCAGGACCTGCATGAGCCATGGCTCCACATCACCATCCAGAACAAGGTGAGCAAGGAAGAGGCCAAGGCGCTTCAGGCCGAACTTGCGGGTGCGATCGAGCCGCGCGAGTTCGCCTTTCCCGCGCTGGAACTGCATATCTATCGCGGCGGTCCATGGGAGTTTGTGAAGCGCTGCGCTTTTCGAGGGCAATAGCAGTTGACCGGCGGTGAAGTGCGCCCTAAATGCGCCGCCTGCCGTGCGGGCATTTGCCCCGGCATGCCTTTATGGGGCGGAGTAGCTCAGGTGGTTAGAGCAGCGGAATCATAATCCGCGTGTCGGGGGTTCGAGTCCCTCCTCCGCTACCAGGTTCGAGTCCCACTTTCGTGCGCTTGCGTCCGCATGGGTCCGGATTTTTGGCCCAAATCTCTGAAGACGATCACAGATGAACTAAGGCGCAAATCCGCTTGAAGCCGTATGCGTCCACATGGGTTCGCCTGAATCCTGGGCGTCCTGGGGGTATCGGTGGGGGTATTTTCGGCTTTCGTAGATCCGGACAATACCCCCCAACTGTACATGTCGAACAGCAGGCTGATTTCTCCCAAGTGCAAGGACTAGCCGGCACCGTTCCGAGGTCGCATCTAGGGGAAAGGCCTAGTTTGGCCGTTTCGTACGAGTCCAGGAGTCGAATCCGAACACCAGCAAATGTGCGGGGCAGGGGAGGGCACCACTTTCTCTGCCGAAGTGGTGGCTTTGCGCCCTATCGCGGTCATTCACTCCGGTTAGAAAAACGTGGGAAAGCTGCCATACGTTCACTCCCGCCACGGCAACGGCCAGCCGCCTCATCGCGGTTGCATTGAGGTGCCGAAAAAATCTCGAAAGCCTGCGCTCGTCTTGCGTGTCACCTGGTCGTTACCATCCGTTTATTGTCTAGGTTTCCCCCGTCAGCGCCTATGGCACAGATTTGAGGTTGTGATTTAAGGAGGATTTGGGCTTCGTCGCAGAGACGAAGGAACGAATCTATGGACGCCTCCCGCGCAAGGTGGATTTTTGATGTTGCTGCGGCATTGGATGCGTGAATCTATCCGGCCTATCGATTGAAGCGGACTTGCTCCTGGCCATGATGGGAATCCGCACGGTTCAGTG
>JASBTD010000018.1 GCA_030148605.1 Erythrobacter sp.
AGGCGCAGTAATGACAGACTATTTCGAAAGCTTCGACGGAACACGGCTCGCCATCCACCGCACAGGCGAGGGACCGCCGGTTGTGCTGCTGCACGGGCTGTTCTCCAGCGCAGAGATGAACTGGATCAAATGGGGGCATGACGCAAAGATCGCCGAGGCCGGATATGAAGCGATCATGCTCGATTTCCGTGTTCACGGCATGAGCGACAGCCCGACCGATCCAGACAGCTACCCGAAGAACGTGCTGGTGCGCGATGCCGCGGCCCTGATCGAGCATCTGGGGCTTGAGGATTATGTGCTGGGCGGATTTTCGCTTGGCGCGCGCACATCGCTCCATGCAGTGGCGCATGGTGTGCTCAACCCGTCGCGGCTGATTGTCGGCGGGATGGGCACCGCCGGGCTGGGCGAATGGAACAAGCGCTCGGCCTTCTTCAAGCGCGTGATCGATGAATTTGACACCATGAAGGCAGACGATCCGGCGTGGTATTCGCGCCAGTTCCTGAAGTCGCAAGGCGTAGATCGGGTGGCAGCACGGCTGCTGCTCGACACCATGCCCGATCTTGAGCTGTCGATGCTGGCCAATGTCACTATCCCCACGCTGGTTGTGTGCGGCGAGGAAGATCGTGACAATGGCTCCGCAGAAGAACTGGCCGGCATGCTGCCGGATGCCACGTTCGTGGAAACGCCCGGCAATCACTTGATGAGCGCGACCAAGCCCGAAATGGGCGATGCGATCGCAGCCTGGCTGAAAGAGACCGCGTGACGCTGGAGCGGAAATTCTGGCTCTTCTGGATCGGCGGGTTAGTGATCTTTGCGCTCGCGCGCATCCCGCACGCGCCGCTTGCTATCGAGGCCGTGCCCGGGGGCATACTCGATCATCAGGCGGCCGGTTCGGCAGCCGTCGTCGATCAGATCCAGGCCGCGTGGAGAGATGCGGGCCTGCGCAGCACCGCGATCTTCGCCATGTGTCATGACCTGGTTTTCATCGGCATCTATGGCATGGGCAGCTATTGGGCGGGCCGTGTTTTCATGATGGAAACAGCGCGACCGAAGCTGGCTCTGTTGGGCAAGATCATCATGCAGGCTGCAGTGGTCTTCCTGATTACGGATTATGTCGAAACCAGCCTGCAACTGGTCCAGCTTTTGCGCGAGCAGGGGGTTGACTGGATGGCCGCGACCGCCGCGATCATGCAGCCAATCAAGATCGCCGCATGGATCATAACCTTCATTGGAACGATCAGCGCCTTGATCATTCGACGAATGACAAGCTGACGGCTTGATTCAGCCCTGCGCAACGTTCAAGGCCGTATCAGATGAAACCATTTTCATTCTGAGGGGACGCAATCCATGAAACTCGCACCGGTCGCCATTTCGGCGCTCGCCATATCGCTTGTCGCTTGCACTTCTGTGCAGGCTGAAGACGTCGCAAGCGCTTCCGCTACTCACACTGCTGCCGATGCGGCGCCTGATCCGTATCCGATGACTCCGCAAGGAGCCGCTGCGTGGATCGACATGGTCGAAAAGGACCTGTTCGCATTTTCCGAAGAGAACGCGCGGGTTTCCTGGATCAATTCGACCTACATCAATTACGATTCAGACTATCTCGCGGCAAAATATGGCGCGATCGCAACGGAGAAAAGCGTCGCCTATGCCAATGAGGCAGCGAAATACGCCACTGTTGCCGGGCTCGATCCTGAAGTCGCGCGCAAGCTCGATATCCTTCGCAACGGCATCGTGATGCCCGCACCGGTGCGCGATGGTGCGGCACAGGAGCTGAGCGAGATCGCAACCCGGCTCGGCTCCGCCTATGGGCGCGGCAAGGGCACACTCAATGGCGAGGAAATCAACGGTTCGGATATCGAAGCCGAAATGGGCAATCTTGAGCGCACGCCCGCGGAACTCGCTGAAATGTGGACCAGCTGGCATGACAATGTCGGTGCGCCGATGAAAGACGATTACACCCGCATGATCGCGATTGCGAACGAAGGCGCGAAAGAGCTGGGCTTTGCCGATCTGGGCGCGATGTGGCGTTCGAATTACGACATGGATCCGGATGCTTTTGCTGCTGAGACAGAGCGCATGTGGCAAGAGGTAAAGCCGCTGTACATCGCGCTGCACACCTATGTTCGCAGCAAGCTCAATGAAAAGCATGGCGATGCGATCCAGCCGGCAACCGGCCCGATCCGCGCCGACCTGCTGGGCAATATGTGGGCGCAGCAATGGGCGGGCATCTATCCGCTGGTCGCGCCCGAAGGCTCAGGCGATATCGGCTATGATCTGACTGACCTGATCGCGCAAAAAGGCATCGATGAAGTTGAAATGGTCAAGGTGGGTGAGGATTTCTTCTCCTCGCTCGGCTTCGAGGAACTGCCGGAAACCTTCTGGGAGCGCAGCCAGTTCGTGAAGCCAGCGGACCGCGAAGTGGTGTGCCATGCGTCTGCCTGGAACCTCGACAATGTCGACGACCTGCGGATCAAGATGTGCATCAAGCGTAATTCGGATGACTTCATCACGATCCACCACGAGCTGGGTCACAATTACTATCAGCGCGCCTACAACCAGCAGGACTTGCTCCATCTCAATGGCGCCAATGATGGATTCCACGAAGCGATCGGTGACATGATCGCGCTGTCGATCACGCCGGAATATCTGGTCCAGATCGGCATGCTTGATGCGAGCCAGGTGCCAAGCGCTGACAAGGACATCGGCTTGCTGCTGCGCCAGGCGATGGACAAGGTTGCATTCCTGCCCTTCGGCCTGTTGGTAGACCGCTATCGCTGGAGACTGTTTGATGGCTCGGTCGCGCCACAGGATTA
>JASBTD010000002.1 GCA_030148605.1 Erythrobacter sp.
TATGGCCTCCAACGTCGCATCTTCCCTCCTGGCTCCCCGCAATAGCGGACGACCGCCATTGGCGCTCTACGTACACTGGCCCTTCTGCGCGAAGAAATGCCCCTATTGCGACTTCAACAGCCATGTCCGCGATCGTGTGGATTTCGCAGCGTGGCAGGCGGCGCTGATCGCCGATATGCGCCACGAAGCGGCAATAGCGGGCGGCGAGAAGCTTCATTCGATCTTTTTCGGCGGCGGCACACCTTCGCTTATGCCGCCTTCAGTAGTGGGCGCATTGCTCGAAGAGGCGGAGCGGCTATGGGGGTTCGAACGCGATATCGAGATCACCTTGGAAGCCAATCCCAGCTCAGTCGAAGCGGCGAATTTTTCCGCGCTTGCCAGCGCAAGCGTGAACCGGGTTTCGCTGGGCGTTCAATCGCTTGAAGGCGACACCTTACAGTTCCTGGGGCGCTTGCACGGCGTCAATGAAGCGCTGGATGCCGTCACGACAGCGCAGCGCCATTTTGACCGGGTTAGTATCGATCTGATCTATGCCCGGCCGGGGCAGACCGCTGACATGTGGCAGCAAGAGCTTGAACCTGCGCTCGCGCTGGGCACCGATCATATGTCGCTCTACCAGCTGACGATCGAGCCCAATACGCGCTTCGCCACCGACGTGCGGCGTGGGGTATTCACACCGCTGGACGATGATCCTGCGGGCGATCTCTATGCATTCACGCAGGACATGATGAATGCGGCGGGCCTGCCCGCCTATGAGATCAGCAATCATGCGAAACCTGGGCAGGAAAGCCGCCACAACCTCACCTATTGGCGGTATCAGGACTATTGCGGGATTGGCCCCGGCGCGCATGGGCGGCGCATTGGCGCGGCCACCGAACGGCACAAGAAGCCGGAGAACTACCTCGCAACGGTCCACGCGGGTGGCCACGGGATCAAGGATCAGCGCGCGCTCTCCGCAGCCGAGCAGGCATCCGAAGCGCTGCTGATGGGCCTCAGGCTGGCTGAGGGCGTGGATTTGAGCTTGCTGGAAGCACGGTTCGGGATCGCGCCTGGACAGCTGCTCAATCAGGATCGTCTTGCGCTGCATGAAAATCTCGGCCTGCTTGCACGCGCCGACAACCGCGTCACTGTAACGCCTGCGGGCATGCCGCTGCTCGACGCGTTGCTTGGTGAAATTGTGGCTGACGGATTGGTCGAAGCATGAGTGCAGCCGACCTCCTTGAAGCGTGGCGCAACGAACTGACCAATTCGCGCCGTCGCAGTCCGCATACCGTGCGTGCCTATCTGGGGTGCGCCGAGCGGCTGCTCAAATCGCGGGATTTGACCGATTGGCGAGCCGTGGCGAGCCTGGAAGCGCAGGATTTGCGCCGCCATCTGGCTGAGCGCCGCGCGGAGGGGATCGGCAATGCCAGCGCTGCCCGCGAATTGTCCGCGCTCAAGAGCTTCATCGCCTTTGCGCGCCAGCAAGCGGGCGATCCGGACCCTGCCGCACCACGCCTGCGCGGCCCGCGTGTGAAGAAAGGCCTGCCCCGCCCCGTCACGCCCGATGAAGCCAGCAATCTCGCTGATCTGGTCGCAGGCAATGCCAAGGCGGATTGGCTGGGCGCGCGCGATCGCGCGGTGCTGCTATTGCTCTATGGTTCAGGCCTGCGGATTGCGGAGGCGCTCTCGCTGACCGGCAATGATGTGCCGCTGGGCGATGTGCTGCAAGTGACGGGTAAAGGCGGCAAGCAACGCATGGTTCCGGTGCTGCCGATTACACGCGCGGCGGTGGCGGAGTACTGCGCGAAATGTCCGTGGCCCCTTTCGGGGAGTGAGCCACTGTTTCGTGGCGAGAAAGGCGGGCCGCTCAGCCCCGGAATGGTGCAAAAGGCGACTGCGCAAGCGCGCCGCGCGCTGGGCCTTCCCGAAACCGCAACTCCGCACGCGCTGCGGCACAGCTTTGCAACGCATTTGCTGGGGGCGGGCGCTGACCTCAGGAGTTTGCAGGAACTGCTCGGCCATGCGTCGCTGGGATCAACGCAGATATACACCAAGGTTGATGCAGCAACGATGCTTGAGAATTACCGCGACGCGCATCCAAGAGCGAAGAAGCGTTGATAGAATACGCCTTTGCGCGACCAGAACTCCCCTCCCCGTGGGGAGGGGTCGGGGGTGGGGGTTAGACATCGATGGGGTAGTACCCCCATCCCAACCCTTCCCCAAGGGGAAGGGCTTTTGAGTAACGCATCCACGGTGAAAGAAGCAGTAGCTCCCCTATCGTCATCCGAAGGCGAAAAAGAGGTAGCGTGTCCCCGCGCAGGCGGGGACCTCCCGAATATTGGTACAAGGCTCCCGCCTTCGCGGGAGCTCACTCTGCCCGTCTCCGCGTCATTGCGAGACCAAATTCACTTTGGGCGAAGCAATCCAGTATCTGGACTCACCACCTATGGAAACGGCGTAAGCTGGATTGCCACGTCGCCGCATTCGCAGCTCCTCGCAATGACGAGAATTGGGACGCGCATCCGAGAGCGAAAAAGCGGTAGCTTCCTTTTCGTCATCCGAAGGCAGAACGCAAAAAAGCGCCGCTGCCCTGACCTCAAGCTTCAGGTACGCGTCGGCGGGTCAGGCACATGTCATGCCCCGGCGAAATTTGCTGCAATTCGATCACATTGCCATCGGGATCCTTGCCATAGATCGCCTTGATCTCGCCCATGTCACCGTACTCATTTTTCACAAATGTCATGCCCGCCTGCTGGAGCTTGATGAAATCCGCCTCGATATCGTCTGTATCCACTGCGAAATGGGTATAACCACGATCATTGGGAGCTAGCGGTCCTTCCACACGCGGCGCCGGGCTGCTGTATTCGAATATCTCCAGATAGGCGTTCCCGGCCTTGAGCATGGTAGTTCGCGCGGCTGAACCTGGCACACCGATGATGCTGTCTATCTCTGCGCTGTCGCTCCACCCCATCTCGTCCAGCGCAGGCTCAAAGCCGAATGCCTCTCGGTAAAACTTCACCAGACGGTCAAAGTTGGCGGTGTTGACTGCCACATGATGAATTCCGCGAATGGCCATTGTTTCCTCCCCTCAGCCCAGGCTAGGCACGCTCATTCAACCGGGCCTCGATCGCATCCCAGATCATCCCCGGCGTATCGGTGCCGTTGAACTTGTCGATTGCCATCACGCCGGTGGGTGAGGTGACGTTGATCTCGGTGAGGTATTTCCCGCCGATCACGTCAATCCCGACGAACACCAGCCCTAGCCGCTTCAATTCCGGCCCCATCGCGTCGCAGATTTCCTGCTCGCGCGCGGTCAGCTCGGTCTTCTCCGCGCTGCCGCCCATCGCCAGATTCGAGCGGAACTCGCCCTTGCCCGGCTTGCGGTTGATCGCGCCGGCTACCACGCCATCGACCAGCACGATGCGCTTGTCCCCTTCGGCCACTTCGGGAAGGAACGGCTGAAGCATATGCGGCTCGGGCCAGGTCTGATTGAACACTTCGAACAGCGCGGAAAGGTTCTCGCCATTTTCCGGAATGCGGAAGATCGCCTTGCCGCCATTGCCGTGGATCGGCTTCATCACGATTGCGCCATGCTGCTCCATGAAGCGCTTGGCCTCTTCAACGCTGCGCGTCACCAGCGTCGGCGGCATATATTGGCGATAGTTCAGCACCATCACCTTTTCCGGTGCGTTGCGCACGCTGACCGGATCGTTGACCACCAACGTTTCGTGCCGGATCCGTTCGAGCAGGTGGGTCGCAGTGATATAGCCCATGTGGAATGGCGGATCCTGCCGCATCAGGACGACGTCGATATCCTTGCCCAGATCGAGCCGCTGCTCCGCGCCCTTGGTCACATGGTCGCCTTCAACCCGCTGGACTGTGACAGGGTAGCATTCGGCAAACAGCTGGTCGTTCGCATCGAGCGTCAGGCTTTCAACATGGTATTCGTAGCAGATGTGGCCGCGTTTCTGCGCCGCTTCGATCAGCGCAAAGGACGAATCGCCCGCGATATTGACGGTCTCGATGGGGTCCATCTGGACGGCTACTCTAAGGGTCACTCCGGCTCTCCGTTCACCCTGAGCTTGTCGAAGGGTGTGTTTCGTGTTGCACGTGCTTCGACAGGCTCAGCACGAACGGCGGTTAGGACACCAAAGCGCTATGGCATCCAGGCATTGACGATGTGGCGTGGCAAGGCGCCGGGTGCAAGCAGGATCACGTCAATTCGCACGTCTTCACCATCGCTGGCGTATTCATGCGCCACGCATTCCGCCGCCGCCGCGACCCTGCGCAGCCGATACTCATCGATTGCGTGATCCAGATCTTGCGCGCGCTGTCGCCATTTGACTTCGACGAAAGCAATGACACCGCCACGTTTCACGATCAGATCGATTTCCCCGCGCGGAGTCTTCACGCGTTCAGCGAGAACCCGCCATCCTTTTACCTTGAGCCAGGTGGCGGCGCGCCATTCACCCTTGCGCCCTTCCCGCTCGGCCTGTTGGCGCTTCATTCGGCCTTCAATTCCATCGCGCGGGCATAGAGCGCCTTGCGATCAAGCCCGGTTGCCTTCGCTACCTGAGCTGCGGCTTGCGAGATTTTCATGATGGCAAGTGCTTCGCGCAACAGCGCGTCGGGATCGATGTCACTCTCCGCTTCAACACGCGGGCCGACCAGCAGCACGATCTCGCCCTTGGGCGGATTGGCGGTGTAATGCGCGGCAAGCTCGGCTGCGCTGCCGCTGCGACATTCCTCGTAAAGCTTGGTTAGTTCGCGCGCGATCGCGACTTCGCGGGTCGGCCAGATCTTGCCGATTGCAGTGAGCGATTTGACCAGTCGCGGCCCGCTTTCATAGAAGATCAGCGTGGCATCGATATCGGACAGCTCGGCCAGCGCATCCGCCCGCGCCTTCTCTTTCACCGGCAGAAAGCCAGCAAACAGGAAGCGATCATTGGGCAGCCCTGACATTGTCAGCCCCGCAATCGCTGCACATGGGCCGGGAAGTGTCGTGACAGGCACTTCGGCTTCGCGCGCCGCCCTGACCAGCCTGTAGCCCGGATCGGAAATCAGCGGTGTGCCCGCGTCGCTGACCAGTGCAAGCGCTTCTCTTCTCGCACGATCGACCAGTTCCGCAGCGGTCCTGTCGCTGGCGTGATCATCATAGCGTAGCAGCGGCTTTGAAATGCCCAGATGTTTGAGCAATTTACCTGCGACACGCGTATCCTCGCAGGCCACGGCATGGCAGCGGCGCAGCACATCGACAGCACGGAGCGTTATATCGCCTAAATTGCCAATCGGCGTGGCAACGATATAGAGGCCGGGAGAGAGAGTTTCAGACAGGCCTGATTCAGGAGCGACAGTGTTCACATGTTGCTCTTTGAAGCAGCCGTATGGGGTCGGCAAGTATGCAGAGTAAATTGTTCAATCGGCGTAACATTGTAGTCGCGGGCACAGCCGCGCTGCTGGCGGGCTGTCAGGTTATCCCGAAAACCGGCCCGGCGACCACTGGCCCTGAGGCCACTCCAACGCCTGAACCCAGTGCGACCGCGCTGCCAACCGATGAAACGCGCCACCGGATCGCTATCCTTGTGCCGCTGTCAGGGCGCAATGGCGAAGTGGGCCAATCGATCGCCAATGCCGCCAATATGGCTGTTCTCGATACCAGCGCGGACAATCTGCGGATCACGACATATGACACTTCGGTTGGTGCCAGAACCGCCGCGCAAAAGGCGATTGCAGACGGCAATCGGTTGATTCTTGGCCCGATGCTGTCTGACAATGTGCCCGCTGTGCTGGCCGAAGCGCGCCGTGCGGGCGTGCCGCTGATCTCCTTCAGCAATAACACCAGCGTGGCGCAGTCCGATGCATTTGTGATGGGGCATATCCCCGAACAATCGATCGCACGCTCGGTATCCTACGCAAGATCGCGCGGAGCGAACAATTTTGCCGCTTTGCTCCCGACAGGTGACTATGGTGACCGCGCCGCCAGCGCGCTGGGCAATGCGCTGGGTGATTATGGCGGGCTGCTGGTCCATACAGAGCGCTATGATCGCGGCAGTACCGCTGTGATCAGCGCGGCCAACCGCATGCGGGCAGCGGGCGGGTATGACACTGTCCTGATCGCTGATGGCGTGCAACTCGCGGCGCAAGGTGCCAATGCCTTGCGCGAAGACGATAGCGGCATGCCACCGCGCATCATCGGGACCGAGTTGTGGAGCGGAGAAAGCGCGGTTACCCGCACCAGCGCGCTGCGCGGCGCGCTGTTCTCTGCCGTTTCGAACCAGCGCTTCCAGCGTTTCCGCGACAGTTACCAGAACCGCTTCGGCTCTGCGCCGTACCGGATTTCCACGCTGGGTTATGACGCGGTTCTGCTGACGCTGCGGATCGCGCGTGACTGGCGCGTCGGGCGGCCCTTCCCCACCCGGCAAATCACCGCGAGCGACGGTTTCCTGGGGCTCGATGGTGCCTTCCGCTTTGGCCAGAACGGGGTTGTCGAACGCGCGATGGAGGTGCGCGAAGTGCGTGCCGGCGAAGTCTCCGTGGTCGATCCGGCGCCTGCGCGCTTCAGCGACTGAGCAAAACATTCCGCGCCCGCTTGTCGCCGCCTTCGCGCGCGGCATATAGGCTGATTCATGTCTGACGACCTGTTTGAAAATACGCCCACATCGAGCGGCGATTATGACTCCTCTTCGATCGAGGTTCTGGAGGGGCTTGAGCCCGTCCGCCGCAGGCCGGGCATGTATATCGGCGGGACGGACGACCGCGCGCTGCATCATTTGGCCGCCGAAGTGCTCGACAATTCGATGGACGAGGCGGTGGCGGGCCATGCCAACCGCATCGAAGTGCGGCTTGAGGAAGGCAACCGCCTGTCGATCAGCGACAATGGCCGCGGCATCCCGGTTGACGAGCACCCCAAGTTTCCCGGCAAGTCCACGCTGGAAGTGATCCTTTCAACGCTGCACTCTGGCGGCAAGTTCTCAGGGAAAGCCTATGCCACCAGCGGCGGCTTGCACGGCGTCGGCGTCAGCGTGGTCAACGCGCTGTCCGAGCACACCCGCGTGGAAGTTGCGCGCGACAAGCAGCTCTACGCGCAGGAATTCGCCAAGGGGCAGACGCTCGGCCCGATCGAGAATCTCGGCGCGACACCCAACCGCCGCGGCACAACTGTAAGCTTCACGCCCGATCCCGAAATCTTCGGCGATCGCCAGTTCAAGCCCGCGCGGCTGTTCAAGCTCGCGCGCTCCAAAGCCTACCTCTTCGCCGGAGTCGAAATCCGCTGGAAGTGCGCCCCTTCGCTGGCATCCGAAGATGTTCCAGAGGAAGCGGTGTTCAAGTTCCCGGGCGGTCTGGCCGATCACCTGGCTGAACAGATTGGCGCGCGCGAATGCGTGACCGCGGAAGCATTTACCGGAAGGCAGGATTTCCCTGAAGAGAAAGGCCGGGTGGAATGGGCGATCGCATGGCCGCTTTATTCCGATGGCTCGACCAGCTGGTATTGCAACACCGTGCCCACCCCCGATGGCGGCACGCATGAGCAGGGCCTGCGTGCGGCGCTGACCAAGGCATTGCGCGCGTTCGGCGAGCTGACCGGGCAAAAGAAATCCAAGGATATCTCTGCCGACGATGTGATGACCGGCGCGGAAGTGATGCTGAGCGTGTTCATCCGCGATCCGCAGTTCCAGAGCCAGACCAAGGATCGGCTGACCTCGCCTGAAGCCTCACGCCTGGTTGAAAACGCTGTGCGCGATCACTTCGACCACTTCCTCACCGCCAATATGGAGCGCGGCAAGGCGCTGCTCGGCAGCGTGATGGAGCGCATGGATGAGCGCCTGCGCCGCAAGCAGGAACGCGAGATCAAGCGCAAGACAGCGACCAATGCCAAGAAGCTGCGCTTGCCCGGCAAGCTGACCGATTGCAGCGGTGAAGGCGACCGCGAGACCGAGCTGTTCATTGTCGAAGGCGATTCAGCAGGCGGCAGCGCCAAGCAGGCGCGCGACCGCAAATCGCAGGCGATCTTGCCGATCCGCGGCAAGATCTTGAATGTAGCCTCAGCCACCGCTGACAAGATCCGCGCGAACCAGGAAATTGCGGACCTCTCGCTCGCGCTGGGCTGCGGCACACGCAAGGACTGTGATCCGGAAAACCTGCGCTATGACCGGATCATCATCATGACCGATGCCGATGTTGACGGCGCGCATATCGCCACCCTGCTGATGACCTTCTTCTTTCAGGAAATGGCCGAGGTTGTGCGCGGCGGATATCTCTATCTGGCGCAGCCGCCGCTCTACAAGCTCAGCAGTGGCAAGGAAACGCGCTACGCCCGCGACGATGCGCACCGCGCCGAACTGGAAGAGACGTTGTTCAAGGGCAAGAAGGTCGAAGTCGGGCGGTTCAAGGGCCTGGGCGAGATGAACCCGCAACAGCTGCGCGAAACCACCATGAACCCGGAAACACGCTCACTGATCCGCATCACCCTGCCCGAACAGCATGAGCAGCGTTTTGCGGTGAAGGAACTGGTCGACCGGCTGATGGGCCGCAACCCCGAGCACCGGTTCAACTTTATCCAGAACCACGCGAGCGATGTGGATCGCGATCTGATTGATGCTTGATCCATTTCCTTCTCCCAAGGGAGAAGAACGAGCGGAATAGCCGCTAACCCACCGCCTCCGTATGGATATGCAGATGCCCTTCCAGCGTGCGGTGGACCGGGCATTTGTCGGCAATCTCGATCAGCTTGGCCCGCTGATCCTCGTCCAGCTCATCGCCCAGAATCTCGATCCTGCGATTGAGCGCTTGCAGCTGCACTTTCTTGTCCAGCGCCTCTTCGCAATCATGCGAGTGATCGCGTTCATGGGTTACATGAATCCGCGTGCCTTCAAACGGCCATTCCTTGCGATCGGCATACATCTTCATCGTCATCGCTGTGCAGGTGCCCAGCGCCGCGTTGAGCAAATCATAAGGCGTGGGGCCGGTATCATCGCCGCCATAGCTGGTAGGCTCATCCGCCACGAAGCGGTGACTCACGGTGTGCACTTCCGTGCCGAACTTGCCATTTCCGGTCTGCACCACCACGCCATTGTCCGGCATCGGCAGCGGCTGTTTCTGCGGCAGGTAGCGCCCTGCCCATGCGGCAATCATGCGCGCGGCAAATTGCGCGTCATCCTCGTTCAGCAGCAGATGATCCGCCCCTGCCAGGCTGACGAAGCTTTTGGGATGTTTGGCCGCTTCAAACAGCTTCGAAGCATGCTCCACGCCAACGATATCGTCAGTCGGCGAATGCATGATCATCAGCGGTACACGCAGCTTCTTCATTTGCTCGACCAGGTCGATCTCGCGCGTCTTGTCGAGGAATTCCTTGCTCAGCCGGAACGATCGCCCGCCGATTGACACTTCGCCTTCACCTTCGCGCTCGATTGCGTCGAGGTCACCCTTGATATTGTGCAGCACATGCGGAACGTCGCTCGGCGCACCAATCGTCGCCACCGCTGCCACCTTGTCGCGGCCAAGCTCGCTCGCGGCCGCCAGCACCGCCGCCCCGCCCAGGCTATGCCCCACCAGCAATATCTGGCAATCGAACCGCTCGATCAGGTGCTGCGCCGATGCAATCAGGTCTTCGACATCGCTGGCAAAACCTGCCCGCCCGAATTCGCCCTGGCTCGCGCCCAGCCCGGTAAAGTCAAACCGCAGCGACGCGATGCCTTCGCGCGCGAGTGCGCGTGAAACCGCAGTCGCGGCCTTCGATTGCTTGGTGCAGGTAAAGCAATGCGCGAACACCGCGGCCCCGCGCACCAGCCCTGTCGGCATCTCCAGCGAGCCGGACAACTCATGCCCTTCGGATGTCGTGATCTTCAGGCTTTCAGTGGGCATCGGCAATCTCCTTACACGGCAATACGCTGCGCCTAGACCATTGGTTACGCGAAAGCGAATGCGCGCGGCGCGCAATCGGTTTTCCTACTTGGACAGGCTAGGCTAGGGTCCGAAGCCAAGGCCATGACGCTGCAATTGGAATGGAACATGCTGGAGATGGAAAGTCACACTTTGCGCGGCAGGACCTTGGATAAACCCGCGCACGCCTTCGACATTTGCGAAAAGTCACGCTTTCGAAACGCACAGTCTGCGTTCCACTCACTCGCCAATTCGATAGCTTACGCTGCGTCACCCTTGCGCGAGGCCGCATGGTGACTTAACGCGCACGGAAAGTTTCAAGCGAAAACCCAAAGGACCGTCCATGACCGAACAACCGCAGCGTTTTGAAGGCACCAGCTCCTATATCGCGACAGAGGATCTGAAGGTTGCGGTGAACGCCGCGGTGACCTTGCGCCGCCCGCTGCTGGTCAAGGGTGAGCCGGGCACCGGCAAGACTGTGCTGGCGCATGAAGTTGCCAAGGCAACCGGTGCGCCGCTGATCGAATGGAACATCAAGTCAACCACCAAGGCGCAGCAAGGCCTTTACGAGTATGACGCGGTGGCGCGCCTGCGCGATGGCCAGCTGGGTGACGAACGCGTTCATGACATCTCGAACTACATCAAGAAGGGCAAGCTGTGGGAAGCCTTCACTTCGCCGGAACTGCCTGTGCTGCTGATCGACGAGATCGACAAGGCCGATATCGAGTTCCCGAACGACCTGCTGCAGGAGCTCGACCGGATGAGCTTCGACGTTTACGAAACGCATGAGCGGATCGAAGCGAAAGAACGCCCGATTGTTGTCATCACTTCGAACAATGAAAAGGAGCTGCCGGACGCGTTCCTGCGCCGCTGCTTCTTCCACTACATCAAGTTCCCCGATCGCGAGACCATGCGTGAAATCATCGAAGTGCACTATCCCGGCATCCAGAAGACGCTGGTGAGCAAGGCGATGGATATCTTCTATGAGCTGCGCGATGTGCCGGGCCTGAAGAAGAAGCCGTCTACCAGCGAGCTGCTCGACTGGCTGAAGCTGCTGCTGAACGAGGATATGCCGATGGATGTGCTGCAAGACAGCAATCCCAATTCGGCGATCCCGCCGCTGCATGGCGCGCTGCTGAAGAATGAGCAGGACGTGATGATGTTCGAACGGCTGGCCTTCATGGCGCGCCGCAACCCGAGCTGATCGCCTGCTGATACTCAGTCGAAGCTGTAGGCCAGCTCGTAATCGCCCCAGCGCTCTCCATTGATGTAGAGCGGCACATAGACGTTGCGGACCACGATGTACTTCTCGCCATCGCCTTCCTGGCGGTAGACAGCCATGGTGTAAGGCGCATTGCTGACCTTGGCTTTCTTGTCCACGCCATCGAAGATGATGCGGCCGTTGCGACAAAACGCGGTGTCATGCGCAAGCTCGCCGGTTGGTGCTTTCGATCGCTCCGTAAGGTGCGTTGGCAGGAAGCCGTTCACATCGGTGCAGGCGGCCGCAAGAATGCGTGTATCGCTTGCTTTGGCGCGGTCGAGGAACGGGCGCCAGTGTTCGTGGATCCAGTCGGTTCCGCTGGTGTGGTAACGTTTGGGATTGCTGCCGGAAATCTCGTTATAGACGCGGTCGAACAAAGCGGACTTGGCAACCTTGCCATCGGCGATCGCTTGTTCGGTAAACTCGGCCAGCTCGCGCGCGAAAGTCTGCGCTTGCTCCACCACCAGGCTGTCTTCCGGTGAAAGCCCGGCCTGGACGATGCTGTCAAACATTTCGCTGGCGGTCATCTCCAATTCTTCCATGCGGCGATGGGCACGCTCGAGCTTGGTCTCGTTATCCTTGGCCGCTTCATCGAAGCTGTCGAGCACATCCTGCACCCGCACAACATGATCGCTGATGGTCGTGGTTGACCGCGCGATCTGGTCATTCTGTTTGTCGACCTCTTCCACCAGCTCGCCAACGCTCAGGATCGTGCGTTCGATCTGCGCAACTGAAGCCTTGGCATCACCGCTGGCTTTTGAGCCTGCTTCGATCCGCTCGATCACTTGCGCCGCTTCGCTGCCAAGTGCATCGACAGTGGTGGTGATTTCCTCAGTCGCCTTGCGTGTATCATTGGCGAGGCTCTTCACTTCGCCCGCAACCACGGCAAACGTCCGCCCGGCTTCGCCTGCGCGCATCGCTTCGATTGTGGCGTTGAGTGCCAGGATATTGGTTGTTTCAGCGATCTGCTCGATATCCTTCGAGCTGCGCCGCACCTGATCCATCGCTGCTGCAAAGCTCGTCACATGCTGCGAGAGCGCTTCCACTAGTGCGAGCAATTCGTTGATCTGGCCCAGCGAGCTCTGGATCAGGCTGGTGCCTTCCCCCAGGCGCTCTATCGCACGCTCTGAAAGCAGCCGCGCTTCGTCGCTTGCTTCGGCGACCTTGGCCTGGTCCGCTTCCAAGGCGCTGACCGTGCCGCGCAAGGCGGTGTGCTCTGCGCGCAATGTTTCGGACGATTTGATGACCGCTTCTACAATACCGGCAACATCAGTGCAGCCCACCGTTACATCACCGCAGCTTTCAGGAATCCTGTTCAACGCTGTCGCGTCTTGCGTATCAACTTCGAATGGCTTCATTTTCTCGCGGCCCCCACGGTATGCAAGGCATGCTGGTAAGCCGACATGGTTAGCGTCTGGTTAAATTCGCTAGGGCTTTTCAGCAGGGGTAGCGCGTTGCAATTCGCAACGTTATGGCAGTCAGCATGTTCTTCAATTTCGTCGACGAGCTGCGCGCTGCTGGTATCTCAGCAAGCTTCAAAGAGCACCTCACCCTGCTTGAGGCGCTCGACAAGGATGTGATCGAGCAAACACCTGAGGCGTTTTATTACCTCTCGCGAGCGACGTTCGTGAAAGACGAAGGGTTGATTGACCGCTTCGATCAGGTCTTCAACAAGGTCTTCAAGGGCATCCTGTCCGACTATGGTCAGAACCCCGTCGAAATCCCGGAAGACTGGCTGAAAGCCGTGGCGGAAAAATTCCTCTCAGAAGAAGAGATGGAGAAGATCAAGTCACTCGGCAGCTGGGACGAGATCATGGAGACGCTGAAGAAGCGCCTCGAAGAACAGCAAAAGCGCCACGAAGGCGGCAACAAGTGGATCGGCACAGGCGGCACTTCGCCGTTCGGACATTCGGGCTATAACCCGGAAGGCGTTCGGATCGGTGGCGAAAGCAAGCACAAGCGCGCGATCAAGGTGTGGGAAAAGCGCGAGTTCAAGAATCTCGACAGCACCAAGGAACTGGGCACGCGCAATATCAAGATGGCGCTGCGGCGCCTGCGTCGGTTCGCCCGCGAAGGCAATCCTGACCAGCTAGACCTCGATGCAACCATCGATGGCACAGCTAAGCAAGGCTGGCTCGATATCCATATGCGGCCCGAGCGCAAGAATGCCATTAAGCTCTTGTTGTTCCTCGATGTCGGCGGATCGATGGATCCCTTTATCAAGCTTTGTGAAGAGCTCTTCAGTGCGGCAACCAGCGAGTTCAAAAATCTGGAGTTTTTCTACTTCCACAACTGTCTTTACGAAGGCGTTTGGAAGGACAACAAGCGCCGTTGGCAAGAGCGCACCAAGACCTGGGATGTGCTCCACAAATATGGGCACGACTCCAAGGTTGTGTTCGTGGGCGACGCAGCGATGAGCCCTTATGAGATCACTCATCCCGGCGGCAGTGTCGAGCACATGAACGAGGAAGCTGGCGCAATCTGGATGAAGCGGGTGACAGACACCTATCCAGCGACGGTGTGGCTAAATCCGGTGCCGGAGAAGCAGTGGGGCTATTCACAGAGCACCAAGATCCTGAAACAGCTGGTGAATGACCGGATGTATCCGCTCACGCTGGACGGGCTTGACGATGCAATGCGCGAATTGAGCCGGAAACAGGGGCATTGAGTTCGCAAGGCCTGCCGCCCGGAATTGCGCTGAATGATCCGCGTCCGATAGCAGCAGGCGCGCCTTACACTTTCTTCATGCCGCATGACATCGAGCTCGCGGCGCTCAAGCCGGGCGACGGCGTGAAAGCGATCTTGAGGCAAACTGAAGGCGAAACCAAATACGATGCCGAGCGCATGTGGGTGTTGATCGAGCTGATCGAGGATGGCGTCGTTTTTGGCACGCTGGACAGCGATCCTGCGGATATGCCGCTGATCGAAGCGGGGATGCCTGTCGCAATTCCTCTAACGCATGTGATTTCAACCGCTTTCCACACCTCGAACCCGCGCCCGGAGACCCCGCCGCGCCGCGAATACTGGGAAAGATGCTTCGTGGACGCCTGTGTGGTCGAAGGCCGGTGCCATGCAGATTACATCTATCGCGAAGAGCCAGATATGACACGCGAAGATGACGAGTATGAGGATAGCGGCTGGCGCATCAGGGGAACCAGCGAAGCGATCGCCGATGATGAGCAGCGCGGCGAAGGGCCGATGTACATCGCAATCGGGAAGGTCTTGAATGCAGATGATCGCTGGCTGCCACTGATTGACCGCGAATATGGCGCGGCGTTCCAATGGGATGCCGACGTGCAGGACTATGTCGAGCTTGAATGAGCCAGTCTGCGCCCGCACAGCATTCGCGATATCATGCAGTACGGCAACGGATAGAGGCCTTTGATCCCAGCACCGGTTGGCGGCTGTGGTTATACGAATTCCTGCTCTTTGGTTTCAAGCAGGCTTCGGCGTGTCTGTTTGGCGGGTTATTGCTGGCGCTGCTGCTCGCCACCCACTTGTTTTATCCCGACAACGCGCCGCTGCATCGATACGATTTTCTAACACTGTCTGCTGTCGCCATCCAGGCTGGGATGCTCGCATTCCGGCTCGAAACCTGGCGCGAAGCGAGGGTAATCCTGATCTTCCATGTGGTGGGCACGGTCATGGAACTGTTCAAGACAGCAGCAGGATCATGGACATATCCGGAAGCGAGCGTGCTGCACATTTTGGCTGTTGGCGGCGGCGATCTACATCAATTTCTTCGCCCATCACTGGTTCTGGGACATACGCTATGCCCTTTTTGCGGCGACCGCCTTGCTGTTTTGGCGAACGCGAGTCCATTTCCGCAATTTCCGCGCGCACCGCTGGATGCCATTGCTGGTCGGTTTCGGGCTCGTAGCCATATTTATCTGGTTTGCAGAAAACATCGCAACTTTTGCAAATGCGTGGAATTATCCGGGGCAGGAAGCTGAGTGGGAAATGGTCAGTCCTTCAAAACTAGGGAGCTGGTATCTGCTGATGTTGATCAGTTTCGTATTGGTTGAATGGGTACAGCCGGCGCGAGAACCAGATCAATAAAGCAGCAAGCCCCTAACGTCTGCGATCCACGCCGCTTCATCAGCTGAAGCGAGCGCATCAAGGTCAGGCGGTTTTGACGCGGAATCATCCACACATAAGCGCAAGCCCGGCCCGCCATTGATAACATCGATGGCGAGGCGATCCAGCTCATACTCATAGGGGAAATCGCGCCACAAGTCGTAATCCGGGTAGAGATTTCGGATGGCCTTGAACGCAAGCGCCTGCAAGCGCCACGGCTTGAAGGTGTCGTGATTGTAGAAGCCACCTTCTGCGTGGATCATCAATGCATTGCAGAGTGATCCTGCGTGCTTATGGAAGGTCGGCTCGAACCAGCATTCGCGAATTGCGCAACCTTCCATCCAGTCAGGCGCCAGTTTCCACATTTCCGCGAGCACCGCTTTGGCATCCACATCGGGTGCGCCGAACAGGACTTCGAGCGGACGCGTGGTCCCCCTCCCCTCGGAAAGCGTCGTCCCTTCCAGCATTACTGTGCCGGCATAGGCCCGCGCCATGTTCACATTTGCGGCATTGGGCGACGGATTGATCCAGATCTGGTCTTGCGGCCACCCAAAGCCGGGCGAGGCTTCCGGCAGCCAATAGTGCATCTCGATCACCCGATAATCGACATCCAGGCCTAAGTGCCGAGTAAACCAGTGCCCCATCTCGCCCATGGTCAGCCCGTGGCGCATCGGCATGGGTGCAGCACCGACAAAGCTCTCCTGCCCCGGCACCAACAGTGTGCCTTCAACCGGCCTGCCAGCTGGATTGGGCCGATCTAGCACCCACACGCTCTTTCCCGATTTGGCAGCTTCTTCAAGCAGATAAAGCAGTGTTGTGACAAAGGTGTAGATGCGACATCCCAGATCCTGAAGGTCGAACAGGAACACATCCGCGCTCGACATCATCTGGCCGGTCGGGCGGCGCACTTCACCATAGAGCGAGAACACGGGAATGCCGTATTGCGGATCGGTCTCGTCCGCAGTCTCGACCATATTGTCTTGCTTGTCGCCCTTCAGGCCGTGCTGCGGCCCGAATGCGCTGGTGACGTTCACCCCTGCAGCAATCAACGCGTCGAGGCTATGCGTGAGGTCTGCGGTCACCGAAGCCGGATGCGCCACGAGAGCTACGCGTCTGCCCTCCAGTTCGCGCAGCAATTCGGGCTCACTCAACAGGCGATCGATACCGAACTTCATGATTTTCGCTCCACGCGCAGTTGACGGCACACTTCGCTGTGAAACTCCGGCTTCCCGCCTGGAAAAGCCAGCGCCCAAAACTGGATATTGCCCTGCATATCTTCGACAATCGCATTAAGCGCGACTTGAGCAGGGTCGCGCAGCTGAGATGCGATGCTCGCGCGCAAGACCAGTTCCGTGTCGCTGTGAGCACTCGCCACGGCAATCGCTTCAACCGCGCCATCGTGCGAATTCAGCCGGAAATCGTCAAAATCGTAGCAAGCCCATTTCGACGAAGGCGAGAGGTTGAATTCGCGATACCATTGCCCGCCATCAGGCTGCCAGAAGATTTCGAAGCAGGTTGTCTTCCAAAGATAATCCTCGCGCACCGGGGTTGCCTGCGCAGGAACCTTGATTGCGGAGATATCCCCGAGAAGGCGGAATTCGGCCGCGCAACCGTCAGCGGTTGGAACAAGTTCGGCGGTCACTGAAGTGATTGGGCCGCTTTGGCATTCCGGGTGGAGAAAAAGGCTATGCATCGCAATCCGCCCTATGGCTGTGCGCGCCGTGCCGCAAGAGGCTTACACTCGGCAAAAAGCGCTGCTAGTGGCCTCATCGAAATGAGCACTTACGAATCTGATCTCCTGCGCCTGCTCGATGAGCGCGGCTATATTCACCAGATGACCGATGCTGCCGGGCTAGACAAGCTCGCGCAAAGCCAGGTTGTGCCAGGATATATCGGCTTCGATGCAACCGCCCCTTCGCTTCATGTGGGCAGTCTGGTGCAGATCATGATGCTACGCCGCTTGCAGCAGGCCGGGCACAAGCCGATCGTGGTAATGGGCGGCGGCACGACCAAGGTTGGCGATCCCTCTGGCAAGGATGAAAGCCGCAAGCTGCTTACGGCGGAAGTGATCCGGCAGAACATCGCTTCGATCCGCACAGTGTTTGAGCGGCTGCTGACATTCGGCGACGGGCCAACCGATGCAGTGATGGTCGATAATGACGAATGGCTTAGTACGCTCGGCTATATCGAGCTGCTGCGCGATGTGGGCCCGCATTTCACCATCAACCGCATGCTGACCTTCGATTCAGTCAAACTGCGGCTTGAGCGCGAACAGCCGCTGACCTTCCTCGAATTCAACTACATGATCTTGCAGGCCTATGACTTTCTGGAGCTGGCCCGCCGCTATGATTGCCGCTTGCAGATGGGCGGTAGCGATCAATGGGGCAACATCGTCAACGGGATGGAGCTTTCACGCCGCATGGAGGGGCGCGAGTTGTTCGGGCTGACGACGCCGTTGCTAACCACGGCTGATGGTTCGAAGATGGGCAAGACAGCCGCCGGGGCGGTTTGGCTCAACGAAGACCAACTGCCAGCCTACGATTTCTGGCAATATTGGCGCAATTGCGATGACCGCGATGTTGGCCGCTTCCTGCGTCTGTTCACAGACTTGCCGCTTGATGAGATCGCCCGGCTCGAAGCGCTGGAAGGTGCAGAGATCAACCAAGCCAAAGTCGTGCTCGCGAACGAAGTGACCAAGCTGGTCCGCGGCGAAGAGGCTGCCAAGGGTGCCGAGGCCACTGCACAGGAAACATTCGCCGGCGGCGGTGCAGGTCAAGACCTGCCAACCATTGCGGTAGGTGCGGATGGTATGCGGATCGGTGCCCTGCTCACCGCGATCGGCTTCACAGCCTCGAACGGCGAAGCCAAGCGCAAGATCGCTGAAGGCGCAGTCAAGCTGGATGATGCGGCGATCACTGACCCGGGATTCCTCGTCGAAGTCGCGGAAGGCGAACAGCGCAAGCTCAGCCTTGGCAAGAAGAAGCACGGCGTAGTCACGCGTTAACCGCTGTAAGCCGCAGAGCACGCCCTTTGAGAACATTCACTCTGGCGCATAAAGTGCGAATTCCCGCAGTTTGCCTTAACCAAATGTCAGCCTTTGCAGCGCATAAGCGCCCCAAGAACCCATAAGGAGGTCGTGAACAGTGTCTGCCGGAGCCAATCTCAGCGTCACCGATCTGCGCCGCGCGGCGCGTCATCCGGTTGATTTCCCGGTCATTGCCGAGCATCGTCGCTTGGGCGATCTTAAGCTGCATGTCGCAAACCTTTCTGCACACGGCTTCATGGTCGACAATGCCGAAGGCTTGCAGCGCGGGGACCGCGTGATCATCCGATTGCCGGTTGTTGGCCGGATCGAAGCCTATGTGATCTGGAACCGCGATGAACGCGCCGGCTTCCAGTTCGAGCGGATTATCCGCCTGGATGATTTCCTTGCGATTATTGACGAGCTTCAGCCCAATCCACGCTTGCGCAGGCTACGCTAAAAAGCTCCTCTAAAAATCCGCATAGTTTTGCAGCCTTGGCAGCGGCCCTCGCCCCTGCCATGGCGCTTTCGTGAGCGAGGGAAACACTTCATCCGGCACCTCAGGCGAGTCGCAGCACCCGCTGCGTGTCGCCAACTTCCGCAATTACTGGATCAGCCGCCTCAGCATGACGCTGGCGCAATATGCCATGCTGCTGATAATCGGCTGGCAAACCTACAGCATAGCGCGCGATAGCGGCCTGGATGAACAGACATCGGCGGGCTATCTCGCGCTGATCGGCCTGCTGCAATTTCTGCCGCTGTTCGTGCTCACGCCATTTGTTGGACTTGCTGCTGACAGGTTCGACCGGCGCAGCCTTGCTCGCTTGACGGTTTCGGCGCAGTTGCTGTCCGCATTGCTGCTTGCCTGGACCACCTGGCAAGGCACAATCAGCCTGCAAGTGCTGTTTGCGATTGCTGTGGTGCTGGGCATAGCGCGCGCATTCAACGGGCCTGCCCTATCCGCGCTTGCGCCTAATCTGGTGCCCAAGGCTATCCTGCCCAATGCCATCGCATTGTCGAGCATCGCATGGCAGACCGGCATGATCGGAGGGCCGGCGCTTGGCGGCTATCTCTATGTCGTGTCACCCGCCCTTCCCTATACCGCTGCAGCTGCGCTGTTTGCGGTTTCTGTCACCGCGCTGAGCCTGATCGGCAAGGTTCCGCAGCCCGCCATGCGCAAGGATCAGCGCCCGATTGGCGCGATCGTCGACGGCGTATCCTATGTGATCCGCAACAAGATGGTGCTTGGCGCAATCACACTCGATCTGTTCGCGGTATTTCTGGCCGGCGCGACCGCGCTATTCCCGATTTACGCGCGCGACATTCTGGAGGTCGGCGCGACCGGGCTCAGCCAGCTGGCCATGGCGCCCGCCGTTGGCGCAGTGGTGACAGCCGCATACTTCAGCTTTCGGCCGCTTGAGACCAATGTCGGGCCCAAGATGCTGTGGGCAGTGGCCGTCTTTGGCGTCGCCACCATTATCTTTGGGCTTTCGACATCCATGCCGCTCAGCTTGGCCATGCTGTTCATTGTTGGCGCAGCTGACATGTTCAGCGTCTATATCCGCCAATCACTGATCCAGCTCCACACACCCGATGACAAGCGCGGCCGGGTGTCGTCAGTGAGCTTGCTGACCATCAGCGCCTCCAATGAAGGCGGCGATGCCTTCTCGGGCGGGCTTGCCTTCCTGATCGGCCCTGTCGCCGCTGTTGTTGCTGGCGGGATCGGTGCTATCGTAACCGTGGCATTGTGGAGCCGCATCTTCCCGGTCCTACGCACCACAAAGACCTTCGATCCGCCAGAAGAGGTGGTAGAAGCAGAAAAACAGTCCAAACCCCAGGAGGCCTGACATGAAAGCCGCAAACATCCTCGAAACGATCGGCAACACACCGCACATCCGCCTGTCGCGCCTGTTTCCCGATCACGAAGTCTGGATCAAGAGCGAACGGGCCAATCCGGGTGGCTCGATCAAGGATCGTATCGGGCTTGCCATGATTGAGGATGCAGAGGCGAGCGGTGCGTTGAAGCCCGGCGGCACCATCATCGAACCGACCAGCGGCAATACCGGGATCGGATTGGCGATGGTGGCTGCGGTGAAAGGCTACAAGCTGGTACTGGTCATGCCTGAAAGCATGAGCCTCGAACGCCGCCGCTTGATGCTGGCCTATGGAGCGACATTCGACCTCACACCCAAGGAAAAGGGCATGAAAGGCGCAATCGAGCGTGCAACCGAGTTGGTTGAAGCGACCGATGGCGCGTGGATGCCCAGCCAGTTCGACAACGAAGCCAACTGGAAAGTGCACGCCAAGACCACTGCCAGGGAAATCATCGCCGATTTCGCCGACGCACCTCCGGCATTGCTGATTACAGGTGTAGGCACCGGTGGGCATCTGACCGGGTGTGCCGAAGTGTTAAAGCGCGAATGGCCCGAGATGAAGGCCTATGCAGTCGAGCCGACACTTAGCCCGGTGATCAGCGGCGGGCAGCCTGGGCCGCATCCGATTCAGGGTATTGGCGCTGGCTTTATTCCCGGCAATTTGCACACGCAGGCGATCAACGGTGCGATTCAAGTCGACCCGGAAGATGCCAAGGAAATGGCGCGTCGTGCCGCGAGCGAAGAAGGCATGCTGGTGGGCATATCTTCAGGCGCGACACTCGCCGCAATTGCGCAGAAGGTCAAAGATCTGCCTGCGGGAACGCGGGTTCTCGGCTTCAACTATGACACTGGCGAGCGTTATCTCTCTGTGCCTGATTTCCTGCCGGTCGAATGACGCTGGAAACAGTTGCGTATAGTGACGGCAATCTGGAGCTTGCCGGGAATATCGCGCGCCCTGAAGGGAAGCCGCGGGCGCTGGTAGCGTTATTCCCGACAATCCATAACATCACACCGCGCGTTGCAGAGAAAGCGAGCGCTTTGGCCGATATGGGATATCTCGCCATGGTGATGGATTTCTATGGCAAGGAAGTGACCGAGAACAATCCCGGTCCTCCACTCGCTGAAAAGCTTCGCGCCGATACGGACAACTACCGCGCCAGATTGCATGCCGGACTGGCAGCATTGCATAAGCAAGCGCCTGATCTGCCCATGTTTGCAATCGGGTTCTGCATGGGCGGGCAAGCGGTGCTGGAACTGGCCCGGGATGGAGCCGACCTTGCCGCGGTAGTGAGCTTTCACGGTTTGCTCGACACCAAGCGACCGGCGAAACGGGGCACGATAAAGCCGCGCATTCTTGTTTGCCATGGCAACAAGGACCCGCTGGTTCCCAGAGTCCAAGTCCAGTCATTCATGGAAGAGATGGATCTTGCAGGGGCGGATTGGCACATGCACATCTATTCTTCTGCCGTCCACGGCTTCACCGATCCTGCGAATGACCTTAAGCCATTCGACGCTGTGGCTTATGATGCCAGCGCGGATCGCCAGAGTTGGTCCGCCATGCTTAGTCTGTTCGATGAGGTGCTGGAAAAATAGAAAGGGCGCTGCCGCATAGGCAACGCCCTCCCCATCTTCAGGGTTTGACGTCTTAAGCGGCAGTCGCGAAAGCGTCTTCGCTTAGCGCCATCATGGCTTCGCTGCCCGCTTCGAGCTTGCGACGCAGGGCACCTGCATCAGGAAGCAGTCTTTCGGCATAATAGCGCGCTGAAACCAGTTTTGCTTCGTAGAATGCTTTGTCATCGCTGCCCGCTGCCAGCTTTGCCGCGGCAACCTTCGCCATCTTCAGCCACATGAAGCCCAGAATCACGATACCCATGATGTGCATATAGTGATGTGCGCCGGCACCCAGATTGTTCGGATTGGCCATGCCGTTCTGCATGAACCACATGGTGGCGGCCTTTTGTTCGCCGAGCGCCTTTTCCAGACGGGTCGCGATATCTGCCAGCGCTTCATTTTCCTTGGCCGCCGCGATCTCTTCATCGATCATCGCGAAGAAGGCTTGGATCGTTGCCCCGCCTTTTTGACCGAGCTTGCGGCCGCAAAGGTCCATCGCCTGAATACCGTTGGCCCCTTCATAGATCTGCGCAATGCGGGCATCGCGAACGAACTGGCTCATGCCCCATTCCTCGATATAGCCGTGCCCGCCGAAGACCTGCTGCATGTTGGTGGCCGTTTCATAGCCTTTGTCAGTCGAGTATCCCTTGATCACAGGGGTTACCAGGCTGAGCATGTCATGCGCCTTTTCGCGCTCTTCCTCGGTCGGTGCCTTTTCGGAAAGATCGGCCAGCAATGCCGTCCAAAGGCAGAATGCGCGCGAACCCTCGGTGAAAACCTTGGCATCCATCAGCATGCGGCGAACATCAGGGTGGACGATGATCGGATCGGCCCGCTCGTCGGGCTCTGCCGGGCCGGTAAGCGCCCTGCCCTGACGCCGGTCAAGCGCGTATGCCACCGCATTCTGATATGCGACTTCGGCCTGCGCATAGCCCTGCATGCCAGTGCCGAGACGCGCTTCATTCATCATGATGAACATCGCGGCGAGGCCTTTGTTCTCCTCGCCGACCATCCAGCCGATCGCATCATCATAATTGAGCACGCAAGTGGCATTACCGTGGATGCCCATCTTGTGTTCGATCGAACCGCAGCTCACGCCGTTCCGCTCGCCCAGCGATCCATCGTCATTGACGAGGAATTTGGGGACCACGAACAGGGAGATGCCCTTCGAACTGTCCGGTGCACCCGGGGTCTTGGCCAGCACCAGGTGGATGATATTCTCTGCCATGTCATGTTCACCGGCAGAGATGAAGATCTTTGTGCCAGTAATGCGATAGCTGCCGTCGCCCTGCGGTTCCGCCTTGGTGCGGATCATGCCAAGGTCCGTTCCGCAATGCGGTTCTGTCAGGTTCATTGTGCCGGTCCACTGGCCGGATACCATGTTCGGCAGGTACATTTCCTTCTGTTCAGGCGTGCCCTTCGCCTTGATCGCTTCGATCGCGCCGTTGGTAAGGCCCGGATACATGCCGAATGACTGGTTCGCGGAAGACATCATCTCCTTCAGCGCAAAGCCGATCACATGCGGCAAGCCCTGCCCGCCCAGTTCTTCCGGCTGAGTCAGCGTGCCCCATCCCGCTTCGCGATATTGGTCGAACGCTTCCTTGAAGCCCGGCGGCGTTGTTACCGATCCATCTTCGTGACGGGTGCAGCCCTGAAGATCGCCAATCTGATTGAGCGGCGCGATCACTTCGGAAGTGAATTTGCCGCCTTCCTCGAGAATCGAGTTGATCAGATCTTCGGTTGCGTTTTCGAAGCCGGGCATATTGCCGTAGCTTTCAAGCTCGAGCATTTCGTTGATAACGAAGCGGAAATCGCGGTTGGGTGCGTTATAAGTGGGCATCTTTGTGTCCTTGTGGGAATTGTATTTGGGGGATGGCGCGGGTTACCTGCCTGGATCAAGCTCTTCGATCTGCTTCACGAATTCTGTCAGTTCCTTGATCGACGAATCGATGTCAGCGCGCTGTCTTTTCAGCTTTGCGACATGCGCCTTGCATTTCTCGATCGTGACGCGGCGCTGCTCAACACGGCCATCATCAAGATCGTAGAGATCGATCATTTCGCGGATTTCGTTGAGGCTGAAGCCGACATTCTTCGCACGCATGATCCACGCAAGCCGCGCTCGATCACGTTTCGAGTAGACGCGGGTCAGGCCAACACGCGCTGGCGAGATCAGCCCTTCGTCTTCGTAGAAACGCAAAGCGCGTGCGGTGCAATCGAACTCTGAAGTCAGATCAGAGATCGAGAATTGTTCACGAGCGTGCTTGTCAGGACGGTCGATATGCGCGCCGGAATGCTTGCGCGCGTCTTCGCCGTTGTTCGGGTTTGCAGGTGCGGTAGCCATGATCACGCCATAGCTTACCTTTACGTTAGCGTCAAGATTTGACCCTTACGAGACCCTTGCCATCAATCCGGCGATAGAAGCAGGACACAGCGCCTGTATGGCACGCCGGGCCTGCTGGCATGGCCATAACCAGCACGGCATCCTGGTCGCAATCGATCCGTACCTCGGCAACCTCAAGCACATTTCCTGACGTCTCGCCCTTCTTCCATAGCTTTTGCCGCGAGCGCGAGTAAAAATGCGCGAACCCGCTCGTCAGCGTCGCATCGAGCGCTTCCCGGTTCATATGTGCGACCATCAAAACGTCGTTGGTGGCCTTGTCGACCACTACCGCGGTCAGTAAACCTGCCCCGTCGAACTTCGGCCTGAGTTCCAAGGTAGTGTCCGGCGCGCTATCCTCACCGCTCGATTGCTGCACAAATGTTCCTTTCGATGAACGGGTGTTCTAATGCGACTACTTGTTGCAGGATAACCACAGATACGCTGCAAAATCCATGGCGCGCACGATTCACGCTTCAAAGAATCCCTGCCTAATGAGACTTACTGCACCGCGAGCTTCGGCTCGTCCACCGAACAAAGGTGCCGCATGAGCGCCAGGTTCAGGGGGTAAGTCAGGATGATGCTCTCCAATGGGGTGAACGCTCTCCTGATTGAACGATGAGGGATAGGACCACGGCAGCCTAATAGGGGGTGGCTGCCAAGCTTCGACGAAGCTGGTCCGATTGATTTCGTCACGTGGCGCCCAGGGTCTTAGTGACCTCGGGCGTTATGTTTTCCGCAGTGTGTCCCTCCGCTTGTTCCCCGAGTGCTTCATTAAGTACCCGTGCAAAGCACGCTACCTTCACCGAACGGACGCCAGCCTTGCGCAGCGCCTTGACGCAAACATTGCTTGTCGCTCCACTGGTCAGAACATCGTCAACCAGAATTACGTCACGCCCCTTCAACCGATTCGCCCAGCGCCGGTTGATGGCTATCGCACCCTTGAGCGCGCGTTCACGTGCTTTGCGCCGCATCCCGCCCAGCATTGGCGTGGACTTTTGTCGGACCAGCACGTCGACTGCCACCCTACCTTTGCCGTGCTTTTCAAGGCTGCGCGCCAGCAAAGCCGCTTGATTGAACCCCCGCCGCCAAAGCCGCCAACGGTGCAGCGGAACAGGGACAAGCAATGGCGGCTGCCCATCCGGCTCAGGCAGTTTCGCCGCCATCAATTGTCCCAACTGTTCAGCTAGCGCGATCTTGCGGCCGTGCTTGAACGCAAGGATCAGCTTGCGCGAAGCATCATTATAAAGCGTTGCTGCGGCGATCCCTGAATGGAGCGGTGGATCAGCAAGGCAAACCGCGCATTGCGCCGCACCACCCTCCACGCCTGGCGGAAATGGCCGCGCACATGTGCTGCAGGCGGGCTCTGTCGGGATCGCGAGGTCTGCCCAGCACGCGCTGCACAAACCGGTTTGCGTCGCCAGAGCCTCTCCGCAAAGCGGACACCGCGGTGGAAAGACAAGATCGATCAGCGGCGCGAACGCATCCCTTGCAAAGGCAGAAATTGTGGTGGCGCGACCCATTCGCACAAGCTGCACCGCTTGCGCGAAACACGCAAGCGCGGCAGGGAGATATCGATGAACCAACATCAAGTTCCGCGTATCTTCTCCAACCGCCGGCGCTCGCTCAGAGCGCAGCGAGCAGCGCAGCTTTCAAAGCGCGGCGGTGCCGCAAGCTGGCTTTATGACGAGATGCAGGATGACCTGATCGAGCGTTTGGACTTCATGCGCCACGAAGCGCGCAAGACGCTGTTGATCGGGCATGAAATGCGCGAGCTTGCCACAGTGCTTGGGAAGTCAGGCAAGGTCCAAGCTATGCCCGAGCTTGGAGAGGAACAGCCAATCACTGGCTCGGATTTTGATCTCATCGTTTCGCTTGGACGCTTGGACACAGTCAACGATTTGCCCGGCGCGCTTGTTCATACTCGGGGCGCATTGGCTCCGGGCGGCCTGATGATCGCGCAGATCGTTGGTGCGGGCAGCCTCACTGCATTGCGCGAGATCATGATGGCCGCTGATGGGGATCGCCCGGCTGCGCGCATTCATCCGCAGATTGACGATCGCGCGGCAACTGCCCTGCTCGAGCGTGCGGGTTTTGCAAAGCAGGTGGTCGATACGCACAAGCTGACAGTGCGATATTCCTCGCTTGAGCGATTGATATCCGACTTGCGCGAACAGGCGCTAAATTCGGCCCTGCAATCGCCCGCGCCCTATGTCGGAAAGGCCGGCCTTGCCCGCGCACATGCGAAGTTTGACGAGCTTCGCGAAGACGACGGGAAGGTCACTGAGACCTTCCAGATTCTCACGCTCACTGGCTGGCGTTAGCTCTCACTATTTCAACGCTGCCTGCGCCGCAGCTAGCCTTGCGATCGGCACGCGATATGGTGACGCGCTGACATAGTCGAGGCCGACTTCTTCGCAGAAGGCGATGCTGGCCGGATCGCCGCCGTGTTCGCCGCAAATGCCCAGCTTGATGCCAGGCCGCGTTGCCCTGCCCCGCTCTGCCGCCATCTCGACCAGCTGGCCGACGCCCTCAATGTCGAGGCTGACGAAGGGGTCTCGGGGGAAGATCCCCTTGTCCACATAAGGCGCGAGGAAACGCGCACTGTCATCGCGCGAAACACCCAGCGTCGTCTGCGTGAGATCATTGGTGCCAAAGCTGAAAAACGCGCCTTCCTGCGCGATTTCGCCTGCCATCAGCGCGGCACGCGGCAGCTCGATCATGGTGCCGACGAGGTATTCTACTGGGCATCCCGTTTCTTCGAATACTTGCTTCGCAGTCCTGTCTATCAGTGCCTTGAGCAGTTCCAGCTCGCGCTTCGTCGCGACCAGCGGGATCATGATCTCTGGCACAGGCGCTTCGCCGGAAGCCTTGGCCACTTCGCACGCCGCCTCGAAGATGGCGCGTGCCTGCATCTCGTAGATTTCCGGGAAAGTGATCCCCAAGCGACATCCGCGATGGCCCAGCATCGGGTTGAATTCGTGCAACTCGCCCGCGCGCCGCTTCAAGTGATCGACACCCAATCCAGTTGCGTCGGCCAGTTCGGCAAAATCCGCATCCTCATGTGGCAGGAATTCATGCAACGGCGGATCGAGCAGGCGGATTGTGCAGGGCAAACCGCTCATCACTTCGAATATCTCGCGGAAATCCGCGCGCTGTTCGGGCAAAAGCTCGTCCAGCGCGGCGCGGCGGGTCTTCTCGTCTTCGGCCAGGATCATCTGGCGCACCGCACGAATCCGGCCAGCGTCGAAGAACATATGCTCGGTCCGGCACAAGCCGATCCCTTCTGCGCCAAACTGCCGGGCCATCTTACAGTCTGCCGGTGTTTCCGCATTGGTGCGGACTTTCATCCGGCGGTGCTTGTCAGCCCACTCCATCAGCGTGCCGAAATCGCCCGCAAGCTCCGGCTCGACGGTGCGAACTTCGCCCGCCATCACCTGGCCATTGCTGCCATCGATAGTGATGACATCGCCCTCTTTCAGCTCGCGATTGCCGATCCGCAGCGTCTTGCTGGCGCGGTCGATCGACACCGCCGAGGCGCCGGACACACAAGGACGCCCCATCCCGCGCGCCACGACCGCTGCGTGCGACGTCATGCCGCCTCGCGCGGTCAGAATGCCTTGCGCCGCGTGCATCCCGTGGATGTCTTCAGGCGAAGTCTCCACCCGCACCAGGATCACTTTCTCGCTGCGCGCGGCATATTGCTCGGCTGTGTCGGCATCGAGCACGATCTTGCCGCTCGCCGCGCCCGGCGATGCAGGCAAGCCGGTGGTCAGGATGTCGCGGTGCGCCTTGGGATCAAGCGTTGGGTGCAGCAATTGGTCCAGCGCCATCGGATCGACCCGCAGGATCGCGGTTGTCTCGTCGATCAGGCCTTCATTGACCATGTCGACCGCCATCTTCAGCGCCGCCTTCGCGGTGCGCTTGCCGCTGCGGGTCTGCAGCATCCACAACGTGCCCTGCTGCACGGTGAATTCGATGTCCTGCATGTCCTTGTAATGCGTTTCGAGCAGGTCGAACACGCGGGCGAGCTCGGCATAGGCATCCGGCATCGCCTCTTCCATGCTGAGCGGCTTGGCATTGGCCGCTTCGCGCGCAGACTTGGTGAGGTATTGCGGCGTGCGGATGCCCGCCACCACGTCTTCACCCTGCGCGTTGATCAGATACTCGCCGTAGTAAGCGCGGTTGCCGGTGGCGGGATCCCGGGTGAAAGCCACGCCCGTGGCCGAAGTGTCGCCCATATTGCCGAATACCATCGCCTGCACGTTGACGGCTGTGCCCCAATCGGCGGGTATGTCATTCAAGCGGCGATACACCTTGGCCCGGTCGCTATCCCAGCTGTCGAACACGGCGCGGATCGCGCCCCACAGCTGCTCGGTCACATCCTGCGGGAACGGATGGCCCAGTTCCTTTTCCGCCAACGCCTTGTATTCGGCGACGAGGTCCTTCCAGTCGTCCGCCTCCATCTCGGTGTCGGCGTAATAGCCCTTGTCTTCCTTGGCGATTTCCAGCGCTTCTTCGAACAGTCCGTGATCGAGCCCCAGCACCACGTCCGAATACATCTGGATGAAGCGGCGATAGCTGTCCCAGGCGAAGCGTTCGTCGCCTGAAGCGTTTGAAAGCCCCTCCACCGTCGCATCATTGAGTCCGAGGTTGAGCACGGTGTCCATCATGCCGGGCATCGAGACCCGCGCGCCAGAGCGGACCGAAACCAGCAGCGGATCGCTCGCATCGCCGAAACTCTTGCCGACAGTCGCTTCGATGTGCTTCAGCGCTTCGGCCACCTGTGCACGAAGATCATCCGAGAATTCAGCGCCTTCCTGCAGGTATTTCACACATTCTTCAGTAGTGATCGTGAAACCGGGAGGGACCGGCAAGCCAATGCTCGCCATTTCAGCCAGGTTCGCACCCTTGCCGCCGGTTACGGTCTTGTCCTTCTGGCGTTCATCGCTGTGATCCGCATTTCCGCCGAAAGTGTAGACCGTTTTCATGCCGTTATGTCCTATCTTTCGTGTCCTATCGCTTCGCTACTTTAGGACTGTAATCCTACAGGATGGAACACATGGAACACAGTCCATGGGCCCAAAATTCCTACCCCTCGATGCGGCTGAAATCCGCCACCTGATGCACCGCATCGCGGAAGCGCGCTAGCAGTGTGAGACGGGCCGCGCGCACATCCTTTTCTTCGGCGTTCACAATCACATCTTCAAAGAACCGGTCGATCGGTGCCCGCAAGCTCGCTAGCGCAGACATGGCACCTGCGAAATCTTCCTTTTCGATAGCCGCCGCAGCTTTGGGCTCGGCGGTATCGAGCGCATCGATCAACGCCTTTTCGCTCGGTTCGGGCGTGTAGGAAAGCTCCGAGACCTGCGCCGCATAGATTTCGCGCATTTCAGGGTCATCGACATTCTCCAGCGGGTCTTCATCGCCGGTATGTGCGGGCTCGGCTCCCCAGTTTTCCTTCTTCAGGATATTGGCCGCGCGCTTGTATCCGGCGAGCAGGTTTGCGCCGTTGTCGGTCTCGATGAAGCTTTGCAGCGCCTTCACCCGAGCGAGCAGACGGACGAGATCGTCTTCACCGCCCAACGCGAACACGGCATCGATCAGATCGTGACGGACGCCCGCTTCGCGCTGCTGGACCTTGAGGCGGTCGGCGAAGAAGTCGAGCAATTCACCCCCTTCCGTTCGCCCTGAGCCTGTCGAAGGGCTGCTCTTTTCTTCAGAAGAAAAGGACGATGCTTCGACAAGCTCAGCATGAACGGATGAGAGGTTGAGGCGCAACCGGTTGGATTCGAGCAGTCGGATGACTGCCAGGGCCGCACGTCGAAGCGCAAAGGGAGCTTTGGATCCCGTGGGCTTTTCATCGATGGCGAAAAAGCACATCAACGTATCCATCTTATCCGCGAGGCTCACCGCCACCGTTACCGGCGCGGTTGGCACTTCGTCGCCCTGCCCAACCGGCTTGTAGTGATCGCGGATGGCGTCGGCGACCTCCTGAGGCAGGCCTTCCTTCTCGGCGTAATATCCGCCCATCAGGCCTTGCAGCTCGGGGAATTCGCCCACCATTTCGGTGACGAGATCGGCCTTGCACAGGCGCGCAGCCTGTTCGGCTAGGTCGGCTAATTCCTCTTTCGTGATCTCCGGCGAAAGCCGGAGTCCAGAGCCGCTCTGGGCTCCTGCTTCCGCAGGAGCGCACGGACGAACAATCCCCTCTTCCACTAACCAACGCGCCAGCTTGGCGACGCGCTCGACCTTGTCGGCGACAGTGCCGAGCTTCTCGTGGAAGGTGATCCGCTCCAGCTTCTTCGCGTGGTCCGCGAGCGTCGTCTTCTGGTCCAGTTCCCAGAAGAACCGCGCATCGCTGAGGCGCGCGGCGAGCACCTTGCGGTTGCCATCGACCACCACCGCCGGGTCTTCCGCCACGATGTTCGCTGTGCACACAAACGCGTTGGCCAATTCGGGAGTCCCCGCGGAGGCGGGGACCTCATTCGATTGCGCTCCATCTTTGGAGGCCCCCGCCTTCGCGAAGGCTCGTGTGCACACAAAATACTTCTGGTTCACTCGCGCGGTCAACTGGATGACCTCTGGCGGAACATCGAGATAGCTCTCGTCGAAATAACCGAGGATGGGCGCCGGCCACTCTGTAAGGCCAGCATTTTCTACGACCAGTCCCCGATCTTCGATCAACTTTAGGCCAACGACCTCAGCCAGCTTCTCAGCTTCCTGAGCGATATAGCGCTCTCGAGTTTCATGATCGACAATCACATGACCTGCGCGCAGCTTGTCGGCGTAATCATCCGCTGAACCGATGGTGATCGCACCATCCGAATGGAAGCGATGGCCGACAGTAGTCCGGCCTGCCTCAATGCCCTGCACATCACAGTTGACCACGTCGCCGTCGAGCAACGCAACAATACCGGACAAAGGACGCACCCATCTAAGGCTTTCGGTGCTGATCGAGGCGTCGCCCCAGCGCATTGACTTTGGCCACGCGAAATCGCGGATGATCGCCGGGATCGTTTCGGCGAGGACATCCTTCACCGCCCTGCCCGGCTTCTCGATCACCGCGAAGTATGTGTTGCGGCCCTTCACGTCGCGCAGTTCGAGCTGCTCGCGTGTTACGCCATTCTTGCGGCAGAAACCATCGATCGCCTTATCCGGCGCACCTTCCGGCGGCCCCTTGGCTTCCTCGCTGACAGCCTCGGTTTCAGTCGGCAAATCGCGTGCAATCAGCGCCAGTCTGCGCGGGGTTGACCAAACGGTAAGTTCGCCCGCAGCAACACCGGCGGCGTCCATCTCGCGGCGGAACAGCTTTTCCAACTCAGCGCGCGCGCCAGCCTGCATCCGCGCCGGGATTTCTTCAGAGAGAAGCTCAAGGAGGAAATCAGCCATGGTGCACCTCCGCTGTGATCTCCTGCGAAAGCAGGAGTCCATGGTGCATCTGGGCTCCTGCTTCCGCAGGAGCGCACGGGGTGGTCATAGGCGTCATTTCGACCACTCCGGATATTTCTCGGCCCAGCCCGCGGCTTCCTTCGCCATATGCGCTTCGCAGCTGCCCCGCGCCAGATCGCGAACCCGGCCCATATAGCTCGCACGTTCCTGAACGCTGATCACGCCGCGCGCCTGCAGCAGGTTGAAGATGTGACTCGCCTCGACGGCCTGCTCATAGGCGGCAATCGGCACATTTGCCGAAAGCGCGTTCTTGCACTCCGCCTCGGCCTTATTGAACAGGTCAAACAGCGAGTCTGTGTCAGCGACTTCGAAGTTCCACTTCGACATCTGCTTCTCGTTTTCGAGAAAGACCTCGCCATACGAAACGCCGCGACCATTAAAGTCGAGGTCATACACATTGTCGACGCCCTGGATATACATGGCGAGCCTCTCGAGCCCGTAAGTCAGCTCGCCTGCGACCGGCTTGCAGTCAAACCCGCCCATCTGCTGGAAATAGGTGAACTGCGTGACTTCCATCCCGTCACACCACACTTCCCAGCCCAGGCCCCATGCGCCCAGTGTCGGGCTCTCCCAGTCATCCTCGACAAAGCGGATGTCGTGCCGCAGCGGATCGATCCCGATCACTTTCAGGCTGTCGAGATACCATTGCTGGATATCGGGCGGGCTGGGTTTCAGGATCACCTGATACTGATAGTAATGCTGCAATCGGTTGGGGTTTTCGCCGTAGCGGCCATCGGTCGGGCGGCGACATGGTTGCACAAAGGCAGCATTCCACGGCTCCGGCCCCAGCGCGCGCAGCGTCGTGGCGGTGTGAAATGTGCCCGCACCCATCCGCATGTCATATGGCTGCAGGATCAGGCATCCCTTCGCACTCCAGAAATCATGGAGCGCAAGGATCATGTCCTGAAATGACCGCTTCGGGTCACGCTTGGGCGGTTCGAAACTCATGGGCAGCGCCCATGGCGTAACCCCTGCCCACCGTCAATGCTGCATCGCGGCATTTGCGCACAACGGACTTATACACCGATCCTTATGCCTACCGCGGGATCAACCCTTTTCATTGAGCGTTCAGCCACCATAGGAATAGCAAGGACCCTTCACTGCCAAGGACAGGAACCGATTGATGAACGCGTTGACCCGTAAACTATCCGCCACTTTTTTCTCTGCGACCGTGATGTTTGCGGTGCCGGCCTGCGCCCAGCAAGACAGCTCTGTAGCAACGGCATCGGACGCTGCAGTGGAAGCTGCAGTGGAAGAGGCTCAACCCGCCGCACCGGCATTGTGGAAAGTCGCTGACGAAGACACCACGATATACCTGTTCGGTACAGTTCATGCGCTTCCCAAGGATGTCGAGTGGATTACGTCTCCCATCGAGAACGCCCTGGCGGAGTCTGGCAGCATCGTGACCGAGATCAAGATGGGCCCTGAAATGGCGCAACAGATGCAGTCGCTAGTCATGAACAAGGGCGTGCTGCCGCAAGGAACCACCTTGCGCAGCCTGATGGATGAAGAACAACTGGCGAGCTACGAAATGGCGATGGGGAAGCTGGGCTTGCCAGCGCCGGCATTTGACCAGTTCGAACCGTGGTATGCGGGGATGATGATGAGCATGCTGCCACTGCTCCAGCAAGGCTATTCCCCCGATGCCGGTGTCGAGCAGGTTATCCTGGCGCGCGCGGGCGAGAAGGAACAGCAAGCGCTTGAAACGCTCGAGTTCCAGATTTCCATCTTTGACGAATTGCCGCAAGCTTCGCAGATCCAGTTCCTGGTCGAAGCCTCTGACGGGGTCGATGAGATCAAGCCGCTGCTGGACAAGATGGTGGCTGAATGGCTTGAAGGTGATGCAGACGCATTGGCCGCGCTGATGAACGAAGGGCTGACAGATCCGGCGCTCGCTGAATCGCTTCTCTACATGCGCAACCGCAACTGGGCCGCATGGATCGATGAGCGGCTCGATACGCCGGGCACCACTTTCGTTGCTGTCGGCGCAGGCCATCTGGCCGGCCAGAACAGCGTGCAGGATTACCTGGCGGAGAATGACATCGAAGCGGTTCGCGTCCAGTGAGCCTGCGGGCAGCCTTTGGCGCGCTCGCCGCGCTGCTACTGGCTGCCTGCCAGCAACCCGATGCGCCAGCAGACGAAGGCACGGGCGCTTCGCCGCTGCTTTACGAAGTCTCAGTAGGGTCGGGCGAACCGCAAGGCTGGCTGTTCGGCACAATCCATTCGCTGCCGGACGGGACCAAATGGCGGACCGCTGCGCTCGATAAGGCCATCGATCAAGCCGGCATGCTGATGGTCGAGATCGCCGCCTTGGAGAACGAGCCCCGCATGCGGGCGATTTTTGCGCAACTCGCGAGCACACCGGGACAGCCGGATATCGGGCTCAAGGTGCCAGCTGACTACCGCCCTCGCCTGTTCGAGATGATCCGGCAGTCTGGCTACGCCCCCGGCGAGCTTGCCGGGACTGAAACATGGGCCGTCGCGCTGCTGCTGGCGCAGCTGGGCGATAGCGGCGATGCGAGCAACGGCGCTGATCGCGCGATCATTCGCGAATTTCTGGGTCGCGAAATCAGCGAGTTCGAAGGCGTCGAAAAGCAGCTTGGCATTTTCGACCAGCTTCCTGAAGCCGAACAGCGCGACTTGCTGGTGGCCGTGATCGATGATCTTGAACAGCATCGCGCGGATCCCGGCAGGCTGCGCCGCGCATGGCTCAAAGGTGACGAGGAAGCGATTGAATCTGCGATGGAAAGTGGCATGTTGGCCGATCCTGAATTGCGCGAAGCGCTGCTCAACAATCGCAATCGCGAATGGCTGGACCAGCTTTTGCCTCGGCTTGAAAGCGATGATCGGCCTCTGGTTGCGGTTGGTACGGCGCATCTTGTGGGCGACAAGGGCCTGGTCCGGATGCTGCGCGATCGCGGCTACAACGTCACTCGCGTGCAGTAAGTTAGGCTTGCCAAGCTGCCCCCTGCACCCTAAAGGGCCGCGCTTCGGCGTCATGGTCATCCCTGGAGGCGTGGCGCGCGAACTGTATGAACATAAGCATTTCGAAAGGTAAGTGACATGAGCGACGCTCTGACCCTGCCGGCCGAAGCGCGCGAACGGGCTGGCAAGGGAGCCTCCCGTGCATTGCGTCGCGAAGGTCGGGTCCCCGCTGTAATTTATGGCGGCAAGGAAGAACCCACAAAGATTCACCTGGAAGAGAAGGAACTGCGCCGTCAGCTCGGCACAGGTCACTTCATGAACTCGATCGTAGAGATCGACCTCGGCGGCGAGAAGATCCGCACCCTTCCAAAGGACGTAGCGTTGCATCCGGTCACTGATCGACCGGAACATGTCGACTTCCTGCGCATGACCAAAGGCGGCAAGATCGAAGTTTCGGTCCCGGTCGTATTTATCAACGAAGAAGCGTCACCCGGCCTCAAGAAGGGCGGCGTTCTCAACGTGGTCCGTCACGAGCTGGAACTGGTCTGCGAGAACGACAAGATCCCGAGCGAGATCGTGATCGACGTCACCGGCAAGGAAGTTGGCGATTCGGTCCACATCAGCGAACTCGTCTTGCCGGAAGGCAGCGAAAGCGCGATCACCGACCGCGACTTCACCATCGCAACGCTGGTTGCTCCATCAGCTCTGAAGAAGAGCGAAGGCGCTGAAGGCGAAGGCGACGAAGAGGAAGCAGTCGAAGGCGAAGAAGCCGAAGCTGCAGAAGGCGACGAAGAAGCCGCTGGCGAAGAGGGAAGCGGCGAAGAGTAAGCCTTTTCACTGCACCTACGCAAAAATCACCAAGGCGCCGGGGTTCGAGAGAACTCCGGCGTTCTTGTTTCAGGGGCGCGTCCAGCCGTTCGACGCCATGCATTCCTCGAAGGCCGCGTCACGATCCGGCCCGGATGGCATATGTCCAACATCGGCTTCGCAACTTGATCGCGCAAAATCGAACGGCACCGCATTGTCGCCGCTCCAGCCGACATCCCTGGTCGCCTGACACGCAGACAGGCAAATCGTCGCAACCATCAGACACAGTAATTTCTTGGCCATTCCCGATCCCCTGCAATGGATCGGCAGAAATAATGCCGATCAGCGCAGCGGCCAAACGAAACCTGATGGTGTGATTGCATTTCCGCTCTGCCTCTCTAGGGAAAGCGGATGCAGATTTGGGCTGGCCTCGGAAATCCTGGACCGCGCTATGCGATGAACCGGCACAATGTCGGCTTTATGGCATGCGATGTCATCGCGGACATGCATGGTTTCGGTCCGGTCCAGAAGAAGTTTCAGGGTTGGGTCCAGGAAGGCACAATCGGCAATGAAAAAGTGCTGCTATTGAAGCCGGCAACTTTCATGAATGAAAGCGGGCGCGCGATTGGCGAAGCGCTGCGCTATTACAAGCTCGGGCCGCATGACCTGACGGTATTTTATGACGAGCTCGACCTTGACCCATTCAGGATCAAGGTGAAACGCGGCGGCGGTGCTGCAGGCCATAATGGTATCCGTTCGACCATCCAGCATATCGGTGCAGATTTTCGCCGTGTGCGGATCGGGATCGGCCATCCGGGGAACAAAGAGCGGGTGACCGGCCATGTGCTGGGCAACTATGCCAAGTCGGAACAGGATGACCTGGTGCAGATGCTTGGCGCAATCGCAGCCGAAGCCGAATGGCTGGCAAAAGGTGATGACGCTCGCTTCATGAGCGATTACGCGTTGCGCATGAAGGGATAGCTTGCCGCGTTCGTGCGTTGAATGCGGCAAAGGAGATTAGTGAATGCCATATTTGTCACGCCGTTCATTGCTTGCCGGTGCTGCTGCTACCGGCACTTTCATCGCCAGCGCCAGCTTTGCCCAGCCCGATATCGTGAAGGCCGAACCCCGGCTTGAAGGCCGTGCGATCCTGATCACCGGCTGTTCGTCCGGCTTCGGGCGACTGATGGCGGAAGATTTCGCCCGCAAGGGTGCGAAGGTATTCGCCACCATGCGCAACCTGCCGCGGCCTGAAGCTGAAGAACTGCGAACGATCGCAGAGGCGGACGAGCTTGACCTGCATGTAATCGAGATTGACGTAATGTCGGATGAACAGGTCACGGCCGGTGTGGCCGAGGCAGAACGGATCAATGGCGGGCCGATCGATGTGCTGGTGAACAATGCCGGGATTGGTTACGCCGGTCCGATCGAACTGCAGGACATGCAGGCCACGCAGCTGATCTTCGATACCAATGTCTATGGACCGCACCGCATGTCGCGCGCTGTATTGCCCGGTATGCGCCGCGCAAAGAGCGGGCTGATCTTCAATATTTCGTCGCAGCTGGGCCGTGTGATCGTGCCCTCTGCCGGCCATTATTCGCCGACCAAGTTTGCGCTTGAAGCGATGAGCGAAGCGATGGCTTACGAGCTCGTCCCGCATGGCATCGATGTCTGCGTGATCGAGCCGGGTGGCTATCCGACCAAGGTATGGGTCAACCGCAATCAGCTTGCGAGCGAACTCAAAGAGCGGCTGAACTTTGACGAGCGTGCGGCCTATCCGCAACTGGTCGCGCGGATGGGCGAGGAAGATGGCACGCGCCGCACCGCCGATCCGATGGACGTGCCCAACGCGATTGCGGAGATCATCGCCATGCCGGCAGGTACCCGTCCACTGCGCCGGGCAGTGCATCCGGGCAGCAAGCCGCAGATTCCGATCAATGAACTCACCGCCAAGGTGCAAGTCGATTGGCTGGGCGAAACCGGTTTCGGCCCGTGGATCAAGTCGGTCCACAACGTCTGACGGTTGATTTGTTGGGCTAGCCCTCAAGGCTCTACGCGGCTAAGGCGCGCGCCAACACATTATTCCGGAGTTTTCGATGGGTTTCCGTTGCGGGATCGTAGGCTTGCCAAATGTCGGCAAGTCCACCCTTTTCAATGCATTGACTGAAACGCAGGCCGCGCAGGCCGCGAACTATCCTTTCTGCACGATCGAGCCCAATGTCGGCCAGGTTGCTGTGCCGGACGAGCGGCTTGACAAGATCGCGGCGATTGCGGGTTCGGCCAAGGTCATCCCGACGCAGCTGGCATTCGTCGATATTGCGGGCCTCGTCAAAGGCGCGAGCAAGGGCGAAGGCCTGGGCAACCAGTTCCTTGGCAATATCCGCGAAGTCGATGCAATCGTGCATGTGCTGCGTTGCTTCGAAGACGATGATATCCAGCATGTCGCCAACAAGGTCGATCCGCTGGCTGACGCGGAAGTGGTCGAAACCGAGCTGATGCTGGCTGATCTTGAGAGCCTGGAGAAGCGTGTTCCCAATGCGCAAAAGCGCGCAACCGGCGGGGACAAGGAAGCCAAGCTGATGGCGAGCGTGCTGGGGCAAGCGCTCGAGCTGTTGCGTGAAGGCAAGCCAGCCAGGCTGACCGAGCCCAAGGATGATGAAGAAGCGCGGATCTTCGCGCAGGCGCAATTGCTGACGGCAAAGCCGGTGCTCTATGTCTGCAATGTCGCCGAAGAAGACGCGGGAGAAGGCAACGAGCTGTCTGCGCAGGTTTTCGCCAAGGCAGAAACCGAAGGTGCGCAAGCGGTGGTCGTTTCCGCAGCAATCGAAGCCGAACTGGTGGCCATGCCGCCTGAAGATCGCGCAGAATATCTGGAATCGCTGGGCCTCAACGAGAGTGGTCTCGCGCGCGTGATTCGCGCCGGATACCAGCTGCTCGGCCTCAAGACCTTCTTCACATGCGGTCCGAAAGAAGCACGCGCCTGGACCTTCCCGGCGGGAGCCAAAGCTCCGCAAGCAGCGGGCGAAATCCACACCGATTTCGAGAAAGGCTTCATCCGCGCTGAGACCATCGCATATGACGATTACATCGCGCTGGGCGGCGAAGCAGGCGCGAAGGAAGCCGGCAAGATGCGTCAGGAAGGCAAGGAATACCTTGTCCAGGATGGCGATATCATGCTGTTCAAATTCAACGTCTAGCCACTAATAGTCTTGCCAATGGCGGCGCCCGTCTGCATCAGCCAATCTAGTTGCAGAATGAAACGGGGTTGCGATGCTATATTATGAAGACCTTGAAGTCGGGGCGAAAAGTTCATTCGGTCGCTACGATGTGACCCGAGAAGAAGTTCTCGAATTCGCGCGCAAATATGATCCGCAAGCGTTTCACCTCGATGATGAGGCCGCCGCCAAAACGCACTTCGGGCGTGTTTCTGCCAGTGGTTGGCACACCTGCGCGATGACCATGGCAATGATGGTAGAGAACATGAAGAATTCGCGGCAAGCGGGCCTCGGTTCGCCCGGTGTCGACCAGCTTATGTGGAAGAAGCCGGTATATCCCGGCGACACCTTGCGCGTTGAGACCGAAATCATCTCCAAACGCCGCAGCAAATCACGCCGCGAGATGGGCCTGTTCAAGAGCCGCGCGCAGGTATTCAATCAGAATGATGAAGTCGTGCTGGAGATGACTTCAAACGGGCTGATCGCTGTGCGCAATCCCGATGCGCCGGTAGAAGAATAGGCTTCACGCTTCTCCAGACAGCGCGCTTCGAAACCGTATTTCAGGGCATGAAGCCCGGTTATCGATTCGTTGCTTGGTCAAAGTGGTTGCAACCTATGCAACGGTTCATCGCATCTTGTGCTCGAACCACCCGTACAACCCTACCCGGTAGCAATTCTGTTCATCTGGGAGAAAGGTTCGGGCGAACAGTCGGGACGTCCGTCGCGGTCGCATGCAGCATTCATACCGCACATCTTAACAAATCAAATCTAGGGGTCCCGACAACCGGAAGCGCCATCTGAACCGATGGCTCGACGAAAAACACACAATAGCTGTCCGGTGTCGAATATTGAAGGAGTAGCGTAATGAATGTCATTTCCACCAGCCCGAAGGCTCTGCTGCTGGTTGCCGCATTTGCAGTGCCGGTATCGGGCGGCCTGTCGGCTCAAGAGCAGCAGACCGGCCCGGACGGTGAAGTGCTTACCACAGTCATCGGTTCGGAAGGACCGAAGATCGAAGGCATCATCACCGCACGCGATGGCGATGTATTGCAAATCACAACGTCAGGCGGACCAGTTACGGTTGCGCTCAACGAAGAAACCGAAGTGCGCGGGACCGGTGGTGTCCTCGGCCTCAACCGCAAGCGTCTGGGTGAAGAAGCGCTGCTGAATGGCTTGCCGGTGACGGTTGAAACATGGCAGTCCGGCTCGACGCTGGTGGCTAGCGAAGTTCGCTTCAAGAACAGCGATCTTGAGACCGCGGCGATGATCCGCAACGGCACCGCTCAGCAATTCGCGGCTCAAGGCGCACGTATCGACAAGAACGCAGAAGGTGTTGATGCCAACGCACGCGCTGCAGAAGCTCTGCGCGGTCGCTTGGGCGATATCGATCAGTACAACATCAAAGGCGTCACCAACGTCTATTTCGATACTGGCAAGTGGCAGCTGTCTCCGCAGGCACGCACAGACCTGTGCAACGCCGCAGCTGAAGCTGAAGCGATCGAAAACTCGCTCCTGCTAGTCGTTGGCTATACCGACAACACCGGTAGCTACGAGATAAACCAGACCTTGAGCGAACGTCGCGCGGGCCGCGTGGTCAACTACCTGCAGCAGGAATGCAGCTGGAAGCCGTTCCGCATGCTCACGCCAACCGGCATGGCCGCATCGGATCCGCTGGTCAGCAACGACACGGCAGAAGGCCGCGCGCAGAACCGCCGCGTCTCCGTCAACATCCTGGTCAGCAAGGCGCTTGACGGCATGTAATTATGGCGCGGGGTGGGCTTCGGCCTGCCCCGCCTAATGCCGCCCGAAGAGCTTCTCGACATCTTCCATCGATAGCTTCACCCAGGTCGGCCGCCCGTGATTGCACTGGCCTGAGCGCGGCGTGCGCTCCATCTCGCGCAGCAGCGCATTCATTTCCTCGACGCGAAGAACCCGCCCTGCCCGCACCGATCCGTGGCAGGCCATGGTCGCCAGCACATGCTCGAGCTTTTCTTCCAGCAGCAAGGCTTGCCCATGCTTGGCGATATCGTCGGCCAGATCGGTCAAAAGCGCCTGCGGATCGCCTTTGCGCAAAGCGTGCGGCATGGCGCGCACCAGCATGGCTGACGGGCCGAAGCGTTCGATCACCAGACCGAACTTCGCAAAGCCTTCGGTTGCTTCTTCCAAGCGATCACAATCGACTTCGTCCATTTCAACCACGTCAGGCACAAGCAGCGCCTGCGAACGCGCGACCGCATCGCCTGCCCCGGCGGCGCGCAAACGTTCGAGCACAAGCCGCTCATGCGCGGCGTGCTGGTCTACCAGAACAAGCCCGTCGGCAGCCTCGGCCACGATATAGGTATTGGCGACTTGGCCGCGCGCGATCCCGAGCGGGAAGTCTTCGGGCGTGACCTGTTCGTCCTGTTCGCTCGCGCGGCCTTGCGGTGCGTAATCGTCGCGCGCCATTACGTCGGTTTCATATGCGCGCCAGGCCTGCCCTGCTTCGCTAACGCGCGGTTGCTGCGCCGACCAGTCGCGTCCTTCGAAGATCGAGCGCAGAGCCGGAGCAACTTCCTTACGGACCGGCTCCTGTTGCCAGCGTTCCATCGCGCCGCGGTCTGGCCCCTGCGCGCTCCTGCGGTCCCCCGTCGCGAGTGCTTGCCGCAATCCCGAAACGATAAAGCCGCGCACGCCATTGGCATCGCGGAATCGCACTTCCGTTTTGGCAGGGTGGACATTCACATCGACGTCTTCCGGCGGCAATTCCAGGAACAGCGCGAGCACCGCATGCCGGTCACGCGCGAGCATATCGGCATAGGCGCCGCGCACCGCACCGACCAGCAGGCGGTCTTTCACCGGACGGCCATTCACGAACAGATATTGATGATCCGCAATCCCGCGATTGTAGGTTGGCAGGCCCGCAATCCCGCTCAGGCGCATCACGCCGCTCGGGCTTTCACGCACGGCGTCAATCGCGACGCTGTTATCCTTCAGCTCGCGTGCGATGATGCCGGACACCCGATCAGCCAGTGCTTCGCCCGCTTGCAGGCCCAGGATGCGCCGCTCGCCATGCGTCAGCGATATCGCCACATCAGGCCGCGCCATGGCTAGCCGCCGCACAACGTCAAGGCACGCGGCATATTCGCTGCGCGGGGTGCGCAGGAACTTGCGCCGCGCAGGGACCTTGGCGAAAAGCTGTTCGACCTTCACGCGCGTTCCGGGCGGAAGCGCGGCAGGCCCTTCTTCCACCAACTGCCCGTGGTCGACAACCTTGCGCCAGCCACTATCGGCGCCGCGCACCCGGCTTTCCAGCGTGAGGAGTGCCACACTCGCGATCGATGGCAGCGCTTCACCGCGAAAGCCCAAAGTGGTGACTTGCTCGATTGCCTCATCGGGCAGTTTGGATGTCGCATGCCGCTCAAGCGCGATAGCCATTTCCTCGGCGCTCATCCCGCAGCCATCGTCAGTCACTTCAATCAGGCCCAGACCGCCTTCGACCAGTTTCACGTCAATTCGACTCGCGCCGGAATCGATCGCATTCTCGACCAGTTCTTTGAGCGCGGCGGCGGGCCTTTCGACCACTTCACCGGCGGCAATACGGTTGATCAGACTCTCTGGAAGGCGGCGAATTTGAGGCATTGGAGACAGGCTAGCGGTCAAACGCTGGAAATTCGAGGCCAGTGGTGGAAAATCCGCCATAGTTTAAACAAATATTTTGGCCTTTTGCCGAGTGATGGACTAGAGCCAAACCATCCTGTCACAGTTGGTTCGCGGGGATGGCTGGCAGACAGCCAAGTCGATCCAACACATTCGAAATAGCGCGGTAGAATGAGCTTCTTTTCCAATCTTCTGAAATTCGGTTCGCACAACATGGCTATCGACCTGGGTACGGCCAACACGCTGGTCTATGTCCAGGATCAGGGCATCATCCTTGATGAACCCTCCGTGGTCGCAATCGAGACGATCAACGGGGTCAAGCGCGTCAAGGCCGTGGGTGACGACGCGAAGATGATGATGGGCAAGACACCGGACACGATTGAAGCGATCCGCCCGCTGCGTGACGGGGTGATTGCAGACATCCAGATCGCGGAAGAGATGATCAAGCACTTCATCCGCAAGGTGCACGGCAAGCGCAGCCTGTTCCGTTATCCGGAGATCGTGATCTGCGTGCCGTCAGGTGCAACTTCGGTCGAAAAACGCGCGATCCGTGATGCGGCCTCGAACGCGGGCGCCTCGGAAGTCTATCTTATCCTCGAACCGATGGCAGCCGCTATCGGTGCTGACATGCCCGTTACTGAACCGGTCGGCTCGATGGTGGTCGATATCGGTGGCGGAACGACCGAGGTTGCTGTGCTTTCGCTGCGCGGCCTTGCCTACACTACTTCGGTTCGCACCGGTGGTGACAAGATGGACGAGGCAATCGTCTCTTACGTCCGGCGACATCACAACCTGCTGATCGGTGACGCCACGGCTGAACGGATCAAGAAGGACTATGGTATCGCTGTCGCACCTGAAGACGGGATCGGCGAGACTTTCACCATCAAGGGCCGCGATCTGGTCAATGGTGTGCCGAAGGAAATCACCATCAACCAGGCGCATATTGCAGAAGCCCTGTCCGAACCGATCGGCGCAATCGTTGAAGGTGTGCGTATCGCGCTGGAAAATACCGCGCCGGAACTGGCAGCGGACATTGTCGATCAGGGCATCGTGCTTACCGGCGGCGGGGCATTGATCCGCCGACTGGATGAGCATCTGCGTGATGAAACCGGATTGCCTGTCAGCATTGCCGAAGATCCGCTGTCCTGCGTCGCAATCGGCACGGGTCGCGCTATGGAAGACCCGATCTATCGCGGCGTCTTGATGCAGGAATAAGGGGCGCTTGTTATGGCGCCGCCATCCTCCCGGCGCTCGGGTCATTCGCGTAGAGCGCAATATTCCAGGTTCACCAGCTATCTTGTGGCATCGATCGGGGCTGTGATCGGAGCGGCCCTGCTTGGGCTATCGCTTTGGCAGCCAACAACTTTCAGCGAACTGCGCGGGCTGGCAGGTGACGCGACAGAACCGGTGGGGCAAACCACATCGGCAACACGCAGCGGAAGCGGCGGTGTTATCGATACCGTGGCAGCATATTTCCGCGCAGGCAGCCAGAATGCAGCCTTGCGTGAAGAGTTGCAGATTGCGCGCATTCGCCTTGCCGAAGCCGCTGCGACCGATGAAGAGAACCAGCGCCTGAAGGAATTGCTCCGGCTTGGAGAGAGCGACGGTGAAGCGGTCGCAGTGACCCGTATCACCGGATCAAGCGCATCAAGCGCACGGCGGTTTGCCTATATCGGTGCTGGTCGCAGTGACGGTGTGACTGTTGGCATGCCGGTGCGCTCTGCCCGCGGTGTGGTTGGGCGCGTGCTGGAGGTGGCCAGCAGCACTTCGCGCGTTCTGCTGCTGACCGACAGCGAAAGCGTTTTGCCGGTCCGCAGGGCGGGAGACGATATTGTGGCCTTTGCCGAAGGGCGCGGCGATGGCTTTGTGCGAATTCGCCTGATCAACCTGGGGATCAATCCGCTTGAGCCCGGCGATCTCTTCGTCACAAGCGGCGCAGGCGGATATTACCGGCCCGGGGTTGCCGTCGCGATATTGGAAGAGACGCGGCCAGACGGCGGTATTGCCCGCATCATCGCAGATCCGGCAGCGACCCAGTTCGTGCGGGTCGAGCCGATCTGGCTGCCTGAAAGCGTGAACGCGGCAAGCCAATCTCCCAATAGTGCCTTGAGCGATGGCGGAGAGGACAATTGATCGAGGGCGATCTCAACCCCAGATCGCATTCGGATCCCTATGGCAGGCGGATCAATCGCGAACATTCGCGCATATTAGCCACTGCCCTGCCCTATGCCACCATCGTGCTCGGTTCGATCCTGCCTACCTTGTTTATCTCTGCAAGCGTGCCGTTTGTGCCGCCGCTTGGTTTCCTCATTCTGATCGGATGGCGGTTGATGCGGCCGGGTTTGCTGCCCAGTTGGGCGGGCCTGCCATTGGGAGCGATCGATGACCTGTTCAGCGGTCAACCGTTTGGCAGTGCGATCCTGCTGTGGTCGCTCACGATGCTTGCCATCGAATGGTTTGAAGCGCGCTTTCCGTGGCGTGGTTTCGCTCAGGACTGGGTTGCAGCGATCCTCGCAATTACCGCTTATATCGTGCTCGCCATGTTCGTGTCCGGTGCGAGCCTAACTGCCAGCATGGCGGTGGCAATCATCCCGCAGCTCTTGCTGTCGATCCTGCTCTATCCCATGATTGCCGCCATGGTTTCATGGCTTGACCGCCTTCGACTGATGCGCATCAGGGAAATCCGCTGATGGAGCTTCGCCGTGCGCGTTCAGGTCTCAACGCTACGCAACTGAAGCATACGTTTGACAGGCGCAGTTTCGTGGTGGGGACAATGATGGGCGGGATCGGCGTCTTGCTGGCCGCGCGTATGTCATACCTCTCCATTGCCGAGAACGAGAAATACCAGACGGAAGCGGAAAGCAATCGCGTCAACCTGACACTGATACCGCCCAGGCGTGGCTGGATACTGGATCGTAACGGCGCGCCATTGGCTTCCAACCGGGCTGACTTCCGGGTCGATGTTATCCCTGAGCGGATGCGCAATCCGGAGCAAACGATAGATCAACTCGCTGAGTTGATCGAGCTGGAGCCTGACCGGATCGCGGATATCAAGTCCGAAATCAAACGCTCGCGCGGCTTCCAGCCCATCGAAGTGGCCAATGGCCTGGATTATGACCAATTTGCCGCCATCAGCGTGCGCTTGCCAGACTTGCCTGGCGTCGTTCCGCAGCGCGGTTTCTCTCGCTTCTACCCCACCGGCCCCAGCGTGGGACATCTGATCGGCTATGTGGGCGCAGCATCGGCGGAAGAATATGAGCTGGATCGCAATCCCTTGCTGATCACGCCGGGCTACAAGATCGGCAAAGACGGGGTCGAAAAACAGTTTGAACAAACCTTGCGCGGTGTGCCAGGAGCACGTCGGGTCGAAGTGACCGCCAGCGGCAGGATCGTGCGCGATCTGGAGACGCGCGAAGATATTCAGGGCGACGCCGTGCGATTGACGATCGACGGGCCGCTTCAGGACTATGCCGCACGCAGGATCGGGCTGGAATCCGGCTCTGTCGTGGTCATGGATTGCCTGACCGGTGACTTGCTGTGCATGGCGTCAATGCCCAGCTTTGATCCCAACAGCTTTTCTGACGGGATCGGCAGCATCGAATATGCCATGTTGCGCGATGACGAGCGCGTGCCGCTGCGCAACAAGGTGTTGAAAGGCCTCTATCCGCCCGGATCGACTGTCAAACCGATGGTGTCGATGGCCTTGCTGAAAGAAGGCATTGACCCGGAAGAGACGGTCTTCTGCGGCGGGGGATTGCGCGTCGGCAACCGCGTGTTCCGTTGCTGGAACCGGCGCGGGCATGGCCAGGTCAACATGGCCAAGGGCATCTACCAAAGCTGCGACGTTTATTATTACCACATGGCTCAGCGGGTCGGGATGGACCCGATCGCGGCGATGAACCGACGCTGCGGTTTGGGGGAAGAATTTCCCCTGCCGGTCACCAGCCAGTTTTACGGAACGGTTCCCGATCCCGAATGGAAACTCAACAAGTTCGGGCGCGAGTGGCAGGCATTCGACACCGTCAATGCAACTATCGGGCAAGGCTATATGTTGGCCAATCCGCTGCAATTGGCGGTCAGCGCTGCACGCTTGGCAACCGGTCGCCATGTCATGCCTCGCCTTACGCTGGACACGCAGCCCAAGGGCTTTGACGAAGTCGACTTTCCGGAAGACCATGTTGCCTATGTGCGGCAGGCGATGAGTGATGTGGTGAATGGCCCGGGAACGGCGGGTCGCGGCAGGCTGCCCTTCGATGACATATTGATGGCGGGCAAGACCGGAACGGCCCAGGTCGTTTCGCTGTCCAAGTCTGATGGTAAGTCCGGCCCGTGGCGCTATCGCGACCATGGCCTGTTCACGTTCTTCGCGCCTTTCGACAATCCGCGCTATGCAGGTGCCGTGGTGATCGAGCACGGCGGCGGTTCGGGCTCTGCCTATCCCATCGCCCGCGATGTGATGACGTTTCTGTTCGATCCCGCTGAAGGCATGCAGCGATTGCGCGCGCTCGAAGAGCAATGGGGCGGCAATGCGCAAGAACGGTTGGCCGCCAAATATGCCGCATATGCCGAAGCGCGTGGCGAGACTGTGGTCCCCCCTCCACGCCGCGATGAGGAGATATTCGACCAGGTCGAAGCAGAAGCGCGCGATGCCGCCGCACAATCGGAGGAAATTGCCGATGAGGCAGTCACGCCGCGGCCGGAAGCGGCGCCATCGGGTGCCCCGCGCCCCAACCCCGTCGAACAGATTCTGAGCGGGGGTGAGACAACGTGAACGGATTGATCCCTGAGCCGATTGCACGGCAGCCATGGGCCATGCTGATCCCGCTGTTCCTGCTGGTTGGGTTCGGTGCAGCCGTGCTGTTTTCTGCCGCTGGCGGATCGATGGAACCCTTTGCGTCGTCGCATCTCCTGCGCTTTGCAGTGTTCCTGGTGATGGGATCGGTCATCGCATCGCTGCCAATGAACTTCGTCAAGTTCATGACCTATCCCGCCTATGTCGCTGTCTTGCTGCTACTGCTGGCCGTTGAACTGGTTGGAGCAATCGGCGGCGGCAGCCAGCGGTGGCTCAACCTGGGGCCGATTGTGTTGCAACCATCCGAGTTGATGAAGCCGGTGGTCGTTTTGGCGCTGGCGCGATTTTTCGCGACACTGCCTGCCGGCATGGTGGGGCAATGGCAGTCGCTGGTCTTGCCCGGCGCGCTCATCGCCATGCCAATGGTGCTGGTGCTCGCCCAGCCAGATCTCGGCACTTCGCTGGCGATTGCTTTCGGCGGCGCAGTCGTGATGCTTCTCGCCGGACTGCCGCTGCGCTGGTTCATGATCGGCGGCGGTGTTGCGGCGATTGCAGCGCCGCTGGCCTATTTCTTCGGTTTGGAGGAATACCAGCAGCGCCGCGTTACCACTTTCCTTGATCCCGAAAGCGATCCCTTGGGCGCCGGATATCACATTACCCAATCCAAGATTGCGATCGGTTCCGGCGGCATTTCCGGCAAGGGTTTCAACCAGGGTTCGCAAAGCCACCTGCAATATTTGCCAGAGCCACACACAGATTTCGTGTTTGCGACCATGGCCGAGGAATGGGGGCTGTTGGGCGGCCTGTTCGTGCTGATCATCTTTGCGCTGATCCTGCGCTGGGGCTGGGGCGTGGCCATTGCTGCTCAAGACAGGTTTGCCCGTCTGGCTGCGGGCGGGCTGGTGGCAACGATTTTCTTCTATATTGCCATCAACCTGATGATGGTGATGGGCCTCGCCCCCGTTGTAGGCATCCCGTTGCCATGGATGAGCCACGGCGGATCCTCGATGCTGACCAATATGATCTGTATCGGCGGCCTGATGATGGTGAACCGCTGGAATCGCGAAACTCCGCGGCGCGGCCTGACCTGATTCAAACTTGTGCCACACAAGGCCTTTTATTTGGCGCAGGTCCCGCTATATGAGCGCCTCCTCCGATTCGGATATTGCCCCGCGGGCACTGCAAATCGGTGTGGACGCATAGCTCAGTTGGTAGAGCAGCTGACTCTTAATCAGCGGGTCCTAGGTTCGAGCCCTAGTGCGTCCACCATACCATTCCCACCGCAGCAGAACGCTTGATAGCCTTGCACAGTATCACATCGAGATGTGAATTGATGCAGTTTTTGGCGTTTGTGATAGCTTGATTTCACATCATAATGTGATACTGGGTGCGAATGAGCACATCGATTATCACACGCGTTCGCGATCTTGTATCATCCGGCGAACTGACCAAGGCGGGCTTGGCGCGCGCATCTGGCCTTCACGCAAACACTCTGCGCGATTGCACGGATAGCGACTGGAATCCCACCGCAGAAACGCTC
>JASBTD010000041.1 GCA_030148605.1 Erythrobacter sp.
GTAGTCGCCCGCCTGGCTGGTGAAACTTGCCATAAGTGCAAGGCCAAGCGGAACATTGGCAACAGTCGCAGGAGCCAGGCTCGGGTTGACGCGGTCTGTCACCTGCACATCCATGCGCGGAACCATCAGACACATGTAGATGAGCGTGGCACCCAAGAACCAGTTGAGCCAAGCGCGCCAATTCTGATTGAATGCGACGACAATGACTGCCAGCGTCATACCCATAACAAGCGCGACCTGGATCAGGCTCTTATACCCTCCAGCGCCGGTCCATGCGGCTACGGCGTTCAGGACATTGACGATGTATTCGCCGCCGCCTGTAGTGAAGATCTCAACCATCGTCTTTGCCTCAGGGCACGATCGAGCGTGATTGCAGACCGCGCGACCAATCCAGCGCAGCCGACATGGACGGCGACATCGAAGCGGCGAGCGCGTTCTCGATCATCGCGGTCTTCTCGATGATCTGCATGATCGCAGAGACCTTGGCTTGGCCTGTCGCTTGTCGTTGGATGAGGCTGCTGCGTACTTCGGCGACTTGTCCGCGCCAGATCGCGAGTTTGGCTTCATCGGCGGCGATGAAACTTGCCATAGAGCGGCCCGCTTCCGAAACAATTCGGTCAAGAATTGCATAGAGCAGGTCGACACTTGCAATCTCAGCCAGCGTGTCGCGATCATCGGTCGGCATGCCGCGCCCATAGGCGGCTTGGACGGTGAGGATCTTGTAGAGCGGGACCGAGGCAACCTGAAGCAGCTCCTTCTCGGTATTGCCGATGGCCGTGTCAGTCCGGATCGCATCGACCATATTGCCAATGAGCTGCGCCACGCGTGGTCGGATCGCCTTAGCGTTTGACAGGCTCATCTGCTGAAAACTCGGGTTGAGGCAGAGATCGGTTTCATCGCAGCGGAAGACGCGCACGCTTTGGCCTTGGGTTCCATCAAGCAGCGCGCTCACCAGCGTCGAAGACGCATCGCCAGCGAAGGGCACGAACTTGCCCGGCTCGTCATCCTTGGGTGGCACGTAAATAACCGTGCCGATCAGCGTCATGGAGTATTCAGCGAGTTCGCGGTCGAATGTGCCGCTGGGGTTAAAGAAGGCGCTCTCTTTAAGTACGTGCCAGGTGTAATTGCGCGCCACGCCGGGATTAACATCCGCGTAGTCGGGGCCTGCGCTTTCATTGGTCGAAGCGCGTTGCCCGCGGGTGCCGCAGCCATGCTTGGCGGCGGCATAGTCGGTGAAGATGCCTTCAGAATTCCCGATCGCTTCGCAGATCGCTTTGTCGGCCAAATCGCCTTTGGGCCAGAGCCCTCCCACCAGCCCCTGCGCCATCTCACAGGAGTTTATCGAGAGATTGTTCATGAGCTGAGCCTTCTGGCTAAACTCCTGCATGATCTTATTGCATTCAGGGCAGACCGTATCGATCGCTAGGCTGAAGGCGAAACCAACCGCATTGTTGGCGACCGCCTTCATGAGCGCCACCATCTCGCTTGCATTAATAAAGGAAAAGGAGCCCGCAAAGATGTCGATTCCGCCGCACCCCGCACGTGCTCTCGGCAATTGCAGATTGGCGATATTGGTCGTCTTTTGCGGAAATCGTGTCCAGACATTGCCGAGGCTGTAATAGCCTGCGGATTGGCCTTCGAAGGCGGTCGGGCCAGTTACGTTTGCCGCCGCGCCCATATCATCCATGAAGCGGTCCATGCTGTCGCCTACGTTTGCGGCAACAGGCGATGCGATCATGCTGGCAGCGGCGAGGCCGAGCGCAGCGCTTCTGATGCTAGTAATCATGTCCGGCTTCCTTTGAGGTGAGGAGATAGATGCGGTCTTGCAGCTCATCAGCGGACAGCACGCCGTATCCGATCGGGATCGGTCGTTTGGCCTCGCTGTCCCACAAGACCAATGCAGGCGTGGCTTTGGTTTCAAGGCCCATTCGCAATCTCTGATTGGTCTCGACCCTGTAGTCGGGAAAATGCCTTGAGGGCCCGCCATCGGTTGAGATCGCGCGTACGGTGATCCCCCAGCGGCTGGCGACGCCTTTAACGATCGGGCTCATCACTTCGCAGGGGCCACAAGTGGCGCTGAAGAAATAGAATAGGCCATAACGCTCCGAGAGCCTGCCCATCACGGTGTCGCGTTCTGCTGCACGTACATCCTGCCACTGTTTCTTGGCCACTGCGCCAACTGGGCGCTGCAAAGTGTAATCGAGTTCGGGATCCTGCCAGATGGCCCGCTGCCAGACGTCGGAGAAGAGCGAAGCGCGATCAAGCTGCGCGCGCTGGAAGCGGATGTAGGCCGCGACATTGTCCCTCGTCGGATAGAGGATCGCGCGCGCTTTCAACTCGCGCAGCTCGCTGGTGATTGCGTCCAATTCTTGGGTGGCTGGTATCGCCTCCTGCTCCGGTTCTACCTCTTGCTGTGGCTCGTTTTTGGGGATCGGCTTGGCGCAATAGAACCAATAGCCGAGCTTGCGCTCCTGGCAGTAGAGCGTGTCTGCTGCAGTGCTTCTCTCGGTGCTCTCAACTCGCTGTGCGCTTGCTGGCACTGGGCTCAAGACTGCAGAGATGAGGATTAGCGCAAGCCGTGATGCTATGCTCATCATTGACCGCCCCTTGCGTAATAGTCGTCGATCTTTTGCTGGATGAGGATGCTTGTTTCGAGCTCGTCAGGAAGCCGTGCCGCTTCGGTGAATTCAGCATAGACCTCGCTGAAATCCATGAGGCTCAAATCAAGCTGCGCGAACTCGTCGAGAGTGAAGCCCTCGCACTGTTCTTCCTTGGGTTTGTCCCACGGCTTCGGGAGTTGCTTGCGGCCTTGTTCCTGTAGGATGCGCGATAGCTTGCTCTCAAAGCAGCAATAAGCCTTGCGCTTGGTAAGACACACGCCAAGAAACTTCTTCGAGCAATAGGTTCCGACATAGGCGCAGAGGCCCTGCGCATCGCGTTCATGAAGCAGCACTTCTTCGCGGTCACATCCAAGCGCGACCAGCAGGCTAATACCGGGGATCAGCGGAAAGCCTTTGCCCTTGCAGCAATTGAGCACGCCAAAGACTTTGGAGGAGCAGGTATTTCTAGTTCCGCGGAATAGCGTCAGCGTATTGGGATCGAACTGCCCACGCGCCTCATCCATTGCATTGAGCGCGGTGACCGCATCTTTGAACTCATCATTGGGCGTGCGTTCAATCGTCTCGCAGCTTCCATCGATGCAATAGACATCGCCATCACAGACAAATTGCTCAGAGTTCTCGGTTTCTGGAAGCGGGCATTCGTAAATGCGCTCCCAGGTCTCGCAGGGAACCTCCTCTGTGATACATTCTTCGCGCACAAAGCGGCAGGTGCGTAGCGCTTCGATATCCGAGCAATCGCTTGCCGCTTCGCGCGATGTGCAGGTGTAGCTTCGCTCCCATTCCCAACAGCTCTGGGTGACAGCCACCCCGTCAATCATACGGGTTTGGGGACTATCATCTGAGCAGATTTCGGCTTCGAGTGTGCAGTCGCCATCCTTGGAATAAGGCAGGCATTGGGTTTCATCGCGAGCGGTGTCGACCGTGCTTTGATTGGTGATTGCATAAGGCGAGTAGCGCGGGTCAGGCGCGTCACAGGACATCTCGGCTATGGGATCACCCGGTTCAGAGCAGTAACGGTTAAAGCCGTTATCCCACCACTGGAGACATGGGCCGGGTCGATAGCCGGTGATGCGGCACAGGCCGCTGTTGAATGCCGAGCACCATGGGAGACCTTGTTGGATACCCGTATCATTACACAGATAATGCCATTGCTGGCGCTGAGTCACGCTGGCGACGAGCGGAATTGCGCATTGCCCCTGAGCTTGCTCTATCCGCGTGCCTGTGTTGCATGTTGCAGTGTAAGTACCCGCGGACCCGGAGCCAGGCGGCAATGGCACGCATTCGCCTTGGCTGCCTGAGATCGACATACCGCTGGTGTAATCGAGCGGTGTCTTATTGATTGCCAAGCTGCGGGCAATCACCGCTTCAATGTCATCGCTTTCAAACCGAGCGCGATTGGCCATGCTGTCCCGCACCAATCGATGGCCTTGATGATTGCGCGATGCGGCCGCCGCCGTTCCCTCGATCTGGTCGGGATTGTCAGCAAGCCGCTCGAGATTTCTCACGGCGTTGCGGTCAAAATTCGGAAGCTCGGTTGCGTTCGGTTCAGCTTTGGCTGCAGCTTGCGCTTCACCGCGCAGGCTCTCGCCAAAGGCTTTGCCATCGCTTCTGGCCTCGTGCTGCTGAGCCGAGGCCGGAACCGCTAGCAAAGACAGAGCAAACAATAGCCCTTTGATGCCTTGAGACCGGATCACATCTGTTCTCCTTGTATGCGGCGGAGATGAAGGCGGGCGAGGCGAGCACCGGGACCGCTGCCACTGGCAAAGGTCTCGAGCACGTCTTCAACGCTGACATTGCCAGCCATGCGGTCATGGGGTGGCACGGCGTCAGTGCAGTCGAATCCATCGCATGGAGAAAAATCGCTCGCGATCATGACGAAGCTCGGGGCCGCTTCGATCTGAAAAGCGCGAAAGAGACGCGGATCAATGCCG
>JASBTD010000005.1 GCA_030148605.1 Erythrobacter sp.
TCGTCGAGCTCGTCCGCGGAAAGCTCGATCTCTATGTCTTCATCTTCGGACAATGCGGGGTCGATACTGCCTTCCTCGACAAACCGTAGCGCAAGCGGCTCCGAAATTGTGGTCGTGAAGTCCTCGCCCGAAATCGCGCAAGCCTGGATTATCTCGGCATCAAGATTGCCGGACGCGCGAATGGCCTTGCCGTCATGTTCAAGCTCGACCATGGCAGTGAGCGATGTGATGTTGGGCAATCCGAAACGCTGCGCCAAGGCCGTGCGCTCCGCATCACTGGCTTCGATATGCATCGCGTCACCCGGTAGCGGGCGGATCCTGACCGGGCGAGAGAATTCGGGCGCTGGCATCAGGCGCTTTCCGGCAAGCCGAATTCGGCGGCAATCAAGGCATCGCCATCCAGCGTCGCCAAATGATCATGCAGCGCTTGCAGCTTGGCCGCGACACACGCCGGTGATCCGCCATCGGCGAAGCTGACATTGCGCTCCACCGCTGCTTCAAGCTTGGCGGGATCGCCATCAAGCAGGGCAGGGCGGTAAGCGCCCATGCGCCCGCCCAACACGCTCATCAAGCGCCCGATATGCTTGCCCACAACCACGTCATTGATGCCGAATTCGCGCAGCTGCCCGTCCATATCCTCGACAAAGAATTCGCACACCAGCGCGCTTTCCGAATGGAGCCCGGCTGCTTCCAGCCGCACTGCGACTGTGCTGAGAACAGCGGTGATCATGTCGAAACGCCCGTCTACTTCGTCAGCTACCTTGCACTGCGCGTACCAGCCGGGATCGCGCGCGAGCTCGACGATCTTGTGCCATAGCGCACGCACATTCTCACGCGGATCAGGCGCGGTGCCGAACAGTCTGGAGAGGAAGGACATGGGTGTTGGCGCTCCATCTGCGGCCACGTTCAGCCGCAATTCAATTCACTTTGCCCAATGGCGACAACACGCAGCGTTGCAAGCGGCGCGCCATCGCCGTAAGGCTCGTTGCGAACATATAGGAAGGGTCGCGGTGCGGGCAATGCGCGCGGCCTTGAATCAAGAAGGTTTGTGGTTCGAATGATGAAAGCGAATGCGGCAAGGATCGCTCTGGTAGTGGCTTTGGGCGTGGGGCTGGCGGGCTGCACGTCGATCCGCGAATCGCGCGGCTATGTGGTCGATGCCTTGCTGACCAATGCGATCCAGCCGGGAATCGACAACCAGCGCTCGGTTGAAATGACCCTCGGCCGCCCAAGCTTTGTCAGCCAGTATGGCGAGCCGACCTGGTATTACATCTCCAGCGTCAATGCGCGTCGCCCCTTTGCGCGAACGCGAATCAGCGCACATTCGGTGCTCGCCGTGCAGTTCGATGATGCCGGCAATGTCAGCGACACCAACCGCAGCGGCATCGATCAGGTGGTTTACTTGAGCCCCGATGGCGCCAAGACCCCGACACTGGGCCGTGAACGTGGCTTCTTTGAAGATCTGTTCGGCAATATCGGACAGGTTGGCGCACCGGGTGCAGGTGGCGCAGGCGGCCCGCCCTGATCGGCCACTTTTAGCGTCCCTCGCTTGACCCCATTCAGCCACACCCCATATGCCGGGGCATGGACACGGATAAATCTAGCCACGGCCTGGTCCAGTGGCACGGCACCACGATTGTAGGCGTGAAGCGCGGCGATCAGACAGTGATTGCTGGCGACGGTCAGGTTTCGATGGGCAACACCGTCATGAAACCCAATGCGCGCAAGGTTCGCCGCATTGGCGAAGGCGGCAAGGTGATCGCCGGTTTCGCGGGAGCGACTGCCGATGCGTTCACGTTGTTCGAACGGCTTGAAAAGAAGCTCGAGCAATATTCCGGGCAATTGCTGCGTGCAGCGGTTGAACTTGCGAAGGACTGGCGCACGGACAAGTATCTGCGCAATCTGGAAGCGCTGATGATCGTGGCGGACAAGGACAGCCTGCTGGTCTTGACCGGCAACGGCGACGTGCTTGAGCCCGAAGGTGGCATCACCGCGATCGGATCTGGCGGGAATTATGCGCTCGCGGCAGCCCGCGCGTTGGCTGATTATGAAGACGATGCTGAAGTGATCGCGACCAAGGCGATGCAGGTGGCCGCAGAAATCTGCGTGTTCACTAATGGCAATGTCACTGTCGAGAAGATCTGAGAGCCGATCGAACCATGACCGAATCCCTTACCCCTAAGGCTATCGTTGCTGCGCTTGACGAGCACATTATCGGCCAGAAGGATGCCAAGCGCGCGGTAGCTGTGGCGCTGCGCAACCGCTGGCGCCGGCAACGGCTGAATCGCGAGCTTCGCGATGAAGTGACACCGAAGAACATCCTGATGATCGGGCCGACCGGTTGCGGCAAGACAGAGATCAGCCGTCGGCTGGCCAAGCTCGCCGAAGCACCGTTCATCAAGGTTGAAGCCACCAAGTTTACTGAAGTCGGCTATGTCGGGCGCGACGTGGAGCAGATCGCGCGCGACCTGGCTGAAGAAGCGATCCGGCTGGAAAAAGAGCGCCGCCGCGAAGCGGTGCGCGAAGCTGCCAGCAAGGCTGCGATGGACCGCCTGCTCAACGCATTGTGCGGGGAGAATGCTTCGGAAGCGACGCGTGAGGCCTTTCGTGAGCGCGTCGTGCAAAACGCGATGAACGATGTCGAAGTCGAAATCGACGTCGAGGAAGCTCCGCAAATGCCGTTCGACATGGGCAATATGGGCGGCAATGTCGGGATGATCGACCTGTCGGACATGTTCGGCAAGGCGATGGGCCGCAAGCCGACCAAGCGGCGCAAGCTCAAAGTGCCTGACGCGTGGGACCGGCTGGTGGATGAAGAGGCCGACAAGCGGCTCGATCAGGATGACGTAAATCAGGCCGCGCTGCGCAATGCAGAGACCAATGGTATCGTGTTTCTCGACGAGATCGACAAGATTGCTGTTTCCGATGTGCGCGGCGGTTCAGTCAGCCGCGAAGGCGTGCAGCGCGATCTCTTGCCACTGATCGAAGGGACGACTGTCAGCACCAAATACGGCCCGATGAAGACCGACCATGTGCTGTTCATCGCCAGCGGCGCGTTTCACGTTGCCAAGCCCAGCGACATGCTGCCCGAACTACAGGGCCGCTTGCCGATCCGGGTTGAATTGCGCGCGCTGACTGAAGAGGATTTCGTACGCATCCTCACAGAAACCCGTGCCAATCTGGTCGAGCAATATCGCGCTTTGCTGGGTACAGAAGATGTCACGCTCGATATCACCGATGATGCGATTGCCGAAGTCGCCAGGATTGCCGCCCAAGTGAACGAAAGCGTCGAGAATATCGGCGCGCGACGTTTGCAGACTGTGATGGAGCGGCTGCTGGAAGAAATCAGCTTTGAAGCTGAGGAGCACAGCGGCGAGACAGTCAATATCGATGCGGCATATGTCCGCGAGCGGCTGGCCGAGCTGGCTGATGACAGCGATCTGAGCAAGTATATCCTGTGAGTGTTCCGGTGTCAGATCGCGACGGAATGGTCGCGCAGATGACACCGCGCCTCGATCCCGTGCGCTATTGCTTCATGGTGATCGATCCCGCAAGCGCACCGCAGGCCTTGGGTGCTGCAATCGGCACTTTCCGCGAAGAAGAAGGCGTGACTGCGATTGTGCCTGAATCGGTCGCACGCGAGCTGGGCGAGGAAGGCCCGGCATTCGCGCGGATCACCTTGCAGGTGCATTCTTCGCTGACCGGTTTCGGTTTGACCGCAGCAGTGGCCAGCGTGCTCGCCGAACACGGCATCGCTTGCAACATGGTTGCTGCCTATCACCACGACCATGCTTTTGTGCCTGAGCAAGATGGCGAACGGGCGCTGGAGTTGCTCAAGGCATTGCAAGCCAGGGCCGGTGCACCGGGTTGATTCAGGGGTGGGGGGCCAGCCCGATCTCAACCCCGGTCTTGTCAGTCAGCGCAAATTTGTCGAACAGGTCAGTGCTGGCCCGGTTCAGCCCGCGCACTTGAACGCTGCGCCCGTTGCGCCGCATCCGCTCTACCACCATGTCCAACGCGCCAATGGCCGAGATATCCCAGAAATGCGCCTTGCGCACATCGATGATTACATGATCTGCCGGATCAGGCTGTGTGCTTTCCGGGCCAAGCGCCTGTTCGAAACGTTCGACGCTGGCGAAGAATATCTGGCCCTTGGCGCGGTAGATCGCGGTATCGCCTTTCCGCTCGCGGACAACTTCGAACATTGTCATCACCTTGTGCGTGAAGAACACGCCGGAAAGGACTACACCGGCCAGAACACCGAGCGCGAGATTGTGCGTCGTGACGACCACGACCACTGTGCTGAGCATGACGACGCTGGATTGCCATGGGTGCTTGCCGAGGTTGGGGATCGAATTCCACGAGAACGTGCCGATTGAAACCATGATCATGATGGCAACCAGCGCGGGCATCGGTACCTGGCCAACCAGCGGGCCGAGTGCGGCAAGCAGAACCAGCAGCGTGATGCCAGCCGCCAGCGCAGACAGGCGTCCGCGCCCGCCGCTTGTCACGTTGATCACGGACTGGCCGATCATTGCACAGCCGCCCATGCCGCCAAAGAAGCCGGTCACGATATTGGCAATGCCCTGGCCCGCGCTTTCGCGGCGCTTGTCACTGCCGGTGTGAGTCATGTCGTCAACGATTTGCGCGGTCAGCAAGCTTTCGAGCAAGCTAACCGCGGCCATCGTTGCGGAATAGGGCGCAATAATCGCGAGCGTTTCCCAGGTCAGCGGCACATCGGGAATTGCAAGGAACGGCAGGCCTTCCGGAAGCTCTCCCATGTCGCTGACTGTATTGACCGGGGCGTTGAGCCAGATCGAAAGCACGCTCAGCACGATAATTGCGATCAGCGGGCTGGGAACGGCGGTGGTCAGTTTGGGGATGAGATAGATCATCGCAAGGCCAGCGATCACCATTGCATAGGTTTCCCAGCTAACGCCGATCAATTGCGGCAGCTGCGCCATGAATATCAGGATCGCGAGCGCGTTGACAAATCCGGTGATGACCGAACGACTGACGAATTGCATCAGAAGATTGAGGCGCAACAACGCTGCCATGCCTTGAAAAACACCCATCAGGATGGTTGCGGCGAATAGATATTCGACTCCGTGATCACGCACCAAGGGAACGACCACTACGGCCACTGCTGCAGTCGCGGCAGAGATCATGCCGGGGCGGCCGCCGGTAAAAGCGATCACGATCGCGATCGTGATTGAAGCATAGAGGCCCACGCGCGGGTCGACGCCTGCGATAATCGAAAAACCGATCGCTTCGGGGATGAGCGCCAAGGCGACGACGATCCCGGCCAGGATGTCTGCACGCACATTGGAGAACCAGTCGCGGCGAATCGCGGCGGCATCAAGCATAGAAATTTCCTGAATGCGGATTGTGTGGTGCGGTGTTTCGAACGCCGCAATGAACTTGGCTCAGCCTTTGACCGATTGTGCAGTGCAGCACAACCCCTTGAAGGTCATAACGGGCATGCACGTTTTGTTCGGAAGACTCCATACATCGATCAGTGAATGCCGTTCGCAGGAGTTTCTGGGATTGCCGGTTGAAACCGCGCCGCGTTTGCGGTCCAAGCAGTATCAGCAATTTTCTGACATATCTGGGGCCTCAATATGATCCGTAAAGCATTGTTTCTGAGCGCAGCGGCGCTTGCAATTGGAATGACCGCACCGCTGGCCGCGCATAACCATACAAATCCGGAAGCGGGCGAGACTCTTTCTGCTCCCGCGATTGAATATGCCCGCTGGACGCTCGACAATGGCCTGCAGATTATTGCCATTCCTGACAATTCGACCGCCAATGTAACCACGTCGCTGTGGTACGAAGTGGGCGCCAAGCATGATCCCGAAGGTCGCTCGGGTTTCTCCCATCTGTTCGAGCATATCCTCAGCCGCCAGACGCTGAACATGCCCTACAACATGGTCAACAAGCTGACAGAGGATGTTGGCGGGATCCGCAATGCATCGAACTGGGTCGACCGGACCAATTACTACGAAACCGTTCCAGCCGAATATCTTGAAACCATGCTGTGGACCCATCGCGAGCGCATGGCATTCCCGGTTGTAGACAGCGTGGTGTTCGAGAAAGAGCGCTCGGTTGTGAAGGAAGAGCTGCGCCAGCGTGTGCTCGCACCGCCATATGGCCGCTTGCAGCAATTCGTGATCAGTGAAAACGCCTTTGATGTCTTGCCCATGCGCCGCCCTGGGATCGGCTCGATTGAAGAGCTCGATTCAGCGACGCTTGATGATGCGCGTGCATTCCACCAGGCCTATTACGGGCCGGATACTGCCACGCTGATCGTCGCGGGCAATTTCGACCTCGAAAAGCTGCGTGGGCTGGTGGACGAGTACTTCGCCGATATTCCGCGGCGCGCGACTCCGGTGAGCCTGGAAATCGATGCGGAAGAGCCCGTTCGCACAGAGCCGCGGATGGTCAACGCCACCGCGCCGAATGTGCCGCTTCCAGTCGTGGGCGGTCTGTGGAAGGCTCCTGCGGCAACGCATCCAGACGCGCCTGCGATTGAAGTGCTTTCGGCGATCCTTTCGCGCGGCGACAACAGCCGCCTACATGAGGCGCTGGTGCGCAGTGGTAAGGCGGTTCAGTCGGCTCATTTCGACCAGATGTTCGAAGATGGTGGCTTTATAGCGTCTTATGTCGTGCTGAGCCCTGCGGGCAGTATGGACGATGCTCGCCTAGCTCTGGACGCCGAGATCGAGCGTGTGCGCAGCGAACCCGTTGGCGACGCCGAATTGCGCGAAGCCAAGAACGAGATTTTCGCGTCCGCGCTGTCGAGCCGCCAAACTGCGCAAGGCCGCGCGTTTGAACTGGGCGAGGCTTTGGTTTCAACCGGCGATCCGGATGCTGCTGATCGACGCCTGGAAGCGATCGCTTCGGTAACGATTGAAGACGTGCAGCGTGTGGCCAGCACCTGGTTGCGCCCCGACGGCAAGGTTTCGATCACTTACACGGCGGGCGAGGATGATCCGTCGACCTATGCCAATCCCGCTCCGATGCCGGAGTTCGGATCGGTTCCGCCCGCTACAGGCGAGCCACTGGCTGTGCGTCCTGAGGAAGAACGGGCAGCTCCGCCACCGCCGATTGATGCGCCTGAAGTGGTGCGGGCGCAATTTGTCGAGACGACGCTCGACAATGGGATCCCGCTTGTAAGTGCACAAACAACCAATGTACCGATCGCAACGATCACGCTTGTTTTGCCCGGTGGCGACGCGACCGATCCTGCTGCAAAGGCCGGGCTGGCGCAGCTCGCCGCGACCGTTGCGGACAAGGGCACTGCCAGCCGAAGCGCAACCGAAATCGCATCAGCTTTGGAGTCGCTGGGCGCCAATCTTGGCTTTAGCACCAGTGCGGACGGAAGCTTTGTCAGCCTGACTGCACCGAGTGCAAACCTGAAGGAAGCCGGCGCAGTGCTGGTCGATATCCTTCAGAATGCGAGCTTCCCGGAGGAAGAGTTCGAGCGTGAACGCAAGCGTGCGCTCGACGGGCTAACCGCGACACTCAACGATCCGGGTGCTCTGGCGAATATGATCGCGACGCGGGTGATGTATGGCGATGCCGCTTATGGCAGTGTTGCCAGCCCCGCGAGCATTCCGGCGATTACCCGGGAAGACCTTGTCACGCATCGCGAGACCTATTGGCACCCGGGTGCCGCGCGCATCGTCATCAGCGGAGGCATGAATTCAGGCGATGCCAAGGCATTGGCGAATGAATTGTTCGGTGGCTGGAAGTCTGATCGCCCTGCGCCCACTGTGCTATCCGATCCCGCAGGGCAGGCGCCGACACCGAAGACAGTCGTGATCGACATGCCAGATGCGGGGCAGGCTGCGGTAATGGCCAGCGTGCGTGCTGTTTCGCGCGACCATCCCGATTTCTACAAATTGTGGCTGACCAACACAGTCCTTGGTTCAGGCAGCAATGGGCGCTTGTTTGAAGAGATCCGCACAAAGCGTGCGCTCAGCTATGGCGCTTACAGCTCGCTTGAAACGCGTGCAGACGAAGCCACGCTTACGGCACAAGCGCAAACGAAGAACGAAACCGCTGATGAAGTCGCAGCTGTATTCTTCGAGCAATTCGCTCAGCTCGGCAGCGAAACGATGGAAGAAGATGCGCTGCAGAAGCGGCGCCTGTTCCTGGGCGGCGCACTGGCCCGAAACCTCGAAACGAGCGGCGGCTTCAACAGCATTGTTGCGAGTTTGCTGTTGCGGGGGATTGAACCGGATGAGGCATTCCGCGTCGCTGATAGCCTCTCCAATGTGACGACCGATGATGTTGCCCGGATGGCGTCCGAGTATCTTGCGCCTGATCGGGCTTCGCTGGTGATTGTGGGAGATGCGCAGTATTTCCTTGATGACCTGAAAGCGATCCGCAGCGATGTGGAAGTGATCCCTTTCGCGGAGCTTAATTTGGCAGCGAGCGATTTGCGCAAGGAGGTCGACGCCGAAAGCGGGGAAGCCGAATAGCATCTGGCCATTCCCGCGGCATGCGGGCGTATCACTCGGCTGCCTGCGCTTCTTCCTCGCGCTCGGCTGCCTGGCGCGCCCACATTTCTGCGTAGAGCCCGTCGGCGGCCAGCAAGTCTCGGTGGCGGCCTGCCTCGGCAAGTTTGCCTTGGTCCAGAACAAGGATCCAGTCAGCATCGGCGATCGTCGAGAGCCTGTGTGCAATGGCGATTGTAGTGCGGCCTTTTGACACGCGGCGCAGCGTTGAAAGGATATCCTGTTCGGTCCGCGTGTCGAGCGCGCTGGTCGCTTCATCGAGCAGCAGGATAGGCGGGTTCTTGACCAGCGTGCGGGCGATCGCAACGCGCTGTTTCTCACCGCCGGAAAGCTTCAGACCCCGCTCGCCAACTTCGGTCGCGAAGCCTTGCGGCAATTGTTCGATGAACGGCAGGATGGCGGCATCGCGCGCGGCCGCGACCACATCTTCGTCGCGCGCATTATCGCTGCCATAGGCAATGTTGTATCCGATTGTGTCATTGAACAGCACGCTGTCCTGCGGGACGATGCCGATATGCGCGCGCAGGCTTTCCTGAGTGACCGTTGCAATATCCTGCCCGTCGATCAGGATGCGCCCGGCTTGCGGGTCGTAAAAGCGGAACAGGAGTCGCGCGATTGTGCTCTTGCCCGCGCCAGACGGCCCGACAATCGCGATGTTCGCGCCTGCGGGCACTTCGAAGCTGAGATTGTTCAGGATCTGACGGTCAGGCTCGTAGCCAAAGCTCACATGATCAAAGGTGATATGCGGGCGGTTGATGACGAGCGCTGGCGCGCCGGGTTTATCTTGCACCTCCACGTTGGTGTCCATCAGCTTGAACATCTCGCCCATGTCAACCAGGCCCTGTCGGATTGTGCGATAGACCCAGCCGAGCAAGTCCAGCGGACGGAACAGCTGCAAAAGGTAAGTGTTGACGAAGACCAGGTCGCCCACGGTCAACCGGCCCTGGCTCCAGCCCCATACGGTATAGGCCATCGCGCCAACCATCAGCGCATTGGTGATAAGCGCCTGTGTGATGTTGAGGATACCGAGCGAATTCTCGCTCTTGATCGCAGCTTCGGCATAAGCCTTGGCAGCTTGGCCGTAACGGGCTTCCTCGCGCTGCTCTGCGCCGAAATATTTCACTGTCTCGTAATTGAGGAGTGAATCGACCGCGCGGTGGAGAGCCTTGCCATCAAGTTCGTTCATCTCGCGGCGCAGTTTGGTGCGCCATTCAGTGATCCACCGCGTGACCGCGATGTAGGCGACAACGGTAAAGCCGGTTGCTGCGACCAGCTCCCAGCCGAAATTGATGTAGAAAATCACGCCCACTGCGATCAGCTCGATGGCTGTGGGGGCGATGTTGAACAGCAGGAAATAGAGCATCATGTCGATACTCTTCGTGCCGCGCTCGATCACCTTGGTGACTTCGCCTGTCCGCCGCCCGAGATGGAAGCGCAGGCTCAGCCTGTGCAAACGGTGGAAGACATCTTGCGCGAGATTAAGCGTGGCGATCTGGCCCACGCGTTCGAACGCGATGTTGCGCAGATTGTCGAACGCAACGCTGGTGAAGCGGCCCAGGCCATATGCCAGCACCAGCGCCAGCGCGACCATGGCGGCTTCGTTGCCCGGCGTGGCCATCGCGTCGACAGCATATTTATAAGCAAAGGGCAGGGCGAGGGTGACTGCCTTGGCGGCGAGGACAAATCCCATCGCGGCGATGATCCGGCGTTTGAGCCACGGATTGTCACGCGGCCACAGATAGGGAATGAACCGCCGCAGCGTGTGCCAGCCATCTGCCTCTAGCGGGCGATTATCCTGAGTGTCTGGTGGCATGTTGCCAGACATGTGGGCGCAGCTGGCTGTGCTGGCAAGCGATCAATTGGCGATGGGACGTTGCTGTTTCGCTATCCTTCAGCGGCGATCACAGCCGCGATGCACGCGACCTTCGATAATCGCGCCCAACATCGCGCGGCAGATCGAACAATATGCGTTGCTGCGAAAAGTCGATCGCGATCCGGTCAAAGATCTTCAGGTGCTGCATGCCTAATGACAGAACCGGCTTATCGCGTAGCCCCAATGCATCGAAGGCCGGCGTGTCAGCATAGGTGATCGGCACATTCTGCAGTTCCAGACCGTGAATCTGCAGCGAACGGGCGAAGCTCAGATCTGCCAGCAGCGTTGCACCGTTGACGTCCTTGGTTTCGATCTGCTCCTTTGAGCGGCGTGAACGGATCCGTTCACGCAGGGCCAGATTGCCCAGGCTGGTCTGCGCGCCGGTGTCGATGATGACAGTGGTGCGAACCCCTTCGATCACAGCGTCAGTGATCAGCAGCTGGCCCAGCTTGCTGCGCGCCCGCACGACGATTTCAAACCCGCGGTCGCTGCTGGCTTGTGCCGCATCGGCAACTGCAATCGTCTCATCGCGAAAATCGATCAGCACCCGAAAGTCCTGCAGGGTGTCGAGCCCGATAATCCCGTCCGCGCCGACATGCTGGCGTTGCAGCACGGGTGCAGAGATATTGTGCACCGTGCGCGAGCCAACTTCGAAACGGTCAAGCTCGACCAGATCGACAACCCGTCGGCTGGCCATGCCGACTACTGTCGCAGAACCGAGCGACGGCAATTCCACTTGCCGGGTGACGTGGTCAGTCACTGCTGTCGCTTGTGACCCGGTGTCGATCATGAAGTTGTAAGGGCCAATCCCGTCGATCGTTACCGGGACAGTGTAACGCATATTCCTGTCTTCCTCGAGCGACAGGATCTCTGTCGCCGGGTCAGTCAGGTCAGGCAGCAAGGGAGAGGTCGGGATTTGCTGCGTGGTCTGCTTCAAGCTGGCGTTGTGGCTCAGGCCTGGTTGCGCGACCAGCAGCGAAGTCGCAGCTAATGCAGCTCCTGCCAGACGCGGCTTGAACGAAAGCGCCATTATTCTCTCCCGGTTGTGCAGGGCTAGCATTGAGAGCCTACGCCACTGGCTACCTCGCATTTATATAGCAGTGGTCGACCCTATGCCCAATAGCGGGTGGATCAATCGCGGATATCGTTCTGCGAACTACGCGATGAAGAATCGTGCAAAGGAATCACTGGCCGTGAATCGCTGTGCGATTCATGCCGTTTCAGCCAGGTTTCAGCGATTCATTGGCCGGATGAATCGGCTGTGCTGCGCTGCAGGGTTGAAAAACCCATACCGGCACCTACATTTATCCAGCAATTTGAAGCCGGAAAACGGCGGAAATCTGCCATTCTTTCGCACTCGCGAAATAAAATTGCAAAAAGGCGTTGACCCGACTCAACGCCCCACATATATGGCCTCTCACCGACGCGGCGCTGACGGGTTTTCCCGCCCCGCTGGGTTGGTCGCCAGACACAGACGGATAGCCGGTCCCCCGGTTCAAAATCGGGGTGCCCTTGCTGTCCGCCTTTTAATGTCTGGTTGGCTCTTTGACATTGTTGGTTTTTGATGAAGGGACATGTGGGCGACGGCGCCCGGTCTGGGGACCTCAAGGCTCCAGTAACCGGTTAAATTGAAGCCGATTGCCACATCCTTCTGGGCTCCACAGTCCAGATGCGATGATGCATGTTCATTCGTATCCATTACGTTTGACAGTGCAGGTATCGGCTCCTTGAAGCTCTTGCTTGTTGGTCTGGCGGGTCTCGACCCGTGGCTGATAGGTGAGTGACACAAACTTGAGAGTTTGATCCTGGCTCAGAACGAACGCTGGCGGCATGCCTAACACATGCAAGTCGAACGAACCCTTCGGGGTTAGTGGCGCACGGGTGCGTAACGCGTGGGAACCTGCCTTTAGGTTCGGAATAACTCAGAGAAATTTGAGCTAATACCGGATAATGTCTTCGGACCAAAGATTTATCGCCTTTAGATGGGCCCGCGTTAGATTAGATAGTTGGTGGGGTAATGGCCTACCAAGTCGACGATCTATAGCTGGTCTGAGAGGATGATCAGCCACACTGGGACTGAGACACGGCCCAGACTCCTACGGGAGGCAGCAGTGGGGAATATTGGACAATGGGCGAAAGCCTGATCCAGCAATGCCGCGTGAGTGATGAAGGCCCTAGGGTTGTAAAGCTCTTTTACCCGGGATGATAATGACAGTACCGGGAGAATAAGCTCCGGCTAACTTCGTGCCAGCAGCCGCGGTAATACGAGGGGAGCTAGCGTTGTTCGGAATTACTGGGCGTAAAGCGCGCGTAGGCGG
>JASBTD010000019.1 GCA_030148605.1 Erythrobacter sp.
GGGCACGTCGAAGCTGCGACCATAGAGAAGTTCATTCTCCAGGAACACGACCGGGTCGGTCGAGCGGATCGCGGCCTTCAGCAGGCCCTTGGCATCGGCGCTGTCATACGGCGCGATCACGATCAGGCCGGGCACCGATGCATACCACGGGCCATAGTTCTGGCTGTGCTGCGCGCCGACACGGCTCGCTGCGCCATTGGGGCCACGGAACACGATCGGGCAGCGCATCTGGCCGCCGGACATGTAGTTGGTCTTGGCCGCCGAATTGATGATGTGGTCAATCGCCTGCATGGCGAAGTTGAACGTCATGAACTCGACAATCGGTCGCAACCCGCCCATCGCGGCACCGGTGCCAATACCGGCAAAGCCATATTCAGTGATGGGCGTGTCGATCACGCGCTTGGGACCGAATTCGTCGAGCAGGCCCTGAGTGACCTTGTAGGCACCCTGATATTCGGCGACTTCTTCACCCATCACGAACACGCGTTCGTCACGGCGCATTTCCTCCGCCATCCCGTCACGCAGCGCTTCGCGCACGGATACGCTGGTGAAGCTGGTGCCTTCAGGGATCGTTGGATCGGCCTTCGGTTCGGCAGCAGGCTTTGCTGCTTTCTCTTGAGCTCCCGCGGAGGCGGGGGCCTCTTGCGGCGGCGCAACATCGATGGAGGTCTCCGCCTGCGCGGAGACTCGCTCCTCCGCCTCATCCCCTTCGCCTTCAAGTTCGGCAATCACTGTGCCGACTTTCACATTCTCTGTGCCTTCAGCGATGAGGATTTTGGAGAGAACGCCTTCATCGATGGCTTCGAATTCCATCGTAGCCTTGTCTGTCTCGATCTCGGCAATGATATCGCCCGGCTCAATGGAATCGCCTTCCTGCTTAAGCCAGCGCGCGAGCGTGCCCTCTTCCATGGTGGGAGACAGTGCGGGCATTTTGAGTTCGATCGCCATGGCTCAATACTCCTCCACCAGAACATCGGTGTAGAGTTCGCTTGGCTCCGGCTCAGGTGAAGTTTCAGCAAAGTCTGCGCTTTCGGCGACGCGTGCGCGGATGGCCTTGTCGATCGCTTTCAAATCGTCCTCTGTCTTGCCCTTCTCGATAAGGACTTTCTTCAAGCCTTCAATCGGGTCCTTGTGATCGCGCACGTCCTGTACTTCCTCACGGCTGCGATATTTCGCAGGGTCAGACATCGAGTGCCCGCGATAGCGATAGGTGTTGAGCTCCATCAGCACCGGCCCGCCACCTTCGCGCACATGTTTGAAGGCGATTTCGGCTGCGCCGCGAACTTCCAGCACGTCCATTCCGTTCACATCCATGCCCGGAATCCGGAAGGCTGTGCCGCGACGGTGGAATTCGGTTTCAGCGCTTGAACGCGCGGTGCTGGTACCCATCGCGTACTGATTGTTCTCCACCACGAACACGATGGGCAGGTTCCACAGCGCCGCCATGTTGAAGGTCTCATAGACCTGGCCCTGGTTCGCTGCGCCGTCTCCGAAGTAAGCGAGGCACAGCCCGCCATCCTCATTGTACTTGTGCGCCAGCGCCAAACCGCCGCCAAGCGCAACCTGTGCGCCCACGATGCCGTGGCCGCCGTAGAATTTATGCTCGGTGCTGAACATGTGCATCGAGCCGCCCTTGCCCTTCGAAATGCCTGCCTGGCGCCCTGTCAGCTCGGCCATGATGACATTGGGATCGATCCCGTAGGCCAGCATGTGGCCATGATCACGATAGCCGGTGATCACGCTGTCACGATCATTGTCGAGCGCGCTTTGCAAGCCGATCGCGACTGCTTCCTGCCCGATATACAAGTGACAGAAACCGCCGATCAGGCCGAGCCCGTAAAGCTGGCCCGCTTTCTCCTCGAAACGGCGGATCAGAAGCATCTGCTCGTAGAATTTGAGCATCTCTTCTTCGCTCGCGTCATAGCGCGGGTTCTTCTCATGCGCTTCCTGAAGCGAATGCAGAACAAATTCCGGATTGTCAGATGCTGACTTCTTGGTCGACGATTTGCTCGTCTTTTTCGCGGCTTTGGCCAAAGCTCAAATCCTTGTTGTTTCTCTCTTCCCGGGGAGGTGGGCTACCGGGTCGCTATAGGCGCAAGGCAACAGATGACGCAACGTCATGCGCGCATCTTGCATACGAAATCTTGGTTATGCGTGGATCGACTATTCGTCGTCGAGCGTGATCACCACTTCATCGGGGTGAACCACATTCATGTTCTTGCGCAGCAGTTCACCGACAAGATCTGGATCCGCACCATCGGGATTGAGCCGGTCGACCTTGTTCTTCAGCGCATCGCGCTCTTCCTGCAGCTGCGCGATCTGTGCCTGGCGTTGCTGGAGCAGCTCTTCGCTTTCGTTCCATGCGAGCAGGCCGGTCGGTCCCGCAATCGCGAAACCGGCGATCAGCAGCAAGCCGGCAAGCGCCAACGCCTGCCGAATCTGCTCTTTTGGAATGCGCTTTTTTGATCCCGCCTGTCTCACGGGACGCACAGAATCATAGTTAACTCAGCGGATCAAGCGGTTTGTGTCATAAATCAGTAGGAACGCGGCAGGCCGAGCACATGTTCGGAGAGATAAGACAGGATCAGGTTCGTGGAAATCGGCGCGACCGTATAAAGGCGTGCTTCGCGGAACTTGCGCTCGACATCATATTCCTCGGCAAATCCGAAACCGCCAAAGGTCTGCACACACATGTCAGCCGCAGCCCAGCTTGCTTCGGATGCGAGCAGCTTTGCCATGTTCGCCTCTTCGCCCGGATTGCCGCCCCGATCGTAAACTTCTGCCGCGTGATGCACCATCAGTTCTGCCGCACGCATCTGTGCGTAACAGCGGGCGATCGGGAACTGCACACCCTGATTCTGGCCGATGGGACGGCTGAAGACTTCGCGCTCTAACGCATAGCCCTTGGCCTTCTCGATAAACCACTTCGCATCGCCAATGCACTCCGCCGCGATCAGGATACGCTCTGCGTTCATGCCGGAGAGTATGTAGCGAAAGCCCTTCCCCTCTTCGCCGATCAGAGCGCTGGCCGGAATGCGCATGTCGTCGAAAAAGACCTCGCAGGATGAGTGATTCATCATCGTGCGGATCGGCTTGATGGTCATGCCCTGTCCCACGACTTCGCGCATATCGACCAGAAAGATCGACAGGCCTTCAGTGCGCTTTTCGACCTGGTCGCGCGGCGTTGTTCGCGCGAGCAGCAGCATCAGGTCCGAATGCTCGGCGCGGCTCGTCCAGATCTTCTGCCCGTTCACGACATAGTGATCGCCATCGCGCACTGCTCGGGTCTTCAACGACAGCGTGTCGGTGCCGCTGGTCGGTTCTGACACACCGAAGGCCTGAAGCCGCAATTCGCCGCTTGCAATCTTGGGCAGATACTCGCTTTTCTGCGCATCGCTTCCGTAGCGCAGCAGCGTGTTCATGATGTACATTTGCGCGTGCGCGGCGCCGCCATTGCAGCCCGATGCCTGGATTTCCTCCATGATCACTGCAGCCGCATCGAGCTTCAACCCGCTGCCGCCGAATTCTTCCGGGATCAGCGCGGCGAGAAACCCTGACTTGGTCAGCGCGTCGACAAACTCCGCCGGATAGTCGCGCACGCGATCCTTCTCGCGCCAGTACTCACCGGGAAATTCGTCACACAGCGCGCGCACGGCGCGGCGGATTTCAGCCAGTTCTTCATTTTCCTGCATCGCGGGCGGATATCCTTTTCGTCTTGTGCCGCGCTGCTTGCCGAAAGGTGCGGCCCAAGTCCACCTGATCAAGTTGATAGAATGATATCGGCACACCCTTTTCGGAACTTGCCGCATGCTTTATCCATTGGTCTGGAAAGCAACGGGGAACTCACACAAGATGCTCGCTCAGATCGATTATCAGGTCACTAATATGTGGAACAGCTTCATTTCGGCTGTTCCCGTGCTCGTTATCGCGATCATCGTATTGCTGCTTACCGGCCTGATTGCCGGTTCAGCGGTGAAGATCACAGACAAGCTGACCGGCAAGACCGAGCTCCGCCCTTCGCTGCGCAATCTGATCGAAACATTGGTCAAGCTGGCACTCTGGTTGCTGGGCGTGATGCTGGCGGCGATCATTGTCTTCCCTGACCTGACACCCGGCAGCCTGTTTGCCGGGCTTGGCATCGGTGCCGTGGCGATCGGTTTCGCTTTCCAGGATATCTTCGAGAACTTCCTTGCCGGCGTGCTCATCATGCTGCGCGAGAAAATGCGCATAGGCGATGTGATCGAATGCGAAGGGATCAACGGCAAGGTAGAGCATATTACCTTGCGTGAGACGCATGTTCGCTCACTTTCGGGTGAGCTTACCGTCGTCCCTAATTCGATCCTGTTCAAGAACCCGGTCGAAATCCTGACTGATCAGGCGCAGCGGCGGTATGACGTGGTCATAGGCGTTTCTTATGACACCAATCTCGACCATGCTGCCGAAGTGATCCGCAAGGCGGTGGAAAGCGTTGACGGAATTGATCTCGACAAGGGCATCGATATCTTCGCCCAGGAATTCAATTCAAGCTCGGTCGATTTCCTGGTGCGCTGGTGGTCTGGATCAGCCGCGCGAGACGGATGGGAATCGAAAGACCGGATCGTGCGTGCGATCAAGCAGGGCCTGGACAATGCAGGGATCGAGATCCCCTTCCCCTACATCATGCATACCTTCAAAGAGAGAGTTCCCATGGGCTCCGGGCCCGGCGAAAGCGCCTAATCGGGCAGCTTCGAGGATTTCCCTCAGCTAGCCAATCAGAGGGGAATGGATGCAAGCGAGCGGATATCTCAGCCGTGCGCAAGAGTATGGGCTCGCCGCGACCACTGCGGTGGTTACGGCCAATGCCTATTACATCCACCCGATCATCGGCGAGGTCGCGCGCGACTTTGGCGTCGACGCCGCTGCGATCGGGCTTGTTCCCGCGCTGAACCAGATTGCGCTCGCTCTGGGAATATTCCTGCTGTTGCCATTGGGTGATCGGTACTCGAATCGCAGCCTGTGCATCCTGTTTGTAAGCCTGCAAACGCTCGCGATGCTGGGAATGGCGCTTGCTGCGCAGTTCGCGCTGTTTACGCTGGCCTCCACATTGCTGGGGTTCGTGACGATTGCGCCCTATCTGCTCCCGGCCTTTGCCTCGAAGCGCGTCGCGCCAGACCGGCTGGGACAAGTCACAGCTTTCCTCACAGCAGGTGTCATCTTCGGTATTCTTGTCGCCCGCGTAGGGGCTGGTGTAGTCGCAGAGGAATATGGTTGGCGGACTGTCTATTGGATCGCGTCCATATTGATGATTCTCGTCACCCTTGCGCTGCCTGTTGCGATGCGCAGCGAGACAGCGACGGAAAAGCGCCCCAGCGGCTCTTACGCAAAGTTGCTGGGATCCGTGTTCGGGCTGGCAAAACAACACCGCGAGATATTACTTTCCGCGGCGATCCAAGCGCTCAATTTCGCGATGTTTACCGCAACCTGGCTCGCGCTGGCGCTACATCTGACCAGCCCGGAGCTTGGCTACGGCGTTGACACGGTCGGCTATCTTGCCGGTATCGCGGCGGTCAGCATCTTTTCCACCCCGCGTATCGGGCGTTGGGCGGACAAGGTTGGCGCGCGCAAGGCACGCTTTGTGTTGGCGGCGCTGCAACTGATTGGAACCAGCCTGCTCTACCCGTTCGGAACGGGCGCGCTTGCCATCCTGGTCCCGCTGGTTCTGGTCAATCTGGTCGGCCCGGGAGTGGACGTGACAGGGCGCATGACCTTCCTCTCGCTCGCGCCAGAAATCCGTACGCGGCTGACCACCATCTATGTCGTGATCATGTTCATCGGCGGCGGCTTCGGCAGCATCATGGGCACGGCATCATACGATTGGGGCGGCTGGGCCGCGACCTGCGCGATGATAGTCACGGCATCGCTGATCAACACGAGCCTCGCCTATCTCGCATTCCGGCGTTGGAGAGAAGGTAATTTGGTGACCCCGGCGTGATTCGAACACGCGGCCCCCAGATTAGGAATCTGGTGCTCTATCCGGCTGAGCTACGGGGCCCCGCCGCCCGTTTAGCAGGTGGAATCGCCAAAGCAATCAATTGAGTTTGTCAGGCGGCGCAACCGGGAAAGGCAGCGGCGCAACCGCGATCCCTTCATCGACCAGGCTCTTCGCTTCTTCGAGGCTCGCCTGACCATGGATCGGTTTCTCGTCGGTTTCGCCATAGTGCATCTTGCGCGAAGTCTCCGCGAACTTGTCACCAACCCAGGTGCTTTTCTTGAGGGCTTCCGCCTGTGCCTTGGCAAGCTTTGCCATCGCTTCCTGCACTTCGGCTGGCATGGGCTGGTTTGAAACCGGGGTCGATGCCTTTGGAGCGCCGCTATCGTCGCGCGTATTGCCCTTCGCCGGAACAGCCGGCGCCATCGGGGCCTTGACGACCTCTGCACTGCCACATTGAGGGCACGCGAGCAGGCCGCGCTCACGCTGCTCCGCAAAGTCTGCAGACGAGCCGAACCACCCTTCGAAGCGATGGCTCTGGTCACAGATGAGGTCATAAACGATCATTGCAGGGCCTATTTGGCGATCGGGCGCCGATTGGCAAGGCTTGGCAGCTGACGGCGCACCTCATCGATGCGTGCCATGTCCAAATCCACAAAACCCAGTCCGGGTTCCTCACCGCCCATATCAAGCAGAATCTCGCCCCACGGATCGACCACCAGCGAATGCCCGTAGGTCGTGCGGCCATCCGCATGATTTCCAACCTGCGCGGCGGCAATCACGAAGGCGCTTGCTTCGATCGCCCGAGCGCGAAGCAAGACATGCCAGTGATCGCGCCCGGTTGGCACTGTGAAGGCTGCGGGGATCGCAATGGCATCGCATTTGCGCTGACCCAGTTCCTCGAACAGCGCCGGAAAGCGGATGTCGTAGCAAATCGTCAGACCCAATCGCCCCAATGGCGTGTCTTCAGCCGTGACAACTTCCTTGCCCGGCTCATAGGCGCTGCTTTCACGCCAGGTCTCACCGCTGGCCAGCTCGACATCGAACATATGGATCTTGTCATACTGCGCGTAAATCTCGCCTGAAGGAGAGAACAGCCATTGGCGATTGGCCAAGCGATCATCGTCGCGGCGAACCGGCCCGCCCACTGTTATCCAAAGCTCCTGTTCGGCTGCCAATGCGGCAAATCGATCTGGATAGGGCGAATCCTGCTGAGTCTGGATCTTCGTAGCCGCGCGTTGACGATCCCGATCGAGCAGCAGGCTCATTTCAGGTGTGAAGAGCATTTGCGCCCCGCCCTCGCGTGCTGCCCTCGCAGCCTTCTCAATGACGGCAAAATTGGCTTCGGGATCAATGCCCGAAGTCATCTGCAAGACAGCGATGCGAGGCACGCCGCTGCCTTACCCAGCCAGAAGTGCGTCTAGCTTGCCTTCGCGATCAAGCGCGACGAGATCGTCAGACCCGCCGACATGCACATCGCCGATAAAGATTTGCGGCACGGTCATCGCGTTGGGTGCGCGCGCCAGCATCTCTGCCCGCTTCGGCCCGCCCATGGTGATGTCATACTCGTTAAACTCCACGCCCTTCTGCTTCAAAAGGCGTTTCGCGCGAACGCAAAACGGGCATGCGAATTTGGTGTACATGTCGATTTCAGGCATCGAAAATTCAGTCCCTGTTCGATCTTGCCGGGCGCTGAAATGCAGAACCGCAAGACTTGAAAGTGGTCGTTCGGTCCCTATTTGGGCGTTGTCGAAGCTTGCCGCAATGGGGGCTTCGATTTCAACGTGGAAAGCGCTGCTTTTTGCAGGCTTTCTGTAGTTCAAATTGCTCATGAGAGGATTTGTTTATGTCACGTCTAGATTTCACACCCTATCGCCGCAGCACCGTTGGTTTCGATCGTCTGTTCGATCTGCTTGAAAACCAGACCCGGCTGAATGCTGGCGACAATTATCCCCCTTTCAACATCGAGCGCCGCAGCGAAGATCAGTATCGCATCACGCTGGCAGTTGCCGGATTCCGTCCGGAAGACCTCGATATCACCGCGCAGCAAAACCTGCTGACTGTCCAGGGCAAGAAGCGCGAAGACGCTGCCGATGGTGAAATGCTGCATGTCGGCATTGCCAATCGCGGTTTCGAGCGCCGCTTCGAGCTTGCCGATTATGTCCGCGTTGAAGGCGCAGATCTGGAAAACGGCTTGCTGGTGATCGATCTGGTTCGCGAAGTGCCGGATGCGATGAAGCCCAAGAAGATCCTGGTTGGCGGCAGCGCCCAGTTGAAGTCAGTGCCCAGTGCCAAGGATGATGGCGAAGCCAGCGCGGCCTGATCGCCCAACCGGAAAACTGATCGCAAAATAGATGAGGGCGGATAAAAATCCGCCCTCACGCGACTCTATGGTCGCCTCGACCAATCTGTGTCGTCCGGGTCGCAGAAGACAACACCAACCGGCTCGAGCTCTCGTAAGATCGCACGCTTTACGCAAGCGATCCATATTCCTTGGGATTGACCCCCACGATCGCGCCGAAAAATCCTGCAGCGCATATTCCCCTGCCGGAACATGAGCATCATGCGCAAGAACGTTCACACCGCCTTGTATGAACGCGACACAGAGTCGCTTTTTCGCCCTGATTCGGCGAAAAAAAACGCAACTAAGTCAGGGTTTCAGTCACATGTGTCCCTCAATTGAGGGTCAAACGAGCCGTGACTGCTCCAGCGCAGCGGCTACGAATCCGGCGAAGAGCGGATGCGGATCGAACGGTTTGGACTTCAATTCGGGGTGGAATTGCACACCGATAAACCATGGATGGTCCGGCCGCTCGACGATTTCCGGAAGCAAGCCATCAGGTGACATGCCGGAGAATACCAGTCCCTGATTTTCAAGTGGCTCGATATAGGCAGAGTTCACTTCATAGCGATGGCGATGGCGTTCGGAGATCATCTCTGCACCATGATAGACCCGCGAAACATGGCTGTTGCCGGAAAGCTTCGCGTCATAAGCGCCGAGGCGCATGGTTCCGCCCAGGTCCCCGCCCGCTTCGCGGGTTTGCAGCCCTTCTTCGCTCATCCATTCTTCGATAATACCGACCACAGGTTCGCTGGTTTCGCCGAATTCGGTTGAACTCGCGCCTTCGATCCCTGCCGCCCGTGCACCTTCGATGCATGCCATCTGCATGCCCAGACAGATACCGAAGAAGGGCACCTGCCGCTCGCGTGCAAAGCGCACGCTGGCGATCTTGCCCTCGCTGCCGCGTTCACCGAAGCCACCGGGCACAAGGATACCGTGGAGCGGCTCAAGCTTGGCAGTGATATCCGCTTCGTCTTCTTCGAAAATCTCGGCGTCGATCCACTTGATGTTGACCTTGACCCGGTTGGCCAGGCCGCCGTGGACCAGCGCTTCATTGAGCGATTTGTAGGCATCGGGCAGCCCGACATATTTGCCGACAACACCGATCGTGACTTCGCCTTCGGGATTGAAATAGCGATCGGTCACATCTTCCCAGGCTGACAGGTCAGGTGCCGGTGCATCGGTAATGCCGAATGCGCGCAGGACCTCCGCGTCGAGCCCTTCCTGATGGTACTGAAGCGGCACCGAATAGATTGACGGTGCATCAAGCGCCGGGATGACCGATTGCGGCCGCACGTTGCAGAACTGTGCAATCTTGCGACGCTCGCCTTCGGGAATTTCATGTTCTGCGCGGCACAAGAGCACATCGGGCTTGATGCCCAGGCTCGCCAGCTCGCGCACCGAGTGCTGCGTCGGCTTGGTCTTCAGCTCCCCAGCAGCGGCGATATAGGGCACCAGCGTGACATGCACGGACACAGTCTGGTCCGGTTCCAGCTCGTTCCTGAGCTGCCGGATCGCTTCCATGAACGGCAGCGATTCGATGTCGCCCACTGTGCCGCCGATCTCGCACAGGATGAAATCATGGTCATCCTGGCCTGCCAGCGCGAATTCCTTGATCGCGTCTGTCACATGCGGGATCACCTGCACCGTCGCGCCCAGATAGTCGCCGCGGCGTTCCTTCGCGATGATATCGCGATAAACCCGGCCTGACGTGATGTTATCGCTTTGCCGCGCGGACACGCCGGTAAAGCGTTCGTAGTGCCCCAGGTCGAGATCGGTCTCGGCCCCGTCATCGGTCACATAGACTTCGCCGTGCTGATAGGGGCTCATCGTCCCCGGATCGACATTGAGATAGGGGTCAAACTTGCGAATGCGGACCTTGTAGCCGCGCGCTTGCAGCAGCGCACCGAGGCTTGCCGCCATGAGACCTTTTCCGAGCGAGGAGACCACGCCGCCGGTGATAAATATGTACCGCGCCATGGGAGTCGGGCCTTAAGCGGTGAAACGGATTCGTGGCAAGCAAATTGCGCCGCCAGATGGCTCGCAATCCACAGTCTGAGATAGGTTTGCGTTTATTCCGTAGCGTCAGCCAGCGGATCATCCGATGCGGGCGCCGGTGCCTGTGGATCAACCGCGGGGGCCAGCGGATCAACCGGAGCTGCAGGCACCGAGCGATCGAGCGTAGTGCTGATCTCGTCGCCACCTGTCGTTTCCACAGCGACAGCCGCCAGTGTGATCGACAGCACGACAAAGGCAATCGCCAGCCAACGTGTCGAACGTGTCAGGAAGTCAGCCGCGCCGCGCGCGCCCATCAACCCGCCCGGGCTGCCACCAATGCCAAGGCCGCCGCCTTCCGAGCGTTGCATCAGGATAACGCCCACCAATCCGGCTGCGACAAGAGCCTGGAGAACGGTCAGGAAAAGAAATAGCGACATAGTGATCCACTTTGAGTTTGCGCAGGCGCATGTAGTGCCGCGAAGTCATTTGGACAAGGGAGAGCTCTTCGTGGCGGCAACGCTTACGCCTCCAGCGTATCCCCCGCCGCGATCGCGATGCCCATGAAACTGTCTGCGGTCAGGCTGGCACCGCCCACAAGCGCGCCGTTGACATCTTCGACTGACAGTATCTCGCGCGCGTTCTCAGGCTTGACCGATCCGCCATAAAGGATGCGGACCTCCGCCCCTTGCTCTTCACCGTAGAGCTTAATCAGTAGCTGGCGAATCTCCGCATGCATCGCGCCGATATCTTCAGGCGTGGCCGTCTTGCCGGTGCCAATTGCCCAGATCGGCTCATACGCCACGGTAAGCTTTTCGCCCGCGCTTTCGATCTGTGCGGGCAAAGACGCCTTGAGTTGCTTGGAAACAAATGCGGCGGCCTTGCCCGCATCGCGCGTGGCTTCGTCTTCGCCGCAGCACATGATCACATTCATGCCCGCGTCGAGCGCGGATTGTGCCTTTTCCTTGACCAGATCATTGCTTTCGCCATGGCCCTGGCGCCGTTCGCTATGCCCGACAATCACGAATTTAGCCCCGGCATCTGCCAGCATGGTGGCCGAGATATCGCCAGTGAACGCACCATCGGTGCCCGGATGGCAATCCTGTGCCCCCACCCCGATCTGCTCGACTTCGCGGTGGACAGCATGGATCAGCGTGTAAGGCGGCGCGATCGCCACTTCGACTTTCATGTGACGCTGTGCCGCGCGGTCAATCGCGCGCGCTTCAGACAGCATCGCACGCGTGCCGTTCATCTTCCAATTGCCAACGATAAGGGGCCGATCGGCCATAAAGGGGAATCCTGCTACTTTCGAATCTTGGTCTGCAAGCATAAGAGCTTGGGGGCCGGTCCCGCTAGCCGACCTTTCCAATCCAGTCAAAACCGTTTGTCACCTGTTGCGGCAACACCGCAGGCCGGATAAAGCGCGTCAACGAATTCCATTCGTCCGCCATCTGCGGACCAAGATACAGCGGACCGCGCTTTTCATGATCACATTCTTTCGCAAGTTCTTTGGCTCGAAACTTGGCCTTGGCCTGACGCTAGGTTTTCTGGGCCTGATCGCCTTCGCCTTTGCCAGCAGCGATGTTGCCAACACGGCCGTGTTCGGCGGCGTTTCCGGCGGAGACCGGGTGGCCGTGGTGGGCGACGAGAAGATCGGCAATGCCGATTTCAGCCGCACGGTCAGCTCTGCCGTCGATCAAGTTCGGCGCGAGAACCCGACAATCACCATCCCTGCCTTTGTCGAGCAAGGTGGCCTCGACACTGTCCTGCAGCAGATGATCGATCGCACAGCGGTTAGCGCTTACGCCCGCGAATACGGCCTGCGGGCAGGTGACAATCTGATCAACAGCGAAATCCTGCAGATCAGCGCCTTTCGCGGCCCGGATGGCAATTTCAGCCAGGATGCATTCCTCGCTGCTCTGCGCCAGCAAGGCTTGAACGAAGCGATGCTGCGGCGCGATCTGGGCGATAGCTTGCTGGCGCAGCAATTGCTGGTCCCGGCGCTCAGCGGAACGCAAATGCCGCAAAAGCTGGCGATGCAATATGCCGCCCTGCTGCGCGAACGGCGCGAAGGTGCAGTCGGTTTCCTGCCCAGCGCGGCTTTCGCGCCAACCGGTGATCCGACGGACGAGCAAATCAATGCCTTCTATCGGGAAACGCGCGAGAATTATGTCCGGCCAGAACGCCGCACCATTCGCTATGCGACGTTTGGTGTCGAGAATCTCGATACCGATGTCACGCCGACAGCAGAAGAGATCGCGGCGCGTTTCGAGCGTGACAGCGCGGAATACGCAGCACGCGAGGAACGCAGCTTCACGCAGTTGATTGTTCCGACTGAGGAGGCGGCCAATGCGCTGCGCCAGCGTGTGAGTGCAGGCGCATCACTGGCTGCTGTAGCGCGCGAAGCGGGTTTCAGCACGACGCAGCTCGGCCCGATTGAACAATCTGCCTATGCCGATGTGGCTAATGCAGAAGTGGCGCAGACAGTATTCGCCGCGGCACAAGGCCAATTGGCCGAACCTGCGCGCAGCGCTCTGGGCTGGCACGTTGTTCGCGTTGACCGCATCAACCGCATCCCTGCGCGCAGCCTGGCACAGGTCACTCCGGAAATTACCGAAGAATTGCTTGCAGAAAAGCGCGCACAGGCACTCGCCGACATGAGCGCGCGAGTGGAAGAGCAACTTGAAGAGGGTGTCTCTTTCTCTCAGATGGCTGCGAACATCGGCGTGGAAGTGTCACAGACTGCGCCGCTCACGGCTGACGGGCGCATCTATGACAATCCGGCTGCGCAAACGCCGCCGCAATTGCGCGGAGCGATCAGCACCGCATTCCAGATGGAAGAAGGCGAGCCTCAACTGGCCGAACTGGTTCGGGGCACGACCTACATGCTGTTCGAAGTATCTGAAGTGACTGCGTCCGCCGCCGCCCCGCTCAGCGAAATCCGCCAGCAAGTGGTAATCGACTGGCGTCTGGCAGAAGGTGCCGCCGCAGCGAAGGAAGCAGCCGATCGTGTGATTGGCCGCGTTCGGGGCGACACCACGCTTGCTGCTGCGATGCGCGAAGAAGAGGTGAACTTGCCGCCTGTCGACAACCTCAGCATCAATCGCGAAGAACTGCTCAGCCAGGGCCAGCAGATCCCGCCAGCGCTCGCGCTGTTCTTTAGCATGGCGCAAGGCACGACCAAGCGGCTGGAAGCCCCCGGCAATATCGGCTGGTTCGTGGTTGACCTCGACAAGATTTTGACCGGCGAAGTGCAAGCCGATGATCCGATCGTCGCGTCTGCTCGCCAGCAATTGCGCGGCGCGATCAGCGACGAGCTTGCCGAACAGCTGACCCTTGCCATTCGCGAGGAGCTGGGTGTCGAGACCAATGAGGCTGCGGTTGCTGCTGTCCGCCGTCAGCTCACCGGCGAAACTCAGTAAGGAGCGCGCCGGTTGTCATCCGCATCGGGAGCACATCTGCCGGCTAATTCAGCAGCAGCAGCGCAGGCCTTGGCTCAGGGCAAGCCCGCGCTTGTCTGGCGCAAGGTTATTGCTGACACGGAAACGCCGGTTGGGGCGGCGACCAAGCTGATCGAGCCGGAACGCGGCGATTTCCTGCTCGAATCGGTCGAAGGCGGTGAAGTGCGCGGGCGATACAGCCTGTTGGGGCTCGATCCCGATCTTGTGTTTCGTGCGAGCAGCGAGAAGGCAGAGATAAATTCGCATTGGCAGCAAGACCGGAGCGCGTTCGAGCCCTGCGCGCAGTCGAGCCTGGATGCGCTGCGTTCGCTGGCCGATTCGTGCCGGATCGACGTGCCGGAAGAGCTGCCGCCAGCCCTCGCCTGCCTGGTCGGCTATTTCGGGTTCGAAACTGTCGGGTTGGTGGAAGACTTGCCGCGCGCGCCCGATAGCGAGCTTGAGCTGCCCGACATGCTGTTCGTTCGCCCGACCATCATCCTGGTGTTTGACGGGCTGACCGATGCACTGTTTGCAATCGCGCCGATCTGGCAGGCTGCAGATCCCGACGTCGCGATTGAACATGCGGGTGAGCGGATAGACGAGATCTTGCGGCAATTGTCCGGCTCTGCTGCCCCTCAAAGCCGGATGAGCGAATTGCCAGCCATGGATCTGGAGCCGGTTCTCGCCGCTGACGCTTACAAGAGCATGGTCTTGAAGGCGAAGGATTACATCACGGCAGGCGATATCTTCCAGGTCGTGCTGGCGCAGCGCTTCACCTGCCCCTTCCCGCTGCCGCCGATCGAGCTTTACCGCGCCTTGCGACGGGTGAACCCGTCACCCTTCCTCTATTTCCTCGACTTGCCCGGATTTGCCGTGGTCGGCTCAAGCCCGGAAATCCTTGTCCGGGTGCGCGATGGCGAAGTGACGATCCGCCCGATTGCCGGCACGCGCCCACGCGGCGCGACTACGCAAGAAGACAATGCCAATGAAGCAAGCCTGCTCGCCGATCCCAAGGAACGGGCAGAGCATCTCATGCTGCTTGATCTGGGCCGCAATGATGTTGGACGGGTGGCTGCGCGCGGGTCGGTTGAAGTGACCGACAGTTTCACCATCGAACGGTACAGCCACGTCATGCATATCGTCAGCAATGTCATTGGACAGCTCGATCCATCGCGCGATGCGATCGATGCGCTGTTTGCCGGTTTCCCCGCTGGAACCGTAAGCGGCGCGCCCAAGATCCGCGCCTGCGAGATCATCGCCGAGCTGGAGCCGGAAACGCGCGGTGCCTATGCCGGTGGAGTAGGCTATTTCGCACCCGATGGCTCGGTCGACAGCTGCATCGTATTGCGCACAGCGGTTGTGAAAGACGGCATGATGCATGTGCAGGCAGGCGCGGGCATCGTGGCAGACAGCGATCCTGACTATGAGCTTGCTGAATGCAAGGCCAAGGCAGGCGCGCTGATCGCAGCCGCGCGCGAAGCGGCGCGTGTCGCCAGCGAGCCGGGCTTTGGTCAATGAGGCATGCGCTCTTTCTGCTAGCAGCCATGACCACGCTTGCCTCTTGCGAGATGCAAGGTGGCGAACCGGTAACCCGCACGGAAATCGGTTCCGGCTCTGAAAGCCGCGTAGCCTTGCGCCGCGAAGCGTCCGCTTGCGAAGTGGTGGTGTTCGAAGAAGTGCCGCTGACGCATTGCGTTGCCGATCCGCAAAAGCATCGCATTTCGATGGTGCTGGCAGACCCGGCAGGCACGCCTTACCGCTCGCTACGCACCTATGGCGAAGCGCTGGGCGAAGACGCCGCCGTGGTTGCTTTCGCAATGAACGGAGGAATGTTCGAAGGCGATGGCTCGCCGCTTGGCTATTATGTCGAGCAGAGTTACCGCCTGGAAGAATTGAACCGCGGCGATGGCACCGGCAATTTCTACCTCAAGCCCAATGGCGTATTCTTCGGCACAGACGGCAATTGGGAAATCCGCACGGCAGACAGTTTCCTGCGCAATGTCAGCGATCGGCCGCAATTCGGCACGCAGTCTGGCCCCATGCTGGTTATCGACGGACAATTGCATCCGGAAATGCAAGACGACGGACCATCACAGATCGTTCGCAACGGCGTAGGGATCGATGAGCAAGGCAAGGCACATTTCGTGATTTCCGAAGCTGCGCTGAGTTTCGGAAAGCTCGCACGCTATTTTCGCGATGAACTCAAGACACCCAATGCGCTCTATCTCGATGGCGGGGTTTCCGCCTTGTGGGACCCGGTGACTGAACGGCTCGACGAAACCCGCAATATCGGGCCGCTTGTCGTGGTTACGAAGAAAGCAAGCCAATGATCAGCTACGAACGCACGCTTTACCCGGAGATCGAGCCATTCGAAACCGGCATGTTCGACGTCGGCGAAGGTCATTCGCTCTATTACGAACGCGTCGGAACCTCGGGCGCCAAGCCTGCTGTGTTCCTGCACGGCGGCCCCGGTGGCGGGATCAGCGAAAAGAACCGCCGCCAATGGGATCCGGCGCTCTATGACGTGCTGCTGTTCGATCAGCGCGGCTGCGGCAAGTCGCTGCCCTTCGCGGAGATCGAGCATAATGATACCTGGCGCATCGTGTCCGATATCGAGAAGCTGCGCGAAATGTGCGGGCATGACAGCTGGCAGGTGTTCGGCGGCAGCTGGGGGGCAACGCTCTCGCTCGCCTATGCGCAGACACACCCGGATCGCGTTGATGAACTGGTGCTGCGCGGCGTGTTTCTGGCCCGGCAGAAAGAGAAGAACTGGCTCTATCGCTACGGCGCGAGCGAGATCATGGCCGAGCAATGGGACCAGTTTACAGGGCTTATCCCGGAAGACGAGCGCGGCGATCTGGTGCAGGCCTATTACAACCGCCTGACCAGCGATGACGAAGCGACCCGGCTCGCGGCAGCACGCGAATGGTCATTGTGGGAAGGCAATGTTGCGACCTTGCTGCCCGATCCGGAGCTGCTCGATGCTTTTGCCGATCCGGCCAAAGCCGTGCCGTTCGCCCGCATCTGCGCCAAGTTCTTTCTGGAAGACTTCTTCTTCGAAGACTCGCAACTTCTGAAGGACGCGCACAAGCTCAAGGGCATTCCGGGCATCATCGTGCAAGGCCGCCATGATATCTGCTGCCCGCCAACATCGGCGTGGGAATTGAAGAAAGCATGGCCAGAGGTTGACCTGCGCATCGTGCATGATGCAGGCCACAGCGCCTATGAGCCGGGCATCGTCGATGGTCTTGTCCGCGCGACCGATGAATTGGCTGGCAAAAGCGCTTGAAAGCAAAACTCACTTGATCGCGCGCGCGCAAACCGCGATGGCGGCAACGCAATGATCCTGGTTATCGACAATTACGACAGCTTCACCTTCAACCTGGTCCATTATCTGATGGAACTGGGCGCTGAAGTGCGGGTCGAGCGCAATGACGCGTTGAGCGCGGCTGACGCGATCAAGACCAATGCCGCGGGCTTCCTGATTTCGCCCGGCCCCTGCACGCCCAATGAAGCCGGGATCAGTCTCGATCTGGTCGCGGCCTGTGCTGATGCCGGCAAGCCGCTGCTGGGCGTATGCCTGGGCCATCAGTCGATCGGCCAGCATTTCGGCGGCAAGGTCGAACGTGGCGGCTTGATGCATGGCAAGACCTCGCCTGTGACGCATGACGGCAGCGGCGTCTTCGCCGGGCTCCCCTCGCCCTTCACCGCGACGCGCTATCACAGCCTGGTGGTGCGCGATCAGCCAGAGGAGCTGGTGGTCAACGCAACGTCCGACGATGGCCACACCATGGGTTTTCGCCACCGCGAGCTGCCCATCCACGGCGTGCAATTCCACCCGGAAAGCATCGCGACCGAACACGGGCATGCGCTGCTGGCGAATTTCCTGAAGCTGTGCGGCGTAGATACGAAAGAGATCGCATGAAGACCCTTCCCCTCGCTGTCCCGCATATGAGCGAAACTGAGGCCGAGGAAGTCTTCGGCTGGATCCTTGACGGCGAAGCGAGTGATGAGGAAATCGCGCGCTTCCTGCTGGCGATGACCGAGCGCAGCGAAACGGCTGAAGAAATCGCCGGGGCCGCGCGCGCCTTGCGCGCTCGCCTGATCCCCATTGAAGCGCCCGAAGGTGCAGTCGATTGTTGCGGCACTGGCGGCGATGGGCATCACACGCTCAATGTCTCGACCGCTGTGTCGCTGGTAGTCGCCTCTTGCGGGGTGCCGGTGGCGAAGCACGGCAATCGCGCCGCGTCGCGCAAATCGGGCGCTGCGGATACGCTCGAGGCGCTGGGCCTCGATATGGATGCTGCGGGGCGCACAGCGGAGAAAACTCTGGCTGAAATCGGCATCTGTTTCCTGTTCGCGAAGAACCATCATCCGGCGATGGGCCGTATCCAGCCTATTCGCCAGAAACTGGGCAAACGCACGATCTTCAACCTGATGGGGCCGCTGTCCAATCCCGCTGGCGTAACCCGCCAACTGATCGGGATTGCGCGCCCGGGTTACGTCCCGATCTATGCCGATGCGAAGGCACGGTTGGGAACCAAGCGCACCTTCATTGCGTCAGGCGATGAAGGCCTCGACGAACTGAGCCTGGCTGGTGGCAATGAATTGGCGGACGTGACCGGCGGCGAGTTCGAAATGCGCCGTGTTTCAGCTGACATAGCGGGCCTGCCGCACGCTCCCGTCGAAGCGATCCGTGGCGGCGATGCGGCGCACAATGCGCGCGCGCTGGCAGCCTTGCTGGAGGGCTTTCCCGGACCATACCGTGATGCGGTGCTATTCAACGCGGCGGCAACCCTGATCGTGGCGGGCAAGACAGAGGATTGGGCCGAGGGTGCCAGCATGGCCGCTGAAGCGCTGGACAGCGGCAAGGCTGCGCAGCTGCTCGGCAAATGGATCGAGCTGGCGACCTAGTGGATAGAGAAAACCCGTTCGCACTGAGCCTGTCGAAGTGCGTGCGTCACTCACATCCTTCGACAAGCTCAGGATGAACGGAATTTGATGTGAACAAGCTTGAGGAAATCTGCACCAACAAGCGCATCGAAGTGGCTCAGCGCCGCGCCGAACGCTCGGTCACCGCGCTCGATCACCGCGCCGCCGGGCAAAGCGCGCCGCGCGGGTTCGAAGCGGCTCTGCGCGCCAAGGCGGCGAGCGGCTTCGCGCTGATCGCAGAGATCAAGAAGGCATCGCCTTCCAAGGGGCTGATCCGCGAAGATTTCCAACCTGCAGAGCATGCCAAGGCCTATGAGGCTGGAGGCGCCGCCTGTCTTTCAGTCCTGACCGATGCGCCCTATTTCCAGGGGCATGAGGATTACCTCAAGGCTGCGCGCGCGGCGTGCGATCTGCCTGTGTTGCGCAAGGATTTCATGGTCGATCCGTGGCAGGTTGCCGAAGCGCGCAGCATCGGCGCCGATGCTATCCTGATCATCGTTGCCGCGCTGGAAGATGCCGAGATGGCCGAAATCGAAGCCGCCGCGCTCGCGCGCGATATGGATGTGCTGGTCGAAGTGCATGACGAAGCGGAGATGGAGCGCGCGGCCAAGCTCACATCGCGCTTGATCGGAGTGAACAATCGCAACCTCAAGACTTTCACGACTGATCTCGCCACGACCGAACGATTGGCACCGCTCGCACCCGAAGGAACGCTGCTGGTCGGCGAAAGCGGGATCAATAGCCATGCGGATTGCGAGAGGCTCGCGAAATCGGGCGTGCGCACATTCCTGGTCGGGGAAAGCCTGATGCGGCAGGCGGATGTTGAAGCTGCGACACGCGCGCTGCTTGAAGGTTGAACTGTCCTACACGCCGATTTCGCGGCATAAGCACAGCGATGACGCGCCGCTTCGCCCTCCCCAATCCGCTACTTGCAGATGCGTTTGCATGCAGGCAGTTTTTCTCCCTATGGACTGTGTTCCATGTGTTCCATCCTGTAGGACTTGAGCGAGCTAAGGCATTGAAAAACTGATGAGCAAACGCCTGACCCATCTCGATGAAAGCGGCACCGCCCGAATGGTGGATGTTGGTGCAAAGCCTGCGACGGAACGCATGGCGCGTGCCGGCGGGATCATCCGCATGAGCGCCGATGCTCTTGCGGCAATCAAGGCAGGCGATGCTCCCAAGGGCGACGTGCTGGGCGCGGCGCGAATCGCCGCGATCATGGCCGCAAAGAAAACCGGTGATCTGATCCCGCTATGCCATCCGCTCAGCCTCGACGCGATAGACGTGGACTTCGCCTTTGAGGGCGACGGGGTGCGCGTAACCGCCACCGCTTCGCTAACCGGCAAGACCGGCGTGGAAATGGAAGCCATGGTGGCGGCCTCTGTTGCGCTGCTGACCATCTATGACATGGCGAAAGCGCTCGATAAGGGCATGGTGATCGGCGAAGTGCGCCTGTTGGAGAAACTGGGCGGCAAATCCGGGCATTGGATGGCTGACTGACGCATGGGCGCAATGCTGACCTTGGAGGAAGCGCAGGAGCGCGTTCTGGCCCTGGCGCCGCAAATGGCGGTTGAGACTGTGCCATGCGAAGCGGCGATTGGTCGCTATCTCGCCGAAGACTTGCTTGCGCAACGCACACAGCCGCCCGCCGACCTCTCTGCCATGGATGGCTATGCGATTGGCGGCGATGGTGAAGGCCCGTGGACGCTGGTGGGGGAGAGTCGCGCGGGAGCGCCCTTTGGCCGCGCATTGGGCGCAGGAGAAACCGTTCGCATTTCGACCGGGGCGCATATGCCCGAAGGTGCGGATCGCGTCCTGATCCAGGAGAATGCCGAGGTTCAGGGCAACTCGGTCGCCTGCTTCCAGGACTTCCCATCCGCGATGCGCCATGTGCGCCAACGCGGGTTTGACTTCGCTCGTGGTGATCGCGTGCTCAAGGCTGGCACCCGGATCGACCCGGCCCAACTCGCATTGGCCATCGGTGCCGGACACAGCGAGCTGCTTGTTCGGCGCGCGCCAAAGGTCGCTGTGCTCGACAGTGGCGATGAACTTGTCGCTGATCCTGCGCAATGCGCCGATCACCAGATCCCCGCAAGCAATGGGGCGATGATCGGCGCAATGCTGGCAGAGCTGGGCTGCGAGGTCATCAGGCTGGGACCTGTGCCCGATGATCGCGAAGCGCTTGCAGCCGCGCTCGCCAAGGCGGAAGGTGCAGACATCCTCGTCACAACCGGGGGGGCATCGGTTGGCGATCACGACCTGATGCAGCCAGCGCTTGAGGCCTGGGGCGCGAAGCTCGATTTCTGGAAAGTCGCGATGAAACCCGGCAAGCCGATCATGGTGGCGACGCGCGGCGAGCAGGTGATCTTCGGACTGCCGGGCAATCCCGTGTCGAGCTATGTCACATGCTTCCTGTTCGTGTTGCCGCTGGTGCGCACCGCGATGGGCGCTGCTCGCACTTTGCCACCGCGTGCCACTCTCATCGCCGGACAAGCCTTGCCCACGATCGGATCGCGCCGTGAGTTCCTCCGCGCGCATTGGGATGGAGAGACGGTCAATCTCGCCGATTCGCAGGACTCATCCGCGCTCGCCGCGCTGGCTCAGGCCAATTGCCTGATTGATCGGCCCGCTCACTCGGACGAGATCGAAGCGGGAACGCCTGTTCCATGCCTGCTGTTGAGAAATGGCTGAAATGCTTGACTTCCAAAAATTCGTTGCCTAATTGTTCCACATTCGTTCACCATAAAGTGTGAGCGCGGAACAGGCGACCAGAGGAGGTTTCCGCCATGCTGACGGCAAAGCAGCACGAGTTGATCCGTTTTATCCAGCAGCGGTTGGAAGAGACCGGCATTTCCCCGTCATTCGAGGAAATGAAGGAAGCACTCGACCTGAAGAGCAAGTCAGGCGTGCACCGCTTGATTTCAGCCTTGGAAGAGCGCGGGTTTATCCGGCGTCTGGCGAACCGCGCGCGTGCGCTTGAAGTCATCAAGATGCCTGAGGACGCGACGCCGATGGGTCGCAAAGCGCCAGCCAATGATCCGGTGGCTCGGGTAACTTCGCCTGCCCCTGCAGCTCCGCAGGCTGCGAATGACATCATCGAAGTTCCGCTGCATGGCCGCATTGCGGCAGGTGCGCCGATTGAAGCGCTTGAAGGCCAGTCGAGCATGCCGGTGCCCGCTGCGCTGCTCGGCCCGGGTGAACACTATGCGCTCGAAGTTTCCGGCGATTCGATGATCGAAGCCGGGATTTTCGACGGTGACTATGCGCTGGTGAAGCGTGCCGATACTGCGCGCGACGGCGAGATTGTCGTCGCACTGGTGCGCAATGAAGAAGCGACGCTGAAGTATCTCCACCGCGAGAATGGCATGATCCGGCTTGATCCGGCGAATGGGGCCTATGATCCGCAAGTCTACGCGCCGCATGAAGTGGTGGTGCAAGGCAAGCTTGCGGGGCTGCTGCGCCGCTATCACTGATTTCGGTTTGGTGCGCTGGGTTCAGCTCTGATTATTCGGACTCTGCGCGCCACCAACCGTGCTGCCCCTGATGATCTGCGACCCGGTCGATCCGCTCTTCGGCGAGAACGATCGCAAGGCCGCCCGATTGTTCGAGGAATTTGCGATCAGCCTTGAGCCAGCGCGGCTTGCACGATGACGGAAGCCACCGGTCGGCAACAACAATGTCTGCTCGTTCGCAAGCTGCCGCCAGCGCGCGCTCTTCAACTCTTGCGTTGTTGCGCGCCATCAGCAGATCCCATTCTTGCCTTCGTCGCATGATCCGAAGCACGCAAAACTCCGGACTACACTTTGCCTCTGGCCAGTGTTCGATCGAGACAGGCTCGCTGGTCACGCTGGCCAGTTCCATCAGGTTCTCTCGCGCATAATCCGATGTCGTATCGCGCAGGCTGACCAGTTGCGCGCCATCCTCGGTCTCCATCGTAATCCCGACATGCCTGCCATCGCGTGAAATCAGGATGTCGGGAACTGGTGTCGCGAGCACCATGATCGTTGCGAATCCGGCGGGAACGAAGCCGAGCAATCTTCGCCTGCCCTTCCACAGGGCAAGCCACAAACCGCCTGCGATGAACAACGCATAAGCCAATCCGCTCATCTGCGGCATCAGCTTGACCGCTCCCGGCTGCGAGGCGGTGAAGTGCGCGATCGCAAGCAGCAAGTCGAGCGATTGGCCAACCAGCCACCATGCGGGTGCGCCAAACCCGATCATGTCGAGCACCAATGCGATGGCGATCAACGGCATCGAAATGAATGTCACCAGCGGGATCGCGATCACATTCGCCAAGGCGCCGTAAACGCCTGCGCGATGGAAGTGGAACAGGACAATCGGCATCAGCGCGATCTCGATCACAAGCCCGGTGAGCAGCAGCATCAAGCCGCGCCGCGCAGTCCACGCAAACCATCCCTCTTCGCGCGGCGCCAGAAAGGCCTTCACCGGCCCGCAATTGTGCAGCGCCACAATGGCCAGCACAGCGGCGAAGCTCATCTGGAAGCTTGGCCCTATCAGCGACTCAGGCCACATCAGCAGCACTGCGAAAGCGGCCACTGCCACCATCCTGAGCGACAAGGCATCGCGCCCAAGCGCAAGCGCAGTCAGCACCAGCAGCGCCGCGATGCAGCTGCGCACGGTTGGCACTTCGGCTCCGGTCAAAAGCGTATAGCCGATCCCCGCCACAGCGCCCACTCCAGCGGCGATGATCGGCAATCGCACGCGCAACGCCAAGGTTGGCCATAGCGCCAGCAGTTTGAGCGCCAGCAGATAAGCTCCCGCAATCACCGCGCTGACATGCAGCCCGCTGATCGACAGCAGGTGCGTCAAGCCGGCATCGCGCATCGCATCTTCGTCTGCGCGCGAAATCGCGCCGCGATCTCCACTGGCAAAGGCCGCGGCGATCGTTCCCGATGCTCCACTCAGCTCGCCACGCACATGGCTGGCAAGCCATCGCTGGACCGGTGCCAGGCCCTGGGAGCGCTGGGCAGGCTCGACAATTTCGATCTCCCCAATCACGCTGCCTGTGGCCGCAAGCCCTTGAAACCACGCGGCGCGGGCAAAGTCATGCCCTCCCGGCAGCATGGGGGACGCAGGCGGCATCAACCGCGCACGCAAGCGGATGATCGCGCCTTCGCTCATGCCATCGCGCATCTGCTCTTGAGGCACATTCACGCGAACCTTGCGCGCCTGCGCTGTTTCCGCATCCCGAATGGCAAGCGTCAGCCGCGAGCGTTCTTCCGCCGGCCGGTCTTCGCGTTCCAGCACATAGCCTTGCAGCATCTCGACTTTCGGAAAGGCATAGGGCTCTGCCCCGACCGTTTCCGAGCGGATCCAGATCGTGGCGATTCCCGCAGCGAACATCAGGCCGAGCGAGATCATCGCCATGCGCAAATGGACCTGTTCAGCGCCGGAGCCGCTTGCGGAACGCAAGGCAAAGCCAGCCAGAGCTACGATCAACCCGGCACCAATGGTGGCGCTCCATTGCCACGGCGCATCAAGCACAAACCAGCTTGCGATCCCGCCTGCGAAGGCCACTGTCAGCCAAGGCGCGCGATCAAAGCCCGAAGCCTGCAGAAATCGCTCGATTCCCGCCGCGAAGCTGGACAAGAGCACCGCCATGCGCCAAGGGCGCTGCACTGCAGCATTTCCGCTTTCAGCGCTGTTCCCGAATGGAACCACAGGCGTATGAGGCGTCGCCACCAAGGCATTGGAAAGGATAGAGAGAATTATGGCAAGCGAAAGCGGCACAGCGGCTAGCGCAGTGGTCACCCGCTTTGCCCCCTCCCCCACCGGATTCCTGCATATCGGCGGCGCGCGAACCGCGCTGTTCAACTGGCTCTATGCCCGCCATCACGGCGGCAAGGCTCTGCTGCGGATCGAAGATACGGACAAGAAACGCTCGACGCAGGAAGCCATCGACGCGATTCTTGACGGGCTTGACTGGCTGGGGCTGGACTATGACGAGCCGCCAGTATTTCAGTCGCAACGCGCCGATCGCCACGCCGAAGTTGCGCAAAAGCTGCTGGACGCAGGCCATGCCTATAAATGCTTCGCCACACCTGAAGAGCTTGAGGCGATGCGGGCAGAGCAACGCGCGAACAAGCAACCCATGCGATATGACGGGCGCTGGCGCGATCGCGATCCCTCCGAAGCTCCCGCAGGTGCACCTTATGCCGTGCGCATCAAGACACCGACCGAGGGCGAAACTTCGATCGAAGACGCGGTCCAGGGCCGCGTGACCGTGCGCAATGAAGAAATCGACGATTACATCATCCTGCGCGCAGACGGCACCCCGACTTATATGCTGGCGGTGGTGGTCGATGATCACGACATGGGCGTGACCCACGTGATCCGCGGCGATGATCACTTGAACAACGCCTTTCGCCAGCTGCCGATCTACCACGCGATGCAAGCGATCGAAGGCGGTTGGGAACCACCGGTTTACGCGCATGTTCCGCTGATCCACGGCTCTGACGGGGCGAAGATGTCAAAGCGGCACGGTTCGCTTGGCGCAGAGGCCTATCGCGACGAACACGGCATCCTACCAGAAGCCTTGTTCAATTACTTGCTGCGCCTGGGCTGGGGCCATGGCGACCGCGAAGAAATCAGCCGCGAAGAGGCAATCGAGCTGTTCGATCTCAAAGGTGTCGGCAAAAGCCCGTCGCGCTTCGATATGAAGAAGCTCGAGAACCTCAACGGCTACTACATTCGCGAGGCAGACGATGCCCGGCTTGCGAGTATCTGTGCGCCCATGATCGATGGCGAGGTTGACCTGGATTTGCTCACACGCGCGATGCCTGTGCTGAAAGTTCGGGCGAAAAGCACGCATGAACTGGCCGAAGGCGCGGCCTTCCTGTTCAAGCAACGCCCCTTGGAAATGACTGAAAAGGCAGCCGGATTGCTCGATGATGAAGCAAGGCAGCGGTTGGGCTTGCTTTCTGAGCGTTTGCGCGCGGAAAAGGACTGGACAATCGAGGCTCTCGAAGCCACTACGAAGTCACTCGCCGAGGAACTGGAATTGGGCCTCGGCAAGCTTGCGCAGCCTTTGCGCGCAGCCCTTACCGGGACGACGACCTCGCCTGGTATTTTCGATGTTCTGGTCCTGTTGGGACGGGAAGAAGCGTTGGCACGGATCGACGCGCAGGCTGCTGCAGCGGACTGAACGCGAGCGGGATTGAAGGAGATAAAACTTGGCGGACAAACACGCAAAGCTCGAACTGGGTGGTCAAAGCTACGAATTTCCTGTTCTGGAGGGTAGCGTTGGCCCGGATGTCGTCGATATCCGCAAGCTCTATGGCCAGACCGGCGCGTTCACTTTCGACCCCGGCTACAAGTCGACCGCCAGCTGCGAAAGCGCGCTGACCTATATCGATGGCAATGAAGGCGTGCTGCTTCATCGCGGCTATCCGATCGGCCAGCTGGCCGAGCATTCGAGCTTCATGGAAGTCGCCTACCTGCTCTTGAATGGCGAACTGCCAAGCCAGGAAGAATTTGCGGACTTCGAATACACCATCACGCGGCACACCATGCTGCATGAGCAGCTTTCCGTGCTTTATCGCGGTTTCCGCCGTGACGCGCACCCGATGGCGGTTATGTGCGGCGTGGTTGGTGCATTGTCGGCTTTCTATCACGACAGCACCGACATCTCCGATCCCGAGCATCGCAAGATCTCAAGCCACCGCTTGATTGCCAAGATGCCGACCATCGCGGCGATGGCCTACAAATACGCCATTGGCCAGCCCTTCATGTATCCGGACAACAACCTCAGCTACACGGGCAATTTCCTGCGTATGACCTTTGGCGTTCCGGCCGAGGAATATGAAGTGATCCCTGAAGTCGAGCGCGCGATGGACCGGATTTTCATCCTCCATGCCGACCACGAGCAAAACGCATCGACTTCCACGGTCCGTCTTGCCGGCTCATCCGGGGCGAACCCCTTTGCCTGTATCGCGGCGGGCATCGCCTGCCTGTGGGGCCCGGCGCATGGCGGCGCGAATGAAGCCGCGCTCAACATGCTGCGCGAAATCGGCACGCCTGACCGGATCCCGCATTATATCGAGCGCGCGAAGGACAAGAACGATCCATTCCGCCTGATGGGTTTCGGCCACCGTGTCTACAAGAACTATGACCCGCGCGCGACTGTTATGCAGAAGACCGTGCGCGAAGTGTTCGACGCGCTGAAAGTGAACGATCCGCTGTTCGAAACCGCGCTTCAACTCGAAGAAATCGCGCTGAATGACGATTACTTTAAGGAGAAGAAGCTGTTCCCCAACGTGGACTTCTACTCTGGCATCATCCTGTCAGCGATCGGTTTCCCGACCACCATGTTCACCGCGCTGTTTGCCTTGGCACGCACCGTAGGCTGGGTGGCGCAGTGGAACGAGATGATCTCCGATCCAGGACAGGTCATCGGTCGTCCGCGCCAGCTATACACCGGCCCGACCGAGCGCGATTACGTGCCGATCGGCCAGCGTTGATCGCGGCGAACGATGGGTAAACGCATCCTTCGCATCATCTTGCAGGTTTTCGGCGTTGCGCTGATCCTGTCTGGCGGGCTGTGGACCTTGCAAGGCCTGGGTATCGTGATGTGGCCTGCGGAAAGCTTCATGCTGGCTGATCGCAGCTGGGCCGTGAACGGTTCGATCACTGCGGCCGTCGGGGCGATCCTGATCTGGGCCTCTACCCGGATCCGCAAGTAGCGCCTTCTATCCGCTTGGCAGCGACAATGTGAATGTCGCGCCCAGCCCCGGTTCGCTCTTGACCGTGAGCGTGCCGCCCATCGCTTCGGCCAAGCGTCGTGAAATATAGAGCCCAAGCCCGGAGCCGCCGTCTCCCGACCGCCCGAGCCGTTCGAACTTGGCGAACACGCGCTCTTGCTGTTCGCGGGTCAATCCCGGCCCCTGATCCGTTATGGAGACAGCGGTCATCCCGCTGCCTTGCGCAGTCAAAACAAGGGCTACGCTGCTTCCCTCCGGGGAATAATTGATCGCATTCCCGATCAGGTTGAGCAGAACCTGCAATACGCGCTTGGCTTCGCCGACGGCCGGTGCTGCTTCAGCATCATCGGGTGCCTCCACCTCGATTTTCTTGGCAGATGCCCGTGCCGCAAGCATGGTAACGGCTTGGTGCGCAATTTTTGCGAGATCGATCGGCTGCCTGGAAGGTGCATAATCTGGCGCTTCGATCGCTTCCAGATCACCCAGATCATCTAGCAAGGCAGACAGGTGCTTGCCCGCAGCGACAATATCGTCGGCATAATTGCTGTACTCTGCCCGCAATGGGCCGGCGAGCCGCGAATGGATCGTCTCTGCATTGGCGATGATCCGTGCCACCGGTTTGCGCAGCGCAGGGGTCAACGCGTCGCCAACCAGGCTGAACTGAGAGGATTGATCCTCGTCACCGCGTACGTCGCCAGCGGCGAGCGGTTGTTTCGCGACCAGCAGCAGCTCAAAACCGCGCGGCGCAATCTTGTCTGACCCCACGGGAATCAGCCGCGCGCGCCATTCGCGCGATGAACCGCTCACCTGACACTGCGCGCCATCGAGCAATCGCCAATGCAAGGGCTGACGGTGATTGATGCCGACGAGTGTAACGTAATCGGTCCAGGGTTTGCCCGCATGCTTGCGCGTGTCCGCAATCAGCTCGGCCAGATCCGAGGCACTGCCTTCGCCCGCAAGCAAGCGTTGCCGCCCGTCGAGTCGCGCCGAAAACTCTGCCGTCGCGCGATCGATCGCATCCTGCCTGGCAGCGATCTCGCGATCATCTTCTTGCATGGCAATTTCGCGATGCCAGTTTTCGATCAGGATTTCGCAGCCATTGCCTTCGGCCGATGGCTGCACTCTGACAAAGCCCGTCACGCGGCCGTCGCCATCGATGGCAGAGAATTCCCGCGCGATGCGCAAGGCGGTTTGCCTGCCTTGCTTGACCAGTTCGAGCAGTTCGGGGATCGCCAATATGCCCGGCACTTGGCCGCCGCAGCGCTGCTGCAATTCAGCAAGCGGCTGGTCGGCAGAAAGCAGCCGATCCTCGGCATCGGTCAGGCCGCGTGCGGCAAGAAGGGCGTCAGGCGCTACCATGGCTTCACTCGGCCCGTTCTGCCGCTGTTCCCTTCAGCAAGGCAAGCGCTTGGTCAGGGGCAATCTCGGCCACCTGACCCGGCAAGGCCAGATCGCGATGGATCAACGCAAACTGCTGGATCATTTGCTCGCGCTTCAATCCGGCAGCGCGCATTGCCAAGGCCAGGCGCATTGTCTGGCGTTCGTGGCAGGACAGAATGGCCAATTCGCGCGGCTGCTTCGAACTGCGCGCCAGAACCGTTGCAAACAGAGCAACCCCTGCATGCTCGAGATCGAGCGCGGCTTGCGCCCCGCCTGCCATCATGCCCGCAAGCCGGGTTAGCAAACCCAGCCTGCTGGTGCTCTCATCATAGCTTGATCGCAGCGCCTTCTCGGCGCGATCCAGCTGTTCAGCTTCCACTTTGCCCGCCGCGGCGCGCCAATGCGAAATCGCATCCAGGAACAGTTCGGCAGGCAATTCACCCAGCGGCACATCCATGCGCCTTTGCGCCTGCACAAACCGCGCCTGCGCGCTCATCGTCACCATGGCCAGTTCAGCGGTCGCTTCGTCCTGCGAAGCGATCAACTCCTGCATCAGCGGGGTCAGAACCTGATCGATCGCTGCGGATCGCTCCAGAGTTTCACCCAGCTGGCTTTCCATGGCAATCGCGTAAACATGGCTGACAAGGATGCTGCTGGTCGCGAGCCGTGATGCGAGCTGGCCTTGCCGGTCAGGGTCGATAGCGCGCGCCTCTCCACCCGCCTGAGCTTCAGCGAGCAGCAATTGGCGAGCAATGTCGCCCAGCATCCCGCGCATCCGCGCCAGCACATCTTCGCTTACCAAGGATTGTCCGGGCGATGCGAGCAGATGGCTCAGAACCGGAGCAACTCCGGCAAGCGCAAGGTCGCCACGCGCCAATTCCTGGCGCAGCGCCTTGTCGGCTTGCGTGGGTTTTTCCGTGTCCATCACACTCTTACTCATCGCGTGCGTATAACGCAGCTTGGTTAAGCCCGCGTTATCTTCGTTTTCCGCTGGAAAAACAGGCACGAAGTGATCGTGAATAGAGATAAACCCGCAATTACAGGCTCAAGAACACCGAACCAGGCCGGAACAAGCAAGATCAGCGCGAGCAAAACGCGATCTTGAAGGGGTTGTTTCCACGCGTCGGGTGCCATCTGCTCTGCAAGGCGGAGCACTGCGATCAGCAGTAGGGGCAGGAAAACCGAGCGCGGGGCTTGTTCAAGCGTTGTCGGTAGCGAAAGAATGGCAATTAAGGCTAAATCTAACAGCAACTTATAGAGCGCCTCGCCTTTGCCAGCTTGCATCACCCCCAGCAACCGGGACTTAAGCCGCGAAAGCGCGTGGCCTGTTTTGATTGCCAATGCGGCAATAGCAAGCAGACCCAAGGCGGGGATCAAGTAGGTCGCCTGCGCCAGCCCGATCGCGCCTGCAGTCGTGGCAATGCCAAGCGCATTGGCAATCATGGGCCCCCGCGCCAGCCCATCGGGTGCGAGCGCGCGTGCGATCCTGCGGCTGAGCGCAATTCCGGGTGCTGTCCAGCTAGACCGCTCTACGCTTTGATCGAGCAAGGCCTGTTCGCGGGTTGCCAGCGCTTCGCTCTCCTTGACCAGCAGCCACTCGCCGGTATCGAGCCGCTCCGGCTCGAGCGGGATCAATTTGGCGCCCGATTGCAGCGCCAGGCGAAGCAAGAGCGAAATCGTGTCACTATCAGGCGGCATCTCCGCCAATTGCGCCGCAATATTTGCCCGCGCGAGCAGTATTCCGGCCCAGGCATGCTCGCTATCGATACGCTCGAAGCCGGCCGCAATGCCCGGCTCATCTGGCAACGCAAGTACGCTTGGCCTGCTGCCGAAGCCCTCCGGCAATGCATCGCGTTCGATTACCAGACCATCTGCGATGACCAGCAATTCCTGATCTGCCGACAACATGCCCACCAGCGGCAATGGCCCTGCGACAAGCTGAAACTCCATGTCAGCTTGCTCGGCTATTGCCTTGATTTCCTGAATATTCGCATCGTTTTTGGTGCTCAGGCAGATTATCCGGTCGCAGCCTAGCTCGCGCGCCAGATCAACCTGCCACGCAATCAGCGGGCGACCGCCCAGCCTCTCAAACGCGCGTGGCTGCCCCTCGCGCGTGAGTTCCAATGTAGAAAGCAATGCGGTGCGCAATTTGCCCGGGCTCCCTGTTGCTGGAGCCCGTTACTAGGCCGAGCGAGCAGCCCCTGCCAAGGTGCCAAATCAAACTCTCAACCAAAGGGTGTCGGCGCACGCTCCCCGCCGAGTTTTGCAATCGCGCTTTCGATGCGCGATAGCACCGTAGGTTCGCCCGGAGCCGCGACCAGCGCCTCTTCAGCGAGTTCGAGCAATTCCTCGGCATGAAAGCTGGCTGCGAGCCCTTTCAGGCGCATCGCCGCCACTTGCCAATTGCCATCGCACCGCGCGCGGCGCAGCAGATCAAGCTGGCGTTCAGCACTTTCGACCAGGGCCGAACGCAATTCAGCGAGCAAAGCAACGTCATGCCCCGCTGCAGCTGCCAATGTCGCGTCTAATGAACCGCCTTCATATGCCATTCTTCCGCGAATAATCGGGTATTGGTTAAAGCAGGGTTTATCCTTTCGCGAAATCGGCTAGATTCCCCTCATGAGCGGCGGATCAAACATCCGGGCTATCGGCCCAGACGCAGCGCAGGATGCGCAGGTTGAAACCACGGACACTGCCGCGGCAGAACCGATCGAGCTGGAAGAAGAGTGGGTTGAGGAGGAATTTGACGAGCCCCGCCCCGCCCGCAGTTGGAGCGATTGGCTTGTTCCCGGCATAGCGATTGCCGCAATCCTTGGCTGGTCAGGCGTGTTTGGCTGGGCTTTCCAGCAGGATATTCTGGCCGGCGGAACGCCGCAGCAATGGGTTGGCTGGGTCATCAACTGGTCTGTTCCGGTTTTGCTCATCACCTCGCTCTGGATGCTGGCAATGCGCCTTAGCCGCCGTGAAGCCACGCGGTTTGGCGATGCCGCTTTCTTGCTGCGTCAAGAAGCCGATGCGCTTGAGAACCGCTTGGCAGTGGTCAATCGCGAACTCTCGCTGGCGCGTGAATTCCTGGGCAGCCAATCGCGTGAGCTCGATTCGCTGGGCCGGATTGCCAGCGAGCGCCTCGCCAAACATGCCAGCGAATTGCAATCGCTGATCCATAGCAACGGCGCGCAGGTTGAAGCGATCGCAACGGTGAGTGACAGCGCGCTGAGCAATATGGGAAAATTGCGCGATGACTTGCCTGTCATTGCGACGTCGGCCCGCGACGTTTCGAACCAGATCGGGCAAGCCGGGCGAACCGCGCATGACCAGATCGACAAGCTTGTTTCCGGCTTTGAACGGCTCAACGCCTTCGGCAAGGCCAGCGGCGACCAGATCCATGCGTTGAGCGAGCAAGTCGAAACCACACTCGCCCAGTTTGAAACTCAATTGGGCAATGTTGAAGAAATGGCGCAAACGCGCTTCGCCGCGCTAGCCGAACAGAGCGAGGCTTTCCGCGTCGAGCTGGATGGCCGCGAAGTCAATGCGCTGGCTGCGATGCGCACCCGAGCCGAGGAGCTGCGTGGATCGCTCGCAAACCTGTCCGAAGAGTTTGAGCAGCACGAAGACACGCGTATCGAAGCCTTCCGCAGCCAGATTGCGGCGGTTCGCGACGAGATTCAGGTCGCATCCGCCGCGCTCGACCAGGCACAGCATGACGCCGTTGGTATGCTCGATACGCATCGTGACCGTCTCTACACCGATCTGGCCAAAGTCGTCGGCAAGATTGACCAGCTGGATCAGCATGCCGTGGCTGCGGGCCGTCGCCGGGTTGATGCGTTCGAACAGGAAGCGGCGGAGTTCGAAACCAAATTTGCGGCGCGCGATGCCAAGTTCGCTGAAAACATGGCGCGGATGCAGGATGAATTCGAGACGCGCGAGACGCAGGCCAGCGAAATCCTCGCCCAGCGATTGGCTGAGCTTGACGAGATGCTGGCAGAGCGCACTGAAGCCCAGCTGAAGCAGCTTGAAAAGCTGGTTGGGCAAGGCACGGCCGTCTCCGCCAAGGTAGACGAGCTCAACAAGTTGATCGCGACGGTCAATGAACAGTCGCAAACCGCGCAGGAAACGCTTGGGCATGGCCTTGGCGACATCTCGGGAAAGCTTGAAAGCAGTCGCACAGAACTGGCTGCCACCGGCGCGACGCTGAATGAATTGACCGAAGCGGGTATCCGCTTGCTGGAGATTATTCAGTCAGGCGCACGCGAAAGCCGTGAAGCGCTCCCGTCAGCAATTGAAAAAGCTGCCAGCAAGCTGAGCGATGTCGAACAGCGCGCCGTGATGCTCAAAGACACGGTAGAGGCCGCGCATGAACGGAGCAGCGGCCTGTCAGACTATGTCATTTCAGCGAAGCAAACGCTGGAAGAGGCTGACGCCAACCTGACCGCCCTCACCGCCCGCTTGAACGAAACAACCGATGAATCGCTGGCGCGGGTAACGGGCCTGCGCGGGGCGCTGCGTGATCTGGAACAGGAAAGCGAGCGTGTCTCGTCCAGGACCGGCGAAGAATTGCGCAGTGCAATCGTGCAGCTGGAAGAGGCTGCGCGGCATGCCTTTGCCGCAATCGAAAGCGGCGCGAATGATCGGTTGGGCGAGCTCGCAAGGGAAATCAGTGCCAAGGCCGGCAGTGCGATCGAGGAATCGCTGCGCGCGGAAGGCGCACATGCGGTTGAGCGGATCGAACAAGCCAATCTGCGTGCGTCAGATAGCGGGCGCGAAACCGTTGCTGCGCTGCGTGATCAGCTGGCCAAGGTAAACGAGCTGGCGCAGAACCTCGAGCAACGTGTGGCTCGCGCGCGCGCGCAGGCCCAGGAACAGGTCGACAATGATTTTGCCCGGCGGATGGCGTTGATCACGGAAAGCCTCAATTCGAATGCAATCGACATAGCCAAGGGCTTGTCACAAGACGTTACAGACACGGCCTGGGCTTCCTACCTCAAGGGAGATCGGGGGATATTCACTCGGCGTGCTGTGCGCCTGGTCGACAATGCCGAAGCGCGCGAGATCATGGACCTGTATGAAGTGGACGACACATTCCGCGAGCATGTAAGCCGCTACATCCATGATTTTGAGTCGATGCTGCGCACGGTCCTGTCCACCCGCGATGGCAATGCGCTGGGCGTAACGCTGCTTAGCTCGGATATGGGCAAGCTCTATGTTGCGCTGGCGCAATCGATCGAGCGCCTGCGCGACTAGACCTTCAAACAATCAGCTGCGCGTTTCGCGCTGCGCTTGACTTGGCGGCTCGGGAAAGACGTTGAGGTCATCCGCAGTGATCCAGCCATACTGGTAATTGAGGATGTAAAGCCCCGTCAGGATGGCTGAAATCCAGGTTGCACGCAAAGCGTGGCGGCCGGGCTGGAAATTTGCCGGAGCGCTGTCTGCCTGCCCGGGTATTTTCTCGATCCCTGCTTCGTCATGCGTCTTTACGCCAAACGGCAACATCAGAAACGCCGTCATCACCCAGAACAGCGCGTAGATCGCGACAATCGAAGTCCAAGCCATCATTGATCTTCACCAAGTATGATTACCCGCACTTGCGGCTTCTTGCCTGACCAGCGCTGCGCCGCGCGACGAGCTGCAAGCCGGGCAGCCTCATAGATATCGTCGCGATCCTTTGCCGCCCTGCCCTTCAACCGGCTGATTGCTGAAACAACATCTTCTGCGGCTTCTTCCAGGAAATCGGGCAGGTCTTCGTCCAGTGGCAAACCGATCGCTTCGATTGCAGGCTTCAACTGCTGATCAAGCACGACCACCATCACGCCTTCGCGCGCGATCCGTCGGCGCATGGTGATCGCCTCGCCATCTGCCGGTGCAATGATATCGCCATCAAGCACAAGCCGCCCTGCGCGCACTTCGCCCAGCTTGTCAGGATATCCCGGCGCAAGCCGGATAATGTCACCGTTCTTCTGGACGATATTGGCCGGAATCCCGTTGGCTCGCCCTAGCCTCGCCTGTTCATGCATATGGCGCATCTCGCCATGCACGGGCACAAGGATTTCAGGCTTGAGCCAGCTGTAGAGCGCTTCAAGCTCTGGCCTGCCCGGGTGGCCGGAAACATGGATCGCGCTTTGCCGATCGGTCACCATCACGATCCCGCGATCCGCGAGCTGGTTCATAACTCTGCCAATCGCCAGCTCATTACCGGGGATCTGGCGGCTCGAAAACAGGATGACATCGCCCGGCGCGAGTTCGAGCGGATGATTGCCTTCCGCAATACGGGCAAGCGCGGCGCGTGGTTCGCCCTGGCCTCCGGTTGCGATGATCAATACTTCACCGCGCGGAAGGCCCATTGCCGTGTCAAAATCGACCGTATCGGGGAAATCCTGCAGATAGCCGTTTTCCTGCGCAACGCTGATAATGCGGTCAAGCGAGCGCCCTGCAACGCACAACTGCCGCCCGGTTTCGCGTGCGACTTCGCCCAATGTCTGCAAGCGCGCGACGTTGGACGCGAAAGTTGTGACGAGCACACGTTTGCCCGAATGCTTTGCCACTTCCTCCATCAGCGAACGGTGTACCGCACCTTCAGAACCGCTGGGATTGGGATTGAAAACATTGGTGCTGTCACACACCAACGCCAAGACGCCTTCTTCGCCGATCTCGCACAGCTCTTCCTCTGTGGTCGGTTCGCCAATGATCGGTTCTTCGTCGAGCTTCCAGTCACCGGTGTGGAAGATGCGACCATAAGGCGTGTCGATCTTCAGCGCGTTCCCTTCGGCGATCGAATGCGCGAGCGGGATATAGGTGACGTTGAATGGCCCGAGCGAAAATTCGCCGTGATCTTCCTCGACGACAAACAGGTCGACTTCCTTGGTCAGCCCGGCTTCTTCGAGCTTGCGGCTGACCAGCTCTGCAGTGAATGGCGTAGCGTATAGCGGCACGCCCAGCTCAGCCGCAAAATAGGGAACGGCGCCGATATGATCTTCGTGGCCATGCGTCAGCACGATGCCGAGCAGATCCTTGGCGCGGTCTTCGATGAACTCGAGATCGGCAAACACTAGGTCAACACCGGGATAGACATCGCCTGAGAAAGTCATCCCCAGATCAACCATCAACCACTTGCCGTTGCAGCCATAGAGATTGACGTTCATGCCAATCTCGCCAGAGCCGCCCAACGCCAAAAAGAGCAGTTCCTTTTCCGGAGTGTAGTCTTTCTTCACGAGGCGGCATGCTCCGCCAACAGGGCCAGCCCCTGAATGGTCAAGTCAGCATCGACGTGATCGAATATCTCAGTTTTCTGGTCGAACAGGATCGCCAGACCGCCGGTGGCTACAACCTTGGTCGGTCGGCCTATCTCGGCACGCATCCGCGCTATAAGGCCTTCCATCATGGCTACATGGGCCCAGAAGATGCCGATCAGCATCTGATCCTCGGTATTGCGTCCGATCACGCTGTCATCATCGGGCGCACGGATCGCGATGCGCGGCAATTTGGCAGTCTTGCCGACCAGCGCATCAAGCGAAAGGTTTATGCCCGGCGCGATAATCCCGCCCTTGTAAGTGCCATTGAAATCAATCGCTTCGAACTTTGTCGCAGTGCCGAAGTCGACCACGATCAGATCGCCACCATACTTCTTGTGCGCAGCCAGAATATTGAGCGCCCGGTCAGCCCCCAATGAGCTGGGCTGATCGACATCGATGGCGAATGGCCATGATGCGGCACCCTGCCCCGCGACAAGCGGTGTTATCCCGAAATACTTCTCTGACAACACTGTCAGATTGTGGTTCGCGCGCGGCACCACCGATGCAAAGATGATCTGCGTGATATCCTCGCGGGCGACGCCTTCGATCGAAAGGAGCTGGAGCAGCCACACCGCATATTCATCGCCGGTGCGCCGCGGATCAGTCGCGATGCGCCAGCGCGCCTTGATTTCCTGACCGTCAAACAGGGCGAAAACGACATTGGTGTTTCCGACATCAGCTGCAAGCAGCATCGCGAACTCCTTAATCAATCACCACGTCACCGGCGTGGATTGTGCGCGTCTTGCCATCGCTGTCACGCAACAGCAAGGAACCACTCGCATCGAGCCCGACGAATTCTCCGGCGATCCGCTCACCCGATGGATCATGGACCGTTAGCAAAGTCCCTTTGCCGTGGGCCGCGGCCTGCCACCGCCTGAGCAGAAGCTCCAGGCCGTGGTTACGCCAGCGTTCAAGCTCTGTATCAAAACTCGCCGCAAGCCGTTCAGCGAAATCTTCCAGTGCTGGCGGCGAGGTGACATCTGAAAGCGCAATTGTCTTGCGATCGGGAAGATCGGGAGCAGCGCGCAAGTTGATTCCGATGCCAACCACCACCGCGCCATGCGACGATTCCAGCAGGATCCCGGCCAGCTTTGCCCCGTTCAGCAGTACGTCATTGGGCCATTTGAGCATTAGCGCGGTTGGGTCAGGGCAAGACGGCAGGACCGCCTCATACACCGCCAGCCCCGTCATCAAAGCCAGCGTGGCCGGCGCAGGATCGCTCGGCGCAGGGCGCACGACAGTGGAACCCATGAAGTTGCCGGCACCATCGAACCATGTGCGGCCTTGCCGCCCGCGCCCCGTCACTTGCCTGCGCGCGACCAGCCAATCGCCTTCGCGCACAGGCTCGCCCGCGCCCAGTCGCGCGAGCAAGTCTGCATTGGTGGAACCGGTTTCCTCGAGGAACTGGATCAAGATGCCAGGAACAGCGCGGCTGCTGCCTTGTCCGCCAGATCACCCAGCGAAGGCGTGAGCAGATAGCCGAGCGGCGAAATGATCAGCGTGGTGATGCCCAGAACGGCCCAATGCGCCTTGTCGCTCTTGCCCGTTACAGCACCCGCCGGTTCATCGAACATGATGATCTTGCAGACCTTGAGATAGTAGAACGCGCCGATCACACTGGCCGCAATACCGATCGCTGCGAGCGCAATCATGTCAGCTTCGACCGCTGCCTGAAACACCACGAACTTGCCCCAGAACCCGAACAGCGGCGGGATGCCCGCCAGGCTCAGCATCAGGAAGAAGATGCACCATGCCAGCAGCGGTTGTTCGCGCACCATGCCCGCCATGCTGGAGATGCTTTCAACTGGTGCCCCATCAGCGTCTTTCAGCATCAGCACTGCGACAAAGCTGCCCAGCGACATCGCCATATAGATCCAGAGGTACACCATCATCGCGCTGGCGCCTTGCTGCGTTGCCGCAGCCAGGCCGATCAGGATGAAGCCGACATTGTTGATCGAGGAGAACGCGAGCAGCCGCTTGATGTTCTCCTGCCCGATCGCGCCCAGCGCGCCAACCACAATCGACGCCAGCGCGATGAAGATCACGATCTGCTGCCACGCGTCCACCTGATTGCCAAACACGTCAAACGCAACGCGCGCGGTCAGGGCAACTGCGGCTACCTTGGGAGCAGTCGCGAAGAAGGCTGTCACCGGGGTTGGCGCGCCTTCGTAAACGTCGGGCGTCCACATGTGGAACGGCACAGCGGAAATCTTGAACGCCAGCCCCACCAGCACAAACACGATGCCGAACAGCGCGCCGGTTGACAGTTCGCCTGAAAGCGCAGCGGATACTCCGGTAAAGCTGGTGCTGCCGGTAAACCCGTAGACCAGGCTCATACCATACAGCAGAATGCCGGATGCAAGCGCGCCAAGCACAAAGTATTTCAGGCCCGCTTCAGCCGACTTGTCGTCCGTCCTCAGGATCGAGGCGAGCACATATGCGGCAAGGCTGTTAAGCTCCAAGCCGACATACAACGTCAGGAAATCGCCCGCAGAGACCATGATGCTCATGCCCAGCGCAGCGAACACAACCAGCACCGGATATTCGGCACGCATCGCATTCAGGCGATTGAAATAGCTCGGCGCGACCAAAAGGCAGCCGATAGCGCCAAGATAGATCAGCGATTTGGCGAAGGCCGCAAACGCATCGGCGCGCATCAAATCACCGAAAGCTGATGTGCTCGCGCCCATCAAGCCATCATGCAGCGTGGGGACGAGAAGGATGCCGGCGACAAACAGGCCGATGCTCGCGAGGTAGGTGTTAAGCTGCGCGCGCGCATCGCCGCCCCATGCCGCGATCAGCAAGAGGATCATGCCTGTGCCGGTCAGCACAAGCTCAGGCGCGATCAGCGCAAAGGAGGCTGCAAAGTCCATCAGTGGGCTCCCTCCCCGTGATCTTCGCCAGCATGCGACATTTCATTGGCAATCACGCCAGTCGGTTCGCCAATCACAAGCTGGCTGTCTCCTTCAGGGGCCGCGCGCGCCAGACGCGCTTCGAGCGCGGCGATATCCTGTCGCATCGGGGCAAGGAAGCTTTCAGGATACACGCCCATCCACAAAACAGCAGCGGCGATGGGTGCAAGCATGAGCCACTCGCGCTTGTCCAAATCGAGCATTGCGGCAGCGTCAGCGTTCTTCTGATCGCCGAAAGCAACCCGGCGATAGAGATACAGCATGTAACCAGCGCCAAGAATGATGCCGGTGGTGCAGATCAGTGCGACCCAGGTCGAAGCTTCATAAATCCCGGCGAGCGCCAGGAATTCACCGATGAAGTTGCTGGTGCCTGGCAGGCCCACGCTCGCCATGGTGAACAGCAGGAAGAACAGCGCGTAATAGGGCATGTTGATGCTGAGACCGCCGTAGCGCGAAATCTCGCGCGTATGCAGCCGGTCGTAAATTACGCCAACGCACAGGAACAGCGCGCCCGATACCAGCCCGTGACCGAGCATGATCATCATCGCGCCTTCCAGCCCCTGAACATTGAAGGCGAACAGGCCCGCGGTGACAATCGCCATGTGCGCGACGGAGGAATAGGCAATCAGCTTCTTCATATCGTGCTGGACCAACGCAATCAGGCTGGTGACGACGACGGCGATCATCGACAGAGCGAAGATCAACCAAGCCAGCTGCGCGCTTGCTTCGGGGAACATCGGCAGGCTGAAACGGATGAAGCCATAACCGCCCAGCTTCAACAGCACGCCTGCCAGGATGACCGAACCAGCGGTCGGCGCCTGAACGTGTGCATCGGGCAGCCAGGTGTGGACCGGCCACATCGGCATTTTCACTGCAAAGCTGGCGAAGAAGGCGAGGAACAGCCAGAACTGCGCATCCGGATCGAAATCATACTGCATCAATGTCGGGATGTCGGATGTGCCCGCAGTGCTGACCATCCAGAACATTGCGATCAGCATCAACACCGAGCCGAGCAGCGTGTAGAGGAAGAACTTGTAGCTCGCGTAAATCCTGTTGTCCCCGCCCCAAACGCCGATGATCAGATACATCGGGATCAGGCCCGCCTCGAAGAAGATGTAGAACAGGAACAGGTCCTGCGCGGCGAAAACACCGATCATCAGCACTTCCATGATCAGGAAGGCGGCCATGTACTCGCCAACGCGCTTGGTGATCGCTTCCCAGCTCGCCAGGATGCAGATCGGCATCAGGAACACGCTAAGCATGATCAGCATCAGTGCAATACCATCAATGCCTAGCGCGTATTCAAAGCCTGCAAACAGCGGCGCGGTCTCGGTAAACTGCCACTGCGCCCCGCCAATCTCGTAATTGGCCCACAGAACCACGCCGAGCGCCAGATTGACCAGCGTCGCAACCAGCGCGGTCATGCGCGCCGTCTGCGCTTCAAGGAAGAAACACGCGATACCCGCAATCAGCGGGACCAGCAGCATTGCGGAAAGGATTGGAAAACCTTCCATCAGAACAGGACCCATGTGATTGCAGCGACCAGGCCGAGCAGCATGATCAGCGCGTAGCTATTGAGATATCCGGACTGCACCTTCTTCGCGACGAGCGCGCCGCGCTGCACCAGCCATGCGGCGCCGTTCGGACCGAAGCGGTCGATCGTCCCTTCATCGCCCTTCTTCCAGAAGATGCCGCCCAGCCAGAACGCCGGCTTGACGAAGATGAGGTTGTAGAGCTCGTCAAAGTACCATTTGTTGAACACGAAATTGTGCACCACGCGGAACTGCGCGACAAACTTGCCCGGGATCGAGGTGTTCCTGATGTAAGCGAACCATGCCCCGATGAAGCCCAGCACCATTACGATGAAGGCTGCGTATTTCACGGAGTACGGCACAGCATGCATCGCGTGGATCAGCGGCTCGTTGTAGAAGATGGACTCGCCCCAGAATTCGGCGCTGTCGAGGAACCATGGCGCGAAAACCTGCCCTGCGAATACGGCACCGATAGTCAATACGCCCAGCGGCACCAGCATGGTCAGCGGGCTTTCATGCGGATGATAGCCACCGGTTGTGTCTTCCCCGGCCTGTTCGGGCGTCTTGTGGACGCTGTGCTGGATATGCTCGCTCTCGATCCAGCGCGGCTTGCCCCAGAAGGTCAGGAACATCAGGCGCCAGCTGTAGAAGCTGGTCAGCAGAGCTGCTGTCACGCCCATCCAAAAAGCGAAATTCGCCATATCCGTGCCGCGTGCGAAGGCGACTTCGATGATTGCGTCCTTTGACCAGAAACCGGCGAAGCCGACGCCCAGGTGATAGACACCAAGGCCGGTGATCGCGAGCGTGCCCGCCATCATCGCCCAGAAGGTGAGCGGGATGTGCTTACGCAGGCCGCCGTAATAGCGCATGTCCTGCTCATGGTGCATCGCGTGGATGACAGAGCCTGCGCCAAGGAACAGCAGCGCCTTGAAGAAGGCGTGCGTAAAGAGGTGGAACATGGCGACGCCATATGCCCCCACGCCCGCTGCAAAGAACATATAGCCCAGCTGAGAGCAGGTTGAGTACGCGATCACGCGTTTGATGTCCCACTGGGTGGTCCCAATCGTAGCGGCGAAGAAACAGGTCGCAGCGCCCACGAAGATCACCATGGTCAGGGCAATAGGCGCCGCTTCGAACATCGGTGACAGGCGGCACACCATGAATACGCCCGCTGTCACCATGGTCGCCGCGTGGATCAGCGCGGAGACCGGCGTCGGGCCTTCCATCGCGTCAGGCAACCAGGTGTGAAGGCCCAGCTGCGCGGATTTACCCATCGCACCGATGAACAGCAGGATGCACAGGATATCCATCGTGTGCATGCGATAGCCAAGGAATCCGATGGTCGAGCCGGTCATGCCCGGCGCGGCGGCAAGGATTTCCGGGATCGACGTCGTTTGGAACACCAGCCATGTGCCGAAAATGCCCAACATAAAGCCCAAATCACCCACGCGGTTGACCACGAAGGCCTTGATCGCGGCGGCATTGGCGCTCGGCTTCTTGAACCAGAAACCGATCAGCAAGTAACTCGCGAGGCCAACCCCTTCCCAGCCAAAGAACATCTGGACGAGGTTGTCAGCCGTCACCAGCATCAACATCGCGAAAGTAAACAGGCTGAGATACGCGAAGAAGCGCGGCTGATCCGGGTCTTCCTCCATATAGCCCCAGCTATAGAGGTGCACGAGCGCGGACACGGTGGTGATCACCACCAGCATCACGGCGGTCAGCGTGTCGACGCGCAGCGCCCAGTCAAAACTCAGCGTGCCGCTCTCGACCCATTTCATGACCGGAACGACGCTCGCGGCCTCACTACCGGTCAGGAAACCGATGAAAATCGGCCAACTCAGGATACAGCTGATGAACAACGCGCCTGTCGTGAGCGACTTGGCAATGGTGTTGCCCAGCATGCGATTGCCCAGCCCCGCGACGATGGCCGCGAGCAACGGCAGGAAAACGATGAAGATTATCGGGTGCACTTAAAAACCCCCGCTCGGGCTGAGCTTGT
>JASBTD010000029.1 GCA_030148605.1 Erythrobacter sp.
CTGTTTTCCGCGACATGCAGCCCATCGGTGCAGCAGAACGCCTGATTTTGCGCGATTTCATTGGGGTGGTGAATCTCGCGGTGGTCGATCCCGCCTGTGTGGATGTCGAACGGGAAGCCCAATAGCTTCTCGCCCATTACCGAGCATTCGAGATGCCAGCCGGGCGCACCCTTGCCCCAGGGCGAATCCCACTCCATCTGGCGTTTTTCGCCTGCCGGAGTCTTGCGCCAGATGGCGAAATCGGCGGCATTGCGTTTGCCTTCGAGCCGCTCGATCCGGCCTTCGCCCTCTTCGGTTACTGCCCGCGCCAGCCGCCCGTAATCCTCGATGGTCGAGACATCGAAATAGAGGCCGCTATCAAGCTCGTAGCAGTGCTTGTCTGCGATGCTCTTCGCGAACTCGATCATCTCGTCGATATAATCGGTCGCGATGGACCACTTGGCCGGCTCGCGGATATTGAGCGCCTTCACATCGGCCCAATATGCCTCGGTATAATGCTTCGCGATGTCCCAGATGGATTGCGCCTTTTCAGCCGCCATCTTTTCCATTTTGTCTTCGCCATCATCGGCATCATCGGTGAGATGGCCCACGTCCGTGATGTTGATGATGTGCGTTAGCTCGTAGCCCTTCCAGCTCAGCGTGCGGCCCAGCACATCGGCGAAGACATAGGCGCGCATATTGCCGATATGCGGGTAATTATAGACCGTCGGGCCGCAGGTATAGACGCGCGCCTCGCCCGGGTGGACAGGCTGGAAGGTTTCCAGCTGGCGGGTAAGGCTGTTGAACAGCTTGAGCGGGGCAGCCCGATCATCCTGAGCTTGTCGAAGGGTCATCGCATGCGCCTTTGCTTGGGCTTGGCGCGCGGGTCAAGCGCCGTGCTTGCCAGCCTCCCAATCGCTCGCAGCAAAGGCGGCCTTGGCAAAGGCGGCTGGTTCTTCTTCCAGCGCGGTCGCCATGGTGTCATTCCAGCGATTGAGAAAGCCGAACATCGATATGACCGCGACAATCTCCACAATCTGGCGATCGGAGTAATGCCGCTTCAGCTCCGCAAAATGCGCGTCATTCGCTGCGTTGGGCACTTGCCCGGCGGCAAGCGCCAGATCGAGCGCGGCCCGTTCGGCATCGCTGAACAAGTCGCTTTGCTGATATTCCCACACCCGGGCGATCTTCTCCTCTGCCACACCGCCGCCATGCGCCGCACCGTGGGTGGTATGCGCCTGGCAATAGCGGCAGCCCGCAGCCCCGCTCACCACCGCAGCGATCATCTGCTTCAGCCCGCGTTCGAGCTCGCCGCTGCCGATTACCGTGCCTGCCAGCGGTCCGAATGCGCCGAGCAGTTCGGGCCAGATCGCCATGGTACGCATCGAATTGGGTACGAACCCCATCCTTCCGCGCGCCATCTCCAGCAGAGGTTTCAGCTGGTCCGGCAGCTGATCATCCGAAAGCGGCTCGATATGCGCCATGGCCTTACTCCCAGCCGAGAAACTTCACCTGTTCATCAAGCGGCACGCGCTCACGCTCGAAATTGTTCACCGGTGCATCGGGGTCGCGATAGCCGATCGCCATGCCGCAAAAGAGCATGTAGCGATCATGATCCAGGCCAAGAAAATCGCGGATCGTGTTGGGATATAGCCCCATGAATTCCTGGAAACAGCTGTCGAGCCCTTCCTCGCGCAAGAGCAAGGCGATGGTCTGCAGCCACATGCCGGTGTCTGACCATTGCGCTTCCTTCATCAGGCGCGGGAAATAGCATAGCAGCAGCGCGGGCGCGTCAAAGCTGGTGACGTTGCGCCCCATCGCCGCCATGCGGCCGGCCTTGTCATCGCGCGCGATATTCATCGCACCGAACATGCCCGCAGAGACTGCATCGAGCCGCTTCTTGTAAGCTTCTTCCTGCCCCGGCGCGCTCCAGTCATATTCAGCCTGCTGCGGGCCATCAGCCATCAGCTTCGCCTGCAATTCCTTCAGCGGCTCTCCGGTAAGTATGGTCGCTTCCCACGGCTGGTAATTGCAGCCCGATGCGGCCCAGCGCGCCGTGTCCATCACACGGCGGATCGTTTCGAGCTCGACCGGCTTATCGAGGAATTCGCGCACGCTGCGGCGGGAGGTGACGGCTTCGGTTACGCTTGTTGCCCTGGTCATCGCCTTCTCGGCCCTTTCTCTTCTTCAAACAATTCCGCCAGTTGCTCGATAATCGTGCCGCCCAGTTGCTCGACATCCATGATCGTAACCGCGCGCCGGTAATAGCGCGTCACATCGTGCCCGATGCCGATTGCCACCAGTTGCACAGGCGAGGCCTTCTCGATCCATTCGATCACCTTCCTGAGATGGCTTTCGAGGTAGCCCGCGCTGTTGACGCTGAGCGTGCTGTCATCGACCGGCGCGCCGTCCGAGATCACCATCAGGATGCGGCGATCCTCGCGCCGCCCGAGCAAGCGGTTATGCGCCCACAGCAGCGCTTCGCCGTCGATATTCTCTTTCAGCAGGCCTTCGCGCATCATCAGGCCAAGGTTGCGCCGCGCGCGCCGCCACGGCTCGTCTGCCTTCTTGTAGATGATATGCCGCAGATCGTTGAGGCGCCCGGGGTTTGGCGGCTTGCCGTCAGCCAGCCATTGCTCGCGGCTTTGCCCGCCTTTCCACGCGCGGGTGGTGAAACCGAGAATCTCTGTCTTCACGCCCGAACGTTCCAGCGTGCGCGCAAGGATATCCGCGCTGATCGCCGCAATGCTGATCGGCCGCCCGCGCATCGAACCTGAATTGTCGATCAGCAGGGTGACGATCGTGTCCTTGAATTCGACATCCTTCTCGGTCTTGTAAGCCATCGAAGTGCCGGGCGAGACGATGATCCGCGCCAGCCGGGCGGCATCGATAATCCCGTCTTCCTGATCGAAATCCCAGCTGCGGTTCTGCTGCGCCATCAAGCGGCGCTGAAGCCGGTTGGCCAGCCGCGTGACCACGCCTTGCAAGCCGGTTAGCTGGCTGTCGAGATAAGCGCGCAGCCGGTTAAGCTCTTCATTGTCGCACAGCTCGTCGGCGGGCACTTCCTCGTCATAGGCTTCGGTATAGGCGCGATAGTCAAAGCTGTCGGGGATATCGCCTTGCGGCCGGTTCGGGCGCACCGGCATCATGCCTTCGTCGCCTTCCTCACCGGCTTCGCCGTCCTGCATTTCCTGCTCGGACGACATTTCGGTTTCGCCTTCGCCGTCGGAATCGCCTTCGCTCATCTCGCCGGCCATTTCGGCAGACTGCTCGCCGCACTCGCCCTGGTCCGGCGCGCCTTCGTCCTGCTGTTCGTCCTGCCCTTCTTCGTCGTCGCCTTCCTCGTTCTCGCCTTCTTCGGGCGGTTCAGAGGGATGAGTCAGATCGAGATGTTCGAGCATGTCCAGGCTCAGCGACTGGAACGCTTCCTGATCTTCCAGCGAATTGGCGAGGCCTTCCAGGTCATCGCCGATCCGATCCTCGATATACTCGCGCACCAGCTCGACCCCTGCCTGTGCGCGGTCAGGGATCGGCTCGCCGGTCAGCTTCTCGCGCAGCATCAGCGACAGCGCAGTCTGCAGCGGCACATCATCCTGGCTCTGCGCGCGCGAAATCGGATCGGCCGCGATCCGCATCTCGGTCGCATGGTCGAGATTGGCTTTCACACCGCCAAACCGGTTGGCACCCAGCGCCTCGTAACGCACCCGCTCGATCGCATCATAGCAAGCGCGCGCGGTCGCCTCTGGCGGGGCCTTGCGCCCGTGCATATCGGCATTGTGGTGGCGCAGCTTGAGCGCGAAACTGTCGGCAAAGCCGCGCGCTTCAGCCACCTGTTCCGGCGGCAGATTGCGCCCGGGCAGCGGCACGCGAAAGTTCTTGCCCGATGCCGATGGCGCATCCGCGCTCCACGCGACTTCAACCTCCGCCTCGCGCGCGATCGCACGGCTGGCGCCGGTCAGCGCGTGCTTGAACTTATCGAGAGGTGTTTCTTCCGCCAAAGACGGCTCCGGGAATTATACGATTGACTGCCCCGTCGCTTGCCAGTCCTTCAGGAAGCCTTCAATCCCTTTATCTGTCAGGACGTGATTAAACAGCGCTTTGATCACTTTCGGCGGTGCCGTCATGACGTCAGCCCCGATCCGCGCGCTTTCCAGCACATGGGTGACATGGCGAACGCTCGCGACAAGGATTTCGGTTTCGAACATATAATTGTCGTAAATCAGGCGGATATCTTCAATCAGCTCCATCCCGTTGAAGCCATTGTCATCATGCCGGCCAACGAAGGGCGAGATGAAAGTCGCGCCTGCCTTAGCCGCAAGCAAGGCCTGGTTCGCGCTGAAGCACAGCGTTACATTTACCATGGTGCCGTCTTCAGTCAGCGCCTTGCAGGTCTTGAGGCCATCGATCGTCAGCGGCACCTTGATGCAGACATTGTCTGCGATCTTGCGCAGCACCTCTGCCTCTTTCATCATCGTTTCGTGATCGAGCGCGACCACTTCCGCACTGACCGGCCCATCGACGATGCTGCAGATTTCCTTCGTCACTTCCATGAAATCGCGACCTGACTTGGCGATCAGCGAAGGATTGGTGGTGACGCCGTCAAGCAGGCCGGTCGCGGCCAGTTCCTTGATGTCATCGATGTCGGCGGTGTCGGCGAAGAATTTCATGTGCAGCTCCGGGAATTGCGATTCCCGGAGAGCTTTAGCGGGCCGGTGGCGATGGGGCTAGGCCCGCTGACAGATCATAGCTCGCCGTAGCTGGCGTAAAACACTTCATCGCACAGAAACAGAGTCTCGCCATTTTTGCTCGTCACCGAAGTCGTCACACCATCGATGTTTCCGTAGCTGTCACGCTTTGCAACCTGCTCACGAGTACTGCCATCGACGTTCACGACAAAGCCGCTCGCTCCCAGTCGAGCGGCCACAGTCTTGACCGGTTCGGAAAAGCGGATGCCAGTGGCCTGATAGCCGTCGGATTCCTCAAGAAAGGAATAGCGCAGGCCAAGCACGGTCAGCCCATTCCAACGTCCTTTGAAATCGACGTACACGTCAATTTCATTCGAAGTGCGCCCGCCCGGTCGCACAATGCGGCTGGTAATCGGGCGGTCAAATCCGGGCACTCGAACTTTTGCCGGTACAGTGGGATAGTTCAGTTTGTCGTCGAACCCATACGAGCCGCCGATCACAGTGATGGCCTGTTCACTCCATGTGCACCGCTTGGGATTTGCGAAATTCAGCCAGTCCAGGCGCGGGGCGATATTCGCCAGCTCCTGCGTTCCGGCGGGATTGCGCAGCGATGCATAGCGTCCGCCAGCGACCAATTGCTGCGAAATCTGCATCGATTGTTGATTGGCAAGCGCAGGATTCGACACGCGTGGCTGCAGGTCTGACATGAGCTCCAGCGCCTGATCGCGCAGCGCGCCATCCTCGCCCGAAAGCTGGTAGGCAAGCTGGGCAAAGCCGAAGGAGTCATGCGCATTGGCCTCCATCTTGGCCGCCGCGAGAAAGCCTTCCGGCGTGCCGCGCCGCCCGGCTTCAAGATAGTAATCGCTAACCAGATCCTTGCATTTAGAGCGGCTGAGCGCAGTCAGGATGATCGACTGGCTCGGCGCTTCTTCATAGCTGCAGGCGGCGGCCATGGCGAAATACTCGTCGCCGCTCATCGGCTGGTCCTTCTTCTCCTTGTTACGGAGTTTCTTGCGGGCATCGGTGATCGATTTGTATTGCGCGAATATCGGCGCGTAGATCTCGTTCGCCTCGCGCGCCTGCGCCGGGCTGCCCGCCATTCCAGCCGCGGCCAGCGAACACGCGACAGCCGAAATTACATACGAACGCTTCATTCCATCCCCCTCAAGAATTCTTCAACAGAACCAAATTCGTTCGATAATCGCGATTGGTTACAATTCGTTAGCATCAGGTTGCAAGAGCCTGCCTTCACGCATTCATGGTTAACGCATTGTTAGCCATGTCCAGGTATTCGTCCGGATGAGAACGAAAATTTCGTGTTGAGGAACGAGCCATGAGACCCTCCGGGCCGATGACGCTTTTGATCGGAGCAGCGCTGCTGGCAATGCCGCAGGCTGCCCATGCCGGTGATGAAGCGTTCGAATTCTGGCTCAACCCTTCGGTTGATTATGCAATCGATAACGAGAACACCGTCGAACTCAACACCGCGCAGCGTTTCCGCAGCGAGAGCGATGGGCGGGTCGACACCTATCTTGCGCAGCTATGGCTGCACCACAAGGTGCTCGACAATCTGACGCTGTCAGGCGGGGTCGAGCAGCGCGAAAACGATGGCGGGTTGGACGAAGTGCGCATGCTGCAGCAGCTTTCGGCAAGCCATGAATTCCTGCGGGTGCGCCTGCGCATGGAGCAACGCTGGATCGAAGACCAGAGCCGCATGGGCCTGCGCCTGCGCCCGCGCGTGGGTGTGAAGGTTCCGCTGGGCGACAGCGGCAAATGGTCATTCGCGACCGATGCCGAGCTGTTCTTTACCTTGCGCAGCGCGCGCCAGGATCGCTCAGACGATCCCGGCCTTTCCGGCATGCGTTCACGCTTCGGCGTGGCTTATCAGGCATCGGACAAGCTTGAGCTCAGCCTAACCTATCTGCGCCAGCAGGATTTCCGCGACAACGCTCCTGACCGGATCGGCAATGCGCCGCTGATCGGGATTGCCTACAGCTTCTAGAGAGCACCCGCGCCGAACACACCGATGATCAGCGGATCGCGCGTCGCGGCGGGATCAGCGCGGATCGCCGCCTCTTCATTGCCGATCTCATCCCAGATCGCATCATTGACTGTGCCTGCAAGGCGATTGGCAACGCCGCTGACATTGGCACCGGTGATGGCGTCGATCGCCTGACCAACCAGCGGGTCTGACGCGATTTCGATCGCACGGCCCAGCTCTGGCACCATGGCTTCGATCAGCTGACCGCCCATTTCACCTTGCAGGAAAGCCGTGGCCGCACGCGGGCCGCCGCGCACCAGCGCTTCGGCATTCTCGATTCCGATCACCCGCACGGCATCAGCCACCAGCGGCGCGGCGCGTTCAGACCCTTCGATAGCGATATCGGCAAAGGCATCTTCCAGCCGATCCTTGAACAGCGTTGACGTGAGAATTCCGGCGAGCACATCACCGCGCGTGCCGAGCAAATTGCCCAGGCCAATCCTTGCCACTTGCGTGTCCCAGAACCCGCCCGGCTCTGTCATGCGCAGGAAGGCGCGCTCGCTGGATAGCAGCAGCATGCGCCGGATCGCTTCGGTCAGGCTGAAGCGCGGCATGCTGGCGCAGCCCGGCACGGCCAAGGCGGCCCCTCCGGCCAGCGCAAGGCCGATAAACTTGCGCCGTCCAAGCGCGCTTTCCAATGAAACGTTCATATCCATCGACCCTCTCCTTGTCGCATTGCCATAACCGCGCCCATATACAGATGCGAATATGAACCGCATCCGATGCCTTGTCTTTAACCGCGCGCTCGAAGTGCTCGACTACCGCGCGCCCGAGGGCATGGCGGTCGAACCGGGCGCAATTGTGGTCGCACCGCTCGGCCCCCGGCAGATCACCGGCATCGTGTGGGAACCCGAACGTTTGCCGGCGCAGGAAGTGCCGGCAGAGAAACTACGCCCGATCCTGGAGATTATTCCAGTTCCACCGCTCAGCGCGCCCTTGCGCCGCCTGATAGAATGGACGGCGGACTATTACTGCGCGTCGCCAAGCTCAGTCGCGCGGATGGTGATATCCTCTGGCGGTGCGCTCAATGGCCCTGCGACCATGACCGAATATCGCCTGTCGGGCGGGATGCCGGAGCGGATGACGCCGCAGCGCGAACAAGCAATCGAAGCGCTGCAAGGCGAGCAAGCCACAATCCGCGAACTGGCGAGCATCGCGGGCGTATCCGAAGGGGTGCTGCGCGGGCTGGTGAGCCAAGGCGTGATCGAGCCGGTGACAGTTGCGATCGACCGCCCCTTCGATCCGGCTGACCCGGACTATGATGTGCCGGAACTCTCCGCCGAGCAGCGCGAAGTCGCCGATGTGCTGGTCAATGCCGTGCGCGCGCAGGAATTCGCCCCTTTCCTGCTCGACGGAGTGACCGGTTCGGGCAAGACCGAAACCTATTTCGAACCGATGGCAGAAGCGATCCGGATGGGCCGGCAAGTGCTGGTGATGCTGCCTGAAATCGCGCTGACGGAGAATTTCCTCAAACGCTTCGAAGCGCGTTTCGGCGTTGCCCCGGTGCTGTGGCACAGCTCCTTGAAATCGACCGAGCGGCGGCGCGCGTGGCGCGCGATCAGCGAAGATTCGGCACAAGTGGTTGTCGGCGCACGATCCGCGCTGTTCCTGCCTTACCCGAAGCTGGGCCTGATCGTGGTCGACGAAGCGCATGAGGTCAGCTTCAAGCAGGATGACGGCGTGCGCTACAATGCCCGCGATGTGGCGGTGATGCGCGGCCATTTCGAAGGTTTCCCGGTCGTACTGGCCAGCGCCACTCCCGCGCTGGAAAGCCTGCATATGGCAGATACGGGCACATACACGCGGCTGGAATTGCCCAGCCGTTTCGGCGGCGCCGAGCTGCCGCATATCGACACGATCGACCTGACCGAAGAGCCGCCCGAACGCGGGCGCTGGCTTTCGCCGCGCCTCGTCGCCGCGCTGGAGGATCGGTTGGCGAAGCACGAGCAATCGCTATTGTTCCTGAACCGGCGCGGCTATGCCCCGCTGACGCTGTGCCGCAATTGCGGCTTTCGCTTCCAATGCGCCAATTGCAGCGCCTGGCTGGTCGAACATCGCCTGTCTGCCCGGCTGGCGTGCCACCACTGCGGGCATGAAGAGGTGCCGCCCGCCACTTGCCCCGAATGCGGCGAACTCGATTGCCTGGTCGCTTGCGGCCCCGGGGTCGAGCGGATCGCGGATGAAGTGGCAGAGCTGTTCCCTGAAGCGCGCATCGCGGTCGCTACGTCAGACACGCTCAACTCGCCCGAACGCGCGGCGGAATTCATCGCGGCAGCAGAAAACGCAGCGATCGACATCATCATCGGCACGCAGCTGGTGACCAAGGGGTTCCACTTCCCTGAACTGACGTTGGTGGGCGTGATCGATGCCGATCTGGGCCTTGAAGGCGGGGATTTGCGCGCTGCCGAACGCACTTACCAGCAAGTGGCGCAGGTTGCGGGGCGCGCGGGGCGCGGCGCAAAACCGGGTGAAGTCCTGATCCAGACACGCCACCCGCAAGCGCCGGTGATCGCCGCGCTGTCAGACGGCAATCGTGACGCTTTCTATGAGGCCGAGACCGAGGCCCGCCGCCACGCAGGTGCCCCGCCCTTTGGCAGATGGGCCGCGATCATCATTTCCAGCGAAGACGATGCCGAAGCGCGCTCGGCCGCCAACCGGCTGGGCGATACGCGCCCGCAGATCGACGGGCTGATGGTGCTCGGCCCTGCGCCCGCCCCACTGGCGCTGCTGCGCGGGCGATATCGCTATCGCTTCCTCGTCAACGCGCGGCGCACAGCGAATTTGCAACAGGTGCTGAGAGACTGGCTGGCACAGCATGACTTCCCGCCCGGCATAAGGGTGGGCGTGGACATCGATCCCTATAGTTTCGTTTGAGATTTCCTTCTCAGGGGGTTGAAACACGTGCCAATCTGAATATGGCTTTGCGTTACTCAATCAGTTTCAAATTTGGAGCCAGAAATTGCGGCAGCTATTTCTTTCTATTGCAGCGGTATTACTGGCCTTTCCAAGCCCAGCTTTAGCTGAGTGGTGGGAAGCCGAAACCGCACATTTCGTTGTGAAATCGCGTGCGTCCGAAGAGGATGCGCGGGAGTATGCGATGGAAATGGAACAGTTCGATGCCGTTCTTCGAACCCTGCAAGGAATGGAAACCGGTGTCGGCGAAGCCAGCCGCGCCAACAAGCCGACGATTTACCGCTTTGGTCGTCCGCGCGATATGGCGCGGCTCCTCAACCGTCCGGGCTCTGGTGTTTCGGGCTTCTTTATTCCGCGCGCGGGCAATTCAGTTGCTTTTGCGCCCACACGGACTGCCCGCGACAAGTCGGCAAAAACCGCGCTGAGCATACGTCAGGACCCTCGCACAAAGATAGATCCACGCTCCGTGCTGCTTCACGAGTACACGCATTATTTCATGCTTCAGCATTTTCCGGGCGCTTATCCCCGCTGGTATGTAGAAGGTTTTGCAGAAACTTTGGGTACAATGCGCGTCAATGAGGATGGCAGCTACCATATTGGCGACCCGCCGCAATATCGCGCGGCGCAGGTATTTCAGCTGCAGGACTTCCCATTGGACGAAATGCTTGACGACAACCACGAGCTTACCGGGCTCGACGCGCTTCAACATTACGCAACAGGCTGGCTTCTAACGCATTACATGAGCTTCGATTCCGCTCGTTTGCAGAAGTTGCGCGCCTATCTCGTCGCTTTGGCGAATGGGGAAGACAGTTTAACAGCCGCGCAACGCGAATTTGGCGATCTGCGAGCTCTCGAACGCGAGTTGGATGGGTACAAAAAGGGCCCCTTTCCAGGTCTCCGCATTGCCGAGGCCGATATCGATCCCACGATCAAAATACGCCGACTAACCGCAGCTGAAGAAGATGCCATCATGGATGAGATGCGTTTGGCGCGCGGCGCAGACAAAGATGAAGCGGACGACATTTCAAAGCGTCTTGCGAGCTTGGCACAGAAGCATCCTGGCAATGCTTACATCCTCACGCTCCAAGCAACGGCAGAGGCTTCTGCTGAGAGATACTCCGATGCGAATTCCACGGCGGCTCGTGCCCTCGAACTCGATCCAGGCAATACGAACGCGTGGCTTGTGAGGGGGTTCTCTGCACTTGAGCTAGCAAAGGAAGACCCTTCATGGGCTGAGCGCGCGCGGGAGTTTGCAATCAATGCCGCAGACAGCGACAATTATGATCCGCGACCGCAGATGCTCTATTATTACACTTATTCCCAGCTCGATGAGCCAGCCCCGGAAGCGGCGATCATCGCACTCGAACAAGTGTTTGATGCGGCTGGCGGGGACACAGGATATCGCTTGCTCCTGGCACGCCAGTTGTTGATTGAAAGCCGCTTCTCATCCGCCCGCGCTGTGCTGGTTCCCATCGCATATGCCGGGCACCGCACCGGCGAGCCTGAAGATGATGACGAACCCTATCTTCCTCGCCTGCTGGAAATGGTGATGGAAGAAGATCGAGATGGCGCGCTGGCGATGATCCAAAAAATCTTCGACGATGAGGATGACGAGGAAGAACAGGCATTGGCTGCCAGCTGATCGGTATTCACAACCACCCATCTCTCTAGGCACTTAATGCGCGCTCGCTCATTGAGTGAGCATGCCGCAGCAACCCATCCTTGTCCCGATCTTTGGCGATCAGCTGACGCGTGACCTTGCGTCCTTACGCGGGCGTGCGAAGGACGACACTGTGATCCTGATGATGGAGGTGTGGGAAGAAGCGACCTACGTCAAACATCACAAGCAGAAGATCGCGCTGGTGTTCTCTGCAATGCGCCATTTCGCCGCGGAACTGCAGGATGCGGGATGGACGGTCGACTACGTCAAACTGACCGACGCAAACAACGCAGGCAGCTTCACCGGAGAGATCGCGCGCGCCATCGAGCGCCATGATCCGCGCGCTATCCAAGTGGTGGAAGCCAGCGAATGGCGCGTGCGGCAAATGCAGGACGAGTGGCCAGACAAATTCGCCTGCAAGGTCGAAATCCTGCCAGACGACCGCTTTATTTGCAGCCACGCCGAATTCGAGGAATGGGCCGAAGGCCGCAAGCATCTGACGATGGAGTATTTCTATCGGGCAATGCGCAGGAAAACCGGGCTGCTGATGCGCGAGGATGGTACGCCGGTCGGCGGCGAATGGAATTACGACAGCGAGAACCGCGAGCCGCCCAAGGAAGGGCTTGATCCGCCACCGCGGCCGAGATTTGAGCCGGACGAAATCACACAGGATGTGCTGAAACTCGTGGAAACGAAATTCGCTGATCATTTCGGGCGTCTCGAGCCCTTCGAATGGCCCGTTACCCGCGATCAGGCGCAGCAGGCCGCCGATGCATTCTTCGCCGAGCGGATCGAGAAATTCGGCCCCTATCAGGATGCCATGGTGCATGGGGCCGACGACCTTTATCACTCGATGCTGTCGACCAGCATCAACCTGGGCCTGCTCGATCCACTCGCGCTGTGCCAGCGCGCGCAGCAAGCCTATGAAGAGGGTCGCGCGCCGCTCAACTCAGTCGAAGGCTTCATCCGCCAGATCATCGGCTGGCGCGAATATGTGCGGGGCTTCTACTGGCACTTTATTCCGCAGCTGGAGAGCGCGAATGAACTCGGCGCGGATCGCCCGCTACCCGAATTCTACTGGACCGGCGAAACCGACATGCGCTGCATGGCAGACTGCGTCCGCTCGACCCGCGAAAATGCGCATGCCCACCATATCCAGCGGCTGATGGTGCTGGGCAATTTCGCGCTGCTGGCAGGCATCCATCCGCGCGATGTGCAGGACTGGTACCTGGCGGTTTATGCCGATGCCTATGACTGGGTAGAGATGCCCAATGTGGTGGGCATGGTGCTCTATGCCGATGGCGGGAAGCTCGCGACCAAACCCTATGCGGCGAGCGGCAATTACATCAACAAGATGTCCGACTACTGCAAGCAATGCCGCTATTCCGTGTCGAAGAAGACCGGCGACGGCGCCTGCCCCTTCAACCCGCTCTACTGGCATTTCATGCACCGCAACCGGGACCGGCTGGAAAGCAATCACCGCATCGGGCGGATCTATGCGACGTGGGACAGGATGGGCGCGGAAAAACAGCGCGAATACCTGCAAAGCGCCGAGAAATTCCTCGACTCTTTGCAAGCCCCCAGCAAAGACTGGGCGCGCAACCAATAACCGGGAGAACCAGACCATGCTGACCGTCCACCACCTGCGCCTGTCGCAATCCGAACGCATCGTCTGGCTGTGCGAAGAACTGGGCATCGATTACGATTTGAAGCTCTACAACCGGCGTGAAGACAACAATCTTGCGCCTGACGAGTACAAGGCGCTGCACCCGATGGGGATTGCGCCAGTCATCACAGATGACGGGTTCGTGCTGGGCGAAAGCGGCGCGATCATCGACTGGATCATCGCCAAATTTGGCGACCGCGGGCTGGTACCGGCCAAGGATCACCCCGATTTCGCCGATCACCTGTTCTTCTATCACTGGGCCAATGCCACCTTCATGACCAATGGCATGATGGCGCTGGTCGCCACCCGCATGATGGGCGCGGAGGAAATGCCCCCCTTCGTGGCGGACCGCATGGCGAAGAGCTGGGCGATCGTGGAAAAGCGGCTGGGCGAAGCCGACTATTTCGGCGGCGGGCAGCTGACCACGGCGGACATCATGATGGGTTTCCAGCTGACGACCAGCCGCGCGATGAGCGGGATGAGCATCGAAGGCATGCCCAACCTGCAGGCCTATCTCAAGCGGATCGGCGAGCGCGAAGCCTATCAACGCGCAATGGCGAAATGCGAACCGGGAATGCCGCCGAAGCTGGATTGAGGGGGAATGTCTGTTTGTGGGTGGAAAGCCGACGTTCCTGTAGCGATTTTTATTTCAAGACAAACCTAGCCCCGGTTGTTACGCTCCCCTTCGGGTCGCTCGGAATTTCAAAGACAAGCATGAAATTGCTGGGGGCTATCATAGTGAGATTTACTTTTGTGACTCTTGTCGCATTTGGCACGGCGGCGTCCTCGTTGCTGCCGGGGGACGTTAGCGCACAATCCGCCTCGCCTCGTTACGAGCTTTCTGTCGAGAGGATCAACGGCGAGGTCTACAATCCCTGGACCCTGGAAATGGATGCAGTTGAGCTGCGTGCGTTTCAGGGAGAAGGTGGGCAAGGACTGGTCGCTCCGACCATGCGGGTTTCGCCTGGGGAAGTTCTGAGCCTCAGAGTGCAGAACAAACTCGCGACCTGCTCTCCCGAAGAGATCGCGAAGCACGAATGCTACAACTCCACCAATATTCACACGCATGGGCTGTGGGTCTCGCCTAGCGGCAACAGCGACAATGTGATGATCTCAATCAGCCCGGGTGAGCAGTTCGAATATGAATTTGTGATCCCACCAGATCATCCTTCCGGGACCTTCTGGTATCATCCCCATATGCATGGCGCGACAAGCATTCAGCTGGGATCTGGCATGGCGGGCGCGCTGATCATCGACGGCGACCGCGTTCCTACAATGACCTCGCCTGGCGATATCGATATCCTGTTCTCGCAGCGCAATGGTCAATCCTTCGGCGAGAAGATCATGGTGTTCTCGCAAATTCAGTACGGATGTCATGACCAGGAAGGAAAGCTCAAGGCACCCAGATCGCCTGACCCAGAGGCGAGACCATGGGAGCATCCTGCTTGGGCCTGCGAAGCGAGCGATGTGGGCACAGTGGACCGGTGGAACCAGTTTGGCGTGTCGATGGAGAACAGGTCTAAGCGCTTCACAGGTATCAATGGACAAGTTCATCCGACTTTGAGCGGGCTCGAAACCGGTCGATTCCAGCGATTGCGAATGATCCATGCAGGGCTGAGGAGTGCTGTTAGAATGAGCATCCGACGCCTCGCCGATGACGCACCGCCGTTGCGTGATGTGCCAGCCCAGGACCACCGCGCATGGATCGCCCAGTATTGCACGGGCGAGCCAATCGAGCAGTTTCATTTTGCGGATGACGGCCTGACCCGTGCTTCATTCAGGCGCACGACCCAGATAAGCATGTTTCCTGGCTCACGCTTGGACTCACTTGTCTATTTTGAGCAGCCAGGTTCCTATTGCCTTGTGGATGATCAGCGGTGGCGGATGCAACCCGATGAGTATCGCATGCTAGGCATTTTGGAGGTGAGCGGTCGAACTGCAGCGGTTGCGAACGTGGCCGACCATCTGACTGACTCCATGGTTGCTAGTGCAGAGCAAAAGATCACCGATAGCGCAGTGCGCGAAAAGATCGTCGCAGACCTTTCGGACGAACTGAAGATCGGTTCATTCTCCTGGCACGAGCCTGTGTCAGATGAGGAGATCACCGGCTATCAGAAAGCTGCGATGACTATCGAGGTTCACGACGATGGGTCGGAAACCTACAGCATCGATGGTCAACCGCACGAGCATGGTCGAATTGATCGTCTATTGACGGTGGGGGATGCAGAGGAATGGGAACTGACCTCCACCCTGGGAGGTCATCCGTTTCATATTCATGTAAACCCGTTTCAGGTGGTTGCCATCCGCGACCGCGAGGGCCGGGATGTTACCATCGAAGGTAGCGAAGCATATGACCCAGATTATGGTGGGATGATCGGTGGCTGGCGCGACACTCTCATTGTCAAGCGTGGACGGGTAGTGACGATGCGCACTCGATACCGGCGATACATCGGTGATTTCGTGATGCATTGCCATCTCGCCAGTCATGGCGACATGGGCATGATGCAGAATGTTCGTTTGAAGATGCCGGGGAATCAGCACACAGCGAACAAGGAGTTTCTTATCCTCGACTAAATGCGCTCTGTCGCACCCCGGGCTTCGATCGGAATAAGGGAGATTGCGAAAAGGTCCGCAACTGGCTCGATAGCGGGCTATGCTTGTGCGGTTCAGTATTCCTAGCCGATGTAACGCTTGCTGCCTGTTGTCCTTCGGCTCGCACGATCAACCGAACCTAATCCTCGACATTGCGCTGGTAGGTGTTCTGGAAATCGTCTTGCAGCACTTCGGTTTGCCCGCCTGAAGCAAGGATCAGATCTTCTTCCAGAACATCAACTCTGAACTGCCAGCCTTCGGGCAGGCTGAGCCTGCTGCCGAGACCATCCAGCTTATCGATAGTCTGGTCCGGATCAATCGCGCGGGTCGCGGATTGCATGGTGTAGACCTTGCCGTCCGGGTCGATCAGCCGATAGACCTTTGATCCCGCGAGATAGGTGTAAACAGTCTCCCGATCGACTGTTGTCGGCCGGTAAGGCTTCCTGTTCATCAGCTCCCAGATCGACAGGCTGACATAGGCCGGGGTCAGGAACTCGTGCCCGCCCAGCTCTCGCTTGATGGACTCGCGTTGGCTTTCAATCCGGTCGAGAACGAAATAGCGACGGCCATTTGGGATGACGAAACTTGCGCCGGTATCTCGCTTGATCGCATCAAGATCCAGCGCGTCGAATTCCTCATCCGTCAGCACATCGTTGAGATCATTGTAGACGATGACTTTGACGTCGAACCACGAACGGTATGCCAGCAGCACTTCGTTATAGGGGATGGGCCTTCCGCTATACCCGCTCAATGTGTCAGTCTGTCTGTATTGCGGGTAGGGTATCCGGTCTTCCGGAACCCCACGCAGCAGGTATAGGCCGCCTGCAAGGGCGACAATTCCGGCCAGGATGTAAAGCGTGAGACGTTTCATGATGCCCCCTCAACAATTTCCTACATCGCATGTTTTGGCGATAGTTGCGACGGCTCTTTCAAATCGTTGAATATCTGGCGAAATCGGCTCAATTCACCGGCAGAGTTTTCGCCCCATGGACTGTGTTCCATGTGTTCCATGCTGTAGGGAATCGCCGCTTGGCGAATCCCCGCCTTTACGGGGACTCAGCGCTTGCCCTCCCTCCGCAACAGCTCCGCCTTGATCTCGGGACCATAGGCATAGCCGCCCACGCCGCCTGACGCGGGCACCACGCGGTGGCAGGGGATCAGCACAGCGATGTTGTTCGCGCCATTGGCGCTGCCCACCGCGCGGCTGGCCTTGGGGTTGCCGAGCATCGCGGCCTGTTCGCCATAGCTGCGCGTCTCGCCCGCCGGGATCTGCCGCAAGGCCTGCCAGCAACGCTGCTGAAATGCAGTGCCTTTCACATCAAGCGGGATATGCGAGTTGTCGAGCGCAGGTTCTTCCACCGCGGCGGTGACTTGCTCGAAAAGCTCGCGAAACGCGCCGCTGCCTTGCACCAGTTCAGCCTTGGGGAAGCGCGCGCGCAGCTCCGCCTCGCCTTCGTTGAAGCTGAGGCAGCACACGCCCCTTGCCGTTGCAGCGACCAGCATCGCGCCAAGCGAGGTTTCGATCACTGTCCAATGGATGGTGATCCCTGCCCCGCCCTTGCTCCAGTCGCTTGGTGTCATGCCCATCTTGCCTTCGACTCCGTCGTAAAACCGGCTCGGTGCTTCATAGCCTGCATCGTAGATCGCATCGGAAACCCGCTCCGCCCCTTCGAGTGCATCCTTCACCCGCTCCTCTCGCAAGGCCCGCGCATAGGCCGCTGGAGAGAGGCCCGTCGCGCGCTTGAACACGCGCTGGAAATGCGTGGGGGAATAGCCGGTGATCGCAGCGAGCTCGTCCAGAGTTGCGCCACCGCTGCCCTTGATCTCTTCAATCGCTGCCAGCACGGCAGCTTCATCGCGGCCCACATCATCGGGCAAGCAGCGCTTGCAAGCACGCAGGCCGGCCGCCCGCGCCTCTGCGCCGCTCGCGAAAAAACGCACGTTCTTGCGATCCGGATGCCGCGCAGCGCAGCTGGGCCGGCAATAGATGCCCGTCGACAGCACGCCGGTAACGAAACGCCCGTCAAAGCTGCGATCACGCCGCAGCACAGCGGCCCAGGCGGCGTCGCTCGCAATCTCGTTAGGCTTCGGTTCATCAGTCATAGGCAGCTTGATAGAGTAATGCGCCGCTCACTGCATCCCGAAGCTTGCGATCAAAGCAATTGCCCGTCAAACAGCGGCTCTATGGGTCGCTTGATCTCAATCCTTGCCTGCCTTTTGGCGTTGCTTTCGCCGCAAGCCGCGCTGGCGGATGCCGCCGATATCGATGCCGCCGCGCGCGGCGTGGTGCGCGTGGTCATTGTCGGCACCGATGGCCGTGAGGTCTATCCGGTAAGCCATGGTTCAGGCTTCGCAGTCTCGCCGACTCAGATCGTGACCAATGCGCATGTGATCCGCGAGGCATTGCAGGATGATACCTTGCGGATCGGCATTGTGCCGTCCGAAGGAGATGAAGCTGCCTATGCCCGGCCCGTGTCGGTCAGCCCGCGCAATGATCTGGCATTGATCGAGATCAGCGAAGGCAGCTTGAGGCTGGCACCGCTGACGATCTCTGGCAGCCTGGTCGGCGATATGGGCGAAGTCTCCGCTGTCGGCTACCCGATGAATGTCGACCGCGCGCAAGGCCTCGATATCGGCGATATCTTCCGCGCCCAGCCGCCGGTGAAAAGCCGTGGCTTCCTGTCAGGCGCACGCCCCAGCCGCCAGTTCGACACTATCCTGCATACGGCCCCTATCGCGCGCGGCAATTCGGGCGGTCCCTTGCTGGACAGCTGCGGACGGGTGCTGGGGGTCAACAGCTTCGGCGCGGATTCGGACGGGTCAGACGCCGAGTTCTACTTCGCTGTGTCGATCCGCGAGCTTATCCCGTTCCTGCGCGAGAATGGCATCGAGCCCAGTGTGAACGCACTGCCTTGTCGCAGCATCGACGAAGTGGAAGCTTCCGAACGTGCCCGGATCGAGCAGCAACGCGCCGATGCCCGCGAACGGATCGAAGCACGCGAAGCCGAACTGCGCGAGCGGCGCGCCCGCGCCCAGCTAGAGGCGCAGCTGGCCGTGCAGGCCGAACGCGAGAACGCCATGGCGCTGGCGCTGATCTTCCTGCTGGTTGCAATCGGCGCAGCTTACATGGCCGAGCAAGCGCGAAAGAACGAAGGCGGCGAGCGGCGCATGGCGATTGCATTGTTCGTTGCGATCGCCGGGCTGGCGGGTGCGGTTGCGCTTTGGCTTATTCGGCCCGGCCTGGATGAGATTGATCGCAGGGTTGAAGCGGCGATAAAGGCTGAACAGGGGGAAACGCCCGATCAGCCGCAATCCTCTGCACGCGAAGGAACCATGCTGTGCACGCTTGTGCCTGATCGCAGCCGGGTGACAGGCGCTAGGACCGATGATGTCGAGTTTGACTGGGCCGCTGATGGCTGCGTCAACACGCGTACGCAATACGGGCTCAACAGCGGCGAATGGACCCGCGTGCTGGTGCCTGACGATGAAGAAGTGGTCTCCATCAATCGTTATGATCCGGAAACGCGCACTTATCTGACGGAGCGGTACTTGCTGGGCCGCGCGGCAATGTCGCAGGCACGCGAAGCGCGCGCCAATTATGAGCCGCCGCAATGCAGCGTCAGCGATGCCGCGCAAACGCTGGGCGAGCAGCAAAGCTCGATCATCTCGCTACTGCCGGCACGCCCGAATGAGCGGCTGGTCTATTCCTGCGAACCGCGCGAGCGCACTGCCGGCGCATTGGCTGGCACAGACGAGTGATTGCCAGCGGCTAGGCCGCCAATGCTTCACCGCTTAGCGTGATCCGGTGCATTTCGCGGTAATGGCCGTGATAGTCGTTCATTGCATTGTGCCAGGTGGTGCGATTATCCCAGATCGCGACAGTGCCGGGCCGCCATTTCACCCGGCACTGATTGTCATCGCGCACGGCGGCATCGAGCAGCTTGTGCAATAGAGGCAGGCTTTCAGCGCGCGTCTTACCGAGGAAGTTGATCGTGAAAGCGCCATTCACATAAAGCAACCTGCGTCCGGTGTGCGGGTGGCGGATCACCACCGGATGCGTTGCCCCGGTCTTCAACCCCTGCCCACGCAAATCACCGCCCATATCTGTCTGCGCATAAATGCCGCCCTCTTCATAAACATGGTCCGCAGTGTGGAATGCTTCGAGCCCTTCGATCTCGGCCTTGAGCTCATCTGACAGCGAATCATAGGCCGCACCCATATGCGCAAACAGCGTGTCGCCGCCTTCAGGCGGTAGCTCGCGCGCAACCAGAATCGAACCCATCGCCGGGATCTGGTCATAGGAATGGTCGGTATGCCACGCGCCGCCGATATTGGTTTTCTGGTCAGGCTTCTTGCGGACAATGGCAATTTCGGGATGCTCGTCTTCCAGCGGGAAATAGTTGTTGATGTCGATCCCGCCCCAGCGCTTGGCAAAGGCGATGTGATCTTCCGGCGAGAAGTCCTGATCGCGGAATACGGCCACCCCATGCTCATAGATCGCATGCTTGATTTCGCGCATCTTCGCATCGCTGCAATTGGCCAGCGAAACACCGGAAATTTCCACCCCGCATTGCGGTGCCATCGGCGTCAGTTCCATCGTCTCTCTCCCGCAGCGCATTCCCCGCTGACACGGTATTCTATGCAAAGCCCGAAATGAGTCCAGCAAATCCCCCGCATTCGGGTTGCATCGCAGCATACTCGATGCTAGGCGCGCGCCAGCTTTGCCGGGGTGCCCCCTTCAGTGCCCGGAACGGTTAGAGCGATGCATCGTTATTCTCCGGATCCAAGAGGACCTTCAACGCGTGGATATCTCCGCCGGTATACAGGCTAGCCTTGCTGGGCGTTACGCTTCAGCCTTGTTCGATCTCGCGGCAGAGAACGGCACCGTCACGGCTGTCGAATCGGACCTCGAAACACTTTCCGCTGCACTCGCCGATTCGGCTGAGTTGCGCGACGTGACTGCTAACCCGCAGCTGAGCCGCAAGGCACAGGGCGAAGCGATTGCCGCTGTCGCAAGCCATCTTAGCCTGTCGGACCTCACCAAGAACTTCCTTGGCGTGCTTGCCGGCAACCGCCGCCTTTCATCGCTCAGCGAAATGATCCGCGCGTTCCAGATGATTGCAGCGGCCCAGCGCGGCGAAGTTACTGCAGACGTGACCAGCGCGCACGCACTCAGCGATGAGCAGCTCGCCACGCTGAAAGACAAGCTCACTGCCCGCCAGGGCCGGACTGTAAAGCTGAATACCAGCGTCGACCCGGATCTTCTGGGCGGCCTCGTCGTAACCATTGGATCGCAGCGCATTGATGGCTCGATCCGCACCCGTCTCAATTCTCTCGCGCAGGCAATGAAGGCCTAAAGGACAAGAAACATGGAAATCCGCGCCGCAGAAATCTCCAAGGTCATCAAGGACCAGATCGCCAATTTCGGCACTGAAGCCGAAGTCAGCGAAGTCGGCTCCGTTCTCTCGGTGGGTGACGGTATTGCCCGCATCCACGGTCTGGACAAGGTTCAGGCTGGTGAGATGGTCGAGTTTGCAAACGGCGTTCAGGGCATGGCTCTGAACCTTGAAGCCGACAATGTCGGCGTCGTGATCTTCGGCTCTGACGCCGAGATCAAGGAAGGTGACAGTGTCAAGCGCACCGGCACCATCGTGGACGTTCCGGTTGGCAAGGGCCTGCTCGGCCGCGTGGTTGACGCTCTGGGCAACCCGATCGACGGCAAAGGCCCGATCGAAGCGGCGGAACGCAAGCGCGTTGAAGTGAAAGCGCCGGGCATCATCCCGCGCGAATCGGTCAGCGAACCGGTGCAGTCGGGTCTCAAGGCGATCGACGCACTCGTTCCGGTTGGCCGCGGCCAGCGCGAACTGATCATCGGTGACCGCCAGACTGGCAAGACCGCCGTCGCGATCGACACCTTCATCAACCAGAAGGGCGTCAATGCATCGGGCGATGAGAGCAAGAAGCTCTACTGCATCTATGTGGCGGTTGGTCAGAAGCGTTCGACGGTTGCGCAAATCGTGCGCCAGCTCGAAGAAAACGGGGCGATGGAATATTCCATCGTTGTTGCCGCGACCGCTTCGGAGCCTGCTCCGCTGCAATATCTCGCACCTTACACCGGTTGCGCGATGGGCGAATTCTTCCGCGACAACGGCATGCACGCCGTGATCGTTTATGATGACCTTTCGAAGCAGGCTGTGGCCTATCGCCAGATGTCGCTGCTGCTGCGCCGCCCGCCGGGCCGCGAAGCTTACCCGGGTGACGTGTTCTATCTTCACAGCCGCTTGCTTGAGCGTGCAGCGAAAATGAACGGAGACAATGGCGGCGGATCGTTGACCGCGCTGCCGATCATCGAAACACAGGCAGGCGACGTGTCGGCCTATATTCCGACCAATGTGATCTCGATCACCGATGGCCAGATCTTCCTTGAAACCGACCTGTTCTACCAGGGTGTGCGCCCGGCGATTAACGTCGGCCTTTCGGTTAGCCGTGTGGGCGGCGCCGCGCAGACCAAGGCGATGAAAAAGGTATCGGGCTCGATCAAGCTCGAGCTGGCGCAATACCGCGAAATGGCGGCCTTCGCTCAGTTCGGTTCAGACCTGGACGCAGCGACGCAAAAGCTGCTCAACCGCGGCGCGCGCCTGACCGAGCTGCTGAAGCAGCCGCAGTTCTCGCCTCTGCCGTTCGAAGAACAGACAGTGTCGATCTTCGCTGGCACCAACGGTTATCTGGACAGCATTCCGGTTGATCGTGTGACCGATTATGAAGAGCAGATGCTGGCATTCATGCGTAGCGAACATGCGGACATCCTGAGGGATATCCGTGAAAGCACCAAGTTCGAAGACGATGTGAAGAACCGCACCGTTGCCGCGCTTGATGCATTCGCCAAGCAGTTCGCCTGAGACTTGAGATCAAACTAGGGAGCCGAAATGGCCTCGCTTAAAGAACTCAAAGGTCGGATCAACTCGGTCAAATCGACCCAGAAGATCACCAAGGCCAAGCAGATGGTCGCCGCGGCCAAGCTGCGCCGTGCACAGGCGGCGGCCGAGTCCGCTCGCCCCTATGCCGAGCGACTGGCGGCTGTGATGGCTTCGCTTGCCGCCAAGGTGGGCAAAAGCGACAGTGCACCCAAGCTGCTGGCCGGCACCGGTTCGAACCAGAAGCACCTGTTGGTTGTCGTCAACACTGACAAGGGCCTGTGCGGCGGTTTGAACTCTAACATCGTCAAGGAAGCCAAGCTTCAGGCGAAGAAGCTGATCGCTGAAGGCAAGGACGTGCAGTTCTACCTGATCGGCAAGAAAGGCCGCGCACCGATCAAGCGCGACTATGCCAGCAAGATCGCCAAGCATTTCGACACTTCGACAGTGAAGACGCCCGGCTTCGAGGAAGCAGACAGCGTCGCCAATGAACTGATCGGCATGTTCGAAGCTGGTGAGTTTGATGTCGCGCATCTGATTTACCCGACTTTCAAATCTGCGCTCGCGCAGGACCCGACCACAGTCCAGCTGATCCCCGTCCCCTCGCCAGAGGATGCGGCTGGCGGCGATGCCGTGGTTGAATATGAGCCGGGCGAAGAGGAAATCCTTGAAGAACTGCTGCCGCGCTATGTGAAAACGCAGATCTTCGGCGCACTGCTTGAGCGTGAAGCTTCCGAACAGGGCGCTTCGATGACTGCGATGGACAACGCAACGCGTAACGCGGGCGACCTCATCAACAAGCTGACCATTCAGTACAACCGCAGCCGCCAGGCCGCGATCACCACTGAACTGATTGAAATTATCGCCGGTGCGGAAGCGCTGTAAGAACAGGAACGTAACCGTGAAGAAGATTGCACTCTCCCTTCTCCCCTTATTCGCACTCGCTGCGTGTGGCGAAGAAGCTCCCGTACCTGTGGAAGAAGAAACGCCCACGGTAGAAGAGCAGATCGCGGCTATCGAAACCATCGCACCGCCTGATCAGAAGGTCTTCTCTGAAACGCTCGCGGCGACCTGCCCGAACCTGGAGCCCGTCAACACCGCCGTTTGCAAGCGCGCGGGCCTCGGCTCGGAAGATGTCGTATGCGAATTCGGCCTGGGCGATGACGAATATCTCCGCAACAAGGCAACCATGACCGCTGTCGACGGCGCATGGACCATCACAGACACTGAAACAGTTTGCGCAGCAGGCGCATAATCCACTGAGCAAGGCAGAACATACAATGGCCACCGCACCCGCATTGAACCAGACCACCAATGGCACGATCAGCCAGGTCATCGGCGCTGTCGTCGACGTGACCTTCGAAGGCGAGCTGCCAGCAATTCTCACCGCGCTGGAAACCAAGAATGGCGACAACACGCTGGTTCTGGAAGTTGCCCAGCACCTTGGTGAAAACACCGTTCGCACCATCGCGATGGACGGCACTGACGGCCTCACTCGCGGTCAGGAAGTGATCAACACCGGCGCGCAGATTTCTGTGCCGGTTGGCCCGAAGACGCTTGGCCGCATCATGAATGTGGTTGGCGAAGCGATCGACGAGCGCGGCCCGATCGGCGCTGAGCAAACCGCCCCGATCCACGCAGAAGCACCGGCCTTCGTTGACCAGTCGACCGAAGCGGCCATCCTTGTCACCGGCATCAAGGTTATCGACTTGCTCGCGCCTTACGCAAAGGGCGGCAAGATCGGCCTGTTCGGCGGTGCTGGCGTGGGCAAGACCGTGCTGATCCAGGAACTGATCAACAACATCGCAAAGGGTCACGGCGGCGTTTCCGTGTTCGCCGGCGTGGGTGAGCGCACCCGCGAAGGCAACGACCTGTATCACGAATTCCTCGACGCAGGCGTTATCGCCAAGGATGCTGACGGTAATGCCACCAGCGAAGGTTCGAAGGTTGCGCTCGTATTCGGCCAGATGAACGAGCCTCCGGGCGCGCGTGCTCGCGTTGCTCTTTCGGGCCTGACCATGGCGGAATATTTCCGCGATCAGGAAGGTCAGGATGTGCTGTTCTTCGTCGACAACATCTTCCGCTTCACGCAGGCGGGTTCGGAAGTGTCGGCGCTGCTCGGCCGTATTCCTTCGGCGGTGGGCTACCAGCCGACGCTGTCGACCGACATGGGCAACCTGCAAGAGCGCATTACTTCGACCACCAAGGGCTCGATCACTTCGGTTCAGGCGATTTACGTGCCTGCCGACGACTTGACTGACCCGGCACCTGCAACTTCGTTTGCCCACTTGGACGCGACCACCACACTGTCGCGCGCCATTTCTGAACTCGGCATCTATCCCGCGGTTGACCCGCTGGATTCGACCAGCCGCGTTCTCGAGCCGCGCGTTGTTGGTCAGGAACACTACGAAACCGCGCGTAAGGTTCAGGAAACGCTGCAGAAGTACAAGAGCCTGCAAGACATCATCGCCATTCTTGGCATGGACGAGCTGAGCGAAGAGGACAAGCTGACTGTGGCGCGCGCGCGCAAGATCCAGCGCTTCCTGTCTCAGCCGTTCCACGTGGCCGAGGTGTTCACCAACATTCCGGGCGTGTTCGTGCAGCTGGAAGACACCATCAAGTCGTTCAAGGCTGTGGTCGAAGGCGAATATGACCACCTGCCCGAAGCAGCCTTCTACATGGTTGGCGGCATCGACCAGGCGGTCGAAAAAGCCAAGAAGCTGGCTGAGGACGCGTAAGCGTTAGGACACAGAGACAATGGCACTTCATTTCGAACTCGTGACACCGGAAAAGCTGGTCCGCTCGGAAGACGTCCACATGGTGGTCGTACCCGGCTCGGAAGGCGAATTCGGCGTGCTGGAAGGCCACGCGCCTTTCATGTCGACCATCCGCGACGGTGCGGTGCAGGTCTACGCCAAGGAAGGCGCAGAGCCTGAGACGATCGAAGTGCGCGGCGGCTTTGCCGAAGTTGGCGACGCTGGCTTGACTGTCCTTGCGGAGCATGTCGAAGCCTGATCTTTCGACAACACAGCAGGAATTCCGAAAGGGCGGCCATCTGGTCGCCCTTTTACTTTGCGGAACACACAAAGCTTACTAATGTTCTTTCCATGAGGGTTCCGTGAGGGGCCCGGTCGCAATTCCCCCCAAGGAGAGGACACTTGAAACTTGTTTCCACACTTGCCCTGGCAGGAGCTCTTGCCATGACCGCTACAACCGCGTCTGCCGATGGCGACGGCCATCACGAACACAATGCTGAAACTGCGCATGATGGCGTGCCCGGTGCAGAACAGGATCCGCATATCTGGCTTGAAGAAGCACGTAGCGAGGAAGCGCTCGACTGGGTGCGAAACGAAAACGAGCTGACGCTCGCCGCGTTCACGGATGATCCGCGCTTTGAGCAGCTCAAGGCCGAAGCACTGGAAATTCTCGACAGCGAAGACCGAATTCCCTTTGTCAGCTTCCGCCCCGACGGGCTTTATAATTTCTGGCAGGACAAGGAGAATCCGAAGGGCCTGCTGCGCCGGACCACGCTGGAAAGCTATCAGACCGAAGAGCCTGAATGGGAAATCATTCTCGACGTTGACGCGCTTGCCGCTGAAGAAGGCAAGGAATGGGTCTATCAGGGATCAACCTGCCTGCCCCCGGCGCTGAACAAATGCATGATCGCGCTCAGCGATGGCGGCAAGGATGCCACCGTGCTGCGCGAATTCGACACATCGACCAAGCAATTCGTCGAAGGCGGATTCGAACTGCCTGAAAGCCAGGGCAACATCCAGTGGATCGATGAAGACACCATGCTCGTTACCCGTAATTTCAGCGAAGAGCTGATGACGGAAAGCGAGTATCCCTACACCACGCGTCGCTGGAAGCGCGGACAGAGCATTGACGAAGCAGAGGAAATCTTCCGCGGCACGCGCACCGATGTGTGGTCCGGCGCAAGCCTGATGCGTGACAATGAAGCGACTGTTCACGCTCTCACCGCGTTTCGTGCGGTGAGCTTCCACGAGACCGAATATTACGTTCAGCATGATGGCGAATGGCTGCGCCTCGAAATCCCGCTCAAGGCATCGCCATATGGCATCGTTGACGGTCACATATTGATCTCGACCGATGTCGATTGGGAGGTTGATGGCCAGACCTTCCCCGCCGACAGCCTGATCGCAGCCGATCTGGAAGAGTGGAAAGCCGATCCCAATGGCGCGAAGAAAACTCTGGTCTGGGCGCCGGGCGATCGCCAGACCAAGCGCGGTGCGGCGATAACCGGCAACTCGCTGTTCGTGACTTTGCTCGACAATGTGGTGGGCAAGGTTGTGCGGTTCGATTTCGAGGATGGCGAATGGGTCCAGTCCGAAGTCGATCTGCCGGACAATGCCACTGTCGGGATCGCGTCAAGCTCGAACGAGACTGACCAGATCATGTACACGGTCACCGATTTCCTCAATCCGACCACGCTCTATTACTCGGATGGCAGCGGCGATCCGGAACCGCTGAAAACCTCGCCAAGCTATTTCGACAAGGCAGGGCTGGAAGTCGAGCAGCACGAAGCAACCAGCGCAGATGGCACGAAAATCCCCTATTTCATCGTCAAGCCCGCCGGAATGGAGCTTGATGGAAGCACGGCAACTTTGCTGACCGGCTATGGCGGTTTTCAGGTGCCGCGCCTGCCCGCTTATCTCAGCACCACCGGCAAGCTGTGGCTGGAAAAGGGCGGAGCCTATGTGCTGGGCAATATGCGCGGTGGCGGCGAATTTGGCCCGAACTGGCACCAAACGGCCATCCGGGAGAACAAGCAGCGCACTTGGGATGATTTCATCGCGATTGCCGAAGACCTGGTAGAGAAGGGATTCACATCGCCAGAGCATCTGGGCATCCAGGGCGGCTCGCAAGGTGGCCTGCTGGTGGGCACGGCGTTCACTCAGCGGCCGGACCTGTTTGGTGCCGCCATCGTGCAGATCCCGCTGTTTGACATGCTGCGCTATCACTTGATCGGGCGCGGCGCTTCTTGGGTTGGCGAATATGGCGATCCACGCATTCCCGAACAGCGCGCGTGGATCGAAGGCTATTCACCGTATCAGAAGCTGGTCGAAGGCGTGGAATACCCTGCCCCGTTCCTGTGGGCTTCGACCGCGGATGACCGCACACACCCCGCGCATGCGCGCAAGGGCGCGGCGCGGCTGAAAGAGCTGGGCCAGCCATATTACTACTATGAAGAGATGACCGGCGGTCACTCGGGCGGGGTCGACAATGAACAGCGCGCGCAATTGCAAGCGCTCCAGTTCATATATCTGATGCAGCGCCTGATGGATAACCGATCGGGCGATTGATGGCCCGATAGCCATTCAAGACAGGGAAAGGGCGGCCGGATCGGTCGCCCTTTTCCGTTCCGGCGAGCAATTTTCAGCCAACTCTTGCTAACTGCGAACGCTTCATCGCGCGCTTACCACGCGTCGGGTGATTAACCCGATTGAAAGCATGGATCGAAAGCTGAAATTAACTCTCCAGACAGAGGGTTTGTCAGCGACGGGGGTACGTTTTTTGGAGTAAATCAATGGCATACGCCCCACATGAAACCGTGTCTGACGCAATCAAGCGCGCCGGCCTTCCCAAATCGCACAAGATCAACTGGACTGAAGCACGCAAGGAAGATGTTGTCCGCGCAGTGCGCGACAAGCTGATCAGTTTTGACGAAGCGCGCTGGCGCTATCTCTTGAGCCACAGCGAATTCAGGCAATGGGAACAGAAGGTCGATAAGCGGCACAGCAAGGCTGTTACGCCAAAACAGCCGCTTGAAGTGCGTGATCGCGAAACAGCCAAGAGCCAGCTGGAAGAAGCCTGAACGAAGCGTACCCAATGCCCCGCCTGGCCAAGCGCGCTATTTCCTGGTTGGCGCGTGAAAGTCAGGCGGCTTGGTGCTGACCCAGGCGATGAATTTGGCGATCTCGGGGTTCTCCCGGATCGCCGCAAGATCCTCTCCCATCCGCGCCAATTGCGCATTGGTGAAATTGGCGTGGATCGCCTTGTGGCAGATCGGATGGACCGGAACCGTGCCGCGTCCCTTCTTCGACTTGGGCACCGGATGATGCCACTGGATCCGCGTTTCCAGCGGGCGTTCGCATAGCCAGCAACGGAGGGGCTCCTCCACCTGTCGCCTCAATCCTTTTTTGCCGCTTTCTTCTTTTTCATCGCATCGTGGAAACGGTCAGCCCAACCGGGCTTCACGATCTGCTCGCCGCGCACCATGCGCAAATCGCCATCGCCGACATCGCGGCTGACCGCGCTGCCCGCCGCGACGATCGCATCTGCGCCGATCTTTACAGGGGCGATCAGCGCGCTGTTGGAGCCGATAAAGGCGCGTGGGCCAATCTCGGTCTTGTATTTGAAATAGCCATCGTAATTGCAGGTGATCGTGCCTGCGCCGATATTGGCACCTTCGCCGACCGTTGCATCACCGAGATAGGTCAGGTGATTGGCCTTGGCCCCTGCGCCCAGCGTGGCTTTCTTCATCTCGACGAAATTGCCGACCTTGCTGCCCTGTTCCATCACAGCACCGGGCCGGAGCCGCGCAAAGGGGCCGACCGAACAGCCGGAACCTACACTCGCGCCTTCCAGATGGCTGAAAGCGTGGATCGTCGCACCATCGGCGACGGAAACGCTGGGGCCGAACACGACATTGGGTTCAACCGTGACATCGCGGCCCAGCTGCGTGTCATGGCTGAAGAACACCGTCTCGGGCGCGACCAGCGTCGCCCCCTCCGCCATCGCCGCTTCGCGCCGTTCAGCTTGCCAGCGCGCTTCAACTGCTGCGAGTTCCGAGCGCGAGTTGATGCCCGCCACTTCATCAGCCCCGGTTTCGACGACCACGACTTTGTCACCGCGCGCGATCGCGCCGGTCGCCACATCGGGCAGATAGTATTCTCCTTGCGCATTGTCGTTGCTGACAGCTTCCAGCAGCGGCCACATATCATCCGAATGCGCCACGATCAGGCCGGAGTTGCACAGCCGCGTCCGCTTCTCGCGCTCGGTCGCATCCTTGAACTCGACCATCTTGCGGACTGTGCCGTCATCGTCAGCGATAATCCTGCCATAGGCGAGCGGATCTGCGGGGCGAAAGCCCAGCACAGCCACCTTTGCGCCGCCTTCCAGAGCGGTAACAAGGCGCTGCACTGTTTCCGCCTGGACCATCGGGCAATCGCCGAAACACACCATCACCAAGCCGCTGAAGCCCGCCAGCGGATCTTTCGCCTGCAAGGCCGCGTGCGCAGTGCCCAGCTGCGGCTCTTGCAGCGCGACCGTAACATCGCGGCCAGTCAGAGCCTCGCGCAGCTGTTCGTGCCGGTCGCCTGCCACCACGACCGTATGCACCAGTGACAGCTCTGCAAAACTGTCCAGCAGATGGAACAGCATCGGCTTGCCTGCAATCGGGTGCAGCACCTTGTGCAGGTCGCTTTTCATGCGGGTGCCCTTGCCCGCGGCAAGGATAATGGCGGCGATCTCATTCATGCCCCGCTTCATGGCACCAAACGCTTGCGGTTTGAAGAACCATCCGCCACGGCGCGGTGCATGACTGATTTTCGATTTGACGGCGTCGGCTTCGATCTCGACGGGACTTTGCTTGACACATTCCGCGATCTGGGCGCGGCAGTGAACCACGCGCTGGAGCTGGGCGGCTTTGCGCCAGTGCCGGTCGACAGCTCGAAAGACCTGATCGGCGGCGGTGCCAAGATCATGCTGGCGAAGGCTGTCGACGCGCAAGGCGGCATGCCCGAAGATGACTTTCGCGCGCTGTACAAGGCGATGCTGGAATACTATTCGAAGCACAACGCGGTCTATACCGCGCCATATCCGCATACACTGGAAGTACTGACTGAACTTGCCGATCGCGGCGTGAGAATGGCGGTTGTGACCAACAAGTTCGAGGAGTTTGCGACCAAAGTTCTGACCGAACTTGGCCTGGCACATCATTTCGTCGCTATCATTGGCGGCGATTCGATGGGCCGAGGGCCCGATGGCAAGTTTCTGGCCAAGCCTGCACCCGATCCGGTTATCGAAGCGAACAAACGCTGCGAAGCGACGCGTTTCGCGTTTGTTGGCGACTCGACTTATGATGTAAAAGCCGCACGCGGAGCCAATGTGCCGGTTATCGCGGCAGCCTATGGCTATTGCGACAGGCCGCCGCATGAATTGGGTGCTGACACAGTCATCGATTCGCTGGACGCGCTGATTCCGGCACTCGAATCGCTCTGAACCGGCGGCAATTCCGCTACGGCAACGGGCAAGCCTGAAAGCGCCTGTTGCAACGCAGCAAAGAAAGTGCCACGCAGGCCGCGCATTACGTAAACGGAAGGCCATGAACGGCCTGGCAAGCAGGAGAGAAACCCCCATGAGCATCGACTTCAAGGACAAGGTCGCGATCGTCACCGGCGCCGGCGGCGGTCTGGGCCGTGAATACGCGCTGGAACTCGCACGCCGTGGTGCGAAGGTTGTCGTCAACGATCTGGGCGGATCGCGCGATGGCACCGGCCATTCGGACATGGCGCTGAAAGTGGTCGAGGAAATCGAAGCCATGGGCGGCGAAGCCATGTCGAATGGCGGCTCGGTTACCGAGTACGAGCAGATGGAAAAGATGGTCGCTGACGCTAAGCAGAAATGGGGCGGCGTGCATGTGCTGATCAACAATGCCGGCGTGCTGCGCGACAAGACTTTCGCGAAGATGGAACCGGCCGATTTCGAATTCGTGCTGAAAGTGCACCTGACCGGTTCTGCCTTCGTGACCAAGGCATGCTGGGAAACCTTCCGCGAGCAAGCCTATGGCCGCGTGCTGATGACAGCATCATCAACCGGGTTGTTCGGCAATTTTGGCCAGGCCAATTATGGCGCGGCCAAGCTGGGCCTTGCAGGCCTGACCAAGACACTCCAACTCGAAGGCGCGAAGTATAATATCCGCTGCAACACGCTGTCACCGGTCGCGGGCACGCGCATGACCGAAGACCTGTTCCCTGAAGAAGCCTTCAAACTGTTCGATCCGGTGAATGTGGTTCCGGCTGCACTCTTCCTTGTGAGCGAAGACGCGCCGACCAACGCCATCGTCGGCGCTGGCGCAGGCGGCTATCACTCGGCATGGACAGTGATGAACGATGCCGTATGGCTGCCCGATGGCGAGCGCACCGTTGAAGGCTTTGCCGATAATTGGGCGAAGATCAGCGAATTCTCTAACCTCACTGCACCGCAAAGCGGCAGCGAGCAGAGCGCCAACATTCTCAAGGCAATGCAGAAGGTTACCGGCACCGGCCCGTCCAGCGCGCGGGGCTAGAACGCCGCTGAAAACCCCTGCTGTATTGACACAGTAATACACTAGGCGTATCTCTCCCCCATCAACAGGGAGAGGTACGCCTCATGTATACAGAAGACGATCTTCGCCAGGCAGTGGCGAGCGGAGCAATCAGCGCCGCAGCAGCTGACGCCTTGCGCGAATCCGTGCGACAGACGCGCGAAGCGCCCGCGACGGATGAAGAACATTTCCGCCTGATCAACAGTTTCAACGATATCTTCGTGACAATCGCAGCTGTGCTGCTGCTGGTCGCGATGGGCGGTATCGGCCAGGCGCTGATGCCGGTAAATGATGGCCCGCCCCCGCTTGCCGGCTTGCTTGTCGCAGGCGCTGCATGGGGCATGGCAGAATATTTCACCCGTATTCGCCGCATGGCGCTGCCTAGCATTGTCTTGCTTCTGGCCTTTGTCGGCGGCGTGTTCGTGACTTTGCTGGGCGCTGTTTTCGTCGCTTATGGCGGAGACAATTTCAACGATAACCACGTGGTCCCCGGCCTGCTGATTTCAGCTGCCGCGCTTGCCACAGCCGGTGCGGCCTATGTCCATTGGAAACGCTTCATGGTGCCGATCACTGTGGCCGCCGGTGCTGCCGCCATGGCGCTGACGGCAATAGCGCTGATCGTGACAGCGATCGGCCCGAACAATGCCGATGAGTCGATGTTCATCCCGCTGGTATTTGTCGCTGGTCTGGTGATCTTCGGCTTCGCCATGCGCTGGGATATCAGCGACCGCGAGCGCCAAACCCGCCGCAGCGATGTGGCCTTCTGGCTCCACCTGCTGGCTGCCCCGATGATCGCCCACCCGCTGTTCCACTGGTTGGGCGTAACCGGTGGTGACAATATCGGATTTGGCGCAGCCATCGGCGTGCTGGTGGTTTATGTCGCCATGGGCATTGTCGCGCTGGCGATTGACCGGCGTGCGCTGTTGGTTTCCGCGCTCGCTTATGTGCTTGCCGCGCTGACATTCCTGTTCGATCGCTTTGGCGCGGTTGAACTCAATGTCGCGCTTACCGCGCTGGTGATCGGTTCGGCGCTGCTGACATTGTCTGCCTTCTGGACACCCATCCGCCGGGCAGTGGTTCAGCCGCTTCCGGGCGACGTGCAGGCGCGCCTGCCAGTGACAGCCGCTGCGGCCTGACTTTCAGTCCGTTTGCAAGGAAACAGGGCTCGCACTTCGGTGCGGGCCCTTTTTCATTTCTGGCTCAGTTATCGACGGCTTTGACCAGACGGCGCTCAACCGGGGCAAGCACACCTGCCAGCTCGTGCCCCC
>JASBTD010000030.1 GCA_030148605.1 Erythrobacter sp.
TCTTTGATTCCGCAGCAAGGCGCGCAAGCGATGATCCGGCACCATCATTTGCTCTATCGAGACCTGGCTGATCCGCTGGCGCTGTTACGGCAGGACAGATCCGAACCGACCGAGCTGAGCGAATTCTGGCGCTATGCCGCACGGGCCGATGCGCAGGCGGAAAGTCTGGACGCTGTCACACCCTATTCGCAGTTAATGGCGGCGTCTCAGGCGATGGTGGCGCAGGAAGTGCTGCACGCATACGACTTTGGCCAACACAGCGCGTTACTCGATGTTGGTGGCGGGCATGGCGCCTTCATCAGCGCGGTCGCAAAGCGGCACCCGCGATTGCGGCTCGGCATCTTTGACTTGCCGGGGGTGGTGCAAGGCGCGCGCCAAAGGCTCGGGGCAAACGTCGAGTACCATGGGGGCGACTTCTTCCGCGATGAGCTGCCCCGGGGATACGATTGCATCACGCTGGTGCGCATCCTGCATGATCACGATGATGAGCCTGCGCAGCGCTTGCTTGCAGCGACTCGTGCGGCTTTGCCCGTTGGCGGACGACTCGTGATTGCAGAGCCGATGGCAGCGACTCGTGGTGCGGAAGCCATGGGCGAGGCCTATTTCGGGCTATACCTGTGGGCAATGCGATCAGGGCGACCGCGCACCCACACAGAGCTTGGCAAGATGCTGAAAACCGCAGGATTCCGCCATTTCAAGCGCTTGAAAACGGACCAGCCGCTGATCACCAGCGCAATTGTCGCGTTTGCCTGACAGTAAACTTGTCTCGTGTCATTGACACTTGGAACTGTCAGCCTATGATGACATCGGGTGAATCTATCCATCGCGAAAGGGTTGGTCGCGACGACTAGGGGATGTCCACTTGATGGACGCGTTCGCGGTGATCCTTGATGCGCCAAAGCGGCTGTCTGTCAGGCAGCTCGCCTTGAATCCCGCGACCTCATCCGATGTCATCGTCGAAACCGTCTGGAGCGGCATCAGCAGCGGCACGGAAAAGCTGCTCTGGACCGGCGAAATGCCGCGCTTCCCCGGCATGGGCTATCCGCTTGTTCCCGGTTACGAGTCGGTTGGCCGCATCGTCGATGCCGGTCCTGAATGCGAAGATCGGATTGGCGAATGGGTCTTTGTGCCCGGTGCGAACTGTTACGCTGACGCACGCGGATTGTTTGGCGGCACCTCGAGCAAGCTGATTGTGCCTTCAGCCCGCGCGCTCGCGATATCCGAAGACCTTGCTGAAAAAGGCGTGCTGATGGCGCTGGCGGCCACTGCGCTCCACGCGCTGGCGGCGGGTGACCCGCCTCAACTGATTGTCGGCCACGGCGTGCTCGGCAGGCTGCTCGCGCGGTTGACCATCGCATCGGGTGCACCTGCCCCGGTAGTGTGGGACAACAAGGCTGAACGGCGCAGCGGCGCGGTGGGATATGAATGTATCGCCCCCAAGGATGACGACCGCCACGATTACAATTCGATATATGACGTTAGCGGCTATGCCCACGGCCTGGACAATCTGATTGGCCGGCTCGGCAAGCGCGGCGAAATCGTGCTCGCAGGCTTTTATTCAGACCGGCTGAGCTTTGGCTTTGCCCCTGCATTCCAGGCGGAAGCTCGGCTGCGCATTGCAGCCGAGTGGACGCCCGAGGACCTGGCTTCGACTCAGGCGCTGATCGAAACCGGCGCACTCAATCTCGATGGCCTTATCACAGATATTCGCCCGGCAAGCGAAGCCGAGACGGCGTACCCCGCCGCATTCACTGAAATCGACTGTCTCAAGATGGTGTTGGACTGGAGCAGTTACGAATGACGATGCTTGATACTCAAGCCTTGAGGGACGAGGCGGCGCAAGAGCCGGATCCCGTTCACTCAGGCGAAGTCACCAGCGAAACGCAGGTGATTGCAATTTATGGCAAGGGGGGCTCAGGCAAGAGCTTCGCTCTGTCGAACCTCAGCTACATGATGGCGCAGCAGGGCAAGCGCGTGCTGCTGATCGGCTGCGATCCCAAGTCGGATACCACCAGCCTGCTGTTCGGCGGCAAGAGCTGCCCGACCATTATCGAAACGTCCTCGAAGAAGAAGCTCGCGGGCGAAGAAGTGACGATCGAAGACGTGTGCTTCCAGCGCGACGGCGTGTTCGCGATGGAACTGGGCGGGCCGGAGGTCGGCCGCGGCTGCGGCGGACGCGGGATCATCCACGGTTTCGAATTGCTCGAAAAGCTGGGCTTCCACGAATGGGGCTTTGACTACGTGCTGCTCGATTTTCTGGGCGATGTGGTGTGTGGCGGATTCGGCCTGCCGATCGCACGCGACATGTGTCAGAAAGTGATCGTTGTCGGCTCGAACGATTTGCAGTCGCTCTATGTCGCCAACAATGTCTGCCATGCGGTCGAATATTTCCGCAAGATGGGTGGCAATGTCGGCGTTGCCGGCATGATCGTGAACAAGGATGACGGCACCGGCGAAGCAGCGGCGTTTGCCAAGGCAGTCGACATCCCCGTGCTTTGCGCGATTCCGGCGGACGAGGATATCCGCCGCAAGTCAGCCAATTACCAGATTATCGGAAAGCCAGGCGGTGAATGGAGTGGACTGTTCGAACAGCTCGCCACCAATGTCGCCAAGGCGCCGCCGCGCCAACCCGCTCCCTTAGACCAGGACGGGCTGCTTGGCCTCTTCTCCCCCGAAGACACCGGAGGCGATATCGAACTCGTCCCGGCGACCCAGGCCGATATGCGCGGCGGCACGTATGAGCCCAAGCCATCGCTTGAGGTGATCTATGACGAGGTGTGACGCTTGAGTGATCTCCACGCCTCGACGCGTTCGCACGAACGGGCACGCGACCAGCTGGATCTGGCATCGGGCGGTGAGCCGCCGGTCGGTGCTTGCTCGAGCAAGGACACCATGCGCGATGCCGCGCGCAAGGCGGGCCAAAGCGAGATTCTGGATCGTTACGCTGCCGACTATCCGGTCGATCCGTCGCGCGGGCCGCATGACCAGCCGCAATCGATGTGCCCGGCCTTCGGATCGCTCCGCGTCGGGCTGCGCATGCAACGCACCGCCACGGTTCTGTCCGGTTCGGCCTGCTGCGTTTACGGGCTGACTTTCACTTCGCATTTCTACGGCGCGCGCCGCACGGTCGGCTATGTGCCGTTCAATTCGGAAACGCTTGTAACCGGCAAGCTGTTCGAAGACATCAAGGAAGCGGTCGAAGGCCTCGCCGATCCTGCCAATTACGACGCGATTGTCGTGACAAATCTTTGCGTGCCAACCGCCAGCGGTGTGCCTTTGCGGTTGTTGCCCAAGTCGATCAACGGGGTGCGCATTATCGGGATCGACGTACCTGGTTTTGGCATTCCAACCCATGCCGAGGCCAAGGACGTACTTGCTGGCGCTATGCTGCAATATGCGCGCAGTGAGGCCGAGCAGGGTCCTGTCGCCGCTCCGAAACAGCGCTCGGACCGGCCGACGGTGACTCTGCTCGGAGAGATGTTCCCTGCAGATCCGGTCGGCCTGGCTCAGCTGCTTACCCCTCTGGGTCTGGCCGCCGGGCCGGTTGTGCCGACCCGCGAATGGCGCGAGCTTTATGGCGCGCTCGATTGTGCGGTAGTGGCTGCGATCCACCCGTTCTACACCGCCAGCATCCGCGAATTCGAAGCCGCAGGGCGCAGCGTAGTCGGGTCTGCGCCGGTTGGGCGCGATGGCACCGCCGCTTGGCTCGACGCGATTGGCGCGGCTTGCGGCGTGTCGCAGAAACAGATCGACGTGGCGAAGAATGGCGCGCTGCCTGCAATCGAAGGCGCACTCGCCGCAGCTCCCATCAAAGGCCGCGTGACAGTTTCAGGCTATGAGGGTTCCGAATTGCTCGTGGCGCGGCTGCTGATCGAAAGCGGAGCGGACGTGCCCTATGTCGGCACTGCCTGCCCGCGCACGCCATGGTCAGAACCTGATCGCCAATGGCTCGAAGCGAAGGGCGTCAAGGTGCAATATCGCGCGAGCCTGGAGCAGGATATCGCCGCGGTTGACGAATATCGCCCGGATTTGGCGATCGGTACTACGCCGGTCGTGCAGCACGCCAAGCAACACGGCATGCCTGCCATGTATTTCACCAACCTGATTTCCGCACGCCCTCTGATGGGTGTGGCGGGAGCGGGCAGCCTGGCGCAGGTGATCAACGCCGCGATCGGGAACAAGGATCGCTTTGCCCGAATGACGGAGTTTTTCGAAGGTGTCGGCAAGGATATGAGCGCAGGCGTGTGGGAGGAAACCCCGCAGGATCGCCCGCTCTTCAAGAAGAAATTCGCCGCACAGAACATCGCCGCCCGCAAGGCGAGTGAGGCGGTGGGCAAATGACGCTGATCCTCGATCATGATCGGGCCGGAGGCTATTGGGGCGCAGTCTACGCCTTCACTGCAATCAAGGGCTTGCAGGTGGTGATTGATGGCCCGGTTGGCTGCGAAAACCTGCCGGTTACTTCCGTGCTGCATTACACTGACGGGCTGCCACCGCACGAGCTGCCGATTGTCGTGACCGGCCTCGGCGAAGAGGAACTGGGCAAGACCGGCACCGAAGGCGCGATGAAACGCGCTTGGGAAACGCTTGATCCTGACTTGCCTTCGGTCGTCGTGACGGGCTCGATTGCTGAGATGATCGGCGGCGGCGTGACGCCGGAAGGGACGACGCTGAAGCGCTTCCTGCCACGTACGATCGACGAAGACCAATGGGAATCGGCCGACCGGGCATTGAGCTGGCTGTGGACCGAATTCGGCCCGAAGAAGATGCCCAAGCCGCGCGCCCGAAAGGAAGGCGAGAAGCCGCGCGTCAACATCATCGGCCCGACCTATGGCATGTTCAACATGGCCTCGGATCTGGCAGAGATCCGCCGGCTGATCGAAGGGATCGGCGCGGAAGTGAATATGGTCTTCCCGCTGGGCAGCCATTTGGCGGACATTAAGAAGCTGGGCCTGGCAGACGCGAATATCTGCCTTTACCGCGAGTTCGGGCGCAATTTGTGCGAGTTGCTCGACAAGCCCTATTTCCAGGCCCCGATCGGCCTATCAAGCACTACCAAATTCCTCGAAGCACTGGGCGAAGAGCTGGGACTTGATCCTGCGCCGTTTATCGAGCGTGAGAAGCACACCACCATCAAGCCGCTGTGGGACTTGTGGCGTTCGGTAACGCAAGACTTCTTCGGCACGGCCAATTTCGGCATCGTCGCCAACGAAACCTACGCCCGCGGCATTCGCAATTTCCTGGAAGGTGACATGGGGCTGCCGTGCAGCTTTGCCTTTGGCCGTTCGGCAGGCGTGAAACCCGACAATCAGGCCGTGCGCGAAGCGATCCATTCAAACCCGCCGCTGGTGGTTTTCGGATCATATAATGAGCGGATGTACATGGCCGAGTGCGGCGCACGCGGGATCTATATTCCCGCCAGCTTCCCCGGCGCTGCGATCCGCCGCCATACAGGTACGCCCTTCATGGGCTATTCCGGCGCCACTTATCTGGTGCAGGAAGTCTGCAATGCGTTGTTCGACGCGCTGTTCCATATCCTGCCGCTCTCGACACAGATGGACGCCGGCGAAGCGACGCCTGCGCGCGACTATGAAGAGCTCGCCTGGGATGAAGATGCCAAGGCCAAGCTCGATGCACTGGTCGAAGCGCAGCCCGTGCTGATCCGCATTTCCGCCGCCAAACGCCTTCGCGATGCCGCCGAGCGCGCCGCACGCAAGGCCGGCGAAACCCGCGTTACAGCTGACCGGCTGGCTGACGCATTGCTTGAAGGACATGGCGCATGAGCGCGCCGCAACAGATCGCCCGCATCGCAGCGGGCCCAGCAATCCCCGCAGGGAATCCTGCGCGGATACCGACGGAGGCACGTCGCCTCTCGCACAACAACCCAAATGGGAGAATAGGCTATGAGTGATGTGGGAATGAGCACATATCTCACCCCCGAAGAGGCTAAGGAGTTCCACAAACTCTTTATGTTCTGGTTCGGCGCACACACAGCGATTGCCGTGGTGGCACACCTTCTGGTGTGGACCTGGCGTCCCTGGATCGGCTGAGTCCGCCAGCTGCCGTGCGACGTAAGTCAATCGGCAGGAAATCTATTTAAAAACAAGGAATTACACTATGTGGAGAACTTGGCTAACATATGATCCGCGCAGAGTTTTGGTAGGGCTTCATGTCTTCCTGGCTGTGCTCGCATTCACCATCCACTTCATCCTGTTGAGCACAGACACCTACAATTGGCTCGATGGTCCGAATGCTCGGGCAACCATCGCGCTTTCGGGGAGCTGACGCTCACAGTGAAGAGATAACAATTCGACAGTGCGAGGGGCGACGGCCGGCAAAATGGGTCGGCCTCGCCTCGCAGGTCGAAGTTGAAGAAACATTGATCCCGTCACCTGATTGACGGGGGAGGATTGGGTTATGGCGCTCCTCAGTTTTGAGCGAAAGTATCGTGTGCGTGGTGGCACGCTGATCGGCGGGGACCTGTTCGACTTCTGGGTCGGCCCCTTTTATGTCGGCTTCTTCGGAGTCGTCACGGCGATCTTCGCGACCTTGGGGACAGCGTTGATATTCTACGCTGCGTCGCAAGGCCCAACCTGGAATCCGTGGCTCATCAGTATCGCACCACCCGATCTGAGCTATGGATTGTCCCTGGCCCCCCTGAAGGAAGGAGGGTTCTGGCAAGTCATAACGGTTTGCGCGATCATCTCCTTCGTTTCCTGGGCGCTGAGAGAAGTGGAGATCTGCCGCAAGCTGGGCATGGGATACCATGTGCCGATCGCTTTCGGCTTCGCGATCCTCGCTTATGTAACACTGGTGGTGATCCGGCCGGTCCTGATGGGCGGCTGGCACTTCGGCTTCCCCTACGGGATATTCAGCCATTTGGACTGGGTATCCAATACCGGGTACCAATACCTGCACTTCCACTACAATCCGGCCCATATGCTCGCGGTGAGTTTCTTCTTCACCACGACGCTGGCGCTGGCACTGCACGGCGCGCTGGTCCTTTCAGCGGTCAACCCGGGCAAGGGCCAGGAAGTGAAGACGCCGGAGCATGAAGACACCTTCTTCCGCGATCTGATCGGATATTCGGTCGGCACACTCGGAATTCACCGCGTCGGCTTGCTGCTGGCGCTCAACGCCGGCTTCTGGAGCGCGGTCTGCATCGTCATCAGCGGTCCCTTGTGGACCAAGGGTTGGCCCGAGTGGTGGACCTGGTGGCTCAACCTGCCGATCTGGGCGTGAGGGGGAACTGAACCATGGCGACCTACCAAAATATATTCACGCAGGTTCAGCTGAACCATCCGCCGGAAATGGGCATACCGCTTCCTGACGGGCAGCACGAACCGCGGATCAACAAGACTTTCATCAATCACTGGCTTGGCACGATTGGCCATGCGCAGATCGGTCCGTTCTATCTCGGCTGGACCGGGATTGGTGCGCTGGCCTTTGGCTTGATGGCATTCTTCATCATCGGGATGAACATGTTTGCATCGGTGGGCTGGGATCCGATCCAGTTCGTCCGCCAGCTATTCTGGCTTTCGCTTGAACCGCCGGGCCCGCAATATGGCTTCTCGCCGTTTGTCCCGCTGAATGAAGGCGGCTGGTTTATTCTGACCGGCGCGTTCCTGACCATCTCGGTTCTGCTGTGGTGGCTGCGCACTTACCTTAGAGCGAAAGAGCTGGGCATGGGCATGCATGTGCCCTGGGCCTTTGCTTCGGCGATCTGGCTGTTCCTGGTGCTGGGCTTCCTCCGCCCGATGTTCATGGGGAGCTGGGCGGAAGCGGTGCCTTACGGCATCTTCCCGCACCTTGACTGGACCGCGGCATTCTCGATCCGTTACGGAAACCTGTTCTACAATCCCTTCCACGCGCTTTCGATTGCCTTCCTTTACGGCTCGACCCTGCTCTTCGCGATGCACGGGGCGACGATCCTGGCTGTGGGCCGCTATGGCGGCGAACGCGAAATCGAGCAGATCACGGACCGTGGCACCGCGTCAGAGCGGGCGGCGCTGTTCTGGCGCTGGACCATGGGTTTCAACGCCACGATGGAATCGATCCACCGTTGGGCCTGGTGGTTTGCCGTGCTGACCACGCTGACAGGCGGGATCGGCATATTGCTGACCGGCACAGTGGTCGACAATTGGTACCTGTGGGCACAGCAGCATGGCTTTGCCCCGGCCTATCCCGACACCGGGGTCGCTGACCCTGCCGCCATTCCAGGGGAGTGAGTAGGATGAATACGACACTCAAATTAGTAGCGCTTTCCGCTCTTCCCTTTGTTCTGACGGCTTGCGAGCTCCAGCCCAAGGTTTCTGACCAGAACGGCTTTCGCGGGACAGGCATGAACCACGTCAGCCTTCAATCGGTGGCAGAGACGGAATATGATGTTCCGGCACCGCCATATGAACTGCCGCCGCCGGGTGGCCCCTCGGCAGGGGAAGTCTACGACAACGTCCAGGTGCTGGGCGACATATCGGCGGACGAGTTCAACTACCTGATGGCGGCGATCACTGAATGGGTCTCGCCGGACGAAGGCTGCAACTACTGTCACAACCCCGCGGATATGGCTTCTGACGAGGTTTACACCAAGGTTGTGGCGCGGCGCATGATCGAAATGAATCAGACGCTGAATGCCAACTTCAAGAGCCACGTTGCTGATACTGGTGTAACCTGCTGGACCTGCCATCGCGGCAACAATGTGCCGGAGAATATCTGGACCTTGCCGGAAGACCTCAATCACGGCTCTGTGAAGATCACCAAGCGCGGGCAGAACAGCCCTGTGCCGGAAACAGCCTATAGCTCGCTGCCGGTAAATGCCGTCGCCAGCTATTTCCTCAATGAGGATACAGTGCAGAATGTTCGCGTTGCTTCGACCGGGCTATATCCCAGCAATGCAAACACCCGTTCCACGATGGAGACGGAAAACACCTATGCGTTGATGATGCATATGTCGGATTCGCTCGGGGTGAACTGCACCTTCTGCCACAACACGCAGAGCTTCGGCGCTTGGAATATCAGCCCGGCACAACGCGGCGTTGCTTGGCATGGCACGCGTATGGTCGCGCATGTGAACCAGGAATACATCACGCCGCTGACGCCGGTATTCCCGGCGAACAGGCTGGGTGCTGCGGGCGATCCCTACAAGGTGAACTGCACAACCTGCCATCAGGGTGTGAACAAGCCGATGGGCGGCGCACAAATGGCGAAGGATTATCCGGCGTTGCTGGCCGCACCTGCCGCCATGGCCGCCGAACCAGAGGCAGAGCCTGCCGCTGAGGCCGAGGCTGAAGAGACCACCTGAACCACGCGAATGACAGGGGGAATGGCGGCTCGGGAGCATAAGCTTCCGGGCCGCTTTTCTTTGGTGGCGGGCCAAGTCGTCAGCGCTTGCGGCGCCGTGCAAGGTCAGCGAGATGCACAGGAAATGACAGCGCAAGCGGAACCGCGATCCAGATCCAGTGCATCTCAGTGAGCGCGGCGCGCAGAGCCAGCGCGATCAATGCCGCCGGCAGCAAGAGCAGAAAAGCATCAAGCGGTGCCCAGCCCTTACGCCACAGGATCAGGAATTCCAAAGTCAGGACGGCCAAGACTATATCAACCGCCAAACCGCTGGAGAAGAACTGCTCCATAGCGGCCAGTACCTAGCTGAAAGGGCCGTTAAGCTCGATCACTTGCCAGTTTAGCGCGCCCGCGATCGTCACCCATGCAAGATAGGGTAGCAGCAGCAAGCTCGCGAGCCGCGATATCCGCCCGGTGTAAATGATCAGAAACAGGATCGAGAGCCACAGCAGCAGCAGCTCGGCAAACGCCAGATCGGGGCGCTGCATGCGGAAGAAGATCAGGCTCCACAGGATGTTGAGAAAGGCATTCAATGCGAACAAGCCGATTACCCAGTCACGCTTGGCCGCAGTGGGCGCTCTTTCCCAAGCGGTCACCGCAGAAACGCAAACCAAGGCAAAAATGGTCGTCCAGGCGATCGGGAACACCACATCGGGCGGGTTCCAGCCCGGCTTCTCAAGCGATTGATACCATGGCCCCAAATCGGTGATCGTCGCGCCCAGAAAGGCAACGCCCATCGCCGCCAGCGCTGCGACAGTAAACGGAATAACCCAGTTCTTGCTCATCCAGCCATCGGCCTCAGTCCCAGCAGATGGGCGGTATCCTTGAGGAAAATCTTCACATGCGCAAGCGGCTTTGCGCGCACCAGGCGCTTGTTCATATAGGCCTGCCAGGTCAGCTGCTGGACATCGCGATCATCGCACATGTCGACGAACCGCTCGCGACGCTTGTCGCTGGAATACCAGAAATACTGCATCATACCGAGGATCCAGAACACACGCCCATGTTCGCGCATGAAGCGCTTGCGCGCCTGTTTGAGCGCAGCGGGCTGGCCGCTCAGAACAAATTCACCCGCAGCCTCAGCCGCGATCCGTCCGCAGGTCATGGCATAATATATGCCTTCGCCAGAGGCCGGTGTAACGACCCCAGCGGCATCGCCTGCAACCAGTACATCGCGGCCATTGTCCCACCGCTTCAATGGCTTCAAGGGGATCGGCGCGCCTTCCTTGCGGATTGTCTCGCATTCATCGAGCCCAAGTTCGTAGCGCATGTCCGAAACGGTTTCGCGCAACGGAAAGCCCTTGTTCGCGCTGCCCAGGCCGATGCTGGAGGTGTGGCCGTGCGGGAAGATCCAGGCGTAGAAATCGGGCGACAGCTTGCCCTGGTAGAAAACATCGCAGCGCGCCGGATCGAAGCCCTGATCGTTCGCGGGTGGGCTTTCGATCACCTCGTGATAGGCGAAGACGCATTTCATGTTCTCTGCGCCGTCGATGTTTTGCCGTGCGACTTTCGAACGTGCGCCGTCCGCGCCAATCACTAGCCGCGTACGCACCCTTTCAAGCTCGGCTCCGCGTTGCGCGCGAAAACACACATGCGTGCCATCTTTATCGCGCTCGATTGTCTCGAAAATGCCGGTGCGCCGCTCTGCGCCATCTTTCGCCGCGCGTTCGCGCAGCCATTCGTCGAACACATCGCGATCAACCATGCCGACATAGCCAATTTCGCCGACTGGCATGTCGACCTTGCGACCGGAAGGCGCGATCATGCGTGCAGAGCGTGCCTGAGCCACCAGCAGCGATTGCGGCACTTCGAAATCTTCCAGCAAGCGTGGGGGCACAGCGCCGCCGCACGGCTTGATCCGGCCCGCACGGTCAAGCAGCATCACCTTGTGGCCTGCCTTGGCCAGCTCGCTTGCCGTGGTCGCGCCTGCAGGTCCTCCGCCAACGACCACAACGTCATAGAATTCATCGGTCATAGGCTGGGTGCCTCCCTGGGCTTTGATGCGCTGGCGCGACTGGTTGCACGCATGGCAAGGAATGCGGCCAGCACAAAGGCGCCCGCTTCAATGGTGAAGATCAACTGGAAGGCGGCGGCATCATTGCCGCCAGAGCGGCGCGCGATGTCGACACCGAGCGCGCCGAGCAGCCCGCCCATGCCGAAAGCGATGGCTTGCGAAGCGCCCCACACGCCCATGCGCACGCCTTCGCGGGTACGCTCGCCAGCGCCTGCGAGCCCCATCATTGCGCCGATGGCGGCGACAGCAAAGGCGCCGTTGCAAAATCCCAGCGCGAACACGTTGGCGGTGAGCGGCCATGCCGGGCCTACGACGGCTGCGGCAGCCAATCCGAGGAGCGCGAGCGCCGAGCCTACACATCCGGCAACGATCCACACACGCAGTTCCACCGGCATCCGCCCGGCAAAGGCACTGCCGCCAATACCCGCCGCTATCATTCCGGCGAGCACGCCGCCGTGCTGGATTCCGGCGAGCGACGTCGATTGGCCCGGGGTCATGTCGAATACGAGCCCGGCGAATGGCTCGAGGATCAGATCCTGCATGCTGTAAGCCAGCATGGAAACGAAGATGAAGATCGTGAAGCGGCGCGCTGCCTGCTCGCTCAGGATTTCGCGGATCGCTTCGCGGAAATCGGGGGCAGGGCCCGCGCGGTCCTGTTCGGCTTCAACCAGCGCATGCTGTTCGAGCCGGAAAGTCACGATCACCGTCAGCGCGAAGGCGCAGGCGATTACCCCTCCGGAAACCAGCGCCAGGCGTTGCTCGCTGAACGGATCGAGCAATTGCCCTGCGGTCGCGGCGGAGATCACGATACCCGCCACCATCATGATCCAGGTGACAGCTGCAGCAGCGGCACGGCGTTCCCGCGCAACGCCCGATGCGAGCAAGGCAAGCAAGGTCGTGCCAGATGCGCCGACGCCCGCTCCGATGAGAGTGAAAGCGATCACAGCCAGCACACCTCCTCCGATGGGGGAGACCGGCATCATCACTGTCGCGTTGACCGCCATCAGCGCGCCCAGTGCCAGCACGGCCATGCCGCCGATGATCCACGGCGTGCGCTTGCGGCCCTTGTCAGAGCCGTGGCCCCAGATTGGGCGTGATAATTGCACCGCATAATGCCACGCGACGAGCCCCGCCGGAATCGCAGCGACGAGGCCGTATTCGACCACCATCACGCGATTGAGCAGCGAAGTTGCCAGCATCACGATTGCCCCGATCGAGGCTTGCACCGCGCCGATCCGGATAATCGAGAGCCAGCCGAAACCGCGCGCCATCAGATGTATCCTCCAAGGCCCAGCGCGCTGCCCAGCATGCCCAGCACGTAGAGCGTGACACCTGTAGCGGAATACCAGGGCGCCTTGCCCTTGGGATCGCGCAGCAGCCGGGGCATCAGCGCGAATTGCGCCAGCAGCACCGCACCCACGATCGCAGCGGACCAGGTATGGCCCCATGAATAGAGCAGCGCGATTACCACGAGTTGCGGCAGTGCCATTGTCGCGCAGGCGAGTCGCGCGGCATTGGCAACACCCAATGTCACTGGCAGCGAGCGCAAGCCGGTTGCCCGGTCACCTTCGACCGCCTTGAAATCATTCAGCGTCATGATCCCGTGTGCGCCAAGACTGTATAATGCCAGCACAATCAGCACTTCCGCCCGTGGCAAGGCTCCTGCCATCACGCTTGCTCCGGTAAACCATGCAAGGCCCTCATAGGTGAGCGCGACCACCGCCGGGCCCAGCCAACCACTGGTCTTGAAACGGAAAGGCGGCGCGCTGTAACCCCAGGCGCAGATCAATCCTACGATTGTTGCCGCCAAAACCCATGGCCCAGTGGCCCAGGCAACAACCAAAGACAGTAATGTGCCACCGATTGCTATGCGAAGGCCCCAATTGCCAGCGATCCGGCCGGAAGGGATGGGGCGGTGCGGTTCATTGATCGCGTCTACATGGCGGTCAAACCAGTCGTTCACTGCCTGGCTGGTGCCGCAAACCAGAGGGCCCGTTAGCGCGATCCCCGCGATCAGGAACCACCACCGGCCATCCAGTCCCACACCCGATGATACGACGCCGCACATGAAGGCCCACATTGGCGGAAACCATGTGATCGGCTTGAGCAGCTCAAGCACATCGCGCGCCGTGGGCGGCGACACCGGCGGAATCGAGACAGCCGAACGAGCCATGGGAGCAGGCTATGCCTGACAGCTGCATGCGTCAAACTAAATTGACAGGTTAGCTGTCAGTCTTCGCTTACTCGCTGTCGGCGGAAAGATTGCCAAGCCCGTAGCGGTGCAAGTTGGAGTAAAGGCTTTGACGGCTCAACCCCAGGATTTCCGCGGCGGATGCGCGGTTATCCGATGTGTAGGACAGCGCCGCTTCGATGCACAGCCGTTCGATCAGATCGGTACTCTCGCGGACAATGTCTTTCAGCGACATTCGCCCAACCAGTTCAGTCAGTTGTTCGACAGAACGGGGCAATTCCTGCGGCATTGGCGGAAGATCGCGCAAACGCCGGGCTATGGGCCGGATTACAACGCCGATATGCGGCGATTCTTCGCCTGTCTGGACCGCAGAAAGCTCGATCGGTTCGCCTTCACCGGCATCATTCGCGCCGATCACGCTGTTCACATTTCGTGCGAAGCCCTGTTTCTGGAGCTGGCTGGAAATGAGATCGAGATCGATCCCGGGGCGCCCGATGAATTGCCCCAGCGGCATCCCGCGAATCTGGTCAATGCTGGCCGCGCCGGTCAATTCGGCGAAAGATGTGTTGGCGGCCACAATATTCCAGTTGGAATCTGTCAACACAAAGGCATCGGGCATGCTCTCAAGCGTCTCCAGGATGGCCGTATCCTGCGCATTTTCCGCCCGTTCCTGTCCGTCAAAGCGGACCAGCACGAACAGCCTGCCGCGCTGGCGAAATCCGGTAGCATTAAGGGTTAGCTCGGTCTCCTGATCGGCCGGCTTTGCGTGCACCGGAGAGACTGAGTTTGAAGTCAGTGCTGCACCCAGGAACGCGATCAGGGATTCGCGAGCCTCCCGCTCGAAAAGAGCGAGAAACTTGCTGCCGATCAGGCTGCCGGGCCTCGCCAGCAGCAAGGTGTGTGCGGCAGGATTGGCTTCGACTATTCGACGATTCTCGCTGTCGATGATCACGACCGGCTCGCCCGACATTTCGAACAGCAGGCGATAGCGCGTTTCGAGTTGGCGAAGCCGCAAGTAGTCCCGCTCAAGCGACTGTTGTGCTTGCAAGAGCCTTTGCTGCAGCGCAGCGGCATCGCGCAAGTCTCGTCCAATCGCAAGGCGCTTGGTCCCGCCGCTAAGCGGAAGCAGGCGATAGCTGACAGGAATGTCCCCGCTGGCCCCCTTGTGATTGACTTGCCGGGCGATCGGCGCTTCGCCGTTCATTTTCTTGGTTTCCAGCAATGCGTCAATCTTGGGCAAGCTTTCAACAGTGACACTGTCTTGCCACTTCTTGCCGATCCAGTCGGGAAGGTCGGGAAAGTTGGTGAGGTCGGCGGTCCCGTCAGTGATAACCCCGCCTTCGTCCAAAACCAGCACAATATCGCCCGCACTCATAGCAAGATGGAGCGCGTCTTCACTCGCGATCTCACCTTTCAATGTTGCAACATCATCAAAGTGACGATGATCTGCGATGCTGCGCTTTGGGGGCATGCGCTGCTCCGGTTGTGGCGCCTACGAAGTTACAGGTAGTGAACCCGCTACAATTCTCTCCGCAAGTACCAGGGCTGAGCGCGCGTCTTCGGCGGTTCCATCCGCTCCTACCCCCAGCGCCAGGGTTGGATCGGCGTTTATTCGCGAACCGCCTATGATGACACGCACATTGGAATTCTTTGACACACTTCGAATTGCAGTGATCAGATCACTGATTTGATCGCTAGGGCAATCGCAACTCACGGTCAATCCGACAAGGTCAAATGGCCTTTCAGCCAGAAGATGGATCAATTCGTGCCGACGCGGTTCTAGCAGTACTTCTGTCTGCCAGCCGGCATTGGAGAAGACTTCTTCAACGATCAGCGTGCCGAAATTGTGCTGCTCGCCTGGATAGGGAGAGAACAATGCACTGCTCTGGCTATTTAGCGAATCGAATTTCGTCGCGCTACTGAGCGTGCACTCGCGCATCACTTCGTGAAGTCGCCAAAGCCCCATCGTCACATCAATAAAGTCGCATTCGTCTTCTTCCCACAACTGGCCGAGTTTCCGCGCCGAAGCGGGCAAAAGATCCACAAAAATCGATTCGGTGCTGACACCGCTCAAACGCAGTTTCTCGATTTCGCCGATCAGCTGATCGGCTTCATGCTCAAGCGGCAAAGTGGCGAATCGTTCAATCTCCCCGCACTTGACCCTTCGTCCTTCGAAAAACCGCGCGCGTTTGCGCTGAGTCGAGTGAACGATCAGCAATCGCGGAATAATTTCATCTTGAATCAATCCATTAATGGATTTTCCCTGATATGTCTCGGAATCATCATTTGCAGGCTGGCGATGATCGCTTGCCTGCCGACGTTCGCTTGGACCAGACCCCCGCTTGGGTTCCGAAGAGCCAGCGCCATTCACCAAATCCATCTCGTCCTCTCCCCCTCTTGAGAGCGGCGCGGATCGCGTCAGCCCGCGTCATCGATTGGTGTCTTCCGACTCGACGCGACTGAGAGAACCCTACGCCTTTATGTCAAGCGCGGCAATGCAAGCGTGTCAATTTATCTTGTCGTCAAGATGAATTGACACTTGGGGGTGTCAAGGCGTAGGCTCACTCCTGATCCAGCAGAGGCAGATTACTTTGCAGTCAAGAGGGGATGAAGTTGGGCCCCATACCGCGCGGAAAACCGGCGGAATTGGGCAAAAGGCAGTGGCGCTCTACACAGCGGAAGAGCGCCGGCGGCGGGACGAATCTGGCTGGACTTTGGTCCAGGGCGTGCTTGCTCCGATCCAGTTCCTGGTGTTCCTGATCAGCCTTGGCCTTGTTTCCCGCACGCTTATGACCGGCGATGGCGCCTGGGCGGCCGATCTTTCGATCCTTGCAAAAACACTGATTCTCTACACCATCATGGTGACCGGCTCGATCTGGGAAAAGGTCGTGTTCGGCAAATGGCTGTTCGCCCGCCCGTTCTTTTGGGAAGACGTGTTCTCCATGCTCGTGCTGGCGCTGCACACAGCCTACCTTGTCATGCTGTTTGGCGGAATCGGCAGCGTTCGGGAGCGGATGCTGGTCGCGCTCGCAGCCTATGCTGCCTATGTGATCAATGCCGGGCAATTCCTGCTCAAGCTGCGCGCGGCGCGCCTGCAGGCGAGCGAGCCGCTGGCGGTGGTGGGATGAGCGGCCTCGCAACTGCCAGCCAGGAGCGCGGCGATTGCGCCCCGGTGCTGCGGCAAAGGGGGCAGCGCGAAGTCTTCTGCGGCCTCACCGGCATCATCTGGCTGCATCGCAAGATGCAGGATGCGTTCTTTCTGGTGGTGGGATCGCGCACCTGCGCGCACCTTCTCCAGTCAGCCGCAGGCGTCATGATCTTTGCAGAACCGCGCTTTGCCACCGCGATCATCGAAGAGCGTGATCTTGCCGGTATGGCTGATTGCCATGAGGAGCTGGAGCGGGTGGTTGAGCGGTTGCTCGCGCGCCGTCCTGAGATCAAGACGCTGTTTCTTGTCGGCTCCTGCCCTTCCGAAGTGATCAAGCTTGACCTTGCCAAGGCGGCGGAAAAGCTGGGTGCGCGGCATGCCGGTGAGGTCCGTATCCTCAACTATTCTGGCAGCGGGATCGAGACGACTTTCACGCAAGGCGAAGATGCATGTCTGGCCGCGCTGGTGCCGGAAATGCCCGCAGCTGAGCCTGATGCGGCACCCGAATTGCTGCTGGTGGGGTCACTGCCGGATATCGTTGAAGATCAGTTCCTGCGGCTTTTCGCCGAGCTGGGAATCGAACGCGTTGGCGTGCTTCCGGCGCGCAAGTCAGGCGAGCTTCCGGCAGTGGGAACCAACACCCGCTTCCTGCTTGCGCAACCGTTCCTTGGCGAAACCGGCTTGGAGCTGGAGCGCCGCGGTGCAGTGCATCTGCCCGCGCTGTTTCCGTTCGGGGCCGAGGGGACGACCGCATGGCTCAAAGCGGCGGCCGATGCTTTCGGCGTGGACGAAATGCACTTCAATCGCGTGATCGCGCCGGGACGCGAGCGGGCCAAGCGGGCGCTCGCTCCAATGCGCGAACGTCTGGAAGGCAAGCGCATTTTCTTCATGCCCGATTCGCAGCTGGAAATGCCGCTCGCGCGTTTCCTTGCCAGCGAATGCGGGATGGAACCGCTCGAAGTGGGCACGCCCTATCTGCACAAGACCCATCTGGCTGACGAACTCATTGCGCTGCCGCAATCTGCGCGGCTCAGCGAAGGGCAGGATGTCGACAAGCAGCTTGACCGGGTGCGTGCCGAGCGGCCTGACCTCACTGTATGCGGGCTGGGTCTGGCCAATCCGCTTGAGAGCGAAGGCCTCACCACCAAATGGGCGATCGAGCTCGTTTTCTCGCCGATCCACGGTTTCGAACAGGCCGGCGATCTCGCTGAACTCTTTGCGCGTCCGCTTAGGCGGCGTGACGTGCTGGAGGTGTAGCGATGCAGCTGGCGGTCTGGACATATGAAGGCCCCCCGCATGTCGGCGCAATGCGTGTCGCGACTGCGATGAAAGGCATGCATTACCTGCTGCATGCGCCGCAAGGCGATACCTATGCCGACTTGCTGTTCACCATGATCGAGCGGCGCGGCGCGCGCCCGCCAGTGACCTACACCACGTTCCAGGCGCGCGATCTGGGCAAGGATACAGCCGAACTGTTCCAGCAGGCCGCACGTGACGCGCTGGAGCGGTACAAGCCGCAAGCACTGATGGTGGGCGCAAGTTGCACCGCCGAGTTGATCCAGGATGATCCGGCGGGGCTTGCCGATGCGATGCGGCTCGAATGCCCGGTCATCCCACTCGAACTGCCCAGTTACCAGCGCAAGGAAAACTGGGGCGCGGCAGAAAGCTTTTACCAGATCGTGCGCAAGCTGGCTGATCGCGAAATCAAGCCAACAAGCGCCAAGGGGCGTCGCCCGATTGCGAACCTGCTGGGGCCAACCGCATTGGGCTTCCGCCACCGCGACGATGTGGCCGAAATCCGCAAGCTGCTCGATCAGCTCGGGATAGATATCAATCTCGTTGCACCGCTTGGCGCTACACCAGATGATATCCGCGCTATCGGAGCGGCTGATTTCAATATCGTGCTTTATCCCGAGATTGGCGATGAAGCCGCGCGCTGGCTTGAACGAGAATTCCACCAGCCAGCTATCCGCACGGTGCCTATCGGCGTTGGCGCGACACGCGAATTTATCCGCGCGGTCGCTGCGCTGGCAGGGGTCGATCCCGAGCCTGCATTGGCGGACACCAATTCGCGCATGCCGTGGTGGAGCCGCTCAGTCGATTCGACCTATCTGACCGGCAAGCGCGTTTTCATCTTCGGCGATGCAACGCATGCTGTTGCCGCGGCGCGGATCGCCAGCGAAGAGCTGGGTTTCGAAGTGTGCGGCCTCGGTTGTTACAATCGCGAATTCGCGCGCGATGTACGCGCCGCCGCGGCAAAATACGGCGTCGAGCCGTTGATCACTGACGATCACCTTGCAGTTGAAGAAGCTATCGCGGCTGCTTCACCCGAACTGGTACTGGGCACGCAGATGGAACGCCATATTGCCAAGCGCCTGGGGCTTGCCTGTGCGGTGATCAGCGCGCCGGTGCATGTGCAGGATTTCCCCGCGCGCCACAGCCCGCAAATGGGTTTCGAAGGTGCAAATGTGATCTTCGACACATGGGTCCACCCGCTGGTGATGGGCCTGGAAGAGCATCTGCTGACCATGTTCCGCGACGATTTCGAATTCTCCGACGAAGCCGGGCCTTCGCATCACGCCGCGCATGCACCCAAGGCGCAGCTTGCGATGAGCGCGCCTGAAGAAACCCCGATTGCAGCAAACGAAGCCAATTGGACGGTAGAGGCAGAGCGCGAGCTGAAGAAGATACCCTTCTTCGTACGCGGTAAGGCACGTCGCAACACCGAAGCTTTCGCGGCTGAACAAGGCCGGGCGCAGATAGACCTCGAAACGCTTTATGACGCGAAGGCGCATTATGCACGGTAGAGGGCGGCCTCCGGTTCGCGTCGCGATTGTGACGCTGGACAACCACCTGAAAGGAGCGGTTGATCGGGCGAGTAACGAGCTGGCGGCAGATAATGTGTTGCTGAGCTTGCATGCGGCCTCCGATTGGGAACGCGAGGACGGCGCTTACGAGCGCACGCTCGAAGCCATTGAAAATGCTGACATCATCATCGCGACCATGCTGTTCCTTGATGACCATATCCGCATGGTGCTGCCCGCATTGGAAGCGCGGCGCGACAATTGCGATGCAATTATCGGCCTGATGTCGGCAGGCGAAGTGGTCAAGCTGACCCGCATGGGCGGCTATGACATGGACAAGCCAGCCAAGGGCATGCTTGCCATGCTCAAGAAGCTGCGTGGCTCGAAGAAGCCGGGCGCGAGTTCAGGTGCGGGGCAGATGAAGATGCTGCGCCGCCTGCCCAAGATCCTGCGCTTTATCCCCGGCACGGCGCAGGATGTGCGCGCCTATTTCCTGACGCTGCAATATTGGCTGGCGGGGTCGGACGAGAATGTCGTCGCCATGGTTCGCGGCCTGATTGATCGCTACGCTTCGGGTGAAAGGCTCACCCGGCGCGGGATGATGCCCGCCGATGCGCCGCTCGAATATCCCGAAGTCGGGGTTTACCACCCGCGCACGCAACAGCGGATTTCGGAAAGCCTGCGCTTGTTGCCGCGCAAGAAAGGCGCGCAGGGAACCGTCGGATTGATCCTGCTCCGGTCGTATCTGCTGGGCCGCGACACAGGGCATTATGACGCAGCGATCGAAGCGTTCGAAGCCGCTGGCCTCAAGGTTGTGCCCGTTTTCGCCAGCGGGCTTGATGCTCGCCCGGCAATCGAGAAATTCTTTGTCCGCGACGGGAAGCCAACCGTTGATGCAATCGTCAATCTCACCGGCTTTTCGCTGGTCGGCGGGCCGGCTTACAATGATGCAGATGCAGCCAGCGAGCTGCTTGGTGAGCTCGACATCCCATATGTCGCTGCGCATGCGCTGGAGTTCCAGAGCGTGGAGGAATGGCGCGGGCGGCATCAGGGTCTCTTGCCGCTGGAAGCAACGATGATGGTTGCGATTCCAGAGCTCGACGGTGCAATCATGCCGAGCATTTATGGCGGGCGCTCGAACAAGGGCGCTGACGTTTGCGAAGGATGCGAGCGCAAATGCCGGCTGCCGGACAATGGTGGACTCCGTGCAATGCAGGGCTGCCCGGAACGCGCGGAAGCGCTGGCAGCCAAGGTTGTCAGATTGGTCGCGTTGCGCCGCAGCGAGCGCGCTGAGCGCAAGCTCGCGGTGGTGCTGTTCAATTTCCCGCCCAATGCCGGCGCCACCGGGACTGCAGCGTTTCTGGCAGTCTTTGAATCGCTCCACGCCACGCTCAAGCGGCTGGCATCCGAAGGCTACTCAGTCGATGTCCCGGAAAGCGTCGAAGCGCTGCGAGAAGCGATCCTGACCGGCAATTCCGAACGCTTCGGCAGCGATGCCAATGTCGCTGCGCGCATCGCAACAGACGATTACGTCCGCCGCGAGCCGTATCTCAAGCAGATCGAAGCGCAATGGGGGCCTGCACCTGGCCGACAGCAGTCAGACGGCTCCGGAATTCAGGTGCTGGGCGCCCATTTCGGTAATGTCTTCGTCGGCATACAGCCCGCCTTTGGCTATGAAGGCGACCCGGTGCGGTTGCTGTTCGATGGCACTTTCACGCCGACACATGCGTTCAACGCTTTCTATCGCTGGATCCGCGAAGATTATAGCGCGCATGCGGTGCTGCACTTCGGCACGCATGGCGCGCTGGAGTTCATGCCTGGCAAGCAGACCGGCATGTCTAGCGAATGCTGGCCTGAACGGCTGATCGGCGATCTGCCTAACTACTATCTCTATGCCGCGAACAACCCGTCGGAAGGCATTCTGGCAAAGCGGCGTTCGGGTGCGACGCTCGTCAGCTATCTCACCCCGCCGTTATCCCGCGCCGGGCTTTACAAGGGGTTGAGCGAGCTCAAGGCAAGCCATGATCGCTGGCGCAGTTTGGAAGATGGTGACGAACGGCAGCAACTGGCCGCGCTGATGGCTGAACAGGCCGAAGATCTGGGGCTGGAAGGCATCGCCTTCGAAGATCTGGCCGAACACCTCTATGAATTGGAAAGCGCTTTGATCCCCAACGGCCTGCATGTGCTGGGCCAGGGACCAAGCGAAGCCGAGCGAGCAGATTGGGAGGCGTCGCTCGCGGAATTCGATCCTGAAGCCGACAAAGAACAGTTTAGCGCACGTATCGAAGCTTGTGACGAATTGGGCGGACTCATCCACGCTCTCGACGCAGGTTACGTTGCGCCTGCGCCCGGCGGTGATATCCTCGTCAACCCCGAGGTATTGCCGACCGGGCGCAATTTACACGGCTTTGACCCGTTCCGCATCCCCAGCCGCTTTGCGTGCGAACAGGGGGCGGTGCAGGCAGAGCGTTTGCTGGCGCGCCATTCCGAAAGTGGTGAACCGTTCCCGGAAAGCCTCGCCATGGTTCTATGGGGTACGGACAACCTCAAGAGCGAAGGCGTGCAGGTTGCACAGGCGCTGCGGCTGATCGGCGCGCGTCCGCGGCTCGATGGTTATGGCAAGCTGGCCGGAGCGGAACTGATACCGCTCGAAGAGCTGGGCCGACCGCGCATCGACGTGGTGATGACGCTGTCTGGCATTTTCCGCGACCTCCTGCCGCTGCAAACGCGCATGCTGGCCGAAGCCGCACTGCTCGCCTCGCAAGCTGACGAACCGCTCGAAATGAACTTCGTGCGAAAACACAGCCTCGCACACCAGACCGCGCATCAGTGTGATTTCGAAACGGCAAGTTTGCGGGTCTTCTCCAATGCCGAAGGAGCTTACGGAGCGAATGTGAACCAGCTGGTCGATGGCGGCGTGTGGACGGATCCGGACGAGCTTGCCAACGCCTTCGAGACGCAAAAGGGTTTCGCTTACGGGGTGAAGGGCACGCCGGTGCAGCAGCGCGAATTGCTGCGCAGCGCGCTCGCCGAAGTCGAGTTTTCCTACCAGAACCTCGAAAGCGTCGAAGTCGGCATCACTGATCTCGACCAGTATTTCGATGGTCTGGGCGGGATCAACCGTTCGATCACGCGTGCGCGCGGCAAGGAAGCGCCGGTCTATATTCTCGATGCCACGCAGGGCAGCACCAAGGTGCGCACTTTGGCTGAGCAGATCGGTCATGAAACGCAAACCCGCACGCTTAATCCCAAGTGGTTCGAAGGGATGCTCAAGCATGGCTACGAAGGCGTGCGGCATATCGAAGGCCATGTGACCAATACGATGGGCTGGTCTGCCACGACCGGCCAGGTTGCACCCTGGGTCTACCAGAAAATCAGCGAGACTTTCGTGCTCGACAAGGAAATGCGTGAACGCCTTTCCCAACTGAACCCCAAGAGCTCTGCGCGCGTCGCGAACCGGCTGATCGAAGCCTGTGAGCGGCAGCTGTGGGAGCCTGACGAAGCAACGCTCGAAGCGCTGCGTGAAGCGAACAACGATCTCGAGGACCGTCTCGAAGGCGTGATCGCTGCGGAATGAGGATGAGATTATGAACCTGCTAGACCCCAAAACCCGCTTCAGCCCGCCAGATGGCGAAGGCTCCGTTCAGGTCCAGCTCGACCCGCGCGACGCGATCAAGGGCGCGAAAGTATTTGCCGTCTATGGCAAGGGCGGGATCGGCAAATCGACCACCTCTTCGAATCTGTCCGCTGCTTTCTCCAAGCTTGGCCACCGCGTGCTGCAGATTGGCTGCGACCCCAAGCATGACAGCACTTTCACGCTCACCAAGAAGCTGATGCCGACTGTGATCGATGTGCTTGAAACAGTCGAATTCCATTCTGAGGAATTGCGCCCTGAAGACTATATGTTTGAAGGTTTCAACGGCGTGATGTGCGTGGAAGCAGGCGGCCCGCCGGCGGGCACCGGCTGCGGCGGCTATGTCGTCGGACAGACGGTGAAGCTCCTGAAACAGCACCATTTGCTTGAAGACACCGATGTGGTGATTTTCGACGTGCTCGGCGATGTCGTTTGCGGCGGGTTTGCTGCGCCGCTCCAGCATGCCGAGCGTGCACTGGTGGTGGCTGCGAATGATTTTGACAGCATTTTCGCGATGAACCGCATCGCGGCGGCGATCAAAGCCAAGGCCAAGAACTATGATGTCCGCCTCGCTGGTGTGATTGCCAATCGCAGCCGCGAGACTGACGAGATTGACCGCTTTGCCGAGGCGACCGGGCTCAAGCGGCTGGCGCATTTCCGCGATGTCGATGCGATCCGTCGCTCCCGCCTCAAGAAATGCACGCTCTTCGAAATGGACGAAAGCGAAGAAGGTGTCCTTGAAGCTCAAGCGGAATATCTGCGCCTTGCACAGATGCTGTGGGACGGGGTCGATCCGCTGGAAGCGAACCCGATGAAGGATCGCGACATCTTCGATTTCCTGGGGTTCGAATGATGGCAACACACGCTCCCACCAATTACGATGCGCAGCGCGAGAAGCTTGCCGCCTATTTCGATGGCACAGCGCGCAAGGCCTGGATCGATCTGACCAGCGACACCAAAGTCAGCGGTATCCGCGCGACCGTGCGCGCCGGGCGTGAACGGATGCGCGAAACGCTGCTCAGCTGGCTTCCGCAAGACCTGCGCCGCACGCGTGTGCTTGATGCCGGATGCGGCACGGGTGCGCTGAGCGTTGCGGCGGCATGTCGCGGTGCCGAAGTGACAGGCGTGGACGTTGCCGAAGGGCTGATCGACGTCGCGCGCGAGCGCACACCCAGCTTCATCGGTCATGGCCGGATCGATTGGCACGCGGGCGACATGCTCGATTCCCGCTTTGGCGAATTCGCGCATATCGTGTTGATGGACTCGCTGATCCATTATCCGGCGGAAGATATTGTTTCGACGCTGGCAGAACTCTCGCAGCGGTGCAGCCGTTCGATGGTCTTCACATTCGCGCCGCACACGGCAGCACTCGGCGCGATGCACCGGATCGGCAAGTTCTTCCCGCGCTCGGACCGCTCGCCCGCGATCATCCCGGTTGCGGAAGCCGAACTGCGTCAGCGGCTGGCTAGCATTTCCGGATGGCAGATTGGCCGTACCAAGCGGGTTTCCAGCGGGTTCTACACCTCGCAAGCGATGGAGCTGGTGAAGATCTGATGCAGACGCGCGATCCCCTTTTCCTCAAGTGGAGCCGGGTGGCGATGACCTGGCTTCCGTTTGCGGATGCAGCGAGCGTGGATCTGCCTTTGTCGCGCCTGCTGCGGTTGGCGTTGTTCCAGATCAGCGTGGGCATGGCGACCGTGCTGCTCAATGGCACACTCAACCGGGTGATGATCGTCGAGCTCAGCGTTCCGGCATGGTTGGTCGCGCTGCTGATCGCCTTGCCGCTGCTGATTGCGCCGCTGCGCGTGTTGATGGGACACAAGTCGGATACGCACCGCTCCGCTATCGGGTGGAAACGCGTGCCTTACATCTGGATCGGCACCACACTGCAGTTTGGCGGGCTTTCGATCATGCCCTTCGCGCTGCTGTTGCTCAGCCGACCTGACACTTTTCCGATCGGCATCACTGCCAGCATCGCAGCCTTCATCCTGACCGGCGCAGGTATCCATATGACGCAGACTGCGGGCCTGGCGCTCGCAACCGATATGGCGGAGCCTGACAAGCGCCCGCGCGCGGTTGCGCTGCTTTATGTCATGCTGCTGGTCGGCATGATGTTCGCCGCGCTGGTGATGGGCGCAATGCTGCGCGATTTCACCCCTACGCGGCTAGTGCAAGTGATCCAGAGCGCTGCTCTCCTAACCGCAGTGCTCAACCTTATTGCGCTGTGGAAGCAGGAAGGGCGCAACGCGGCGGTGATTTCCAAGGAGACACCGCGCCCGCCATTCAAGCAGATGTGGCGCGAGTATCTCGACCGTCCGGACACCGGAAGGCTGTTGCTGGCGATCGGGCTCGGCACTGCGGCGTTTTCCATGCAGGATGCGCTGCTTGAACCGTTCGGCGGCGAAATCCTTGGCATGTCGGTCGGTGCCACCACCAGCCTGACCGCGGCATGGGCGTTTGGTGCGCTGGTCGGCTTCGCGCTGGCGGCGCGCGCGCTTGGCCAAGGGCGCAATCCGCTGCGTATGGCCGGATTTGGCGCAGTAGCCGGAATCTCCGCCTTCGCGATGGTTCTGTTCGCAGCGCCGCTGAATGCGCCCGCGCTGATTTTTACCGGTGCATTGTTCATCGGCTTGGGTGTCGGCCTGTTTTCAGTCGGCACATTGGTAGCTTCAATGGCACTCGCCCGCGATGGCGGTGCGGGTTTGGCATTGGGAGCCTGGGGCGCTGTCCAGGCAAGCTGTGCGGGGATCGGGATCGCCATGGGCGGCTTGATCCGCGACTTCACTACGGCCTATGCCATGGCAGACGGGTTGGGCGAGACACTGGCTGTCCGCTCAACCGGTTATGGCACGGTCTACGTTCTCGAAATTCTCCTCCTGCTGGGCACGCTGGTCGTGCTTGGTCCACTGGTCGGGCGCGGCCGGTCGGAGGAGTTCCTGGGTCATTCAGGCCCGTTCGGACTGCAAGAGTTTCCGACATGACAGCGCGCGAAAGGATGTTGTGATGACTGACGGCAATATAGTGGGCACAATAGATGTCGCCGAATTGGCGCTCTATCTGTTTTTCCTGTTCTTTGTGGCCTTGATCTTCTGGCTGAGACGCGAAGATCGACGCGAAGGTTATCCGCTTGAAGACGAGATGACCGGGCTGGTGCATGGCGAAGGTGGCCCGCTCCACACAGCCAGCACAAAGACGTTTCACCTGCCCTTTGGCAAAGGCAGCGTGACTGCACCGACCAAGGGCCGAGAGCCAGTCGATATCGCGGCCAAAAGGTTCGAGAACCATGCAGGTTCGCCAATCATCCCCACTGGCAATCCATTGAAGGACGGGATCGGCCCGGCAGCCTATGCCCAGCGCTCGAACTTCCCGGACCAATATGCTGATGGCGCATTGCGGATCGTGCCGATGAAGAGCGACGATCACTTCTCTGTTGCGAGCTTCATGTTCAGTCGCGATCCGATCGGCATGAAAGTGACCGGTGCTGATGGCAAGGAAGCCGGCACTGTGACTGACCTGTGGGTCGACCGGGCGGAAAGCATGGCGCGCTATCTGGAAATTCAGACCAGCGGTGGCCCAGTCCTGGCTCCGATCACCATGGCGGTGGTGCACAAGGATTCGGTGGAGATTGATGCGATCAACGCAGCCGATTTCGCGGACGCGCCCAAGCTCGCCACACCGGGACAGATCACCCGGCTCGAGGAAGACAAGATATGCGGCTACTTTGGCGGCGGCTATCTCTACGCCAATGCCGCAAGGCAGGAGCCGATCATATGATGGAATATGATTCAGAGCCGATCCGCGGGCTGCCGGGCAATTTGCCCGAAGGCGAGCGGATCCTGTGGCAGGGCGCGCCTGACTGGCGAGTCTTCACCCGCAGCGCGCTCTACGGACGATGGATTGCAGGCTATTTCGCGCTGTTGGCGCTGTGGTCCATCGCCAGCGGCGGATTTGGCGGAGCCTTGGCAAGCGTGATCGCAGGTTTCGTGACCTATGGCTTGCTCGCAGGCTTTGCCAAGCTAGTGGAGAAGACGACGGTCTACACCATCACCAATCGCCGCGTTGTGTTCCGGGTGGGCGTTGCGCTCAACAAATGCATCAACCTGCCATTGCAGCTGATCGCTTCGGCTGACCTGCGCCCCTTGGGCGGCGAACATGGTGACATCGCCTTGCTCACGACCGAGCGGCACGGGCTGGGCTATCTGATGCTGTGGCCGCACGCACGGCCATTCCGCTTCAGCAAGCCGCAGCCGATGATGCGCGCGCTGCCTGACGCGCCTGAAGCAGCGAAAATTCTGGCCGATGCCTGCTCCGCTGTCGTGCGGACAGAAAGTGCACGCGGCGCCGCGATGTCGGGTATCAAGGAGGCTGCTGCATGAGCCAGATGGCATCGCCTCCGCCGCTCCACGCGCATAGCCATGAAAATACAGTGCCGCGCCCGGCACTGATCATGGTGGGCGCGCTGGTGCTGCTATCTATCGCGCTCACAGCCACAGTCACATTGGGCTTTGTCGATCGCGAAGCAGTGCCTGCAGTAGAGCGCGCGAAGGCTGCTGTCGCCCCGGCTGCGACGCGCGAATTGCGCTTTGACGATGCGGCAACCGGGGATGTGCGGGTGTCAGATGCAGCGAGCGGCGAACTGGTGCTGCTGGTGGATCAGGACACACAAAGCGGGGGCTTCATTCGCGGCGTATTACGCGGCCTGGCACGCGACCGGCGGATGCGCGGGATCGGGTCAGAACCGCATTTCGAACTGACGCTGTGGCAGGATGGCTCGCTCACCTTGAGCGACAGCGCAACAGGGCGCGACGTAGAGCTTGGCGGTTTTGGTTCTGACAACCGCGCGATCTTCATGGGGTTGCTGGATGAGGGAGGCGCATGATGGCGCGAAGACGATTTGATGTTCCCTGCGAAATCGCCGTCGAACAGAGCGAGCATTACTTTCACGCACATGTTGAACTGGCGGACGGGATTGTCATGGAGCCGGGCGACAAGGTGCGCGTCCACGGAGATCCGATATCCATCCCCTTCGGTCGCAGCGAAGTATTCCGGCGCATGGCTACAGTGACCAGAGCCGGGCCAATCGAACGCGCTCTCACACGCGTTGCGGCCTATTTCGACCTTAAGGAACTTTACGAAGTCAGCTTCAACCCGGGGAGGATCAAATGAACGCGCCCGCCAAGATCAACGCTGCCAGCAATCACGAGATGATGACCAGCGAAGAAGCGATGGCTCTCGCGACGCAGGACACTGTGCTGACGCCGCGTTTCTACACCACCGATTTCGATGCGCTTGATGCAATCGATGTGTCACTGGTGCGCGAGGAATGGGACCAGCTGATTGCAGACATGGTAGGCGATCCCAACAAGACGCACTTTCGTCACAAGAACGACTTTGCCGGCATCATCGAAGGGCTTGAGCCGGAGCTGCGCGCGGAATTCACCGATTTCCTCGTCAGCTCGATGACATCGGAGTTTTCCGGCTGCGTGCTCTATGCGGAGATCGCCCGGCGCACGAAAAATCCGGATGTGAAGCAGCTGTTCAAGCTGCTTGCGCGGGACGAAAGCCGCCATGCCGGCTTCATCAACGAAAGCCTGAAAGATGCCGGGATCGGCGTGGATCTGGGCTTCCTGACCAAGACCAAGAAATACACCTATTTCAAGCCTAAGTTCATCTGGTATGCGGTCTATCTCTCAGAAAAGATTGGTTATTCGCGCTACATCACAATCTACCGCCATCTTGCAGCCAATCCGCAGAACAAGTTCCACCCGATCTTCGACTGGTTCGAGGAATGGTGCAATGACGAGTTCCGCCATGGCGAGGCGTTTGCCATGCTGATGCGGGCCGATCCCAAGCTGCTGAAGGGCCACAACAAGCTGTGGATCCGCTTCTTCCTGCTTTCCGTCTATGCGACCATGTATGTGCGCGATCACAACCGGCCAGTGTTTCACAAGGCGCTGGGCGTGGATCCAACCGAATATGACTACAAAGTCTTTTCGATCTGCAATCAGATCTGCCGCCAAGTCTATCCGGTCGAACTGGATATCGACAGCCCGAAGTTCCGCGCCGCCATGGAGGCGCTGCGCCAGGCAGCCTTGCGGATCGATGAGGGCAAGGCGCAAGGCGGCATTGGTGGCATGTTGAAACGCGTGAGCGGCATGGCCGGTGCGGGCTTCAACTTTGCGCGGATGTATTTCCATCGTGCCAAGCCCAATAGTCTGCCTGAAACGATCCGGCTGCAGCCTGCATGGTAAGCTGGCAGGGCCATATCCTGCCGGTGATTGTCACTGTGGCTATCTGGTTCCTTGCGACGGGAATGATCGCTTGGCTCGATAATCGCCATCGCGCGACTTTCCCGCGCAGCCTGCTTTTGTCAGGCGCAGTGGGGCTGGCGGGGCTGATCGCGATCCTTGGCGCGATGCAGTTTGCGCAAGTCTGGGCGATTTACCTTGCGTTCCTGGGCGCGCTGATGGTGTGGTCATGGCAAGAGATTGCCTTCTTGACCGGAGCGGCAACGGGCCCTCGGCGGGAAGAGATTTCGCCCGGGATCAGCGGTTGGCAGCGATTTGCCGAAGCCAGCGCAACTGTGATCCATCACGAAATTGCGCTGGTGCTGTCTGCCTTGATGTTGATCACTTTGACGTGGACTGCGCCCAACCAGATCGGTGCGATGACTTTCGTATTGCTCTATGCGCTGCGGCTGTCGGCCAAGCTCAATATCTTTGCAGGCGTCCCAAATTCCGCGACCGATATCCTGCCGGCGCATTTGTCATATCTCAAATCCTATTACGGTCCGAAGCGGCTAAGGCCCGCGCTGGTGATTTCGATCGCTGCGATTTGTGGCTTCGCTTTCTGGACCGCATCGCGCGCGATGGACGCGCCAGCGGGCAGTGCGGAATCGGTGGGGGCAAGCCTGCTGTTTGCGCTCGCCGCGCTGGGTGCCATCGAACATCTGTTTTTAGCACTGCCGTTTCGCGACGGTGCGTTGTGGGGCTGGGCATTGCCCAAGAGAATTACGCTGGAAGAGGAAAGTTAAGCCATGGATTTCGATGCCTTTTTCAAGGAACAGCTTGACGAAATTCGCGAAGACGGGCGTTACCGCGTCTTCACCGATATCAAGCGGCACCGTGGGTCTTTCCCGCACGCAACGCGCTTTGTCGACGATGAGACGCAAGCGGTCACAGTGTGGTGTTCGAATGACTATCTGGGGATGGGCCAGCATCCTGTCGTGCTCGAAGCCATGCACGCTGTGATTGATGAATGCGGCGCGGGTGCAGGCGGCACACGCAATATCTCCGGCACCAATCATTACCACGTAGAGCTTGAGCGCGAGCTTGCGGACTTGCATGGCAAGGAAAGCGCGCTGCTGTTCACATCGGGTTATGTCTCGAACTGGGCAGGGCTGGGAACGCTGGCATCGAAGATTCCGGGCTGTGTGGTGTTTTCGGACGCACTCAACCACGCCTCTATGATCGAAGGCATCCGTCATAGCCGCGCGCCGTACAAGATCTGGAAGCACAATGATCCCGAGCATCTCGATGCCATGCTTTCCGAGTTCGGGCCTGAAGTGCCCAAGCTGGTCGCCTTCGAAAGCGTGTATTCGATGGACGGTGATATCGCCCCGATCGCAGAAATTCTCGACGTGTGCGAGAAGCATGGCGCGATCAGCTATATCGACGAGGTGCATGCCGTGGGCCTTTATGGCCCGCGCGGTGGCGGCGTGGCAGAACGTGAAGGCCTGATGGACCGGATCACTGTGATCGAAGGCACGCTGGGCAAGGCATTCGGCGTGATGGGAGGCTATATCGCGGCATCAGCTGACCTGGTTGATTTCGTGCGCAGCTTTGCCAGCGGTTTTATCTTCAGCACAGCGCTGCCCCCGGCGGTTGCTGCGGGCGCGGCGGCGAGCATCCGGCATCTCAAGCAAAGCGATGAAGAGCGCAAGCAGCAGCGCGACCGGGTCGATACCGTTCGGCGCAAGCTGGACATGCTGGGCATCCCGCACTTGCCCAATCCCAGCCACATCATTCCGGTGATGGTGGGGGATGCGAAGAAGTGCAAGATGATCAGCGACTGGCTGATGGACAATCACGGCATCTATGTGCAGCCGATCAACTATCCAACCGTGCCGGTGGGAACAGAGCGTTTGCGGCTTACACCATCACCCGTCCATGATGATGGCGATATCGACCGGCTGATCCATGCCTTGAGCGATATCTGGTCGCAATGCGAATTGGCACGCGGGTCCATCGCTGCCTGACTTAGAGCTGAGAGCCAAAGAAAAAGAGCGCGAAGCCATCGGGCCTCGCGCTCTTTTCAAGTCCGGTGTTGGATCAGCTTAGCTGCCGGTTGACTGCAGGTAAGCAATCACATTGGCGCGGTCCTGACCATCTTTCAGACCAGCAAAGGCCATCCGGGTGCCAGGGATCACCCGCTGCGGGTTCTCCAGATACTGGAACATCTTTTCCGGCGTCCAGGTGATGCCGCTGTTTGCATTGGCATCGGTGTAATTGAAGCCTTCGACCGAACCGGCTGCACGGCCAACGATGCCAGCAAGCGATGGGCCGACGCGATTCACGCCCGGTTCCACCACGTGGCATGCGGCGCATTGCATGAAGGTTTTCTCACCTGCGGCTGCATCGCCGGTGAAGTCAGCCAGGGTAGTGCCGTCAAGGGTCGCCACATCGTCAGCCGCCGGAGCGCCGGCATCTTCTTCAGCGGCAGCATCTTCAGCTGCAGGCGCCGCTTCGGTGGTTTCTTCAGCAGCAGTTTCTTCGGTTGCTGCCGGTTCGCTCTCGCCGCCACCGCATGCGGCAAGCAACAGTGCAGACGCGCTGGCCATCAGGCCAAGCTGGATCTTCTTCATCTTTTCCCCTTTCCCTTCTTCCAAGTTGGAACGGATGTATTCGCTTCAACGCACAGGTGAGTAAATGGTGCCAGAAGGTGCAAATTTTCCTGGCGCAAGCTGAGTGACCCAACCACCACTCGATGGCGCGGCTTTTACTGCATGCCTGCAACATGTGCAATCGCCGGAATGCTAAGCCTCTAAGACCGCTCGCAATTTCCCCAAGGCTTGAGCGCGCAGTTCTTCTGCACAGCGTTACAGCCTCTTAGCGATTTCACCCGCCACGGCCACCCGACTAAGTTTGCGCCACAGCTGCTCAACGGCATGCTTTTTACTGCTCTGCTGCACGCTTCAGCCGTCAGGTAATTCCCAGGCGAGGTGGCGGTTCTGAACCAGCACCAGGTTCTCCGGCCGGATGAGCTCGGCATCGGTCTGGTATCCCAGCAACTGGTCCGCCGGCACATCCTTGTTGGCAATCATGATCCGGCATTCTTCCGACGTGAAATCGGATAGTCCGCGGGCCAGCTCTTCGCCATTTTCATTGTAGATATGCAGCACGTCGCCGCGCGTGAAATCGCCGGTGGCGGACACGACAACGTCGCGGTGGAGCGGGTCATCGCTTGTCAGCTGTTGCGCGGCTTCGTCTGTAACCACCAGGGTACCCGCCATCTGCAGCCGGTCCGCAAGCCAGGCATCCCACAGCGAGACAGGCTCCGGATGTGCGATGCATTTGGTGCAGCGCCGTGTGCCGTCAAGCACGGAAACCAGCGGGTGTTCGGCCTCACCATTGGCGATGAACGTCGTGCAACCCGCGTTTTGCGCCATATTGGCCGCTTGCAGCTTGGTCAGCATGCCGCCCGTTCCCAGCGTGCTGGTTCCGGAAGCGGCTTCGATATAGTCGCTGACATCGTGCAGCTCTTCCACCAGCTGCGCGCCCTCTTGCGACGGATCGCGGTCATAAAGCCCGTCCACCCCGGTCAGGATGATGAATTCTTCCGCGCCCACCATCTGCGCGATCTTCGCTGCCAGCCGGTCATTGTCACCTACGCGGATTTCTTCCGTCGTGATCGTGTCATTCTCGTTGACGATGGGCACGATGCGCGATTGCAGCAAGCGGTTCATCGTATTGCGGGTGTTGAGAAAGCGGCGGTGGTCTTCGAAATCGCCCAGCGTCAGCAGGATCTGCGAAATCTGAAAACCGAACTCCAGCCCTACCTGTTTATAGGCGTTGAGGAGCACAGGCATGCCGCACGCGGCCGCTGCCTGCTTGTCTCTGACGCTCGCGTTTTCAGGCCGCGCGCCAACCATTTTCAGGCCCAGTGCCACAGCACCCGATGACGCCAGGATCACGTCATACCCGTCATCACGAAGCCGGGCGATATCATCCAGTAAGCGCTGCATGAAGCCGAAGCGCGGGGTTAGCCGGTCTGTATTGGCCACCAGGGCAGACCCGATTTTGACTACGATACGTTTTCTCTTTGGCACAAAGCCCTCTTTCGTCCTTGAAATAATCAAACGCCCATCTAGTTAGACATTGTGCATTGCACAACCGGATAAGGGCAAATAATTTCGGTGAAATAAAATACATTTATTCGTAAAAGTAAAAATTCGAACTGAAAATAGTTGTAAGTAGATACTTGCCAAAATCTCACACCGTGACCGATGATTGGTATAACGCGAAGTTAAAAGGAATATTGGTGAATACACTTCTGATCGGATGCGGTAAAATGGGCGGCGCTTTACTGGAGAGTTGGCGTAAGGGTGAAGGGAGCTTCACGATTGTCGACCCCTATCTGGATCAAGCGCCAGAGGGGGTTGCCCTGTTCAGCTCGCGTGACGAGCTGGGTGGCGAGCGCTTCGATGTCATGGTCGTCGCGATCAAGCCGCAGCTGATCGAGGCAGTGCTGCCCGACTATGCTGGCTTGCTTCGCGATGACGGCTACCTGCTTTCCATCGCCGCCGGCTGTTCGGTCGCGCGCCTTCGCGAGGTCAGCGGAGTTGACGCTGTTGTCCGCGTCATGCCCAACCTGCCTGCCGCAATTGGCCAGGGTGTGAGCGGGCTTTGCTCCAGCGATGCTGCGAACGAAACGCATATCGCGCATGCGACAGACCTGATGCGCCGCGCCGGTATCGCTATTCAGGTGGATGATGAAGACGCGCTTGACCGGTTTACGGCAATCGCCGGTTCCGGGCCGGGCTATGTGTTTGAATTCCTGCGCGCCTATGCCGAAGCTTCGCAAGAACTGGGCTTTTCCAGGGAACAAAGCACTGCGATGGCGCTTGAATTAATGAAGGGCACTGTTGCCATGGCGCAGCAAAGCGATCTCTCGCTGGAAGAGCTGCGCAATTCCGTAACGAGCAAGAACGGGACCACGGAAGCCGGTCTCAACGCTCTCAACGGCTCAGGCGCGTTGAGCGCGCTGATCACTGAAACCTTCGATGCCGCCTATCGGCGCGCGATCGAACTGCGCTGACAGACCGACCCCGGCCAATCCGGCGCTACACAATCCAGAAATTCAAGGAGTCTTAAATGACTGACCAGAAACTCGACCCGTCCATTCATATCCGCGAACTCGGTGAACGCGCCAAAGCGGCTGCGCGCCAGCTCAATGCTGCCACAACCGATCAGAAGAACGCCGCGCTTCGCGCCGCGGCGCAGGCGCTGCGGGAACGCACCGATGAACTGATCGCGGCGAATGCCAAGGATGTCGACTCGGTGCGCGGGGCCAAGCCCGATTCCTTCATCGATCGGCTGATGCTTGATGAAACCCGCATTGCAGGCATGGCCGCTGCGCTTGAGCAGATCGCTGAATTGCCAGACCCGGTTGGCCACAACCTTGCGACATTCGAGCGGCCCAACGGCCTTACGATCGAGCGCGTAGCCGTGCCAATCGGGGTGATCGGCATGATTTACGAATCGCGCCCCAATGTCGGCGCTGATGCCAGCGCATTGTGCCTCAAGTCAGGCAATGCCGTGATCTTGCGGGGCGGATCGGAAAGCCGCCATTCAACCCGCACAATCGTGGAATGCATGCGCTCCGGCCTGAAATCGGCCGGATTGCCGGGAGATGCGGTGCAGGCCGTCCGCACCACTGCGCGCGAAGCAGTGGCGGAACTGCTGCGTGCTGTGGATACGGTTGATTTGGTGATCCCGCGCGGCGGGCGCGGCCTGGTCGAGCTTGTGCGTGACCAGGCCAAGGTGCCAACCCTGCTGCATCTCGATGGCAATTGTCACAGCTATATCCATGAGGCTGCGGACCTGTCGAAGGCGGTTGCAATTGTGCGCAATGCCAAGCTGCGCCGCACCGGCATTTGCGGGGCGACGGAAAGCATTGTGATTGACGCAGCGGTTGCCCGCGATGTCATCCCGATGTTGCTCGAAGCCATGCCTGATTGCGAATTCCGTGGCGATGCAGAGGCAGCCGCGATTGATGCGCGGATCAAGCCCGCCAGCAGCGAGGATTATGGCACGGAATATCTGGACGCGATCGCTTCGATCAAGACCGTGTCAGGTCTCGACGAAGGGATCGAGTTTGTTGCCCGGCATTCTTCGGGGCACACCGATGCGATCCTGACAGAAGACAGGGCGGCAGCGCGCGCGTTCCTGACGTCGATCGACAGCGCGGTGGTGATGCACAACGCTTCGACACAATTCTCTGACGGGGGCGAGTTCGGCATGGGTGCAGAGATCGGCATTGCGACCGGCAAGATGCATGCGCGCGGCCCGGTTGGGCTGGAGCAGCTGACCAGCTTCAAATATCTGGTTCTGGGCGACGGGCAGACGCGCCCCTGATTGACTTGCATCGCGGATTGGCGGGGCAGGCAGTGCCTCGCCATCGATGAACGCCGCCAAATTGCCTGCAAGATATGCTATCAACTAGGACTATGTTTTTGAATAAATTATATTTCCACCACCAAAAAGCCCTTATCCATGCCGCTGCGGCGGATGATCCGGCAGAACAGGCGAGGTTTGAATCTCGCGCGGACAGGCTGGCGGCTGACATCGCTGCGATCCAGCGATCGCAAGGCGCCAATCCTATCGAACTTCTACCCGCTGCAGCGATTTAGACTGGCCGCTGATTTGCAATGTTCGGATTGGGGCCTATGCTTGGCCATCTCCTTCACCGACATGCAGGCTGGCTCGCATCGCGAGCGAAGCGTGCGTTCGCCAACTCAACAGGGATCCTGTCGCCAGAGCCATGCAACAAGAGAATGACGCGCCTATCGATTCGACAATAACGGACCTGCCCATCGCGCCTATCGACCCGCCGATTGTGGAGCTTCCCATCGACACGCATGACAGGGGATTTTATGACGGTTTCAGCCGTGAAGTGACGATCCCGGCAAAGGTGATCGTCTCGCTGCTGATACTGTGGGCAATCTTCTTCCCGGTTAGCGCGAGCGAAACTCTTTATGCCGCCAATTCAAGCCTGATTTCCTCATTTGCCGGTTGGTATATCTACCTTGTCGCCGGATTGATGGTGACGTGCTTCGGCCTCGCGCTAACCCCGGCTGCCGGCACCCTGCGGATTGGCGAGCCGGGAGAGAAAGCCGAATTCTCACGCTTTTCGTGGTTCGCCATGCTGTTCGGGGCCGGGATCGGCATCGGAATGCTAACCTATTCCACCGGCGAGCCATTGTCGCATTTTGCGAACAACCCCCAGATCATCCAAGGCACGATCGAACCGCTATCGCCCGAGGCTGTGCGTCCGGCTTATGCGTACACCTTCCTGCATTGGGGCTTTGCTGCCTGGGCGACCTACGCGCTTGTAGGCCTCGCGATCGGCTATGTCGCTTATCGCCGCAACCTGCCGCTGACGATACGCTCTGCGCTTGTCCCGCTGTTCGGCAAGGCGATGTCAGGCATCGCCGGACATATCGTGGATATTGTAGCGGTGGTGGCAACGATCCTGGGCGTTGCAGTCACCATGGGGCTTGGTGTTGAACAGTTTGTTGCCGGGCTCGCGCGTCTGGGGTTAGGCGACTGGCTGCTGGATCCCGACGGGTCATCCTCTCTGCTGGCCGTCGTAATTGCACTTACGGTATTGGTCGGGCTTTCCACGTTAAGCGCGCTTTCTGGCGTGGGCCGAGGGATCAAGTGGCTGTCTAACCTCAATATGGGCCTGTCATTCCTGCTGCTGGCGCTGTTTGCGGTGTTGGGGTCAGGCCTGCTGGCGCTAGAATTGCTCGGCGTTGGTATCTTCGATTACCTGCTCACCTTCATTCCCAACACGCTTACGCTGTTTGAAGACACCGGCTCGGAAATGAGCGCCGCGCTGGTTCAGTGGCAGCTCGACTGGTCGGTATTTTATTGGGCCTGGTGGATCGCCTTCGCGCCCTTCGTTGGCATGTTCATCGCACGGATTTCGCGCGGGCGGACCATCCGCGAATATGTGTTGGGCGTGATCCTGGTGCCGTCGCTGATGTGCTTCGTATGGATGACAGTGGTTGGTGGCACAGCAATCGATCTGGAGTTGAGCGGTGCAGCACAGGGCACAATCGTCTCGACCGGCATTTCCGACCAACTCTATGCCACCCTGGCGGTCTTGTTCGATCCCGGTTTCGCCTTTGCTGTATCAGCCATAGTGGTGGTCCTGCTGATGACTTACTTGATTACCTCGGTTGATAGCGCGATCCTGATCGTCAACACCATCAACGGTGCGGGCGAGACTGACGGCAAGAGGCGGCTTCATATCTTGTTCTGGGGCGCGGCGCTGGCATTCATGGTTGGCAGCATGCTGGTGCTGGGCGGTATCGATGCGATCCGGATCAGCATGATCATCGGCGCACTGCCATTCTCCTTTGTGGTCGCACTGATGGCGATCGGGATCGTGAAGGCCGTAGTCTTTGACCTGCGCCGCAAGCGCCATGGCGTTCCGACGACTGCGGAAGCTTGCGAGAACTGGGAAGCTGCAGAGCAGCCTGAAGTTATTCGCACGACTTAAACTTGTCGTTCGATATGTAAAAAACGGGATATATTTTAATAAAAAAAGCTATAAAGCTCAATAGTTGATAAACAACTTGATGCAATGCAAGTGCAAACCATTCATTTATTACAGATGAGATTCAGTATTGGATCTATATTTGTAAAATAGGGCCTGTGTTGTTTTGGTGCAACACGAGGGTTTGTTTTCAAAAAATTGTCTCCCATTGCTGTGGTGGTTCCACCAGTTGCTTGTTAACGCGCGCATCCAGAGACATGAGTTCATCCGATTTTCTCCGAAATTGAGCGTGAATATTAGTCGCGCGCAATTCTGCGCGCTGCCGTGTCGCGCCCAATCGGGCAAAACGAAGGGAAAATAGCAATGAAAAAGTTCGCCAACAGCGTTTCGCTCGGCGCAGTCGCAATTGCCATGGCAACACCCGCCATGGCGCAGGAGCAAGCCACGCAACCTCCGGCCAATGCGCAACAGCGCACCGGCGGTGTGCCAACGATTGTCGTGACTGCCCAACGCCGCAGCGAAGACCTGCAAGATGTGCCGGTGTCGGTCCAGGCGCTCGGCCAGGAAGGCCTTGAGCAGCTCAATATCGATACGTTCGAAGACTATCTTGAGCAGCTGCCGACTGTAACGGCTGGTGGCTCCGGCCCGGGCCAGAGCACGATCTACATCCGTGGCCTCGCTTCGACGACCCCCAACCTGACAACTGCCGGCGTGGCAGGCCTTGCGCCCAACGTTGCGCTTTACCTTGATGAGCAGCCGCTCTCGCAGCCGGGTCGTAACCTTGACGTTTACGCCGCTGACATGGAGCGGATCGAAGTCCTCTCCGGCCCGCAAGGCACACTGTTCGGCGCAAGCTCGCAAGCAGGCGTTGTGCGCCTGATCACGAACAAGCCAAGCCTTTCCGGCTTTGATGCCAGCGCATCGGCCGGTGTTTCCTTCACCAAGGGTGGCGAGACCAGCTATAAGGCTGAAGCCATGGTCAATGTGCCTGTGACGAATACGATCGCACTGCGAGGCGTGGTCTATCTTGATGACCAGGGCGGTTATATCGACAATGTCGCCGGAACGCGCGACGCCAGCGAAAGCGGCCGTTTCCGCACCGCGGGCACTGTGCGTGACAACGGCGTGCCGGTGAGCGACGCACGCGCCGGTTTCCAGGCGGGTGCCGATCTGTCAGCGGTCAATCTGATCGCAGCGGACAATTCCAACCTGGTCGAAGATGACTTCAATGACACGCAGTATTCCGGCTTCCGAGCCACCGCTCTCTGGGAAGTGACCCCTGACTGGAAGGTTACCATCGCGCATTCACGCCAAAGCGTCGAGAGCGATGGTGTGTTCTTCGCTGATCCCGAGCTTGACGGGCTTGATGATCTGGAAATCCAGCGCTTTGAAGACGACCGGATCGAAGACGATTTCTCCAACACCAGCTGGACCGTCGAAGGCCGCCTTGGCGCGCTCGATATCATTTACAGCGGTGCTTACACCGATCGTGAAACGCAGCAGCGGGTCGACTATTCCGACTATCTCTTTGTCGGCCAGTACCTGCCATATTATATTTGCGACACGGCTGTTGTGTATCCGGGCTATGTCACCAACGCACCGGCTGACCCGACCTGCCAGGCGCCGAACCTGTTCGTTGCCTCGAACACTGACACGACTGTTTTCACGCAGGAATTCCGTGTCAGCACGCCGCAGGAAGCACGCATTCGTGCAACCGCCGGCGCATTCTACAGCGATCTGGAGCTGAAGGAGCTCAATGACTTCACCTATCCCGGCTCGCAATTCGTGCGCGGTTCGGATGGAGTAACAACCGGCTTCCTGCCCAACTTCCCGCTGACAAATGCCAGCGCCGCTGGCGGCGGGAACTCTTCCCAGGGCTATTTCAGCGATGCTGGCCCCTTCCCGACAGGGGTGATCTTCCGCAACGATATTCGCCGGACGGACGAACAACTCGGCATCTTTGGCGAAGTCGCTTTCGACATTCTTCCAGACGTGCTGACCATTACCGGCGGTGCGCGCTACTACGACATTGAAGTTGATCTGGAAGGCAGCGCGAACTCATCATTCTTCAACCTCAATTCGGCGATCTTCGGCCCGAATAACGGGGTCGCCCCCGGCACGGGTGAAGACGCACAGCTAGGCGGCACCAATATCAGTGCACAATTCGCGTCAGACAACACGGTCGGTGCGCCTGATACGGCCAGCACCGACGGGTTCATCTTCAAGGGCACGTTGACCTATACGCCGAACAGCGATCTGATGTTCTATGCGACTTATTCGGAAGGCTTCCGTCCGGGCCTGCTCAACCGCCCGGGCGGTGCAAGCAATGGCGCAGGCTTCACTGTACCCTTCGCGCTCGATACCGATGAAGTGAAGAACTATGAAATCGGCTGGAAGACCGACCTCGCCGATGGACAGCTGCGCTTTAACGGCAGCGCGTTCTATGTCGACATCAGCCGCTTGCAGACGACGATCTTCGATCCCAGCATCACCAATCTGTTTTTCTCTGACAATGCCGCCGATGCAGAGATCCTGGGTGTGGAAGCGGACTTCACCTTTGCGCCTTATGCGGTGCCTGGGCTGAGCGTGGCTGGTGCGTTCTCTATCCTGGACACGGAGATCACCGATGTTCTGACGCCGACGGATGATGTTATCGAAGGCGAGGAGCTTGCCTTTGCGCCGTCATTCCAGGGCAACCTGCGGGTTCGCTATGAATGGGATCTCAGCAACACGCTGGGCGCCTTTATCCAGCCGCAGGTCACGCATTCAGCATCGAAGTTCACGGATATTATCGAGATCAACAAGCTCGAGCTCGACAGTTACACCGTGTTCGACCTGTCAGCCGGCGTAGAAAGCGGACAGTGGAAGTTCGAGGTCTATGGTGAGAACCTGTTCGACACCCGCGCGGAAATCTCAGGCAATTTCGTGTTTGACCGCGCACGCATCACAACCAACCGTCCGCTGACGGTGGGTATGCGCGTTTCGTTCGACTATTGATCGAGCTGAACTGAACAAGCAGCGGCGGAGCTGGACCTGGACGGGTTCACCTCCGCCGTTTTGCTATGTAGGGACAGTGCATGGCGACACGCGAAGAACAGCTCAAAGCGGCGCAATCTGCCTTGCAGGCAAGTGATTTCGGCAAGGGACTGGCGCTGGCCGATGCAGTGCTCGCGGAGCAACCGGGCGATCCGGAAGCGCTATATATGGCTGCGGTCGCCAACCGCTATCTCGGCAAGCATCACGATGCTGCGCAGCAATTGCGCGCATTGCATCAGGCGATGCCTGAGTATGGCCGCGCATGGCAGGAAGAAGGGCACCTTGCGCTGGTGCAAGGAGACAAACAGAAAGCGCTGGATTGCTTTGCCCGGGCCACCCGCTTCAATCCGGCATTGGCCGCCAGCTGGCGCGAGCAGGCCAAGCTGCTGAGCGAGGCGGGGCGCCTAGCTGAAGGTTCCGCGGCGAAGTCGCAACTGGATCGGCTCGCTGCGCTCCCGCGCGAACTGCTCGCGGTCACCAACCACCTACACGAGGGGCGATTGCTGAAGGCGGAAGAGATCTGCCGCCATTTCCTGCGCAGCAATCCGAAGAATGTCGAAGGGATGCGCTTGCTCGCCAAGATCGGCATCGAGCTGGGTATTCTGGATGATGCGGAGTTCCTGCTGGAAAGCGCAGTTGCGTTTGAGCCGGACAACATCCAGCTACGGCTCGATTACACCGATGTCCTGCGTCGGAGGCAGAAGTTCGACAAGGCGCGTGAGCAAGCAGAAAAGCTGCATCTGGGCGATCCCGACAATCCGCTGTTCCAGTCGCAATTGGCGATCGAGAGCATGCAGACCGGCGATTATGAGCGGGCGTTTGAACTGTTCGATGCGGTGCTGGAAAAGCTGCCGCGCGATCCGGCCACGCTGACCAGCAAGGGGCATGCGCTCAAGACATTAGGGCAAAGCTCTGACGCGATCGAAAGCTATCGCGCAGCCATTGCGGCGAAGCCCGATCACGGCGATGCCTACTATGCGCTCGCAAATCTGAAGACCTACAAATTCGAAGATCCAGAGATTGACGCAATGCGCGCGCAGGCAGAGCGGCCTGATCTGGCGTTTATGGACCGGGTGCATCTCTCTTTTGCATTGGGCAAGGCATTGGAAGATCGGGCCGAATATGAAGAGAGCTTCGAATTCTACCGCCGAGGCAATGATCTGAAACGTGCGCAGACGCGCTACAGCGCCGATGCGATGACGCGCGAACTCGCAGCTCAGAAAGAGGCATGCACCGCTGACCTGTTCGCGCAGCATTCAGGCGCCGGGCATCTTGCGCCTGACCCGATCTTCATCCTTGGGTTGCCCCGTGCGGGCTCGACATTGCTCGAACAGATCCTGGCCAGCCATAGCCAGATCGACGGGACTTTGGAGCTGCCCAATATCCTTGCCCTCGCACATAGGTTGCGCGGCAAGAAAGCCGGGCAGTCGCGCTATCCGCGGGTCCTGCATGATCTGACTTCGGAACAGCTAACCAGATTCGGCAAGCAGTTCATCGAGGATACGCGTATCCATCGGCAGGGCGCGCCCTTCTTCATCGACAAGATGCCCAACAATTTTCGCCACATCGGGCTGATCCAGCTGATCCTGCCCAATGCCAGGATCATCGATGCGCGCCGCGCGCCGATGGATTGCTGTTTCTCAGGCTTCAAACAGCTGTTCGCGGAAGGGCAGGAATTCACTTACGGATTGGAAGGGGTCGGCCGGTATTACGCCGATTACGTTGATCTGATGGATCATTGGGACGCGGTGCTGCCGGGCAAGGTCTTGCGGGTGCAGCACGAAGACGTGCTGGATGATCTGGAAGGCCAGACTCGCCGGATGCTGGATTTCATTGGTGTGCCGTTCGAGCAGGCGTGCCTTGAATTCCACAAGACCGATCGTGCGGTGCGCACCGCCAGCAGCGAACAGGTGCGACAACCGATCAATCGCAAGGGGCAAGGCGCGTGGAAGCCCTTTGAGCCGTGGCTTGATCCGCTCAAGCAAGCTTTGGGTACGCACACTGCCTAGGCCAGGCGCGAGCCGTCCGGCGTTGATTGCCCGGGATCGGCAAGCACGATCCGGCCAGCATCGTCAGGAAAGCCCAGCACCAGCACTTCGGACACCAACGGCCCGATCTGGCGCGGCGGAAAGTTGACCACTGCCATCACCTTGCGACCAACCAGTTCATCAGGTGTGTAAAGATCGGTGATCTGTGCCGAACTCTTTTTCGCGCCAAGCTCCGGCCCGAAATCGACCCATAGCTTGATTGCAGGCTTGCGAGCCTCCGGAAATGGTTCGGCCTTCATCACCGTGCCGCAGCGGATATCGACCTTTAGAAAGTCGGAAAATTCGATCTCGCTCATGCGCACCAGCCTAAGGGGTCGGAGAAAGATTGTCGAACACGCTGGCGCGCGGATTTGAAGCACAGAACATAAATGCTACGCACCGGTTCCATGATCGCTTCTGCCCTCTCGGTACGCGCCCTGCTTGTCGCGATTTTCATCCTGATGGCAGGCAGCGGCTTTCTATCGACTCTGATTGCGGTGAGGCTAGAGCAGGCAGGCATTCCGGCGCTTCTGATCGGCCTTGCTGCGACCAGCTATTTCTCCGGCCTGACACTGGGTTCTCTGAAGGTAGAACAGCTGATCGCAAGAATTGGGCACATCAGGGCTTTTGCCGCAGTCGTGACAGTCTTCTCCGCCAGCAGTCTCACCTATGCCATCTTCGAACATGTGTCCGTGTGGATTGCGCTGAGGTTCATCGATGGCTTTGCGATGGCCGGTGTGTTCGTTTGTCTGGAAAGCTGGCTCAACCGTCAAGCGACCGCTGCCAATCGCAGCATCATCCTGGCAGCCTACATGATTTCACTCTACTGCGGCCAGGCAGCGGGCCAATTTCTGCTCAACCTTGGGCAGGACGCGCCAGACCTTCCCTTCATGGTGTCCGCTGTTCTGCTGTCGATCGCATTGCTCCCGGTCCTGCTGACCCGGATGGAGCAACCGCAGACAGAGAAGATAACGCCATTCTCCATCGCCCGGCTGTACAAGGCATCGCCGCTTGGCATCCTTGGAACGCTAGCCAATGGCGCGATGCTGGGCGCATTCTACGCGCTCGGCGCGGTCTATGTGCAGCGTATCGGGATGGGGCTGTCGCAGGTCGCTCTGTTCACATCATGCGTGATCGCTGGCGGCGTTGCACTGCAGTACCCGCTGGGCCGATTGTCTGACCTGTTTGACCGGCGCAAGGTCATCATTGGCTGTTTCCTTGTGACCGCTGCGATCTGCAGTTTGCTGTCGCTGATCGAATGGCCAGCCGCGATGATCATTGCCTTGGGTGCGCTTTTCGGCGGATTTGCGTTCGCGCTCTATCCGCTCTGCGTCGCGCATTCCAACGATCACCTGGAAGAAGACGAGCGCATTGGCGCGAGCAGCGGCCTGGTGCTGACCTATTCAGTCGGAGCCATGGCTGGCCCGATGGTTGGCTCGACTGCGATGAGCGTGATGGGGCCATCCGGATTGTTCGCGGTGATTGGCTTCATCGCCACCCTTGCCGTCCTGTTCGGCTTGTGGCGGACTGTCGCGCGCGCGGCCGTTCCGGCCGACGCGCAACAGGCCTTCCAAAGCTTGCCGCGCACGACACCGATGGCTGCTGTGCTTGAGGCGGAGGAACCGGAAAGATAGTTTCGAATGGAATTATCTTGATCTCGCGCGCGCTTCTCGCGAGAGGCAGACAAGCAAGGGCCCATCCGGAGATCTTCAGATCATTGGTCACATGAGTAATCAGGAAATCATAATTCGGAACGCGCAGGCCGGGGTTGCCCGCGTGCTCCCCCTGCGCAAGCCCAAGCCGGGTTTGCAGGCGTGGTGCAGTGGTGGCGATCCATGGATCGGGTAAGCATCGTTCACGAGAATTTCCTGCGCCGCGTCGCAGAAAATGACTTGCCGCAGGGCAAGCCCGCAACAGACCCGCTGGACGAGCAAACCGCGCTCTCGATTTTCCGGACAGCTTGCGTCACCCGTGCGCTCGACCGGGAAAGCCGCAAGATGCAAGCGGCGGGCAAGGGGTATTATTCGATCGGTCCATCGGGCCACGAAGGCATTGCCGCCATTGCCGCAGCATTACGCCCGACCGACATGGCTTTCCTGCATTATCGCGATGCGGCTTTCCAGATCCAACGCGCGGCGCAAGTTCCGGGGCAAACGGTTACTTGGGACATGCTTTTGTCCTATACCTGCTCTAGCGAAGATCCGATCTCTGGCGGAAGGCACAAGGTGCTGGGATCAAAGGCATTGTCTATCCCGCCGCAAACCTCGACCATTGCCAGTCATCTGCCCAAGGCAGTTGGTGCGGCTTACTCGCTCGGCCTTGCGCGCAAGCAACCTCCGCAATTCAAGTCAATGCCGGATGATGCGATCATTTACTGCTCGTTCGGTGATGCTTCAGTCAATCACTCGACCGCGCAGGGTGCTTTCAACACAGCGCAATGGACCAGCTATCAGTCTGTGCCGCTGCCGCTGCTGTTTGTGTGTGAAGACAACGGGATCGGCATCTCTACCAAGACCCCGCGCGGATGGGTCAAATCGACATTCGAGAACCGTCCGGGCCTCAAATATTTCGAATGCGACGGGCTCGATATTTTCGAGACTTACCGGGTTGCAATCGAAGCGGCGGAATATGTGCGCCAACGCCGAAAGCCCGCGTTCCTGCATGTCCGCACGATCAGGCTGTATGGCCACGCGGGTGCGGATGTCGCCATGGCATATCTCAGCCGGCAGGAAGTCGAAGCCGAGGAAGCGAATGATCCGCTGTTGCACATGGTGCGCCAGCTTTCGCAAGCGGGAATCCTTGATCCGCATGCCGCGCTTGCAATCTACAATGAAACGGCTGCGCGCATCGCGCGGGTTGCTGCAGAGGTAGTGACCAGGCCGCGCTTGTCGAACGCGGAAGAAGTCATGGCGAGCCTTGTCCCGCCGCCGCGTGACTGCGCGCCGGTTGAACCTCCATCCAGCGATCTGCGCGAAGAAATCTTCGGTTCTGACATGACCGCGATGACCAAGCCGCAACCGATGGGCAAGCTCATCAACATGGCATTGACTGACATCATGCTGGAGCATGGTGAAGTGGTCATGATGGGTGAGGATATCGCGCGCAAAGGTGGCAATTATGGTGTGACGCAGCGCCTGTCACAGCGATTTGGCAGAGCGCGCGTGATCGACACATTGCTGGATGAACAGTCAATTCTGGGCCTTGCCATCGGCATGGCGCAAAACGGCTTCATTCCGCTGCCTGAAATCCAGTTCCTTGCCTATCTGCACAATGCCGAAGACCAGCTGCGCGGCGAAGCGGCGACACTGCCGTTCTTCTCTGACGGGCAATATACCAACCCGATGGTCGTGCGCATTTCCGGGCTTGGCTACCAGAAGGGGTTCGGCGGTCACTTCCACAATGACAATTCCATTGCGGTTTTGCGCGACATTCCGGGCCTGATCCTGGCGTGCCCATCGAACGGGCGCGATGCAGCGATGATGCTGCGCGAATGCGTGAGGTTGGCGCGTGAAGAGCAGCGACTGGTGGTGTTCCTTGAACCCATCGCGCTCTACATGATGCGTGACTTGCACCAGGATGGCGATGGCGCCTGGATGTGCGAATATCCCGAGCCGTCAGAGCGGATTGCGCTTGGCGAAGTGGGTGTTCATGGCAAGGGCAAGGACATTGCCATCCTGACCTTTGCCAATGGCGCATATCTCTCCAGACAGGCGCAGGCCGATCTGGCGGCGCAAGGCGTCAACGCAAGAGTGATCGATATGCGCTGGCTTGTGCCATTGCCCGAAGAAGCCATTCTTGATGCGATCAAGGGTTGCAAAGCCGTGCTTGTGGTTGACGAAACCCGGCGCACGGGCGGCGTTGCCGAAGCTGTGATGGCGATGCTGGCGGAGAAGGTGGACGTGCCCTTTGCCCGGCTCACCGCTGATGACAGTTTCATCCCGACCGGCCCCGCCTATGCCGCGACCATGCCATCGCGCGATACAATCGCGGCAGCCGTCACTGCGCTGCTGGAGAAAGTCAAATGACCAGCGCTGTCGTCATTTGCCCGGGACGCGGGACCTATAATGCCAGCGAGCTAGGCTATCTGGCGCGTCATTTCCCGGACCGGGAATTGCTCGCTGAATTCGATAGCCAGCGTTCGGCTGCAGGGCAGGAGACCTTGAGCGCGCTGGATGGTGCGGAACGCTTCTCGCTCGCCAATCATACCCGCGGAGACAATGCATCCGGTCTGATTTACGCATCTTCATACGGCGATTTCCGCTCCATCAATCGTGAAGAGATCGACATTGTCGCGGTCACCGGAAACTCGATGGGCTGGTACACCGCACTCGCCTGCGGGGGCGCATTAACGGCTCAGGACGGTTTCCGGGTCGCCAACACCATGGGCACGCTGATGCAAGAGGCGCTGATCGGCGGACAGCTGGTCTATCCCTGGATGGACGAAAACTGGCGCGCAGATGGGGCCCGCAAGACCGAGCTTCTCGAGCTGGTGAGTGAGATCAACGCGCGCGCTGAAGCGGAGCTTTACTTTTCGATCGACCTCGGCGGAATGCTGATCCTTGCCGGCAACAGCGCCGGGCTTGAAGCGTTCGAACAAGCCGTCGAGCCGGTCCAGCAGCGCTTTCCCATGCGTTTGGGCAACCACGCCGCCTTCCATACTTCGCTGCAGAGCCCCGTGGCGGAAAAGGGCAGGTCACAGCTCGACAAATCCCTGTTCAACCAGCCAATCCTGCCGATGATCGATGGCGAAGGAAACATCTGGTGGCCGGGATCGACGCGAACGGACAGCCTGTATGATTATACGCTGGGCGCGCAAGTGACGGAAACTTACGACTTCACCAAGGCTATAACAGTTGCCGCGCGCGAATTTACCCCTGATCTGTTTATCGTCCTAGGGCCCGGAAATACCCTTGGCGGGGCAGTGGTCCAGTCGCTGATCTGTGCGCAATGGCGCGGCATGGCTGACAAGGCGACATTTCAGGCATTGCAGCAGGAAAGCCCTGTAATCGCAGCGATGGGTATGCCCGAGCAGCGCCAATTGTGCACCTGATTGAACGGTTTGAGCAAGCATCAAGCCAAGCGCATTGATGCACCGCGTTAACCCGGGCAAGACGGGTGACCGATTGAGCTTGATTTGCACGTATTAAGGCATAGGTGCGGGGCTGACTAACGCGCCCTCCGTGATTTTTGGTGCGTGCTGAAAACCCAAAGGAAATATGCTACAAACCAATCTTGACCAGCCGTTTGCCAATTTCGCGCCAACTGTCTCCAAAAGATCAGAGCTGCGCCGGGCGATCACTGCAGCTTATCGCCTCCCTGAACCCGAAGCTGTAACCCCGCTGGTCGAAGCGGCGCGAGTGACGCCAGCAGAGCGAGAAGCAATCGCACAGCTGGCCACAAGGCTTATCTCGCGGCTCAGGGAAAGCGGCCCACGCGGCGGAGTGGAAGGACTGGTCAAGGAATACTCGCTGTCTAGCCAGGAAGGCATCGCGCTGATGTGTCTGGCAGAAGCGCTGCTTCGTGTGCCGGACAAGGCGACGCGTGACGCGCTGATCCGTGACAAGATCGCTGGCGGTGATTGGCGTTCGCACGTGGGCGATGATCGTTCTGTCTTCGTCAACGCGGCGACATGGGGACTGGTGGTGTCCGGCAAGCTGGTGACACCGGTGAAAGAGAAGTCGCTTGGCGCATCGCTGACAGGATTGATCAAGCGGGCCGGCGAGCCGGTGATCCGCAGCGGCGTCAACATGGCGATGGAGATGATGGGCGAGCAGTTCGTGACTGGCGAGACCATCAAGGAAGCGCTGAAGCGTGCCCGTGAGCAAGAAGCGAAAGGCTTCAGCTACAGTTACGACATGCTGGGTGAAGCGGCGACCACAATGCGCGATGCGGATCGATACTATGCCGATTATGAACGCGCGATCCACGCTATAGGGGCCGCGGCGAAGGGCCGTGGAGTCTACGAAGGGCCGGGCATATCGATCAAATTGTCCGCGCTTCATCCGCGCTATCAATACGCACAGCTTGATCGCGTGATGGACGAGCTGCTGCCAAAGGTGCGCGAACTGGCGATCCTCGCCAAAGGATATGACATTGGCTTCAACATCGATGCCGAAGAAGCTGACCGGCTGGAGCCTTCGCTCGACATTCTCGAAGCGCTCGCGATGGACGAAGCACTGACCGGTTGGGACGGGCTTGGCTTTGTTGTGCAGGCCTATGGCAAACGCTGTCCGATGGTGATCGACTGGCTGCATGATCTGGCGCAGCGTTCGGGCCATCGTATCATGGTGCGGCTGGTCAAAGGCGCCTATTGGGACAGCGAGATCAAGCGCGCCCAGGTTGAAGGGCTGGCCGATTTTCCCGTCTTCACACGCAAGGTGCACACCGATGTCAGTTACATCGCCTGTGCCCGCAAACTGCTGGCTGCGGGCGAGCATCTCTTCCCGCAATTTGCGACGCATAATGCGCAAACCTTGGCGACGATATACCATCTGGCGGGCGATGGTTTCAGCACTGGCGATTATGAATTCCAGTGCCTGCACGGAATGGGTGAAGCGCTCTACGAAGAGGTGGTGGGGCCGAAGAAACTCAACCGTCCGTGCCGCATCTATGCACCGGTCGGCACGCATGAGACCTTGCTTGCATATCTGGTACGCAGGCTGCTCGAGAATGGCGCAAACTCGTCCTTCGTAAATCGCATTCTAGATGAAGAAATTTCGCCTGATGAGCTGGCGACCGATCCGGTTGAAGAGGCTGAGCTGATTGAGCCATTGGGTTCAACTCACCCGCTGATCAAGCTGCCGCGCCGTCTCTATCCTGACCGGGCAAACTCGCGCGGGCTCGATCTGGCCAATGAGAGCGTGCTCGCTGGTTTGGCTGAAACTCTGCAAGCCAGCGCAAAGCGGGACTGGAAAGCCGAGCCGAGCTTCCCATCAGACGGCACGGCTAAGACAGAAGCTGTCATGAACCCTTCCGACCACCGCGACACTGTTGGCCATGTCAGCTGGACGAGCGAGGAAGGCGCGGGGCTTGCCATGTCTCGCGCTGAGAAGGCTTTTGCCCGGTGGGCGGATACCCCGATTCCGGAGCGCGCGGCGTGCCTGGAAAAGGCCGCAGATTTGCTCGAAGCGCGTACAGAAGAACTGCTCGGCCTGATCATGCGCGAGGCTGGCAAATCAGCTCCTAACGCCATTGCCGAAGTGCGCGAAGCGGTCGATTTTCTGCGCTATTACGCCAATGAAGCTGTGCGCAGTCTGGTCGATGCTCGGTCGATCGGCCCGATGGTATGCATCAGCCCGTGGAACTTCCCGCTGGCGATCTTCACGGGCCAGGTGGCTGCAGCACTCATTGCCGGAAACACAGCCGTTGCCAAACCCGCTGAAGAAACTCCGCTGATTGCTGCGCAAGCGGTCGACATATTGCATGAAGCGGGCGTGCCCAGGGATGTCGTGCAGCTGCTGCCCGGCGCAGGGGCAATCGGTGCTGCTCTGGTCGCCGCACCTCAAACCTGCGGCGTGATCTTCACCGGCTCTACCGAAGTTGCCAAGCTGATCCAGCGCCAGCTGGCGAACCGCACGCTTCCTGATGGCTCGCCAATCCCGCTGATCGCTGAAACAGGCGGGCAGAATGCGATGGTGGTCGACAGTTCAGCCTTGCCCGAACAGGTTGTACGCGATGTGATTGCAAGCGCGTTTGATAGCGCGGGCCAGCGCTGCTCGGCGTTGCGCATCCTGTGTCTGCAGGATGATATTGCCGATGACTTGCTGGCGATGCTGCGCGGCGCACTGGCTGAACTGCGGGTTGGTGCGACAGATCGCCTGAGTGTGGATGTGGGCCCGGTCATCAATTCCGAAGCGCAAAAGACGATTTCCAACCATATCGAAGCCATGCGTGCTGCCGGTCACAGGATCGAGCAGCTTGAGCTGAGCGAGGAAACGCAGCACGGAACATTCATCGCGCCGACGATGATCGAGATCGACAATATCGACCAGCTTGGGCGCGAAGTGTTCGGCCCCGTGCTGCATGTGATGCGATACGAGCGGCGTGACCTGCCCGAGGTGATGCGCCAGATCACTGCGACGGGCTATGGCCTGACCTTCGGCTTGCACAGCCGCATAGACGAAACGATCGCATCCGTTACGGAGCAAGCCGCGGTTGGCAATATCTATGTCAATCGCAACGTCATCGGCGCAATCGTGGGCGTCCAGCCGTTCGGTGGGCGTGGACTTTCAGGCACAGGGCCCAAGGCCGGCGGCCCGCTCTATATCGGCAGGCTGGCGATGGACGCCCCGGAACGGGTGGCGATCCCGCGCCTGGCCGATCCCGAATTCGGGCTGGAGGAACTGCTCGGTGATGACCGGCGCACTGTCTCCGCAGATCAGGATCCGGTGCTGGGCCAGTTTGCCGAGCTTCCCGGCCCGGTTGGTGAGCGCAATCTCTATGGCCTGCATCCGCGCGGCCGGGTCTTGCTGCTCCCTCAGACAGAGGCGGGGCTGCGGCAACAGCTTTCCGTGATGTTTACGACAGGCAACACCCCTGTGCTGCCCGATGACGAGAACACGCGCATCCTTGCGACCAACCTTGCGGCTGCCTTGCCGGAACGCATCGAATGGGTGGCCGATTGGCGAAGCGAACCTCCCTTTGCGCAAGTGCTGATCGAAGATGCAGGTCAGGATATCCGCGATATCTTGCAGGCTATCGCAGCCAAGGATGGCCCGATCCCGATTGTTCAGCTGGCGGGCAATGGCCGGCTTTATCGCACAGACTGGTTGCTGGAAGAGCTATCTATCTCGATCGACACGACAGCGGCGGGCGGGAATGCCAGCCTGATGGCGGTGGCTTAAGGCCGGCAGCGCCTAGATCATGCCCCTGGCAAGATAATGGTCAACCGGTGGCGGCGGTTCGCCATTGTCGCGGGATAGCTCGCTGAAGGCACGGTTCTGTGAAAGGAACACCTTGCCGTTCAACTCATCGAGGAAATGTGTGCGTTTGAGCCGGTCCATGACCGGGCCTTTCACTTCCGACAAATGCAGGCCCAGGCCGCCATCGCCCAAGCGGTGATTGATAGCTTCAAGGCTTTCCAGCCCCGAAGCGTCAATCTCGTTCACCGCGCTGCACATCAGGATCACATGGCGCAGTTCGGGCCGCTCTGCGACACGCTCCAACACATATTCCTCCAGCCAGCGCGCGTTGAGATAGGTCAGTGCTTCGTCGATCCGGATTGAGAGCACATGCGGGACAGTGAAAACCTTGTGCCGCTCTACATTTCGGAAATGCTCGGTCTCCGGAACCCTGCCGACTATGGCCGCATGCGGGCGGCTGGCGCGCCACAGGTAAAGCAGCAAGCCCACTGCGACACCGGCGATCACGCCCAGTTCCACGCCAGCGAGCAGTGTGATGCCGATGGTAGCGATATGCGCGGCGAAATCGGCCTTGGAATAGCGCCACAATTGCCCCGGCGTCTTGAGATCGACCAGGCTCAGGACCGCCACGATGATGGTCGCGGCGAGTGTTGCGATGGGCAGGCTGAAAAGCAGCGGTGTGAGGAACAATGTGGCGAGCGCGATTCCCACCGCTGTGAATGCCCCTGCCGCAGGCGTCTCTGCCCCGGCGTCAAAGTTCACGGCCGAACGGGCAAACCCGCCCGTTACCGGATAGCCGCCGGAAAATGCGCTGGCGATATTGGCAGCGCCCAAGCCAACCAGTTCCTGGTCAGGCGAAATGCGCTGGCGGCGCTTGGCCGCGAGAGTCTGCGCCACCGATACGCTTTCGACAAAGCCGATGATGGAGATGAGCAGCGCCGGGACCCACAATTGTTCGATCAGCGAAAGGTCAGCCGAGGGCAGGGCAAACGGCGGCAACCCTTGCGGAATCGCGCCAACGAGCTTGACGCCTTTGTTGCCGAGATCGAGCGCTAGCACGGTAAGGATAGTCAGCACCACCGCTGCAACCGGCCCGGCCTTGGCGGTCATATCGGCAGCGCGTGGTTTCAAGCCAAGCTTGAGAAGCGCAGGCTTGCCATCTTTGCGCACCCAGAACAGGAACAGCGTGGCGGAAACGCCAATTGTCAGCGTCCAGCCATTGCTGTCGCTGATCGTGCTGGCCAGCGAACCCAGCATCGCGGGCCAATTGTCGCCGCCCGCGCTAATGCCTAGGATATGCTTGAGCTGGCTGGTCGCGATCAGGATGCCGCTGGCAGTGATGAAGCCGCTGATCACCGGATGCGACAGCAGATTGGCGAGGAAGCCTGCCCGCAAGAACCCCAACACCGCCAGCATCACGCCGGACAGCATGGCGAGCGTGATCGCCGCTTCGAGATACTCCGCGCTGCCTTGTGCGGCCACGGCCCCGGCGGCGCTTGCGGTCATCAGCGAAATCACTGCAACCGGGCCAACCGCCAGCGTCCGGCTGGTTCCAAACACCGCATAGAGCATCAGCGGCAGGATCGACGCGTAGAGACCCACAACCGGCGGCAGGCCCGCAAGCAATGCGTAAGCCAGGCTCTGCGGGATCAGCATGATGGTGACGATCACCGCCGCCATCAGATCGTTGGTCAAGATCGAGCGGTTATAGCTGCGCCCCCATTCAAGGATCGGCAGATAGCGCGCCAGGTTTGCGGGAGAGCTCACTTCGCCCCGTCAGATTGCAGCTTTGCGACGCGCGAAGCCGTCATTCGAGAGCCTGTGCAGCCACATTCCTGCGAACATCGCTGCAACAAACGCAAACGGTTGCCAGTCGCCGAACACCATGCCCGCCATGGCCGGCCCGGGGCAATAGCCCGCAAGGCCCCAGCCTGCGCCGAAAATGGCCCCGCCGATGATCAGCTGGCGGTCAATGATGCGGTTTTCAGGCACGAAGAATTTGGTCTCGAACACCGGCCCGTTCATCTTTCGCGTGAATTGATAGGCGATGGCCGAGGGAATGATTGCGCCGACCATGACAAGGGCCAGTGCCGGATCCCACGCTCCGAAGATGTCGAGAAAGGCCAGCACGCGTGCGGGATTGACCATGTCGGACAGCGCCAGCCCTGCGCCGAACAGGATGCCGGTGACAAGTGCGATGAATGTCTGTCTCATGTCCTTATGCTCCTGCAATCAGATGCCGTGCTACGGCGACGACAACAAAGCCGGTCAGCATGAATGAAGCCGTGGCGGCGAGCGAGCGCGGTGACAGCCTGGAAACGCCGCAAACACCGTGTCCGCTGGTGCAGCCATTGCCCATCCGTGTGCCAAAGCCGACGAGCAATCCGGCAGCGATGATGAGGGGAACGGAGCTTGTGACAACGATCTCTGGCTGGCGGATCCAAAGATTGACGATCACTGCGCCGATCGGAAGGCCCAGCACGAAAGCCAATGCGTCTTTGCGCGGGGTGCCGCTGTCGGCAATGCCGGTTACCCGCGCAAACATGCCACTGATACCGGCAATGCGGCCGGAAAACAGCAAAAGGAAAGCGGCGGCCAAGCCGATCAGCAAGCCGCCAGCCAAGGCAACAAGCGGGTCGAGTGGAGCGTTAGCAGGCATTATTGCGATCTCCTGTTAAAGGGTGTTGAGCGGCAGCTTCAGGTAGCGCGTGCCGTTATCTTCAGGTTCGGGCAGGTGGCCCGCGCGCATATTGATCTGGATCGATGGCAGGATCAGGCGCGGCATATCCAGCGTTGCATCGCGCGCGGTGCGCATCGCGACGAACTCATCCTCGCTAACGCCGTCATGCACATGGACATTGCCGGTTCGCTGATCGCCGATCGTGGTTTCCCAGACGAACTGATCGCGCCCGGGTGCCTTGTAATCATGGCACAGGAACACGCGGCCTTCGCCGGGCAGCGCCATCAAACGCCGGATCGAGCGGAATAGCGTGCGCGCATCTCCGCCCGGAAAGTCTGCTCTGGCGGTGCCATAGTCAGGCATGAACATGGTGTCGCCAACGAAGATTGCGTCGCCGATGACATAGGCCAGATCTGCCGGTGTGTGCCCGGGCACGTGCAAGGCGATGATCTGCAAATCGCCGAGCGGCAATTGCGTGCCATCTTTGACCAGCAGGTCAAACTGCGAGCCGTCGCGGGCGAATTCGCTGCCTTCGTTGAAGATCTTCCCGAACACAGTCTGCACGGTGAGTATCTCGTCGCCGATCACGATCTTTCCGCCCAGTTCTTCCTGCAAATAAGGGGCGGCTGAGAGGTGATCAGCATGGGCATGCGTCTCAAGAATGTATTCGACGCTAAGCCCCTGCTCGCGCACATATGCGATCATCTGATCAGCAAACTGGGTTGTAGTCCGGCCCGATGCCTGATCGAAATCGAGCACTGAATCGACAATCGCAGCGCGCTTGGTGGCCGGATCGTGCACCACATAGGACGCGGTAAAGGTTGGCTCGTGAAAGTAGCTTTTCACAACCGGACTCTGGCGGTCACCACGCAGGGCCTGCTCGATTGCATCGCTTGCTTGTTTGAGGTTCGGGTCAGAGGCCATAATCGATATTCCAATTACTCGGGTTGTTTCTTGGGGCTTGCGGTGGAGGGTAATGCCGCTTGATCACCACCGGTTGCCGGAGCGCAGAACAGCGCATGCAAGGTTTCCAGCAGGCGGAGGGCGCGCCAATCATCGATGCGATAGAACAGAGTCTGGCCGTCGCGGCGAAACGTGACGAGCCCTTGCGCACGCAGTTTTGCCAAGTGCTGTGACAGCGCGGATTGGCTGATGCCGACCCGGTCAACCAATTGGCCGACAGTCAGCTCGCCTGCCTCCTGAAGGTGGCACAAAACCAGCAAGCGAGGGCGATTGGACAGCACGCGAAGGAATTCAGCCGCGTCAGCGGCATTCTCGCGCATTTGGTCAAGTTCTATGGCGAATGGAGCGTTCATGGCTCCAATATATTAGCAAATCATAATTTAGCAATGGCTAATTTAAGGGCTCGGCGCGCAAGGATGGTTTTTTGCCACGCAATCAAGGCATTGCGAGCGGGGTGATCCGAAAAATATTGCAGGGATGCGCCGCTGCCCTGAT
>JASBTD010000043.1 GCA_030148605.1 Erythrobacter sp.
GGTGGCTGATCGGCCGCCGCGAGGATCACACGGCGGCTGCCCGCGTCCTGCGGCTGACCCAGCCGGCTGCGACGGAGGACGAGATCGAGGCTCAGGCTCGGGAGATCGGTGCGGTGGCCCGCGAGACCGCCAGCGCGGGCCGGTTCTGGAGTCCGCAGCTGCAAAAACCGATTCTCCTGGCCTTCCTGATCGCGTTCTTCAATCAACTGTCGGGCATCAACGCGTTCCTCTACTACGCTCCCCGCATTTTCGAGGAAGCGGGATTGGGAGCGAGCACCGCTCTCCTCAGCAGCGTCGGAATCGGCCTCACCAATTTGGTCTTCACCCTGCTCGGGCTGAACGCCGGCGATGCCACAACCGGCAAGGGCCTGGTCGTAATCCTACTCTACGTGCTGATAGGCATTGCAGCACTTGCGATTGACCGGCGCGCGCTGCTGGTTTCCGCGCTTGCCTATGTGCTGGCCGCGCTGACATTCCTGTTCGATCGCTTCGGCGCGGTTGAACTCAATGTCGCGCTTACCGCGCTGGTGATCGGTTCGGCGCTGCTGACGCTGTCTGCCTTCTGGACACCCATCCGCCGGGCAGTGGTTCAGCCGCTTCCGGGCGACTTGCAGGCGCGCCTGCCGGTCACAGCCGCTGCGGCCTGACTTTCAGTCCGTTTGCAAGGAAAAAGGGCTCGCACTTCGGTGCGGGCCCTTTTCATTTCTGGCTTAGCTATCGACGGCTTTGACCAGACGGCGCTCAACCGGGGCAAGCACACCTGCCAGCTCGTGCCCCCGCTTCAATACTTGTCCGTGTTCGCCAAACAGCGTCCACATGCCTTGCTTGTTGCGCAGCGCGGGCCGCTTTTCGATCCGCGCCTGAGGGTTCTCGGCTGTGCGCCTGAAGGCGGCAAAAACCGCCACATCCCTGGTGATATCCATCGCATAGTCGCGCCATTCGCCGGCTGCGACCATGCGACCATAAAGATCGAGAATCCGCTGCAGCTCGTCTCGGTCAAATCCGACCTGATTGGGAACCCGGCCTGGAAAGGCTACAACTGCACCCGGCTGGCCTGAGCGCATGCCCGAATTCATCAATCGTCAGTTCCGCTGCGCGGTGGCAGGGATTTGGGCTGTTGCGCAGCCTTGAGCGATTCCAGCTCCGCCCGCAGGGCGGAAAGCTCGCCTTCAAGCTTTTCGATGCAATCAATGCGGTTGCCTTCGGCATCCTCGCATTCCGGGGTCATGCCGTAAGGAATGAATTCCTTGATCCATTCTTCTGCCGGGACAAGCGTGGAACGCGCCTTGAAGCCGACCATGGTTGCACCAGCCGGCACATCTTCCACCACTACCGCGCTCGCGCCAACGCGGGCCCGCTCTCCAACGGTTATTGGCCCGATAATCTGCGCGCCTGAGCCAATGATAACATTGTCTTCCAGCGTAGGATGACGCTTGCCCCCAACGCCATTGGTGGGGTTGGTCCCGCCCAGCGTGACATTCTGGTAGATTGTCACATTGTCGCCGATCTGGGCGGTTTCGCCGATCACAGTGAAGCCGTGATCGATAAAGAAATTCTTCCCGATTTCCGCCCCGGGATGGATATCGATGGCGGTCAGGAAGCGCGAAAAATGGTTCACGAAACGCGCGGGGAAATAGAGCTTGGCTTCATAAAGCCAATGCGCAATCCGGTGGAAGAACAGCGCCCAAACGCCCGGATATAAAAGGATTTCCCAACGTGACCGCGGTGCCGGGTCACGTGCGCGGATCGAGTCCAGATAGGCTTTAAGCCGGTCGAACATGGCTACTTACTCCCACCAATCGCCGATCAAAGCAAGCGCGCTTGCTCTGGCCCGCGGATGGCTTCCAATGCATCTCGCCATAGCGACATGGTGGCCGGTGCCTTTCGTTCAAGGCTCAAACGGTCGATTGCGACAACCAGTCGCTCAATCCCCGCAAAGCTGCGTTCTGCGCGGGGCACGAGATATTCGACGGCACCATCTGCCAATGCAAGCCCGCGCTGCTCGGCAATCGCTTCGATCAGTCGCGCCGCCATATCGTCGTCGGGCACTCCGATTTCCAGTTGCAGCGAACCTCCGAGGCGTGACCGCAAATCGGGCAAGGAAATCTCCCACGGCTGGCTATCGGATATAAGCAGCAATGGCTCACCGGTTTCCTGCGCCTTGTTCCAGCGATGGAACAGTTCGGTCTCGTCCCAGCTATCAGCGCCATCAATTACAGCGATGCCTTGCCCCTCGGCCCATTTGCCGAGCAAGCTCTTGCCTGAACGCTCTGGCCCGGTCAGCACCGCGGTGCTGAATGGCCAGCCTTTCGGATTGGCCAGCGCTTCATAGGCTGCCTGATTGGCATTGCCGATCACGATACGGCTCGCTTCGCCGCTGCCGGGCAAACTCAATGGGAGTGCTATCTGTGACGGCATGACACGCCCTCACTCAGCGGCTGATCGCAAGCGCGTCAGACCCTTGCTGGACTGTGTAACCCTGCGCGCGCAGACCGTCTGCCAATTGCCCGAGCGATCCGGAGAAACTCACAGTCATCACAGACGTCCCGCCAAAGGCCAGGCTGGTGGTCGCCGCGCCGCGCACACCAGGCACGCTGCGCACTGCAGCAAGCGTGGCATCGATCGAGGCGGCATCCGGACTGGCGAACTGGACGACATAGGCATTGACCACAGCGGCGGGTGCGGCCTGCGTTGGATCAACGATCGGTCCCGGTTGGACTTCGCCCGCAGCAATCGCCGCTTCGCGCGCTTCCATGGCCCGGCCAATCTCGATCAGCTGCGCGATCGCGGGATCAAGGATCAGATCGGACCGGCTATCTTCAAGCGTGGGATCAGGCCGCAACACACCGCGCCGCAATGCGTCTTCGAAAACAGAATCGAACCGGCGCACAGCCTGGCTCAGCATCTGTGGCAGGGCCGCGGGATTATCCGCGCTCATGGTAAACTGGTCGAGATAGCGATTGTCCGGGCCATATCGTGCGGTGAAGGCTCCTGTGATCGGCCCGCCGGGATAGGAATATTCCAGCCGGGCAGCAGGCACGAGTACGTCTGCCGCACCGAATTGGTCGAGGATCACACGCCACCATGCGCGGCTGCGGCGCTGCGTCTGCCCATGGTTGAGCAGCAGCGAATCCCCGCCAGCACCAGCGGGGCGCAAATAGTTGATCTGGCTGGTACCGGGATTGAATTCCGCCCATGCACGCTGCCACGGATTGCGCACTTCATACATGGTGTAAGTGCCCGCGCTGGCCATCACCGGCAGCAACAGCATGGGTGCCGACGGGCGACCACGTGCACCACTGCCCAGATATTGACCGGCACGGGTTCGGTCAAAAATCACGCCCAAGGTTGCCTGATACCGCTTGGGACCGATCAGCTCTTGCTCGATAACCACCGCAGAAACCATCGCTTCGATCTGCGAATCGGGCAGGCTTGGGCCATTGATCCGTTCCCACGCCTTGCGCTGGGCTTCTCGCCAGCCGCGCTCGCGCGCGTCTTCGGCATTATCGCCGCGTACATCCACTTCGATCCCGCTCACATCGATGTCGCTGCTTGACGCGACCGGTGCGATGCCGCGATTGCCCGCAACCTGCGCTACCAGTCCTGCGACCGCAAAAGCCAGAGCAGCGAATGCAAGCACGCCAAGCACCAACCGGGGGATCGAGCGACCGGGTAACATGGGCGCAAAGCGCATAATGGGGTTCGATGCGTTCATTCTAGTCAGTCATCGGGGAAAAGCTGATGCCTTTTGCCTAAAGGCGAGTGGAATTCCAAGCTCGAAAGGCTAAAGCACTGCACATTATGGCCAGCAACAAATCGCCCGAAAGCTATACCTACGAAGATGCCGGTGTCTCGATTGATGCCGGAAACCGCTTGGTCAAGGCGATCGGGCCTCTGGTCAAAGCGACCATGCGTGCTGGCGCAGACGGCGAAATCGGAGGGTTTGGCGGGTTTTTTGATCCCAAGGCTGCCGGTTACAAAGACCCGCTGCTGGTTGCCGGTAATGACGGGGTGGGTACCAAGCTGAAGCTGGCGATCGATCATGACCGGCACGACACAGTCGGCATCGATCTTGTCGCCATGTGCGTGAATGATCTGATTGTGCAAGGCGCAGAGCCGCTGTTCTTTCTCGACTATTTCGCCACCGGCAAACTTGAAAACGGCGTGGCCGAGCGGGTGATCGCGGGCATCGCCGATGGGTGCAAGCAGGCTGGCTGCGCACTGATCGGGGGCGAGACTGCGGAAATGCCGGGCATGTATGCCGCGGGCGACTATGATCTGGCCGGCTTTTGCGTTGGCGCAGTCGAGCGCGGCGAGCAGCTGACTGGAGAGAAAGTCGCGCCCGGCCATGTCCTGATCGGCCTTGCATCCTCAGGCGTGCATTCAAACGGTTATTCGCTTGTCCGGCGGCTGGCAGCGGACAAGGGCTGGAAGCTCAATCGCCCGGCCCTGTTCGATGCGGACCGACTGTTGATCGACGTGCTGATCGAGCCGACGCGGATCTATGTCGCATCGCTTTTGCCGCTGGTGCGCGAAGGCCTGATCGATGGGATGGCGCATATTACCGGCGGTGGATTGCTCGAAAATATCCCGCGCGTATTGCCAAAAGGCGCACACGCCCTGGTCGATGCCGACAGTTGGGAGCAGTCGCGACTGATGGCCTTCCTGCAAGCGCAGGGAAATATCGAACCCGGAGAAATGGCGCGCACGTTCAACTGCGGCACGGGAATGGTGTTGGCGGTCGAACCGGGCCAGGTCGAATCCGTGCTGCAGCGCCTCGCAGACGCAGGCGAATCCGCCTTCCGTATTGGCACAATCGTAGCGGGCGAGCGCGGCTGCACGGTCCGGGGCAGCCAAGGCACATGGTCTGCCAAGGCCGAGTGGGAGGCGACGCATCTTGCCTGAACACAAGGCAAAGGTCGCGATTTTCATTTCCGGCGGCGGCACCAATATGGCTGCGCTGCTTTACGCCAGCCGATTGCCCGATTGCCCATATGAAATCGTGCTGGTCGCCAGCAACAATCCGGACGCAGGCGGCTTGGAGTTAGCCGAGGCCGAAGGGATCGCAACCTTCGCGCAATCGCACAAGGGCATGGAACGCGCCGATCACGATGCTGTGATGGAGCGCGCGGTGCTCGACGCAGGAGCCGAGTATATCGTGCTTGCCGGGTACATGCGCATCCTGTCCAAGGTTTTCGTTACCCGCTGGGCGGGCCGGATCATCAATATCCACCCGTCGTTGCTGCCCAAATACAAGGGGCTCGACACGCATACCCGCGCGATTGAAGCCGGCGACAGCCACGGCGGCGCGACAGTCCATCTTGTGACGCCCGAGCTCGATTCAGGGGCAATCATGGAACAGGTCAAGGTCGCCATCATGCCGGGCGACACGCCCGATTCTCTCGCCGAGCGGGTCAAGCTGGCCGAGCATCAGCTCTATCCGCGCGCTCTTGCTGCCTATGTAGCCCGTCACGCGCGCGTTAGTGCCTAGCCGTGGGTGCACTGCCCCCTGACCGCCCTCACCCGCTTGCACGAGCACCTCTGGTCGACAAGGCATGCAGCGCATTGGAGAAAGCATGGTCGAAAGGCCTGCCACCACCTTCGATTGACCCGGACGAGCTATGGCGACGCGCGGCCAAAGGCACTGCGATAGCCGCCGAACATGGCGGGCGCTCGCAAGATGACGTGGTGGATTTTCGCGAGCGACTGCACGCATTATGCAGCGAGGTTGCCGATGAGGCACAGCTCAATGCGCTGGGCAAGACCATGGCGCACGGCCAGATCGTGCGCGTGATCAAGCAGCGCCTGGGGCTCGGCAAATTGTGGGCAGACAAGCCCGACTTGCTGGAAACCGAGCTTGCCTCGCCTATCATCGTGGTCGGGCAAATGCGCAGTGGCACAACGCGCATCCATCGTTTGCTGGCGGCCGATCCGGCGCACAGTTCAACGCGCTTTTGCGACAGCTGGTATCCTGTGCCGCGCAGGCCGGATATGCGCCCGCTTTGGGGCGGGATGATGCTGGCCATGGCGCGCAAGCTCGATCCGTGGATCGATGCGCTCCACCCGATGGGCTCGATGCGCGCGGAAGAAGAGCTGGGCTGGCTCGCCAGCGCGCTGGGGCACAGCACCTATGACACGCAATGGCATGTGCCAGGCTTCACGCAGTTTTGCGAAACGCGCGATGCGGCGCCGCTCTACCGAGAATTCGCCCGCATCCTGCGCACTGACGCGGCGCATCACGGCACTGCAGGCAAACCGCGCGTGCTCAAGGTGCCGCAATTTGCAGAGGAGCTGCCTGCCTTGCTCGCACAATTCCCCGATGCGCGGCTGGTGGTGGCGAACCGCCACGATGAAGATGTGCTGCGCAGCGCGGTGTCAGTCGTCGCCAACCAGATGACGATCCAGTCAGACGCAGTCGATCTGGAATGGATCGAAGCCGAATGGCGGCGCAAGCTGGAACTGCGCCATGCCCGCGTCCAATCGGCTCTGGCAAATTTCAAAGGCTCCGTCGCCAACGTCCATTTCGACGAGCTCGGCGCAGATTGGGAAAGCGAGATCACCCGCATCTATGGCGAGCTCGATATCTCACTCTCGCCCGAAGCACTCACCGCCATGCGCAGCGAAATGGCCAGCAGCGAAGGCGATGCGCACAGCGCGCACACCGCCCAGCTGCAAGGCTTTCATTCCGGCGACGCGACCTAGGAAGTCTTGCCAATGCCCGGAAGGAATGCCCCAACCCGCTTGCGGTAAGCGGCGTATTCCTCGCCAAAGACATCGAGCAGATCCCGCTCTTCATAGGCAATCCCGATCATGATGTAGATCGTGAAGCCAACCGCGGCGAGCAAGTGGCTGTAAGTCATGTCGGGTGTCGCCCAAAAGGCAATGAAGAATCCGGTATAGATCGGATGGCGCACTAGCTTGTAGAACAGCGGCGTGCGCATCTTCGGATCTGCGGCTTGTTTGCCGGTTAGATTGTGCCAGGCCTGCTGCAACCCAAAAAGTTCGAAATGGTTGAGCAGCTATGTCGAAATGAACAGGATACCCCAGCCGATCCAGAACAGAACCCATATCGCCATGCGCGCGGTTTCATTCTGCACGGACCACAGGGTCCCATCGATCGGATGCCAAAACGCGAACAGCAAAACCAGCATGACCGCTGTCATGAGACAATAGATGCTGCGCTCCGAAGCCGCCGGAATCACTTTTGTCCAAGCGGCTTTGAAGCCGGGACGCGCCATGACCGAATGTTGTACGCCGAACAGTGCGATGAGACCAATGTTGATCATTGCAGCAACCGCCATCGGAGCTTGCAGCCCCTTGTCGACATGCGTCGGCATGAAGTCGAACCCGCCGACCCATCCAACTAGATAAACAAATGAAGCGAAAAATGCGGCGTAGCATGTCAATGCCACCGCCATGACTATTACCCGTCCCATAGCTCCTCCCCCGAGCTGGTCAGGCGACCCAGCGTTGATATAGCCGTTTGTCGGGTGCGACGCGAATCGCAGGTTCAAGCAATTGAATCAAAAAGGCCCCGCCGCAATTTGCGCGACGAGGCCTTTGTGAAATTCTATGATCGCGGCGTTTAGCCGACGATTTCTTCGGGCGAGAAGAAGAAGTCGATTTCGATCTTTGCGTTCTCATCACTGTCCGAACCGTGGACGGTGTTTTCACCGATCGACAGAGCGAATTCCTTGCGGATCGTGCCTTCAGCGGCTTCAGCCGGGTTGGTGGCGCCCATGATGTCACGGTTGCGTTTCACAGCGTCTTCACCTTCGAGAACCTGCACAACCACCGGTTCGCTCATCATGAAATCGCACAATTCGCCGAAGAAGGGGCGTTCCTTGTGCACCGCGTAGAAGCCTTCGGCCTGTTCGCGGGTCATGTGAATGCGCTTCGAAGCGACGACACGCAGGCCTGCTTCTTCCAGCATCTTGGTAACAGCGCCGGTGAGGTTGCGCTTGGTTGCATCGGGTTTGATGATCGAAAAGGTGCGGGTGACCGCCATTGTTTGAGTTCCTTGCGAATTGGGGGTGTTGTTTTGGTTGCGCGGCCCACTAGCGCCGAGTGGCGAGCACTGCAAGCACTAGGCGATCTAGCTTGCCTTATGCACCAGCGCGCCAGCGGCCACTGTCATCCTGCTTGTGTATCTCGCGCGTGACATCATCCGCGCCGTCAAGTTCGCGCCAAAGGCCGCGCGCAGCCTCTGTTTCCTCGGATCCGAACAGCAGCAGCGCGCGCTCGAACTGCAGCGCTTCAGCACGCCACTTGCCATCGGCAAGGATCACCATGCTTGCACCGTTCACCGCCTCGACATTGTCAGATAGCAGGATCGGCTGCTTTTCAGCATGCGCCGCGTCGGCTTCACCATGGGCGAGGAACTCTTCGCTGCCGCCGCGCCACAGCTCTTTGCCAATGACAGCCCGCTGGCCGGGATTGCCGCTTACAATCAACAGGCGTTTGCCGGCTTGCATCACCTTGCGCGCAAGCATCACCGCCACGCGTTCAACCGGATCGCGACTCAACTGGTAGAAGTCTACTCTCGTAGTCACGCGGTCTTGTCCTTCGATCTGCGACAACGCTCTGAACAGTAGCGCACATTGTCCCAGTCACGCTCCCATTTCTTGCGCCAGGTGAACGGCAAGCCACAATGCGCGCAAGTCTTGCCGGGAAGCTCAGACTTTTTGCGCATGCGGGGCATGAATGGCTCGCTTAGCCCTCCGCCGTATTGCGGATGAATGTATCGAGCAGCCGCGCGCCATAGCCGGTTGCGCCCTTGTCCCAGGTGCGGCCGGGTTTTTCCGCCCACACCATGCCTGCAATATCCAGATGCGCCCATGGCGTATCATCTTCGATGAAGCGCTTCAGGAACTGGGCAGCAGTGATCGAGCCGCCTTCGCGTGGGACGATGTTCTTCATGTCCGAAATCGGCGAGGCGATCATCTTGTCATAGGCTGTGCCAAGCGGCAGGCGCCACAGCTTGTCACCCACTTGCAGGCCCGCTTCAGCCAAGTCTTCTGCCAGGCTGTCATCATTGGCGAACATACCGCCATATTCCTTGCCCAGCGCAATGATCATCGCGCCGGTCAGCGTGGCAAGATCGACAATCCGCGAAGGTTTGAAGGTTCGCTGCGTCCAGGTCAGCGCGTCACACAGCACCAGGCGGCCTTCCGCATCGGTGTTGAGCACTTCGATTGTCTGCCCGCTCATGGAGGTGACGATATCGCCCGGGCGCTGCGCCTTTCCGTCAGGCATGTTCTCGACCAGCCCCACAACGCCAACGATATTGGCCTTCGCCTTGCGCTTCACCAGCGTCAGCATAGCGCCTGCGACCGCGCCAGAGCCGCCCATGTCCCATTTCATGTCCCACATGCCAGCAGGCGGCTTCAGTGAGATGCCGCCTGTATCGAAGGTCACGCCTTTGCCAACGAATGCTATCGGCGCGTCACCTTCATTGCCGCCATTCCATTTGATTGCGAGAATGCGCGAAGGCTGCTCGCTGCCCTGCCCCACGCCGAGCAGCGCGCCCATGCCCAGCTTTTCCATCTCCTCTTCATCAAGGACGATGATCTCTGCACCTGTGCCTTCAAACCGCTGTTTGCAGCGTTCGACAAAGCTTACCGGGTACAGCTTGTTGGCAGGCTCTGCGACCAGCTCACGCGTGAATTCGGAGCCTTCGGCCACAGCCGCCGCGTCTTGCCATGCAGCATCAGTGCCATTGGGTGCATTAACCACCGTGACGGAAACCAGCGACTTCTTCTGCTCATCCTTCAGCTTGGTGCGATAGGCATCATAGCGCCAGCTGCGCAGCCTCACGCCAAGCAGCACGGTGGCAGCCGCCGCAGCATCAAGGCCTGTGCCTTCAAAATCGAGCACCAAGTCAGTTTCGCCCGATGACAGATATTTGGCAGCCAGCGCAGCCCCGGCGCGCTCCAGCCCTTCTGCGCGCTTGTTTGCCGATGCATCAGGATCACCCATGCCGGCGAGAGCAACGCGCACGATCGCTTCGTCCCGCTCGACAAAGCTTTCGAAGAACTGACCCGGATTGCCTTTGAAACGCGCTGCCGCGGCGCCATCAACCACTGAGCGCTCGAGCCGGACGGGCAAATCATCCTTGTTCGCAAGATATGCGATCAGGCGTGCATCGGCAGGGATCGTGTCACTGAATTTGACTTGCATGGTTACTCCAAACGGGATCATCGCTTGCGTGCACAAGGCATGTCGAATGCCAAGACAGGGCATAGCTGGGAATGGAGATTGCGATTAGGCGCGAGCGGTGCGATAGGCAAGCCATGTCGCCGCCGCAGCAGCAAAGCCTGCAATTCTCCCTCAATCCCATGCCGCGTATGGGCGTGTTCTGCGCTGCAATCGCGGGCGTGATGTGCTGCGCGGCTCCACTGGCAGCGCAAGAACAGGCAGCGGTCCATCCCGATGCCGTGAAGCCGCCGGAAGAGACCGTCACCGAGCTTGATCCACAGGCGATTGCCGAGCGCGAAGCGGCGGAACGATCGATCGCATTCGAAGCCAATACGCTCGACTATGACAGCGACAATGATGTTATCATCGCCAGCGGCGATGTGCTGTTGACCAGCGATGACCAGTCGGTGCGCGCTGATGAAGTGCGTTGGGACAGGCGCGGCGGAACGATCTACGCCAGCGGCGGGGTCAGGCTGGTCGATGAAAGCGGCAACCAGCTGTTCACGGAAAGCGTCGAGCTGACTGACAGGTTCGAAGCGGGCGCGATGGACGAACTGCTGGTGGCGCTGCGCGCAGGCGGCAGACTGGCTGCGCGTGCGGGTGAGCGCGGTGCGGATGGCGATGTTATCCTGCGCGATGCAGCCTATAGCGCGTGCCCTGTCACCACCGCTGAAGGATGCGACAAAACGCCAAGTTGGCGCATAACCGCGCGGCGCATCGTATTCGATCCGGCTGAGAGCCGCGTCAGCTTTGACGGCGCGGTGCTGGAACTGTTCGGCGCACGGATCCTGCCAATGCCGGGCCTTGCCTTTCGCACGGATGGCAGCGCGATATCCGGCTTCCTGGTCCCTGATCTGAGGTTCTCTGAATCAAACGGCGTCGAGGTCAGCGGCAGCTATTACTGGCGCATTGCCGACAACAAGGACCTGACTCTGGGCACGACGGTCTACACCAAGGCCGCGCCAATGGTTTCCGCGCAATGGCGCCATCTGACGGACACTGGCGCATACCAGATTACCGGATACGCAACACACAGCCGGCGCATTTCCAGCTTTACCGGCGAACCAACATCACAGCGTGACACGCGTGGATATATATTCGCCAACGGGCGCTTTCAGCTTTCGCCCGAATGGAGCGTGACCGGCTCGATCCGCGTCGCCACAGACCGCACATTCCTGCGCCGCTATGATATCAGCCGCGATGACCGTTTGCGCTCGACCATCAATATCGAACGTATCGACGAGAATTCCTACTTCTCGCTCGCAGGCTGGGCCACGCAAACCTTGAGGCTTGAAGCACAGCAGGGGCTGGTCCCCGTCGCACTGCCTGTGGTCGATTATCGACGCAGGATTGACGATCCGCTGGCTGGTGGCACTTTCGAACTTCAGGCAAACACCCTCGCCCTCGCCCGGCCTGACGGGCAGGACACGCAGCGCGCCTTCGTTTCCGGGCGCTGGGACTTGCGGCGGCTCACCGGCCTGGGCCAGGTTGTCACACTCACTGCGCTCGCTCGCGGCGATGTGTACCACAGCGATGAAAACGGCTTCACCACTACAGAGATCTATCGCGGCAATTCGGGCTGGCAGGGGCGCGGTGTCGCATTGGGTGCGATTGATGTCGAATGGCCTTTCGTCGGGGAAGCTTTCGGCGGCACGCAAGTGATAAAACCGCGGCTGCAACTGGTCGCATCGCCCAAGATCCGCAATCTGGCTGTCCCCAATGAAGATGCCCGTGCGATCGACCTGGAAGATTCGAACCTGTTCGCGCTTAACCGCTTCCCCGGCTATGACCGGGTCGAAGACGGCGTGCGGCTGACTTACGGGCTCGATTGGGAATTGCAGCGCCCCGGCTGGCGCGTCAAAAGCACGATCGGGCAGTCCTATCGCTTTGATACACAACGCGCGATCCTGCCTGACGGAACAGGCTTGTCAGAGCGCGTATCGGACTTCGTCGGACGAACCGAAGTCCGCTTCAAGGACACGATCAAGCTCACACATCGCTTTCGCCTCGACAAGGATAATGTCGCAATCCGCCGCAATGAATTCGATGCGACCGTGGGCAATGAGCGCACCTATGTGGAACTGGGATACCTGCGGCTCAACCGCGATATCGAAGACTTTGAGGACTTGCAGGATCGCGAAGAGCTGCGCGCGGCGGTGCGAGTGGCGTTCGCGCGCTATTGGTCAGTGTTCGGCTCGGGCGTATTCAATCTGACCGACCGCGCGGAAGACCCAACGTTTACTTCAGATGGGTTCGACCCCGTACGCACGCGGCTGGGCATTGCCTATCGCGATGAATGCATCGAGTTCGGGCTCACCTGGCGGCGCGACTACATCAACACCGGCGATGCCGAGCGCGGTGACACCTTCCAGCTGACCTTTGCACTGCGCAATCTCGGGCTGCGTTGACCGTGCCAACCAATCCGCACTTGGGGGTTGGCGGTTTTGAGACATTGGCAGCGACTAACAAACCCGTTATCTGAGCGCCAAACCCAAGCTGTCGAACCGGCTCAGCTATCGTTCAGCCGCAGATCGGCAGGGGCAGAAGAGGAAATGGGCGCGCTTTGTGCGCCGCAAATGGAAATCTCGCGTGACACTCAATAAACTGACCAAATCTGTAATCTCACTGGCTGCGCTCGGCATCGCCGCTGCGCCCGCGGGACTTGGCGCTCAAACCGCGCCGACGGCTGATGATCCGTTTGGAATTCCATCGGATATTTCCCTGCTCGGTGAACCTGACCCCAATGTCCGGACCGCCACGGCCATTGTGAATGGTCAGGTGATCACAGGAACAGACGTTGATCAGCGGGTTGCCCTGGTTGTGTCAGCGTCGAACAACCAGCTAAGCGATGAAGAGCTGCAGCGTTTGCGGATGCAGGTGCTGCGCAATCTGATTGACGAAACCCTGCAGATTCAGGCGGCGGCTGCCCAGGAAATCGAAGTGACGCAGGCAGAGGTGGACCAGCGTTATAATCAGGTCGCCGCGCAGAATTTCGGGCAGAACACCTCGGCGATGGACGAGTACCTGAGATCGATCGGCTCCTCGCCGGCATCTCTCAAGCGTCAGATCCAGGGCGAACTGGCTTGGCAGAATCTGCTGAGCCGCAACATCTCGCCTTTCGTGAATGTGTCAGAAGAAGAAGTGAACGAGCTGTTACAGCGGCTCGAATCCTCGCGCGGCACAGAAGAATTCCGTTTGGGCGAAATCTATTTGGCTGCGACGCCGGAAACTCGCCAAGCAGTGTTCCAGAACGCCCAGCAGATCGTTGACCAATTGAGCCAGGGCGGCAGCTTTGTCGCCTATGCGCGGCAGTTCTCGCAAGCATCGACTGCCGCCGTGGGCGGTGACCTTGGCTTTGTTCGCCTGGCGCAATTGCCCGCTGAACTGGCAACTGTCGCCAGCGACATGCAGCCAGGCCAGTTGGTAGGCCCGATCGAGATCCCGGGCGGTTACTCGATCCTGTACCTGATCGACAAGCGGCAGGTATTGATGGCTGACCCGCGCGACGCGGTGCTGAGCCTGAAGCAGATCGCCATCACTTTCCCGCCTGATGTGACAGAGGAACTGGCGACCGCGCGAGTGGAGGAATTTACCGCTGGTGTTCAGACGATGCGCGGATGCGGTGATGCCGATGCGGTCGCGGCGCAGCTTGACGCAAATGTTGTTACCAATGACCAGATCCGCGCGCGTTCGCTGCCCGAGCAACTGCAGAATATCGTGCTTGCGCTGCAAGTTGGTCAGTCAACCCCACCTTTCGGCTCAATCGAAGAAGGTGTGCGTGTTCTGATGCTGTGCGGACGCGACGATCCCGAAGTCCAGGGCGGCCCGAATTTCGACCAGATGATGGCACAGCTTGAAGACGAGCGGATCAACAAGCGCGCCCAGCGTTACCTGCGTGACCTGCGCAACGACGCCTATATCGAGTACAATTGAGCATTAAGCAGCCAGCGCCGATTGCCATTTCGCTAGGCGATCCGGCCGGCATTGGTCCTGAGCTGATTCTTGCTGCGTGGCAAATGCGCGATGAGCGTGGGATCGCTCCCTTTGTCGTTTGTGGGGGCGCTAATGTGCTAGCTTCCGCTGCGAGCGAGCTGGGGCTCGAATGCCCGATCTCGATGATTACCGAGCCAGCCGAGGCGGTCGCAAAGTTCGATAATAGCATACCTGTACTGGGCGACATTCGCGCGGAATACACGCCGGGTTCGCCCTCTCTCGCAGGAGCGCAGCTTGCGTTCGAATCGCTGCGTCAGGCAACGCAACTTGCGCTGGAGGGCAGCGCCAGCGCTGTTGTTACTGCCCCGATTGCCAAGTCCGAACTTGCCAAAGCGGGTTTCAGTTTCGCGGGCCAGACAGAGTATCTCGCTGATGCCTGCGGCTTGGCAGAACGCGATGCGGTGATGATGCTGGCGGGGCCAAGCCTGCGCACAGTTCCACTGACGGTGCATTGCGCCTTGTCGGATGTGCCGGGCCTGCTGAGCCGCGAGCTGATATGCCACAAGGCGCGGATAGTTGCTGCCGCGCTTGAGCGCGATTTCGGCATCGAGCATCCGCGGCTTGCAGTAGCTGGCCTCAATCCGCACGCGGGCGAAGGGGGTAAATTCGGGCAAGAAGAAGTGCGCCTGATTGCCCCTGCGATCGAAGCTCTGCGGAGCGAAGGAATCGATGCAGTGGGGCCTCAGTCTGCCGACGCCATGTTCACGCCCCGCGCGCGCAGCCAGTATCACGCCGCGCTCTGCATGTATCATGATCAGGCATTGATCCCGCTGAAGGCGCTGGAATTTGACGAAGGTGTGAATGTCACGCTGGGCCTGCCGATCATTCGCACTTCGCCAGACCATGGCACTGCGTTCGACATTGCCGGCAAGGGGATTGCCGATCCCGGAGCAATGATCGCCGCGATCCGCATGGCTGGTGAAATGGCGTTGCGGCGGGCGGCGCATGGTTGACCTGCCGCCCCTGCGCGAAGTGATCGCGAAACATGGCCTGAGCGCTTCGAAAGCACTGGGGCAGAATTTCCTGTTCGATGCGCAATTGCTTGACCGGATCGCTGCGATACCGGGCGATCTGCAAGGCAAACCCGTGCTGGAGATCGGCCCCGGTCCCGGCGGCCTGACTCGCGCGCTCCTGAAAGCTGGTGCCCGCGTCACCGCGATCGAAATGGACAAGCGCTGCCTGCCTGCGCTGGCGGAATTGAGCGATGCCTATCCGGGGCAATTGCGCGTGATCGAAGGCGATGCGATGAAGCTCGACCATAGCGAGCTGATGTGCGGCGAACCTTTCGCAGTCGTCGCAAACTTACCCTACAATGTCGGCACCGCGCTGTTCACACGCTGGCTTAGCGGTGAGGAATGGCCGCCGCTGTGGACTTCGCTTACGTTGATGTTCCAGCTTGAAGTTGCGCAGCGGATCGTGGCGAGCGAAGGCGGCAGCACCTTCGGCCGTCTTGCCGTGCTGGCGCAATGGCGCAGTGACGCCAAGCTGGCAATGAAGGTACACCGCAGCGCCTTTACCCCGCCGCCCAAGGTGATGAGCGCCATCGTGCATCTGACCCCGCGTGAAGCCCCCATTGGCGTGTCAGCCCGCACGCTCGAGCGACTTACCGAAGCCGCGTTTGGCCAGCGTCGCAAGATGTTGCGCCAGAGCCTGAAGAGTCTGCCGGGAGCGCTCAAGGCCTTGGAAACACTTGGAATTGACCCACAGCGCCGCGCAGAGACTCTGTCAGTCGAAGAGTTTGTCCGCATCGCCCGCGAGATTGGTTAATTTCAGCTAACCGTGATCACCAATCAATTCAGCATCATCGCGCGGCAATAATGGCGCCTCAGTTCCAATAGCGAGGTCCCGATGAGCTTTCTTGAAGCGCGCCGCAGAGCTGCTCAGGTCGAGCGCCGCCGTTCGGCTCGCCTCACGATCGATATTCCCGTTACCTTCCGCACAATCAGTGGCGACCGTGAATGCCGTATGGCCAATATTTCTGACAGCGGCGCCAAGCTTGAAACGGACACTCCCCCTCGCAAGGGTGTGTCGGGTTGGCTGGTGATGGGGACGCAGGAAATCTATTGCAGCGTGATCTGGGCCAATGACAACGCCTGCGGTGTCGAGTTCGAACGATCAATCGCGCAAGACACGCTGTTATCTATCGCCGGCAATCATGCGCAGCAGAACGCACCGGTCGCCAATGCCGGTAATATCCAGATGGGGCGCCGCCGCGGCGGCAGGCTGGTATCAAGCGGGGGCTAGCCCGCCTTCTTGACCAAACGCCATTGATGCAGCAGCGGCTCGGTATAGCCAGACGGCTGCTCGACACCCTTGAACACCAGATCGCAGGCTGCACGGAAGGCTTCACCATCTTCATTGCCCACCAGCGGCGTGTAGAGTGGATCGCTTGCATTCTGCGCATCGACCTTGGCCGCCATGCGGCGCAGGCTTTCCATCACCTGATCCTTGGTCACGACACCATGGTGCAACCAGTTGGCCATATGTTGCGAACTGATGCGCAAAGTTGCGCGATCTTCCATCAGGCCGACATCGTTGATGTCAGGCACCTTGGAACAGCCCACGCCCTGGTCGATCCAGCGCACGACATAGCCCAGCAATCCCTGAGCGTTATTGTCGAGCTCATCGCGCAGCTCGTCTTCGGACCAGTTGGTCCCTTCTGCGAGGGGGATCGACAGCAGGTCATCAAGCGGCGGCACTTCAGTGACATTGGCCTGCTCACCAAACACGTCGCACTGGTGATAATGCAGCGCGTGCAGCGTCGCGGCGGTCGGTGACGGCACCCAGGCGGTGTTCGCGCCCGCTTTCAAATGACCGATTTTCTCGACCATCATCTGCTTCATCAGATCGGGTGCAGGCCACATGCCCTTGCCGATCTGCGCACGACCTGAAAGGCCATGCTTGAGGCCGATCGCGACGTTGCGCTTCTCGTAAGCCGCGAGCCATTTGCTGGTCTTCATCTCTGCCTTGCGGATCATCGGCCCGGCCTGCATCGATGTGTGTATCTCGTCGCCCGTGCGATCGAGGAAACCGGTGTTGATGAACACCACGCGATCCTTCACCGCTTCGATACATGCACCCAGGTTCGCGCTGGTGCGGCGCTCTTCGTCCATCACGCCAACCTTGATCGTGTGACGCTTGAGGCCGAGCAAATCCTCAACCGCGTTAAACAGATCATTGGTGAAGGCGCATTCTTCCGGCCCGTGCATCTTGGGCTTCACAATGTAGATCGAGCCGTGGCGCGAGTTGCCATATTGGGCATGGCCTTCGACATCGAGCGCGCCGATCGCGCTGGTGAAGACCGCGTCCATCACGCCTTCGGGCACTTCGCCGCCATCGGCCAGGCGGATCGCGGGATTGGTCATCAGATGGCCGACATTGCGCACGAACAGCAGGCTGCGGCCTGGCAGGCTCCCGGCATTGCCATCGCGGTCCGTATAGGCCTTGTCTGCAGCCAGCTTGCGCGTCAGCGTTGATCCGCCCTTCTCGAAGCTTTCCTGCAGATCGCCGCGGATCACGCCCAACCAATTGGTGTAGGCCAACAGCTTGTCTTCGGCATCTACCGCCGCGACCGAATCCTCGCAATCGCAGATCGTGGTAAGCGCGGCTTCGCAGATGATATCGGCGATGCCGGCCCTGTCCGTCTTGCCCACCGGATGTTCACGGTCGAACACAACTTCGATGTGCAAGCCATTGTTCTTGAACAACAAGCCCTTCTCGGTCTTGCCGACATACTGGCTCTCGTCTTGCAGTTTGCCGTCGTTCTCGTCTGCAAGGTCAGCCCAGCTCTGATCAACCAGCGGCAGAGCGGAATCGAGGAATTCGCGCCCGCGCTTGATCACCGCTGCACCGCGATCCTCATCATAGCCGCCGGGCCGTGCGGGTGGCGCATCAAGCGCATCCGTGCCGTAGAACGCATCATACAGGCTACCCCACCGCGCGTTCGCCGCATTTAGCAGGAAGCGCGCATTGAGCACCGGCACCACCAGCTGCGGGCCGGCCATGGTCGCAATCTCTGCATCGACATTCTGCGTGCCGATGGTGAAGTCAGCAGGCTCCGGCACGAGGTATCCGATCTCGCGCAGGAAGGCCTGATATTCGCCCTGGTCGAGCGGCTTGCCGCGCCGTTCGCTGTGCCATGCGTCGATCCTGGCCTGCAGTTTGTCACGCTTTGCCAGCAATGCGCGATTGCGCGGCGCATATTCGCCCAGCAGCGCGGCAAACCCCTGCCAGAAAGCCTCCACATCGCGGCCAAGCGGCGTCAACACTTCGGTTTCAAGGAAGCTCGCCAGTTTCGCATCGATGGAAATGCCAGCGCGGGTAACGTGATCGGTCATTTAGGTCCTCATAACTCGATAGAGTGATCGGGCCCTGGGGAGGAGGACGATGCGGCCTATGGCCAATGCAAAGACCAATTGCAACCGCGCTCTGGCCAGCACCCAAGACATCGCTTGGCCTGACGTTACGGCACCGCTAGAGCAACACGCAATGCAAGAAAATCTATCCCCCAATGCCGCCAAAGTGATGGAGCGGATCGATGCCGCCGCGATGCTCGGGCAGGTTGAGAGCTGGTGCGCGATCAATACCGGCACTGCCAACCTTGACGGTTTGGCCACGCAGGCCGACGCGCTGGCCGAGGCATTCTCGGCGCTTCCCGGCGATGTTGAACTGGTCGACCCGGCAACCGTTACCGCGATCGATTCCAATGGCCGCGAGTTCGAAAAGCCGCATGGCCAGCATCTGGTGCTGCGCGTGCGCCCCACCGCCAATCGCCGCCTGCTGTTCACAGGCCATATGGACACGGTTTTTCCGGCCGATCACGCCTTCCAGAAAGAGACCTGGCTTGATGACGAGACGCTCAATGGCCCGGGTGTCGCCGATATGAAAGGCGGGATTGCAGTGATGCTGCACGCGCTGATGGCGGCAGAAGCGAGCGGCGCGATCGGGTCGCTTGGCTACGACGTGATGATCAATTCGGATGAAGAAACCGGATCGCTTGCTTCGTCCGCCCTGATCGCTGAACTCGCACAAGGCAAGCTCGCCGCGCTGACTTACGAGCCTGCCGCCCTGCCCGATGGCACGCTGGCGCATGCGCGTGGCGGTACCGGTAATTACTCGATCACTTTCACGGGCAAGAGCGCACATGCAGGCCGCAATCCGCATGAAGGACGCAATGCCGTGGTTGCAGCGGCTGACCTGATACTGCGACTCAAAGGGATGGAGCGTGAGGACATCACCATCAACCCGGCCAAGCTGGAAGGCGGCGCTGCCAACAATGTCGTGCCCGATCACGCAGTGCTGCGCTTCAACATCCGCCCCAAATCGACTGAGGCGATGGAAAGCTTCGATCGCGATCTGGCCAGCGTGCTCGCTGCAATCGAGGCCGAACACGAAGTCGGCGTGCACCGCCACGGCGGCGTAACTCGGCCGCCCAAGCTGGTCGATACTCGCGCGCAGGCGCTGTTCGACCTGGTGAAGGAATGCGGGGCGGAATTGGGTCAGGACATCAAATGGCAATCCACCGGCGGGGTGTGCGACGGCAATAACATCGCCGCTTGCGGGGTGCCCGTCGTCGATACTATGGGTGTTCGCGGAGGGGCGATCCACTCACCCGACGAATTCCTGATCGTGCCAAGCCTGGCCGAGCGTGCTGCATTAAGCGCGCTGGTGATCAGCCGCATTGCGAACGGAGAATTGCATTGACTTTTCGCTTGCGCGCCGCGCGCACTGACGATTTGGAGCCGCTTTACGAGATGGCAAAGCTGACCGGTGGCGGGTTCACCAACCTGCCGCCGGACCGTGCTGCACTTGGCGGCAAGCTGGAGCGTGCCGGTGAAGCCTTCGCCAATGAAGGCGACGAAATCGCGGATGAGCAGTTCGTGCTTGTGCTGGAGAATGCCGAAACCGGCGCGATCCGCGGCACGTGCCAGTTGATGACGCAGGTCGGCCAGCAATGGCCGTTCTATTCCTATCGCCTGAACACGCTGACGCAGTACTCGCAAGAACTGGACCGCACCGTGCGCGCTGAACTGCTCAGCCTCGTCACCGATCTGGAAGGCTCGAGCGAGGTCGGCGGGCTGTTCCTGCACCCCAATGAACGCGCCGGCGGGCTTGGCCTGTTGCTCGCCCGCAGCCGTTATCTGTTTATCGCCATGCACCGCAGCCGCTTTGGCGAACGCACGCTGGCTGAGCTGCGCGGCATTATCGACGAGCGCGGTGGCTCCCCCTTCTGGGATGGCGTCGCCGGGCGTTTCTTTGGCATGAGTTTTCAGGACGCGGACTATTTCAATGCGATCAATGGCAACCAGTTCATCGCCGATCTGATGCCCAAACATCCGGTCTATATCGCGATGCTGGATGACGATGCGCGCAGTGTGATCGGCGTGCCGCATCCCACCGGCCGCGCAGCCATGCGGATGCTCGAGAACGAAGGGTTTCACTACGAAAATTATGTCTACATTTTCGACGGCGGGCCAACGATGATCGCGCGCACGGATGAGATCAAAAGCGTGAAGGAAAGCCAGCAGCGCAAGATCGAACGAACCGATCTGAGCGAAGGTGAACGCGCCATCCTGGCGACCGGCAAGCTCAGCACGTTCCGCGCCTGTTATGGCGCGCGCAGCATTGGTGAAGACGGCACGATTGCGATCGATTCAATCGCGGCAGACGTGCTTGACGTGAAGCCCGGCGATACGGTGTGGAGCGTGACGCGCTAGTTTCTATTGAGTACACCGTTCGTGCTGAGCCTGTCGAAGCACGTGCGGCTCGTGATACACGCCCTTCGACAAGCTCAGGACGAGCGGAGTTTTGTTTTGCAGAAAGAGATCAACTTTGACGGGATCGTTGGCCCTTCGCACAATTATGCGGGGCTTAGCCTGGGCAATATCGCCAGCGCGAGCCACAAGGGTGACCCGTCTTACCCGCGCGCCGCGGCCCTTCAGGGTGTTGAGAAAATGCGCGGCAATCTGGCCCGGCTGGGCGTGCAAGGCTTCTTGCTGCCCCTGCCCCGCCCCAATGATGCCTTGCTTCGCTCGCTGGCGGTTGACGAGACAGCCGAGCGCGCGCTGCTCGCCGCCGCATGGTCTGCCAGCAGCATGTGGACCGCCAATGCTGCCACGGTCAGCCCTGCGGCAGATACTGCAGACGGCAAATGTCACCTGACCCCTGCGAATTTGGTCACAATGCTCCACCGCGGGCAGGAATGGCCCGACACGCAAGCCCAGCTCAGGATCGCTTTCGGAAACAGCGACCATTTCACCGTGCATGACGCGGTGCCGCCCAGCTTCGGCGATGAAGGTGCTGCCAACCATATGCGGCTGTGCGAAAAGCATGGCGAGCCGGGCGTCGAAGTATTCGTCTATGGCCGCCCGGGCGGCAAGTTCCCCGCCCGCCAGCACGAGCAGGCGAGCCGCGCGGTCGCGCGCCTGCACGGGCTTGAACCGGCCCGCACAGTGTTCATCGAACAAAGCCGCGAAGCAATCGAAGCGGGCGCATTTCACAATGATGTGGTTGCGGTCGCCAACGAAAGCGTGATCTTCGCACATGAGCGCGCTTTCGAAGATCGCCAGAGTGCCTATGACGCGATGCGCAAAGCCTTCCCCGCGCTGCAAGTGGTCGAAGTGCCAGACAGCGCGGTGAGCCTGGCTGAAGCGATCAAGACCTATCTCTTCAATGCGCAGCTGCTGACCTTGCCGACAGGCGAGATGGTGCTGATCGTCCCTGAGGAATGCCGCGAGAGCAAAGCCGTGTGGAATTGGTGCGAGGCGATGATGGCATCAAACGGCCCGATCCGCGAAGTCATTCCAGTAGATGTGCGGCAAAGCATGGCCAATGGCGGCGGTCCGGCCTGCCTGCGCCTGCGCGTCGTATGCGATCCGCAAACGGTCGATCCGCGGTTCCTGCTTGATGAAGCCAAGGCCGATCTGCTCGAATCGGTCATTGCGGCAAACTGGCCTGAGCAGATCGATCCCGCTGATCTGGGCAAGGAAACACTGAAAAACAGTGTCAGATCGGCACGTTATGCCCTTCTCGAAGCACTGGACCTGACAGAACTAGGTTAACAGGCTGGACACCACGCGCGCGATCCATAGGATAACCTTTCATTAACCACCCGCCGTTCGAAGCGGTGATTGGATGAAAGGGCAAGGATGCTGCGCAAGATTGGCCGGCTGTTCGTGATCAAGACGCGCTGGGAAGCGTATCTGATCATCTATGCTCTGGCCTTGGGCGCGATGACCCGCGGCGCGCATTATACTGTCCAATACCCCGGGCTTGGCGGATGGCTGCTGTTTGCAGCAACTGCCGGCGCGGTGTTTCTGGGCGGAGCCAAGATCCTCGATGCGATCCGTTACGAGCAGGAAAAGCGCGAGGCTGAGGCGGCGAAAGAGGCTGGCGAATCCTAATTTGGCGCTGCTTCTGCTCGCGCCTTGAGCGCCGCATTCATCGCTTCAAAACCGGTTCTGATCTGCTCTTTGGCGAATAGATAGAGCAAGGGTGCCGCCAGCCCATAGATACGCTCATCATGATCGAGCAGGACACGCCCGCCCTCTAGTTCAGTCAGCCGGAACGTATGATCGCCCAGTCCGATCCAGCGGAAATAGAATGCGCCGGTCCAGGTGAATTCGCGATGTTCCTGATAGTCGGTCACCTGCGGCACGAAGACGTGCCGCTTGCCGCTATCGGTGCGCGGGCGCACTTCGAAAGTCGCGTCAGGTGCGATCCGGCCCTTTGCATTGGTGATGAACGGATTCCACTCGTGGTAGCGGTCCAGATCGACCAGGATATCCCAGATGCGCTCAACCGGCGCGTCAATCTCGATTTGGGTGCGGATGGTGTAGCTCACTGGGTGGTCTCCGGAATGCGGCGGTGAAGGAAGTCGAGTTGCTCGGCCACGACGGCCGCAAAGCACCCGCCAAGATAGACGTCGAAATGGTCGCACTCATGCGCGCGGAATTCGCAGTCACGCATGCGCGCTGCGGCCTGCCGGGCGGGCTCGAACGGTGTGGTTCGGTCCTGCCGTCCGGCCTGCAA
>JASBTD010000045.1 GCA_030148605.1 Erythrobacter sp.
CCTGGCCCTGTTGTTGTTTCTTCCTTTTCTGGGTTAAAACATTTAACCCCCCCTCCTGTTCGTGGGTGGGGTTTTGGGGGTGGGGATTTTCAGTCTCTTCAGGGCGGCTGTCCCCCACACCCTCCGCGACCGTCGCTTCGCTTTGGTCGCTCCTCCCTCTCCCCTCAAGGGGAGAGGGTTCCGAGGATGCAGCAGTCTCACCCACCTCGCCCTCGATCTCAACCACTACCAGCATCGAACCGACCGCGATCACATCGCCAACTTCACCGGCGACTTCGATCACCTTGCCATCGACCGGGCTTTCGATGTCGATCGTCGCCTTGTCAGTCATCACATCGACCAGATGCTGGTCTTCAGAGACTGTGTCCCCGACCTTCACGTGCCATTCGACGATTTCCGCCTCGGCCACGCCTTCGCCCACATCGGGCATGTTGAATGTGAACTTTGTCATTCTGCGTTACTCGCTCAGGATCTTGTCAATCGCATCGCCAATGCGAACCGGGCCCGGGAAATAGGCCCATTCCAGGCTATGCGGATAAGGTGTGTCGAAACCGGTGACGCGTTCGACCGGCGCTTCGAGGTGATAGAAGCAGCGCTCTGTCACCAGCGCGGAAAGCTCTGCGCCAAAGCCGCTGGTACGGGTTGCTTCATGCACGATGAGGCAGCGCCCGGTCTTTTCGACAGAAGCTTCGATCGCTTCGATATCGAGCGGCACCAGCGTGCGCAGGTCGAGGATTTCCGCGTTGACGCCTTTCTCGCGGCACACGGACTCCACCACATGCACCATGGTGCCATAGGCGAGGATAGTCATCGCGTCGCCTTCAGTCACCTTGCGCGCCTTGCCCAGCGGGATCTTGTAATATCCTTCGGGAACGGCGCTTTGCGGATGCTTTTTCCACGGCTCGACCGGCTTGTCATAATAGCCGGAGAACGGGCCATTATAGATGCGCTTGGGTTCGAAGAAGATCACCGGATCATTGTCTTCGATCGCGCTGATCAGCAGCCCCTTTGCATCATAGGGTGTGGACGGGATGACTGTTTTCAGGCCAGAGACATGAGTGAAAATCGCCTCGGGTGACTGGCTGTGCGTCTGCCCGCCGAAAATCCCGCCGCCAAAGGGCGAGCGCACGGTCATCGGCGCGATGTAATCATTGGCAGAGCGATAGCGCAGGCGTGCGGCCTCTGAAATCAGCTGGTCAAGCCCGGGATAGATATAGTCGGCAAACTGGATTTCCGGCACGGGTCGGAGGCCATAGGCGCCCATCCCCACCGCAACGCCGATGATGCCGCATTCGCTGATCGGGGTATCGAATACGCGCGTCTTGCCGTGTTTTTCCTGCAAGCCGGCGGTGCAGCGGAACACGCCGCCGAAATAGCCCACGTCTTCGCCCATCACGATCACATCCGGATCACGCTCCAGCATGATATCGAGCGCATCGTTGATCGCTTCGATCATGTTGAGGCGCCGCTCGCTGCTTGCTTCCGCTGCGGCCTGGCCTTTCACTTGCGCGCTCATTTGCCTGCCTCATCCATGGGGTGGCTCTCGGGCCATTTGATCTTGCGCTCACGGATCGCCTGCTCGGCCTGTTCCTCCAGATGCCAGGGCAGCTCCTCGTAAACATCTTCGAACATGGTGTGGAACGGATGGTGCAGACCATGGCCCAGGATACCGTTCTTCTCGGCTTCCTTGGTGGCCGCCTTCACACGCTCGGCACATTCGAGGTCCATCTTCTCTTGCCGCTCTTCATCCCATTCGCCGATTTCGATCAAATGGTTCTTCAAGCGCATGATTGGATCACCCAGCGGCCATTCCTCGCGCTCCTGCGCGCTACGATAGCCGGTTGGATCATCCGAGGTGGAGTGCCCCTCCGCGCGATAGGTGAAATATTCGATCAGCGTTGGCCCGGCATTGGCGCGGGCACGGTTCGCGGCCCATTGCTGAGCGGCGTAGCAAGCGAGCGCGTCATTCCCGTCAACGCGCAGGCCCGCAAGGCCATAGCCCAGCGCGCGCGCGGCAAAGGTGGTGCGATCGGCCCCGGCAAAGCCTGAAAAGCTCGAAATCGCCCACTGGTTGTTGATCACATTCAGGATCACCGGCGCGTTATAGACCGTCGCAAAGGTGCAAGCGCTGTGGAAGTCCCCTTCCGCGGTTGACCCCTCACCTACCCACGTAGCGGCAATGCGGCTGTCGCCCTTGATCGCGCTCGCCATGGCCCAGCCCACCGCCTGCGGCGTTTGCGTGGCGAGGTTGCCGGAGATCGAGAAGAAGCTGTGCTCGCGGCTCGAATACATGATCGGCAGCTGGCGGCCCTTCAGCTTGTCCCCCTTGTTCGAATAGATCTGGTTGATCATCTCGATAATGGGATAGCCGCGCGCGATCAGTATGCCTTGCTGGCGATAGCTCGGGAACACCATGTCATCGCTCGCCAGTGCCATGGAAGCGGCAACGCTGGTCGCCTCTTCGCCGGTGCATTTCATGTAGAAGCTGGTCTTGCCCTGCCGCTGCCCGCGGAACATGCGGTCATCAAATGCGCGCACCAGCGCCATATTGTGCAGCATGGTGCGCAAAGTATCGGGATCAAGCTTCGGATCCCATGCGCCATGCGCCCTGTTGTCTTCGCCCAGCACACGCACCAGCCCATAGGCGAAATCGAGCATGTCTTTCGGATCGCTCGCTTCGTCCGGGCGCGGCTGCGCGCCAGCCGCCGGAATGTCGAGATGGCTGTAGTCCACTTCGTCGCCCGGCCGGTATTTGGGCTCGGGAACGTGAAGCGCGAGCGCAGGCTTGTTGCTCTTGCGCGCGGCAGAATTGTCAGGCCGATCGGCCATGGCTGGCTCTCCCCCTGCTTGATGCAGGCATGTAGCAATCTTTTACGTGCGCGTTATTTTATTTCACACGCGCGATGCGGTCAAGCTGGCGCCGCCGCTTTCGCTCACACCGCAACAGGTGCCTTGATCGGGGGCAGCGGCGCGTAATCATGCACAACGAAATCCTCGATAGTGTAATCGAAAATTGTTTGCGGCCTGCGCGTGATTTCCAGTGTGGGGTGCCCCTGAGGCTCTCGCGTGAGCTGCTCTGTGATCAGATGCTCGTGATTCAAATAGAGGTGCACGTCCCCGCCCATCCACACCAGCTCGCCGGGTTCAAGCCCGGTTTGCTGGGCCATCATGCGCTGCAACAGCGCCGCCGACCACAGGTTGAACGGCAGGCCCAGCGCCACGTCGCAGCTGCGCTGATACAGCATGCAATTGAGCCGATCGCGCCCTTGCGATTCTGTGGCAACATGGAACTGATAGGTCTTGTGGCATGGCGGCAGCGCCATCTGGTCCAGCTCGGCCACATTCCAGCCTTCGATGATATGGCGGCGACTGCCGGGATTGCCACGCAAGCTCTCGACCACTTCGGCGACCTGGTTGATCCCCTTCGCCTTGCGCGTGTAGCTGCCATCGCCGGTGGGGACATAGACCGGCCAATCGACCCATTGCTTGCCATACACGGGCCCCAGATCGCCCCACTTTGCGGCAAACTCCGCATCATCGGCAATGCGCTGAACAAAATCATCCAGCGCGATATCCTGCCCCGTCGCCTTGACATAGCGCGCATGCGGCCATTCGTTCCAGATCTTCACCCCTTGCAGCACCAGCGGGCGAATATTGGTTTCGCCGGTCAGGAACCACAGCATCTCGCGCGTCGCGGTTTTCCAATAGACCCGCTTGGTGGTGAGCAGCGGCATCGCCCCGCCTGCAAGATCGAACCGCAGCATCGCGCCGGCGATCGAACGCGTGCCGATACCGGTGCGGTCAACGCGTTCGCTGCCCTGCTCCCAGATCTGGCGCATCAGATCGAGATATTGCTGCTCGTAATGCGGCATATCGGTTTCAGTATCGGGAATCGCAGCGCTGGCCATGATCGCAACCCTAAACCTGCATTTGCCCGCTTGCCACCCCGCGCGCGCGCTCCTATAGGGCGCGCCTTGCCTCGATCCACAGCTCTGTTGCAGCTTTGTGGACCGACACGGTCGGGGAGTAGCTCAGCCTGGTAGAGCACTGTCTTCGGGAGGCAGGGGCCGGAGGTTCGAATCCTCTCTCCCCGACCAGTTTTCTATAACCGAACCTCAGCCACGATACCTAGCAGCATCGTCAACAGAGCCAGCCCGGTTGAAAGCTGGATCCGCAGCCGGAAGAAGCCAGGGCTTGCGAGGCCGAACCTGCGGTCAATCAGCGGCGACAAGCCGATACATGCCCCCAGCACGAGCAATTGCGGCCCGGGCCAGTTCCAGCCCAGCGTCCACGGGATGAACAACGCAAGCCCGATCAGGCTTGGCAGCACAGCAATCACAAAGGCATCGGCGGAGCTGCGCCGGGCAGACATCACCTGTCCCCACCACACCCCGCCCAGAAAGCTGAAAATCAGTGCCGCATAAGCAAAACCGCCTGCAATCGCTACAAAGCCCCATTCGCTGGCGAAGATGGCCAATGCCAATGCGATCCCCTGAGGCAGGAGACCGGCATAACCGAGCCATTTCGCGGCGGGAGGCAGGTCTTTTCCAATCATCGCAGCTACACAACGGGCTTTGCCACTGGTGCGTTCCCGATAGTGATAGGCACTGGCCGCTTGCCCTGAACTGAACCTTGCGGCACTTCTGTGCCCATGAACCTGTTCGATCTTAGCGGGAAAACCGCAGTCATCACCGGCGGCAACAGCGGCATCGGGCTCGCCTTTGCGCGCGGCCTCGTCAAATCGGGCGCGGATGTCGCGATCTGGGCGCGCAACGAAGCCAAGAATGCTGCTGCCGTGGAAGAGCTCAAAGCGCTCAGCGGCGGTGAAGCGATCGCATTCCCCTGCGATGTGGCGGTAGAGGAAACCATCGCTTCCGCCATGGCGAGCACGCTCGCGCATTTCGGCAAGGTCGATATCTGCTTTGCCAATGCGGGGATCGGCAATGGCATGGCGCTGCCGGAAATGACGGCTGAGGCATGGGACAAGGTGATGGCGGTGAACGCGCGCGGCCCCGCGCTAACCTATCGCTATGTTACCGAGCATATGGTTGAACGCGGCGAAGGAGGAAAACTGATCGTCACATCGTCGGGCCAGTCGATCATGGGGGTGAACCGCAGCTCCAACTATGCCGCTTCGAAAGCGGCGGTGAACGGGCTGACCCGCGCGGCTGCGTTCGAGCTGGCGCGCTATAACATTACCGCCAATGCGCTGCTGTTCGGCTTCTATGAAACCGATCTGACCGCTGCGGCTGATCCGCGTTTTGCCGAATGGATGACCAAGCGCATCCCGCTGCGCCGCTTTGGCGATCACGAAGGGCTGGAAGGCCTGGCGGTATTCTTCGCCTCGCCGCACAGCGATTACATCACCGGCCAATGCCTGCCGGTGGATGGCGGGCTGTGCATCAGTTGAGCCGCGCCTCCGTCCTCTTCGTTTGTCTGGGCAATATCTGCCGTTCGCCATTGGCAGAGGCGGCGTTCCGCGCGGAAGTCAGCAAGGCCGGGATCGCCGTTCGCATCGATAGCTGCGGAACCGCCGGATATCATGTCGGTTCACCCCCTGATCCGCGCTCGATCGAGACAGCGGCTGCCAACGGGATCGACATTTCGGGCTTGAAAGGGCGGCAATTGGCGCCGCAGGATTTCATCGAATTCGATTACATTTTCGCGATGGATCACCAGAACCTGCGCGATATCAAGGCGGTGCAGCCCGATCATGCGACCGCGCATGTGTCTCTATTGATGGATATCGTGCCTGGGCGCGAAGGCGCCGCCATTGCAGATCCCTATTATGACGGCGAAGGGCAGTTCACATACACCTGGGAAGATGTGACGCTTGCCGCGCGCGCGCTCGTGCAGAAGCTATCCGCCGCGCAATAATTGCACGCCCCAGTCCCGCTCGAACAGGTAGAGCAGCAGCCGCGCCGCCTGCCCGCGTTCGCTGGCCAGCCCGCCATCGCGCTCCATCAGCAAGCGCGCATCGGCATGCGCTGCGGGCAATAGCCGGGTGATCTGGTCCAGATTGGCGACCCGAAATGGCGTATCTCCCGATTGCCGTGTGCCAAGCAGCTCGCCTCCACCGCGCAATTCCAGGTCTTCCTCGGCAATGCGGAAACCGTCTTGCGTCTCGCGCATCAGCGCCAGCCTGCGCTTGGCGGTTTCCGACAAGGCACCGCCGCGCAGCAGCAGGCACACCGCCTGTTCGCTGCCCCGCCCCACGCGCCCGCGCAACTGATGCAGCTGCGCCAGCCCGAAATGCTCGGCCTGCTCCACGATGACTAGTGTCGCATTGGGCACGTCCACTCCCACCTCGATCACAGTGGTTGCGACCATCAGCCTGGCTTCACCCGCAACGAAACGCTCCATCGCAGCGTCTTTCGCCTCAGGCGCCATCTGCCCGTGGACCAGCACCACCGCGTCTCCAAACCGCTCTTTCAGCGCGGCATAGCGCGCCTCTGCCGCGGCCAGGTCCGCAACCTCGCTCTCATGCACCATGGGGCAGACCCAGAACGCCTGCTGCCCGGTTGTGAGATGCCGCGCGATACCGTCAACGATCTCGCCCATGCGCTCTACCGACATCACGCGGGTAAGGATCGGCTTGCGGCCCGGCGGCATTTCATCGAGCTTGCTCACATCCATTTCGCCATATTGCGCGAGCGTGAGCGTGCGCGGGATCGGTGTGGCCGTCATCGCCAGCGTATGCGGCTGTTTCTTGCCCTTGCTTGCCAATTGCAGGCGTTGCGCCACGCCAAAGCGATGCTGCTCGTCAATCACGACAAGGCCCAGATCCCGGTAATTGACGCTATCCTGGAAGATCGCATGCGTGCCCACCACGATGTCAATCGAGCCATCGAGTAGCCCCATCAATATGCTCTCGCGCGCCTTGCCCTTGTCACGCCCCGTCAGCAGCGCGACTTCCACACCCGCAGGCGCTGCCATCTGCCGCAAGGTCTCATAGTGCTGGCGCGCCAGGATCTCTGTCGGCGCGAGCAGTGCCGCTTGCTTGCCAGCTTCATTGGCGATCAGCATGGCGTAGAGCGCAACCACTGTCTTGCCCGCACCCACATCGCCTTGCAGCAGCCGCAACATCGGCGCTTCCTGTGCCAGATCGCCTTCGATCTCGCTGATCGAGCGCGCCTGCGCGCCGGTGAGCGCATAGGGCAGCTGCAACTTGTCGCGCAGATGCCCGTCCCCCTTCAGCGGCTGCCCCTTGCGGCGGCGGTTGTCCGCGCGCACCAGCATCAGGGCGAGCGAATTGGCGAGCAATTCGTCATAGGCCAGGCGGTCCCGCGCCTTGGCATTTTCGGACTTGTGCGCCAGCTGCAAGGCGTCGCGCCATGCCGGCCAGCCCTCACGATCAAACTGTGTCGGCTCGATCCACTCGGGCAGGTCCGGCAAGCGCTTCAATGCCTGATCAACCAGTCCGGCGATGCGCGGCTGCGTCAGCCCTTCTGACAGCCCGTAAACCGGCTCGCACATCCGGCCCAGATTGGCGCTGCTTTCGCTTTCGACATGATCGGGATGGACGATCTGAAGCATATCGCCATAACGATCGAGCTTGCCCGCCACCCAGCGCTTTTCACCCACCGGCAGCTGCTTCTTCGCAGTGTAAGACGCGCGCCCGAAGTAAGTCAGCGTGCAGACATTGCCCACGCTATCCTGCGCGAACACGCGATAGGGCCCGCGATTGTTGCGCGCGGCGCGATGCTCGGTCGGGGTCAGCGCGATGATGACATTCTCGCCTTCACTCGCATCATCAAACGACTCGATTGCGCGGCGCGTCACAAAGCGTTCGGGCAAGTGATAGGCCAGGTCGCGCACCCGCGTTAAGCCCAGCTTGTCGAGCGGCTTTTTCAGCTTCGGCCCTACGCCGTCCAGCGCATCGCTCTCGATAAACAACGGGTTCAAAGCCTCTGGGCGCATATGCTGAGCTATACTCGCTTGCGCGCGCCGTGCGAGTCCCCTACCCGCCGCTTATGCCCGACGCACTGACATTCGAAGCCCGTCTTGCCCGTGCCAAGTTTCGCGCGTGGCATCGCGGCACCCGCGAGGCCGATTACATGATCGGCGGCTATTTCGATCGCTATCATGGCGAATGGGATGAAGCGGCGCTGCGCTGGTTTGAGGACCTGCTCGATGAAGACGATGTCGATGTCATGGCCTGGGCCATGAAGACCGCGCCTGTTGCCGCGCGCTTTGCCGGGCCGATGATGGAGCGGATGCAGCAGCTCGACTATGTCGATATCCCGCGTTAGAGCGCGCCCCTTGATCTCATGTGATTTCCTGCGAAAGCAGGAATCCAGAAACACCCCCTCAAATGGGCTCCTGCGTCCGCAGGAGCGCACGCCAAAGTGACAACCGCAGACTTTTCCCGCATCCTTTCGGCCCAGTCGCCGCTGACGCTCGCTTCGGTGGCGCGCGGTGCGCAGCCGCTTGTGATGAGCGACCTTGCGCGCGCATCAAAGGGGCGTGCGGTGTTCATTGCGCCTGACGAAGCAGCGATGCGTTCCGTGGCGGAAGCGGCAAAGTTCTTTGCTCCCGAACTGGAGGTAATCGAATTCCCGGCGTGGGATTGCTTGCCCTATGACCGCGCGAGCCCGGCGCTGTCGGTAAGCGCGAAGAGGCTCGCCGCGCTGCATCGGTTGCAGGCGGGCAAGGCTGGATCGCAACTGCTGGTCACAACCGCCAATGCCGTGTTGCAGCGCGTGCTGACGCCGTTCCGCATCCGCGAAAGCGTGCGCGAGTTCAAGCAGGGCACCACCATCGGCCATAGCAGCCTGTCCGCCTTGCTCCAGCGGCAAGGTTATTCACGCACGGACACCGTGGTCGATCACGGCGAATATGCCCTGCGCGGCTCGATCGTCGACATTTTCCCGTCTAGCCTGGAACAGGGCCTGCGGCTGGACTTCTTCGGCGATGAGTTGGAAAGCCTGCGCCTGTTTGATCCGTCAACGCAGATGACCGTCGGCACGCTGAAGGAGCACCTTTTGCTTCCGGCCCGCGAAGCCTTGCTCGATGAAGACAGCATCAAGCGATTCCGCAGCCGTTACCGCGAAATGTTCGGCGCCACCGCTACCCAAGACCCGCTCTACGAAGCGGTGAGCGACGGGCGCAGACTGGCGGGTATGGAGCATTGGCTGCCGCTGTTCGAAGACCGGCTCGCGACAATCTTCGACTACCTTTCGCCTGACGATGTCGTGGTGATCGATAGCGGCGCGATCGGTGCATCCGAAGAACGATCGAAAGACATCGCAGACTATCACCAGGCACGCCAGAAGACTGCCGGACAGGCCGCCGGCAGCTATCGCCCCTTGAGCGAGGATGCTCTCTACCTGAGCAAAGGCGAGTTCGACGGCTTGCTGAAGGATCACACCGTTCATCGCAGCGTGATCTTTGCCGAGCCTGAGAGCGAAAACGTGGTCGACTTCGGCTTTGCCTCCGCGCGGGATTTCGCACCGGATCGCGCCCGTGGCGACAATATCTATCCCATCGCCGCCCAGCATCTCAACGCCTTGGGCAAGCAGGGCAAACGCCCGATTATCGCTGCCTATTCAACTGGCAGCCGCGCGCGGATTGCCTCTATCCTGCAAGAAGCGGGCTGCACGGTCGAGCATGCGGATACTTGGCAGGAAACCCTGGGCGCGAGCGCGAAGGGCAAGCCCGTTGCGACCGTTCTCCCGCTCGAAACCGGTTTCGCCAATGATCAGCTGGAGCTGCTGACCGAGCAGGACATCCTTGGTGACAGGCTTGTCCGCCGCAAGAAGCGGCGCAAGGATTCGGACGCATTTCTGGCAGAGCTGCAATCGCTTAGTCGCGGCGATCTGGTGGTGCATGTCGAGCACGGCATCGGCAAGTATCTTGGGCTTGAACCGGTCCCTGTAGGCAAGAGCAAGCACGACTGTGTGATGCTGGAATACAAGGGCGGCGACAAGCTGTTCATCCCGGTCGAGAATATCGACGTGCTTTCACGCTATGGCTCGTCCGAAGAGGCGGTCATGCTGGACCGGCTCGGCGGCGAAGGCTGGCAGAAACGCCGCGCCAAGCTGAAAGAGCGGATCCGTGCCATCGCAGGCGAGCTGATGCAGATCGCCGCGCAGCGCGCACTCAAGAAGGCGCCGGTGCTTGAACCCGAAGAATCGGCTTACAATCAATTCGTCGAGAAGTTCCCCTGGCAGGAAACCGATGACCAGGATGCCGCCATCGCGGATGTTTTGCGGGACCTGGAGAGCGGCCGCCCGATGGATCGGCTGGTGTGCGGTGATGTAGGCTTCGGGAAAACGGAAGTAGCCTTGCGGGCTGCCTTTGTAGCCGCGATGAACGGGCAGCAAGTCGCCGTCGTTGCGCCCACTACCCTGCTCGCACGCCAGCACTACACCAATTTCGTGGAACGCTTTGCCGGCTTCCCGCTGAAGATCGGCAGGCTTTCTCGCCTGGTCCCGGCAAAGGAAATGTCGGACACGCGCGAAGGGCTGGAAAAAGGCGATGTCGATATCGTTATCGGCACGCATGCGATCCTGTCGAAGAGCACCAAGTTCCGCGGTCTGGGGCTGGTGATTGTCGATGAAGAGCAGCGTTTCGGTGTCACGCACAAAGAACGGCTCAAGGCCCTGCGGGCTGATGTGCATGTGCTGACGCTTACCGCAACGCCCATTCCGCGCACGCTGCAAATGGCGATGACGGGCCTGCGCGAACTCTCCACCATCCAGACTCCGCCGGTCGATCGCCTGGCGGTGCGCACCTATGTGATGGAATGGGATGACATGGTGATGCGCGAAGCGCTGCTGCGCGAACATCACCGCGGCGGGCAGAGTTTCATCGTCGTGCCGCGGATTTCAGACATGGCGGCGGTCGAGGAATGGCTGCGCGAACATGTGCCGGAAGTGAAGAGCATTTCCGCGCATGGCCAGATGTCGCCAAGCGAAGTCGAAGAGCGGATGAGCGCTTTCTATGACCGCAAGTATGATGTGCTGCTTTCAACCACTATCGTTGAGAGCGGGCTCGATATCCCCACCGCCAACACCATTATCATTCACCGCGCAGACCGGTTCGGGCTGGCCCAGCTTTACCAGCTGCGTGGGCGCGTGGGGCGGTCAAAGCTGCGCGCCTATGCCTACCTCACCTATGAGAAGGATGTGCAGCTGTCAGAAGTCGCGGAGAAGCGACTGAAAGTATTGGGTGATCTCGATTCGCTGGGGGCCGGGTTCCAGCTCGCCAGCCATGATCTGGACATTCGCGGCGCAGGTAATCTGCTCGGTGACGAGCAGTCGGGCCATATCCGCGAAGTCGGCTTCGAGCTTTACCAGTCGATGCTGGAAGATGCGATCCTGGCGGCGAAGGCTGGTGAGATGGGGCTGGAGGCAGATCGCGACAAGGTAAGCCCGCAGATCACCGTCGACGCGCCGATAATGATCTCTGAGGATTACGTGCCTGACCTTGCCGTGCGCATGGCGCTGTATCGCCGCCTGAACGATGCCAAGGACAAGGCCGAGATCGAAGCCATGGCGGCAGAGATGATCGACCGCTTCGGCCCCCTGCCCGATGCCACGGCCAACCTGGTGCGGCTGATCGAGATCAAGCATCAGGCGATCACCGCCAATATCGCCAAGATCGATGTGGGTGCGCGCGGCACGCTGGTCAGCTTCCACAAGGATGATTTCCCTGACCCGGTCGGCTTGCTGGCCTATGTCGACCGATTGCAAGGCACGGCGAAATTGCGCCCTGACATGAAGCTGGTGATCAACCGGGCCTGGAACGACCCGCAAAGCCGCTTGAACGGTCTGTTCCAGCTGACCAAAGGCCTCTCGAACATCGTGACGAAGGCGAAAAAGGCAGCCGCTTAAGCGTTTGCCAGTTCGATTAGCGCTTCGCGCGTCAGCGGCTCTGCACCAAGAAATCCTTGCCAATAGGCACAGCCTTCCGCGACCACGGCCCGCCGCTGCTCCTCGGTTTCGATCCCTTCGGCTACAACGTCGAGCCCCAGCACCTGAGCAAGTGTGGCGATTGCACGAAGAACAGCGAGATCGCGCTCGTCGCTGGCAATTCCCTGCACCATGCTGCGATCAAGCTTGAGCGCATCGAGCGGCAAGCGCTTCAAATAGTCAAAATTGCAGAAGCCCGCGCCAAAATCATCTAGCGCGATCTGGATGCCCATTTCGCGCAGCGGTGCGAGGCGCCGCGCCGCCAAGTCAAGATCATCCAGCAGCAGCTCTTCCGTGATCTCCAGCGTCACCAGCTTGGGATCGAGCCCTGAATCCTTCAGCTCAGCGGTGATCCGCGCCAAAAAACCTTCGCTCAGAAGCTGTTTCGGCGTGACATTGAGCGACAGCCGCAGGCCCAGCGGCCAATCGCCTGCCGTGGCGATGGCGAGCGACAGCACATGCCGCGGCAATTCTTCCGCCATGCCAGCCTTTGCCGCTGCATCGAACAAATCACGCGCGCCGATTTCGCCAAAAGAGGGGTGCTGCCATCTTGCGAGCGCCTCCGCGCCGACAATCCGGCCATCTTCGCAGGCAAATTGTGGCTGGAACCTGATTTCGATCTGCCCCAGGCGCAGCGCCAGTTCCAGCTCGTCTGCCAGCTCTGCGGACGCACGCGAGAACAGCGCAGGTTGCGCCGAATCACCGTGGGAACGCTCCAGAATTGCCATCTCTTCCGGGTTACACCTCACACTCGCTTGGGACAGGCAAAGAATCGCATGCGTTGAAAAATGGCACAACCCGCCATAGGGAGAGTTTCCGGCAAGCGGGCGAAAGGGGCTACCACTTGGCCAAAGCGCAAGATTTCCAGCGAATTGCCTTGATCGCTTCGGATACGGAGCGGGCGCAGGCGGCCTATGCCGATCTGTTGCCGACGCATGACTGGGCGCCTTTAGCAGAGGCAGAAGCGGTCGTGGTGCTCGGCGGCGATGGCTTCATGCTGCAAACGCTCCATGCGATGCTCGACAATGACAAGGTGATCCCCGCCTACGGGGTCAACCTTGGCACGGTAGGCTTCCTGATGAACCGGCATCGCTCAGGCAGCGACATCGTGAAGCGGATCGCGCGCGCGCGGGCGATCGCGATTGCACCGCTGTGCATGGACGCAGTTACGCAGGATAACGGCACCCATCGCTTCTTCGCGATCAATGAAGTGTCCTTGCTGCGTGAAACCCGCCAGACCGCCAAGATCGAAGTGAGTGTGGATGGCAAGGTGCGCATTCCCGAGCTGGTGTGTGACGGTGTGCTGGTATCAACGCCGGCGGGCTCCACGGCTTACAACCTGTCTGCCAACGGGCCGATTCTGCCACTCGATTCGCAGCTGCTGGCGTTGACACCGATCAGCGCCTTTCGCCCGCGTCGCTGGCGTGGTGCGATCCTGCCAGACCGCAGCGAAATCAAGCTGACCGTTCGCGAGCCGCACAAACGCCCCGTCTCTGTGGTGGCAGACCAGAAGGAAGTGCGCGACATTGCCGAAGTCTCGCTGGCCATCGCGCGCGAATGCGAACTGACGCTGCTGTTTGACCCCGGGCATGCGCTCGACGAGCGGATCGTGTCCGAGCAATTTGTGGTTTGATAATCGGCCAGAATCGGCTTTGCGCTGCTGCAAGCGCAAAAGTCGAAAACTGCCTCTTGCCAAACCAAACCGCCGCCCATATAGGCGCACCCCTGCCTTCGGGCTGCTCCCCGATAGCTCAGCGGTAGAGTAGGTGACTGTTAATCACTTGGTCGTTGGTTCGAATCCAACTCGGGGAGCCACTTCGTGACTTTAAACTGTTGAAAAATAGCAGTTTATGGGAAATCTCCAAACGCCGAACCCACACGAGTTCCCACACGCTGACTAGGCGAACGGATAATCGGTCGGCTTGAGCCCTTCCCCATTTGTGACTTCGCTACCCTGAGTGTCGCCTGGCGACCACGATGGATAGTGTCGTAGCGAAAAGACCTCTCCCAGTGGGTCATGCATCTGCAAGAACTGGTATCCAAATTCCGCAACGCAAATGACGATCACCGCGACCGTCGCTGAGATTGCGTTCTCAAGTGTAGCCCTGTGGGAGTTCTGCTCCCTGTCATGCTTCACCGCGTTGTAGGCGTCATACCAAGCGAGCGAGGCAGTCGCCTGCTCTCTCTCCCAGCCGGCGAAAGGCCAGACAGGGTCGATCCATGGAAAGCCATGGAAGGCCAACGCATAATCCTTTAGCCGAAGGGCGGGCTCAACTTTGACGAAGTCGCACGTATTAAGTCGCTCTCCCCTTGGGCTCTGATAATGGTTGGCTCGCAATACGCCCTTGGCTTGAGCCTCAAACTCGGTGGCCGCGAGGATAAGGATTTCTCGAAACTCGCCCCCAAATACTTGCATATTTCGCTGGTCGGGGTCGACGTACTGAAACGCCTTGAGAAGGCGAGACGTAAGGGAAATCGCCTGAATAGCCGCCGCGGCTCGCTCGTGCGCAAACCCACCCCCGCCTTGTATGCCCGAGGGCATATCACCAGGGTGCTGATGGTGAGGGCGAGCCATGCGTGGAAAATAGAAACCTTGCGGCAAATTGAGTGGCTCAACCTTTGGCTCGTGCCCATAGTCCCATCTTGCAAGGGCATCGCGCAAAACTCTGGCAGGATCCTCTTTACTTCCTACCAGCAGATGCCCACGCTGCTCTTTCATAGGATTGACGATGCCCTGTCGAACAAGGTGCTCCCCTTCCAATTTCCAGAGCATCCCTTGCTTCGACTTGCCTTTCGCGGCGTATGTCACTCCGTCCCATGTGGACAGCTGGAGAAATTCTCTCTCAACGGGATAGCAGGGCCCCAAGGCGATCGCGATCAATCCCCCAGCCCCCCGCTTCACGAGTCGGCGCACCGCTTCCGGTCGGCTCGGCTTATCTTCCTGCTTTGCCGCCCAGGTATCGATCTCGGCCAGCTGGTCGGGCTGAAAGCGAACGAGCACGCCCTTTCCTTCACCAGTCGCAGGGCGCCCTCTTTTTCTGATATCATTTTTTCTTGCGGCCATAGTTCAATTCTGATATCAAAAAATCAGGCCGAGGGAAAGCGGCAACTTATCCCCCGGCCCTAATCGCAACCCTGAACGAGAGGGCACGACTATGAGCACTAATAGCAGCGCCGAATATGCGGCGCACCACTTCAATGATGCATTACGCCTCTATCGAGACGCACACCGCGAGATGGCCGTATGGTCACCCGCTGAAGACGATGACGACGAATCCGAACGCAAAGCCGACGCTCTGACCGCAGCCGAGGACTATCTGCTCGCCCACAACGCGCCGGACTGGCGCGCCTTGTTGGCAAAGATCGAGGTCGCTTCGCTCGATGGCCGATTGATCGGCCACAAGTCGATGGACGACATCAAGGCCGACATCATGCGTTTGGCCGGTATCGATCGAAGCCCAACGTTTGACCCGTTCATCTGGGCCAACGAATTCGAGTATCGCGGAGGATCAATCAACCGCAAAGGCGACAAAGCAGTCCTGTCCTGCTCGATCGACAACAGTTTCGCCAACCGAATGATGCGCAAACTGAAGCCCCATGAGCGCGAGGCGCTTGCGGATTACCTCGCCGCCAACAGGGAGGAAGCGTGATGGACACCAACATCAAGGAATTCCGCATTAACGGAACGTCGCCATTCCATTCGCATGGCGATGCAGTGCATGAACGGCTGTCAGAGGCGAGCGCTCTGATTTGCCTTGTCGCTCAGGCCCACCGCGTTTGCAAAGCCGAAGTCGAAGCTAGAATTGCCAGAGCACATGCATTAACGCACTGAATTACACGGTGTTACGACCCGCCGTGCAGAGGCCCTCGCCAACGCGGGGGCCTTTTTCTTAGCCTCGACTAGACTATGCTTGCCTCGAATCGGAGGTTCTATGGCAGCGTCTTACTCAATCGAAATTGAAGCTGGTATCACAAAGCAATTCTCGGACCTGCCTCAACTCATATCTTGGCTCGAAAGAGAGCGGACGGTCTCGACGTGGCTCTGGAGCGGCAATAAGGAGAATGCCACAGTCGACCCGCAGCACTTCCAGCAGCTCGCGAATAATTTGCAGCAGGGGATACAACTAGCCACAAATGGCGATGATCCGCGTCTTCAGCAGTGGATTCATAATGTCTTTTCGGGCGTTCAGAAGCAGATAATACCTAGCGAGTCCGAGATCGGTCAAAAGATCCAGAAGGCAAAAGATCAGTTCGGTGAAGGCGTCGCAAGGGCCCTCGCCCGCATCCTTTGGCAGGGAGTAGATGCGAACCTGATAAAAACCCCAAGCGACATAAAGGCCATGTTGCTTTCTGTAGATGAAGCTTGGGGCGATCGGCTTGCTATCTCCGAAGACTTGAAGGCCGAGCGTCGCAGCCTTCGGGCGTTGTTCACACGACTCGAGAATGAGCGGCAAGCGTCCGACCAGGAGGCGTCTCGTCGCGACAGTCGCCGGATCAGGAAGGTCCGGAAGGCCATTGCTCTATTACGTGCAGGTGCTGAAAGAAAATCCGAAGAGGTATTGCGGAATCTCGCTGAGCGTTCTGAAACTTCGATTGCAGCCATCACTGAAACCAATGATTTCTTTACGAAGCAGATGGGGCTGAGGGCGCCAGTACGTTACTGGAAAACGAAAGCTAGAGTGCATCGGATGGCTGAACGGCGCTATGCATTCCGAGCCTTGGTTTTCTTCCCTTCAGCTGCGGCAATCTTGATCATCGGTGCCTGGATTGCTGGAACGGTGATCCTTTCGGTTGACGAGATCGAGAATCGTGCTCCCACCTACTTCCTCACGGCAGGCGCGTTGCTTGCATTGACGACCCTAATGTTCTGGATCGGTCGCTTGATAATCAAGCTTTGGCTCAGCGAGCATCACCTTAGGAAAGACGCGCTGGAGCGGGCTGTTATGACGGAAACCTTCCTTGCGATGGACAAGGAAGTAGCTTCCCTCGATACTGAACGCGCGATCGTATTGACTGCCATATTCCGCCCCACGCCAGACGGTGTTGTAAGAGATGAAGGCCCCGGCGACATCGGCATTCAAGCCGCTATTTCGAAGTATCTCTCCAAGAACTGAGCCTGCCCTCATTCCTTGATCCGCCCTGTCCTAAGCCCTTCCCACCATTGCGAGAGGTTTTCAGGCTCGGCATCGCCCGAAGCTACGTCAACCACAAATTGAGCCGTGGCAGCGCCCTGACCTGGCACGAGGCCCGTTGCATAGCCAACCGCTTCGAGCGTGTTGCGGGTGGCCCGCGTCGTTTCTCGTCCTTCGGCAATCGCCCGGGCATCTCCAGCCACGCGTTCGAATGACTCCCCGATCCCCGCGATCGGAGTGAAGCGATAGCCATAGGACTGATCGCCCGCGGCCTTCTTGGTTACCACCGGCACGGCATCGCGGAAGAACGGGATAGGAGCTGCGAGCCCGTAGAGCGATTCCTTTGCCGCCCATTCAGTCCAGCCCTCTTCATTGTCTTCATCCGGCCCACGGCCAGACAGGAGCGAACCGACAACTGGAACGAGCAAAGTCAGCACCATGGCCCGCGCCGCAATCTCCGGCACCAGTTCGGGTTTCTTGTCCCGCACTACGTCGCCGGTATCCCAATAGAGTTTCACGAAGCGGTTAAACTGTGCCGACTGGAACGAGTAGAACATCGTCAGCGACTTGCCGAGTTCGCCCCCTGGGCCGCGCCCACGCTGGATGGCAGACAGATCCTTGGCACCGCCTGCGCCCTGGGATTCCCGCACCGCGGAGTCGGCTTCATGGATGGCCTGCGCTTCTTCGAGACCAGCAGAGATCGCCTTGTTATAGGCCCCGAGCCACGTAGGAAGCGCCACCAGCTTATCGAAGGCAACAATGCCCGAGAAGCCATAGCGCTGGACCATCGCACCGAGATCGGTCTTCCCGGCCAATCTGCGGGCATTCTCGCGCACGTCGCGATCGATCTGTTCAAACCGCGTCTTGAGTTCAAAACTGCGTTCCATCGCAAAGGCGCTGGCCTTGCGCGGATTGCGCAAAGCTATGTTGAGCCCCGTCGCCAGCCACTTGGGGCCTATGCGCTCAATTGAGTTCGCATAGCCGCCGATCTGGGAGAACATCGTACCGATACGATAGGCCATACCAACGAAAGTTGTATTGCGCCGGGCAATTTTCATCGCTGCTTCGAGCTTGCTCACCCCGGCACGATCATAGGCCCACTCATTCGCGATATGTTGCAGCCATGGCCGGAATAGGGCCGAGACATCAGGTCCGAGAGTTTCATCAACCGCTTGCCTCACGCGCTTGTCGGACAGGAAGCGATCCGCTTGCATAACGGCTTCGCGGTGCGTCAGATCGTGCACGACTTCGGCCACATGCCGGTTCATCACGTCGAGCGAGAGCAGGATGGGCCGTTCGACTTCGGAGCGTTCCTTCGTGAAGCCGCGCGAGGTCGCCGCACGCTGATAGGTGTTTTCGAACAGCCGGTCGCTGCTCTGCGCGGCCTGCTCGCCCGTCACGAAGCTGCGAGATGGATCATAGACGACAGGATAATAACCGCCCCGCAATATGCCTGCGGACGTGTTCAGGCGGCGCGGAATGACCTTTTGCGGCGCAACGCCGTTGACCCGCTTTTCCAGCGCTTCGATCTGCGGCCACAGTTTCTCGATCGTATCCCATACGCGCTGTACGTACTGCCATTCCTCGGGCTCAAGATTGCTATCGAGCACGCGCATGATTTCGTCATGGCGCCAGCCATATCCGCCAGCCAGTTTCTGCGCATTGCTCTCGTTGCCCATGTTGAGGGCCATCGCGATAAGCCTTGAACGAGGGCCCTTGACCGGCTCGTGAGTGCGGGGATCGAACAGGCCGGGAATCGTGATCTGGTCTGTCCATGTCGCGCGAATCTTCTTCGGCACAGCCTGGGCATGCGCTTCGAGTTCCCCGAGAACCTCCTTCATCATGTTGTGTTCGCGGGTCTGCGCTTCTGCGATCGGCTGAAACACTACGCGGCTGAAGGCCCCATGATGGCCTCCGTCGAGCCGCTCGAAGACAGTTTCCATCTTCAGCAAGGCAGCACCAGCACCGAGCACACCCGATTTCACATCATCCCACTTGCTCGGATCTTCGAAGCTCTTCTGCTTGCGTAGCGGCAGGCGGTCGATCGTCTCGCGTGCCTCGTTCACCAGCTTGTCGAGTTCGCGCTGTTCCTGCCGGTCGATGAGGGTCTGCTTCAGGCGTCCGAGATGCAATATCTGCTTCACCGCGTCGTCGAGGTCGAGCAGCTTGTCAGCCGATAGCTTTGTCCAGTTGGTCTTGCCGATGACGGTGGCGAACGACTTGGGCACCGTGATCGAGTGCCCTTCCTCTTCGCGAGCATTGGCCCATGCCTCGAAAGATTCCTGCCGATCGACCTGCCGACCCGAACGCTTCCTGAGATCGACCTCCTCCAGCAAGGCGTGCGCCTGGTTGAGATAGGACTGGGCAACCCCGGCGATGGTCTTGCGCGAGCCTGCCCGGTCGAGCCGTTTCACCGCCTGCTGGATTTCCTTGGCAGCATCGCGCGCCTCGCGCACCAGCGCATTGTTCACGAACTGCGCCTGCTTGTGCCGGAATGCGGCTTCGTAATTGCCAGAGGCGACAGCATCGAAGGCAGCGCGTGCATTCGCGGCGGCAGCGCGGCGATATTGCTGCAATGCCGCTCCGCTCAGGTGATCGCGGACTTCGCCCTCTCTCACCCGTCGACGCGCCCATGCCCGCGCCATCGAGTAAGGCGTCGGAGGCTTGCCGGTGCGCCGGCCAAGTGCCCGCACTTCCGCTGCAAGAACCTCGCCCTGCAAGTCATTATGCACCGCTGCGAGCGCTTCTTCCTCGATCTCGCCTGTCATGAACGGATCGCCGTAACGTGCCGCCATGGCGTCAGCGGTCTCAGCATCGATCGTCGCAGCCCGAACCGAGCGCGTATCGCCTGCGTCGCGCATTTCCCGGCGTCGCTTCTCAAGGCCCATCAGGACTTCGACAACTTCGCGGCCATCAGCCATGCCGACAGCTTCGGCCAGCGTGTCGGGATTGGCTCCGTTCTCCTTGTAGGATGGCGGGACGCCCCTGGGCATCAGGCGCAGAGCATCCTCGCCCATCCGGTCGACTATCCATTGGCGATTGAGCGGAGCCGAGCGAACGGCATCAAGCGCTCGGAATTCAGGCCTTGCATCAACTGCGCGCGTGACTTCAGCACGGACTTCGGTTTCGATCTCTCGATAGCGCTCGGTTTCGACCGCTCGCAGCCCTGCGATCGCCTTGCCGAGCAGTTCGCTATCCGCCGCAGTCTTCGCCTGCGAGACAAGCTCCATATAGGCTGCAAACTCGCTTCGCGTCATGCCTGCGTCAGCCATCGACTGGAATGCAGGATCGAGCGACTGCATCGCCCGCTTCTCTGAAATCTGCTCATCGGTCGCGATGAGCCGGTCCATTACAGCGCGAATATCATCGCTGATCGGAGCCTGAAGATTGCGCGCCCGGCGATAGATCGCAATCAACCAGGTGCGGAACGTGTCAAAGGCGCCCGCGAGAGCGTTTGAGGGTGCGTTGCCTTCCATCAAACGACGTTCGAAGCCCCTCGCCCATAGCTCGTGCGCTTTCGTGGTGATCGCTCCGCCTTCGAGATCAACACCATTAGCAGCAAACCAGTCCTGTACCGCCTGCCAATCAGCCTGCAACTGGGCTGATGCGCCTTCGCGGGTCGCATCTTCCCGCAGTTCTTCGAGAAACAGGTGCCCGCTCTCGTGCAGGAACGTCGAAAGGTTACGCGACTTGAACAGCTGGATAACGGCAGTACCATCCTCGCGAAACAGGATGCGCCCGCGCTCCCCGCTGGCATAGGAACGCCCCTCAGCCTCCCCACGGTCAAGCCGCTGCACAAAGGCGCGGACATCGGCATCGGGCATCGTGTCGGGATCGTACCCGTATTCCTGCAATAGCTGGCGCAGTTCTTCGCCTGCCTCCCTCGCCCGCGTTGTTTCGTTCGAAGCATCGCTTTGCTGGCGATAGATAGGCGAGCCCTGAAGTTCGGAGCCAATCGCGTCGAGGAAGACGTTTGCATCAAGCGTTTCACCAGCCTCACGCCGCGCATAGAGATCGGGGAAATAGCCCTCGCTGATAGCTGCATCGAACAGCGCTTCGACCGTATTGCGATCGTCAGCCCTGCCGATCATGTTGCCTTGCGTGGCATCGAACGGCTTCAGCAACTTGCGCCGGAAAGGATAGGCGCGGTGCCACTTATCGCCGCCCATGCTGGCAATATCGCCGCCGCGGTCTTCGATCCCGCCCTGTGACGAGATCCATTCAAGCAGCGATGGCCCTTGCCCGACTGCGCTATCCATCCCGCCGCGCATCGCGTTGATGACGAGATCAAGCGAGTCGGCCTTTGCCGCAGATTTCAGCTTCTCGGGCAGGACTTGCTCGATCCCGACATGATCGAACTCTCTGCCCGTTAGCGCATCGCCGCGTCGCTCTGCCCGCGTCGCATAGCGTTCGGTTATGAATTCGGCCTGGGTGCGAGCCGTGGCACTCGTGAACCCTGCATCGACCAATTTCTGATAGGCCACCGCGAAGAGCGAAGAGCGCGGATCATTGCTACGCTCGGAAATCAGCGAACCCAGTTCGGCTTCCGCAATCGAGCCTTCATCGCCAATCGTCTCGATCTCGGCACGCGAATAGCCCCCGGCAGAAAGCCGCATCTCCTTGCGCAGTGCTTCCCATGCCTTGCCGCCTGCAAGATGCGTCACCGCCTCGGACACTGGCAACACGAAGTCACCGCCGATCGCTTCGGCTTCCGCTAGGTCATCGGCATGGTCGCGCCAGAATTGCGAATCCTCGAAACCTTCGGATTGCATGTATTCGCGCACCGCATCGGCGGGGATATAGAGCTTGTCCGCAAGCATGCCTTCGGAGAGCTTATCGAGCATGGTGCGGAAAGCCTCAGGATCGCGCTCTCGCAACTTCGATTGCGCAGCTCCCTCGGCCAGTGTGTCGATGAAATGTCCCTCGGCTTCAGACTTTATCCGCTCGCGCTGACGCCGGTCAGAGCGCGTTGCAGCGACGTTGAGCGCTCCAAGCGTTCCGGTTGCGACAAGCGTCGCAATAGCCGTCTCATAGGCCGCAGCGGGCCGTTCGGCCCAGTATTCGTCCCATGACTTGTCCGGGTTGGCGATGGCCGTGTCGATCGCGTCCTGGGCGAGCGTCGTTAGCTGCTCGGTTGCCAGTTCCTTGCCGAAAAACTCGGCCACGAAGCGTCCAGTTCCGGCCCTACCGAACTTGCTTGCAATCGTGCCGAACGGCAGCGCACTGAAACCCGCTTCAACACCGCCCTCGCCCAATGCGCCGACTGTTGCCTCTGTGACCGTCCCGCCTCGGGCTCGATACTTGCCATAAGCCGGCGCCGCGGTTTGCGCGCCTGCGATCATCATGGCGGGTGCAGGTGAACGCGTGCCGATCGAAGCAAGGATGGCAGGTGTCATTTGTGCCAGCGAGGAAACGCCCGAATAGACGCCGCTTGCCGTTGCTGTCTGAAAGGCAGGACGGACTGCTTCGATATCCGCCTGCGCACGTCTGAACTCGCGAAGCTGCATCTCGGTCGATGCATTGCGCTGGCTTTCCGTTTCCCATGACGCGCGGCCAAGCCAGTCACCGATTGCCAGCGAACCTCCGATTTGCAGCTGCTCGAAGCCTCCGACAAGGCTGGAAAAGACACCCTTCACGCTATTCCAGATGGTCGGGTCAACTTCAGGCGTCGCCTTAATCGACCAGCCATCGCTCAGCTTGTTTGCATCAAATGCCGATGCAACCTTGTCGAGCGCTTCCACATCGTCACGAGCGATCGCTGCATGACGGCTATTCTGCGCGAAATGTCTGCCTAGCGAGGGATGACGTGAACCGAGATCGCCCAGTTGCCGGATCTGAAGTGACTTCTCCGCTTCATCGAGATCGCCAAGTTCATAGGCCTCGACACCCACCGCTCGCGCTATGCTGTCCGCTCTGACAATCTGCTCGGGCTTTGGCGCGTCGCGAATTACGTCCAGCTCTTCGCGTTTGATGCGCTCGATCTCCGCCTGGACCGGATCAAGTGCCCGCAATTCGCGGGCCGGTGACGAACGACGCTGGAAGCGAGCCGCATAGTCGAAAGGATTAGTGGCCAAGATCGCCTCCCGGTCTAACGGCGAAAGAACAATTCGCGAGGTAACTGAACAGCCGCGAGGGGATGCCCTTTTGGCGAACCATCCACACCAATGCCCCGCCGCAGAAGTTGCGACTGCTTCCAGGCTTCAGCCTTTGCCCATTCAAGTGGATTGCCAAACGGTGCCCTAAGCATGAGTGCGTCGCTCGCTTGCAATCACGAGCAGCTGGTTGACGCTGGTTTCGAGATCGCGGCGAACGGTCGGTGTCTCGGCCCATTCCGGCACAGGCGTGACCTCAGCCCATTCCGCGCGCAGTTTCTCATCGAGTGGGATCAGCTTCCACGTGTGGGGACCATCATGATCGATCGTATCACCCGGCTCAAGAATTCGCCCGTCAGGCCGCTGAATGCGCGTGCGGACAACATGCGAGCCCATCATGTATCTCCCGGTGCGAGGCGAGCGACATGCTGGCGAATCTGCTCAGCCTTGCCGCTTTCCATACGTTCGGGCGTGTTCGGGATTGTCCCGGTTTCGATTCGCGAGACGAAGCGCGGCACGTCGAGCAAGTTGCCGAGAATGCGCCCCATCGGGAGATCGCTTTCGAGCACGACACTGAACCCCCGCAATGCATCAAGCCCCTTGCCATGACCCGCGACATAGTAGCGAGCCGCTTCGCTCAACTCGGTTGTGGCGACGCGATGTGAGACGATAGCGGCTCGCAAGGCCTCAGCGGCCTTTTCGATATCCTTGATTGCCTTCGAGCGTTTCTTCAGGCTTTGCTCGGCCTTGTTCGAGAAAGCTTCGAATGCCGAGGCCTTCGCCTTCTTGCGCTCTTCCTGCTCTACCTTCAGGGCATGTTTGCGAGCAGATTCAAGCTTGCTGATCTTATCCCTTATCGCGTCCACTTCGGCCTGAGCAGCGGCAGTTTCAGCTTCAGAGCCTACACCTGCGGTTTCGTCAAAGGCAGCGCGTTGCTGCGCTTCCTGAGCCCTGGCGAGGTCCGCACTCAGCTGAGCGTGACGTTCTTCATAGCTTTCGATCGCAAGAACAGCGTGCGACATTTTAATTCTCCTTGGCTTCAGGTGCGATTGTCGCCCCTTCAAGTTTTCTGCGTAATTCCCGGCCTGCGTTCAGGGCATCGGTGACGTTTGGCGTTCCCGACTGGGCTTCGATCGCTCTTTGACGTGCCCGCATCAGAGCATCAGCCAGATCATCGACGTTTTCATGTTCGATCACAGCCTTGTCCCTCCAGTCTTCCTTGCGCCGGTTCTTGAGCCAGAAAATCGCGGCAGTGGTGTCAGGCGGGACGTGTTCGAGGTAATCCACGACAACCGGCTCGCCTTTGTATTGCAGCACCTTTTGCGCCTCGAAGGTGTATCCGGTCGCCCGGCGATAGAGGCTCTGTTCGACGCGATCGTCGGGCAGTTCCTTCCCGAGCTTCAATTGCTCGGCAAAGCCTTCATGTGTGTGTTTCCAGCGATGCAGGGTGCGAACCGATACGCCGAACTCTTCGGCAATCTCGCGATCCGTAGCGCCACACTCCGCCATCTGGCGGGCCTGCTTGGCGAACTCGGGCTTAAAGGCGGTTTCCGCTGGCATGCGTCACTTTTTAGGGGTGACGCTTGAGTGTTTGAATCGCTGGTGATCTGAGGTTTTCTAAGGTTCTCTCGCGCGCATCACGCATGCGTACTGCTCGCAAAACTACCGATGCAGATCGCGCCAGCGTTCCAGCAGTTCAGCAAGCTGCTTCAGCCACCAGTGTTCCTTGCGGTACGATGATCGGGCCTTCGTGTTGCGGGCCTTGCGGATCAACAGGTCGAGCGCGGCCATGTGCTCTTCGACATGCTCCAGGACTTCAGCCGCCAGATCGGCACGCTCTTGCGACAGAGTCTCGCGCGCGCATGACACGCGCGATGACTGCGGAAAACTGAGATCATCTCGATCAGGGCCTTCGTGTGGGTGGGGATATTTGTCGTCCATGCTACCCCCACAGGTTCCCAATGGTTCCCAGTGGTTCCCATCGGTTCCGGGAACGCATGGAAATCCGAAGAGATGGAACGGGGGCCACTAAGGCCCGTTCCATCGGTTCCCGAGTGTTTTTTCTATAGGGAACCGGTAAAACGGGAACCGGTGAAATCAGCACGTTGCTGGGGGCATGAATCAGGTCTCCGAAGCGGAAATCTGGCACAAAAGCGACTGTTCGAGCCGACGAGGCGGGAACCGGTGAAATCATGGCTTGGCGTACTCCTTGGGAGGGGTCTTCGCATGCTCCGGCAATTCGCCATTCTTGCCATACCGCTCGCGCTCTTCCGGGCTGAGAGCGGCGAGATAATGGCTTCGGCTCGGATGAGTTCTTGCCGCGGCCGGTATGCTCAATTCAACTAGCCAGTATTCGTCCAACAATGCTTCGATGATTTGAACGAGGTTTTCACGCCTTCCCTTCGTGGCATCCAGCAACTTCTTGCGATTGAAGCCCACACCGCTGGCCTGCCATTCGCGCGCTGTCCGCAGAATTTGCCCGCGCAATTCGTTCAGCGCTTCCTTGGCTGCTCTTTCCTGCTCTTCGGCCTTTTGTGCAGCACGTTTGCCCAACGCTACAGATATGGGCTTTCCGTGGATGAGGCGCATCGAGATGGTATTACCGAGAGGATCGATTGCAGTCGTCTCGTTCTCGCTCGTCTCGAATGTGATTCCGTCGACCTTGGGGACGAAGCGATGCTTGCCGGTGCTTACATCGAGCCAGCGCTGGCCCTCATCATTGATCAGATAAAGAACTTGCTGGGCGTCAGCCTCCCACGCGCCAGCGCCGCGCCCAGACATCTCTGAGACAACGGACGATCGCTTGAGCGCCTTGGCCACATGGCCGACGATGATCATGGGATTGTCCGGCAACCCTTGACGCAAGGTGGAAACCACACGACCAGCCTCGGTATTGTCGTCTTCGCTATCAAGATCGATCGTGGCCGAGCGCGTATCAAATACGATCAGCGCATGCGCGTCATGCTCGACACCATTTGCTCGATTAACGTTCCTTGTAACCAGGCCGGAATAGGGCTCGGCAACCTTGACGATCTCACGAGCCGGCATACGAACAGCGCTCACGATCTTGAAGTAGTCTGCCACTTCCTCAGGTGAGATGCCTTCGAGTTCTCCCGCGATGCGCATTGAACGGATTATCCGCCTGACCTGTTCGGCATCCTCTGTCACGTAGACAACGCGGCGCCGCAGCAATGGCTTTAGAGGATCGTCAGGCTGGCACAGGTGGGCGGCTCGAAACAGCAATGGCACCAGCTGCGATGTCTTACCCGCACCCCAACCACCGGCCAGCACCACCATGCCCGCCACAATCGTTCCATCAATTACGAATTCGGGGGCGGTAAAGCTTTCTACTTCGGGATCGGAGAAGATTGTCAGCGGGTGTGCCCCGGAGTTTGCCCCCTGCCCATTCGCGGGCGACCCGCCACCCGCGTCCCCTTCGCCCTGCTCTTCCTCGAAGAATTCCTCCGCATCATCCTCGTAAGCCGTTACGGGTGGAAATGGAGGCAATATCGACACTGAGGCGTCGAGGCTCGCGCGCACTGAACTGAAGCCGAATTGCCGCAGCTCGTCATTCGCATCCATGCTTTCAGACATTTGTGCCCCCACCGTGAGGAATTTCGCCGGGTCCGAATTCGTCAATGTCCTGCGCTTGCAGGGCAGTTTTCAGTAGACGGTTGAGGAAGAGGTTCAGATCTTCGATCGCTGCCTCATCGGCGGGCGCGTAGAGCCAGTGCGTTGCATAGTCAGACGCATGCCAGGCAAGTCCTCGCGCCGTGTCGCTTCCGGTGCTCGAAATGATCTTCGCGGCCACATTACGCAGCTTGCGCATTTTGACGCGGAGCGCGTGCTCGCTCTCGCTGATATCCGGCAGGAATACGCGGATTTCGTCTATGTTGGCCGGCGCGGTCATGCCGCACCCTCCAGCACTACGGGCAAGCCCGAGCGCTTGGCGCGGCGACGCGCATATCCGATCGCATGAGGTTTGCTGCGAAAGTTCGGCCCGAACCGCTGGCGAAAGACGCGCTGACCAACGGGAAAGACAAGCTCGACAACCCAGACGCGTGGGCATTTGCGGACCGTGAAATAGCGATCTTCCGGGAAAGGGATGACATTGTTACTCATCGCCGCGCTCCATGTGAGAGGAGTGCATCGCGCATGCCCGCCGTGACGTTTGACCAGGGACTCGTGTTGCGGTATTGATCTACTTGATCGAACGCCTGCCAGCTGAGATCCGAGCCGCCCCTGCCCGGGCGGCTTTTGCGTTCAGGAGGACTTCGCATCAGAAGCCTCCCAAAGCTTCAGCTTGGTTCTCGCGCGGCGCTGGCCCGTGAGGTTCTGTCCTACATCTTCGAGCCCGAGCCCTATTTCGCGCAGAATCCGCGCTTCGGCGTTCGCTGCCTCCGCGGTCTGGAAAAGGGCTCTGGCCTTTCGACCTTCCGATCCGATGGTGACTATCTGAAAGCCGACGCCTTCAACCTTCACCACTTCGACTGCCCGCCTCATGCGGCTTCACCTTCGAGAAGCGCGCGAAGGGAATCAGCAGGAACAACGCTGCGCCCACCAATTCGCACAAGGTTCAGTTTCTTGTCCCGAACCAACTCATAAAGTTTGCTGCGAGAAATGCCGATCGCGCGGCAAGCATCATCGACCCGATACGCAAGCGGTGGCGGGCCTTTCTCTGCTATTTGATACACTGGCTTCTCCTGTCGTTTTGCATGCTTCTGCACACATGACGACATTCCTAGCCCGACCGCTGAATCCTTTGAATCGCGGCATTTTTCATCGTTATTTCAGTGGTTTACTAGTCATTCTGTGGATAAAAATTCGCCCCAACATTGCATCAAATCCTGCCTCATTTCTTGCAGGTCTGAGCGGAGATATGCCTGCTCCGTTTTGTCTCCCACCTTGTGGGCCAAGGCCATCTCGGCAACCATCGCGGGGACGTGAGGCATGCGCTCGGCTGCCCAGTCTCGAAATGTTGACCGAAAGCCGTGCACAGTCTCCTTTCGTCCAGCCATCCGCATGACCTTCGACAATGTCATGTCGGAGAGGCTGCTCCCCACCCGTTGGCCAGGAAATACGAGGCCAGATTTTCCGAATGCCTTGGCCGCTTCTTTCAGAACCGCGATTGCTGCGTCGCTTAGTGTTACGACATGGCGCTTGCGGTTCTTCATAATTTCGGGAGGACGGCTCCATCGCCTTGCCTCAAGGTCAATCTGTGACCATCTCGCCTGTCTAACCTCCCCGGATCTCGCTGCAGTCAATATCGTGAAGAGCAGCGCCATGCGGCCTGCAGTCTGCTCTTTCTCTTGCTCTGTCTGAAAGAAGGACGGAGCGTCCCGATAATCGATCGCGGCAAAGTTCCCAGTCGATGGCTGGCGAGCCAAACCGTCGCGTAGTTCGCGAGCATCTGGCAGTGGCATCTCTCTCCACCCGCGGGCTTTCGAGAAGCTAAGGACTTGCAGGATGCGAGATCGCAGCTTCTTGCCTAAATGCGGCTTATCCGTCCAGGTCGAAGCCAATGCCGCTATGACTTCCTTCGAGCCGATCTGATCTACCCGCTCGCGCCCGATCTTGGGGAGAACATGCTGCTCAAGCGAGGCCTTGAATGCCGCCGCGTTCTTATCCGTCCAGCCTTTCGAGAGTTCTTTGTGTGCGACGTCCATGGCTTCCGCAAACGTTGGCACAGCAACCTTCTCGCGATCGCGCTCTGCAATTGCGTTGCCCCCGCGCCTCGCCAGCTTCCGAAGTCTCGCAGCCTCTTCTCTCGCTTCTGCGAGCGAACGATCAGCTGGATACCCCCCGAGCCCAATATCCTGTCGCTTCCCCTGAAACTGGACACGAAGCACCCAAGACTTGGCACCGCTTGGCTTCACGCGTAAATAAAGACCATCGCCATCGCCGTGAACGCCAGGGCCAGCCTTCCTCACTTTCAAGTCGGTTAGAATCCCCACCTTTCTAGCTCCCACACGAGTTCCCACACTGAAGCGTGGATTTAGGCACTCAGCTATGCACAGTGATGGACAGATGAAAAGTCAAACCCACGGAATTCCGTAGGTTTTTGCACAGCCGCGCATGGCCGTGCACAGGAGTTAGATGTAAACTCGGGGAGCCACTTCACACAACGCGCGTGAAACGCGGCTCAAAGCCCCAGCAGCAAGCGCGCTCCCACCCAGATCACCAAAGCCGCGGTCAGCCATCGAATGATGCGTTGAGGCAGGTATTTGAGCGCCATCAGGCTGCCGATCTGTCCGCCCACCGCAACCGCGAGCAGCAACGCCAAACCGCCATAAATCGCACCGCCAAGCAGGCCGGTGCCATTCTTCAGCAATTGTCCGGCGAGCCCGAACACTGAATTCACAAGGATGAAAAAGCTGGCCGTTGCCGCGATCGCGCGGGCATTGTTCCAGCGGGTGAGATGCAGCAGCGGGGCAAGGAAGATTCCCCCTCCGATGCCCACCAGCCCCGCCAGATATCCCAGCGGCACAGCGGCAAAGGGCACCAGGCGGGCAAACCGGCCCGGTTCAGTGTCGCTCTGCTGGCTGACCGGCAACAGCATCGTTACTCCCGTCAGAAGCAGGCTGAGCCCAAGCAGCGTCAGGAAGGCGTCCTGGCTGATCGGAGTCAGCCCGCCAATCAGGGCCGCGGGCGCGGCCAGCCCCGTCAGCAGCAATGCGCCGCGCCACGGTGTCACGCCGGCTTTGGCAAAGCGGATCGAGCTGCCCGCTACCACCACGATATTGCACGCCAGTGCGAGCACCGG
>JASBTD010000048.1 GCA_030148605.1 Erythrobacter sp.
TGTCGAGGTTAGTCGCTGGGGGAGCCCGCGCGAATTCGCCTTCGAGCCACGCGAACATGCCGATCTCGGCCCTGCGCTCGGCATGGATTTCGAAACCGGCGCTGCATTGAGTGGCGCGCGCTTCACCTTCCTGCGCGGCGACATGGCGCGCCTCCACCGCGCGCTCGCGCAGTTCATGCTCGACAAGCAGACGCGCGAGAACGGCTATACCGAATGCAATCCGCCGGTGCTGGTGCGCGATGAAGCCATGTATGGCACGGACAAGCTGCCCAAGTTTGCCGACGATAGCTTCCGGACGACCGATGATCGCTGGCTGATCCCCACGTCCGAAGTCAGCCTGACTGCTTCGGTCATGGGCCAGATCCTGGATGATAGCGCACTCCCCATGCGCCTCACCGGCTTGACGCTGTGCTTCCGCAGCGAAGCGGGCGCAGCGGGCAAGGATACGCGCGGCTTTATCCGCCAGCACCAGTTCGAAAAGTGCGAGCTGGTCAGCATCGTGAGGCCCGAAGAGAGCGAAGCCGAGCACGAGCGCATGACCCGCGCGGCAGAGGAAGTGCTCGAAGCGCTCAATCTGCCCTATCGCAAGATGCTGCTGTGCACCGGCGATATGGGTTTCGGCGCACGCAAGACCTATGACTTGGAAGTCTGGCTGCCCGGCCAAGGCGCCTATCGCGAGATCAGCTCATGCTCGAACACGGGCGATTTCCAGGCGCGGCGGATGAATGCGCGCTATCGCCCCGAAGGCGAGAAAAAGACCGCCTTCGTCCACACGCTCAACGGCTCCGGCCTTGCAGTCGGGCGAACGCTGGTGGCGGTGCTGGAGAATTACCAGAACGCCGATGGTAGCGTGAGCGTGCCAGACGTGCTCGCCCCCTATATGGGCGACGTCACCAAGCTGGAGCCTGCCAGCTGATGCGTATCCTGGTCACCAATGACGATGGCATCCACGCACCGGGTATCGCCCTGCTGGAAGAGATCGCGCATCAACTAAGCGATGACGTGTGGGTTTGCGCCCCTTCTGACAATCAGACCGGCGCAGGCCACTCGCTCACGCTTTCCATGCCGGTGCGGCTGCGCAAACACGCAGAGCGGCGCTGGTCCGTCACCGGAACGCCCACCGATGCTGTGTCGATTGGCTTGAAGCACGTGCTCGACACCCCGCCGGACCTGATCCTTTCCGGTATCAACGCGGGCGCCAATCTGGGCGATGACATCACCTATTCCGGCACCGTTTCCGCCGCAATGGAAGGTGCGCTCGCCGGTATCCGCTCGATCGCGATGAGCCAGGTAATGAAGCAGGAACGCCCCGCTTGGGGTGATCGCTTTGCCGCCGCGCGCGAATGGGCCCCCAAGGTAATCCAGCCACTGATCGATGCACCGTTCGAGCCGCGCACGCTGGTGAGCGTGAATTTCCCCTGCCTCGCGCCGGAAGAGGTGCAAGGCATGCGTGTGGTGCGGCAGGGCTTCCATGATTATGCCCGCGCTTCGGTGGTCGAAGGGCGCGATCCGCGCGGCCAGCGATATTACTGGTTCGGGCTGGATGCGATCGAGCATACGCCCGATCACGGGACCGATCTGGAAGCGATTGCCGATGGTTGCGTGTCAATCACCCCGCTGCAGCTTGACCTTACCCACCATAGCTCGCTGGCGGGGCTGGCGCAGCGGTTTGGCGGATAGTAAGGCTTAGTCTGTGACTGAAAAGCAGCTCGACCGGATCGTTCCCGCCAAGCCTGAGCGGCATTTTCGCGGGCCGCGATTCAAACCGCTCAGGCGCGCGGTGAAAGTGCCGGTTTGGGGCGATTTCTTTATCCGCATCGGTCTGGCGCTGGTGCTCGTATTTGTCGTCGTGATGATTCACTGGTTCGATCGCGGCGGGCTGGTCGACAGTGTCGATGGCCATGTCAGCTTTTCGGACATCGTCTATTTCACGATGATCTCGATCACGACCACGGGCTTTGGCGATATCGCGCCAGTCACTGATCGCGCGCGCATGGTAGAAGCAATCATCGTGACACCAATCCGCTTTGCGGTGTTCTTCATTTTCGTCGGGACAGCGTATAATTTCATCATCAAGCGCAGCTGGGAGAAGTGGCGCATGGAGCGTATTCAGGAAAACCTCGCCGATCATATCGTGGTTCTCGGCTTCGGAGTTTCCGGCTCTGAAAGCGTGCACGAGCTGATCGAGCGCGGGATTGAACCAAGCCATATTGTTGTTGTCGATCCGAGCGAGGAGCGGCTGATCGAAGCGGAAAAGCTGGGCTGCAATGTCATGGCGGCCGATGCAACGCGCGATTCCACGCTGGAGGCTGTGCGGATCAGGAAAGCACAGCGCGTGCTGGTTTCTGCTGGCCGCGATGACACATCGATCCTGATCGTGCTGACTGTCCGCGCGCTGGCGCATGACATACCGATCAGCGTGGTCGTGCGCGCGGACGACAATGAAGCGCTGGCCCGCCAGGCCGGTGCGAACACAGTGATCAACCCGGTGCGCTTTACCGGGCTACTGCTCGCCGGCAGCGCGCGCGGCGCGCATATCGCCGATTACCTCGCCGATCTCGCGTCTGTGACAGGCCGCGTGCAGCTGGTCGAGCGTGAAGTGACCGACGAGGAATGCGGCTCAGCGATCACTGATCTCACCAGCGGTGGGCGCGGATTGCGGATCTATCGCGGCGGAAGAGCCTTGGGATTCTGGGAAGATGAGTGCCAGAGCCTGCAGAAAGGCGATATCCTGGTTGAAATCGTCCCGGCGGATAATGGCACAACGCAAGGCGATGGTCACTGAGCCACTAGCGCGGCCTGCCCCTCTCGTGTAGTGGGCGCGCCGATTATGAACACTGCAACTACCCAGCTTCCGGATCAGAAGAAGGTCGGCATGGTCTCGCTTGGCTGCCCCAAGGCGCTGGTCGATTCCGAACGGATTCTCACGCGCCTGCGCGCCGATGGCTATGCGATGAGCCCGGACTATGCCGGGGCTGACGTGGTGCTGGTCAATACCTGCGGATTCCTCGACTCCGCCAAGGAAGAGAGCCTGGCAGCGATTGGAGAAGCGATTGCGGAAAATGGCCGTGTAATCGTGACCGGCTGCATGGGCGAGGAAGCAGACGCGATCCGCGCGGCACATCCGCAAGTGCTGGCTGTCACCGGCGCGCATCAATACGAACAGGTCGTTGAAGCGGTGCATGAAGCCGCGCCGCCCAGTCAGGGCCCGTTTGTCGACCTGATCCCGCAACCAGACATCAAGCTTACCCCACGGCATTACAGCTATCTGAAGATTTCAGAGGGGTGCAATCACTCCTGCGCCTTCTGCATCATCCCGCAATTGCGCGGAAAGCTGGCCAGCCGGCGCGTGGACGCGGTGCTGCGCGAAGCCGAGAAGCTGGTTGCTGCCGGGACGAAGGAACTGCTGGTGATCAGCCAGGATACCAGCGCCTATGGCGTCGATATCCGGCACGAGGAGCGGACGTGGAAGGGGCATCCGGTCCGCGCGCATATGACAGACCTCGCACGCGAATTGGGCCAGCTGCGCACACCGCAAGGCGAAACCCCGTGGGTGCGGCTGCACTATGTCTACCCCTACCCGCATGTTGATGCGGTGATCCCGCTGATGGCCGAAGGGCTGCTGACACCTTATCTCGATATTCCGTTCCAGCATGCCTCGCCCAAGGTGCTCAAGGCGATGAAGCGCCCGGCGAACGAAGCCAAAGTGCTGGAACGGCTAAAGGGTTGGCGCGAAATCTGCCCCGATATCGCGGTTCGCTCGAGCTTCGTGGTGGGCTTCCCGGGCGAAACCGAGGATGATTTCCGCTATCTGCTCGAATGGCTGGAAGAAGCGCAGCTCGACCGCGTGGGCGCATTCCGCTTCGAACCGGTCGACGGCGCTGCTGCCAATGCCTTGCCCGACCCGGTCCCGGAAGAGGTCAAGGAAGAGCGATATGCCCGCGTGATGGAAGTCACCGAGCGGATCAGCGCCGCGAAGCTGCAAGCGAAGATCGGCAAGACCATCCCCGTCATCATCGATGAAGTCGGCGAGCCCGATGAAGATGGCGATATCGGCGCTACGGGCCGTTCGCAGGCCGATGCGCCTGAGATCGATGGCGCGGTCTATTTGCGCAATGTGCCGGAGAGCCTGCAGTCAGGCGACATCGTAAACGTCGATATCGAAGATGCCGATGCGCATGACCTGTTCGGGGTGATCGCTCCCGCCCTCAAGTAGCGAAGCGGTAGGGCGCGCGAGAAGCTAGGCGCTCGCTCTTTCCAGCAAACGCACCGGCACGCGGCGCACGCTGGGATGCGGCTCATCCTCGCCAGCCGTCACCGCTTCAACCAGCAATCGCCCGGCCAGATCCAAATCGGGTTCGATCGAGGTTAGCGGCGGATTGGTCAGCTCGCCCGCAGGCAGTCCGTCAAAACCGATCACTTTCGCATCGTCCGGAACCGTCATTCCGGCTGTTTTCAACGCTTCGAGCACGCCAAAGGCGATCGCATCGCATACGGCAAAAATGCCGTCGAATGGCTTGCCGGACGCAAGCAATGCTTCCACGGCCAAGCGCCCCTGTTCACGCCGGTCCAGCCCCGGTTCGATTTCGACCAACCGGGCTTCGCTACCCAGCTTTCTGGCATGCTCGACGAAGGCATCCGTCCGCTCGGCAAACTGGCGCTGCACGGAGCTGTGCGAACCAATACAAACCAGGTTCTTGCAGCCTTGCCCGACCAGATGCGCAGCAGCCAGACCTGCGCCCGCTTCATTGTCCGAACTGACCCAGTCGAGATCGCCCAAGGGAGAGCCCCAATAGGCCACCGGCTGGCTGGTTTCGCCGATATTGCGGAAGAATTCCCATGCCGCCTTGTTCGCGGTGGTCCCGATCACGATCAGACCCTCGGCCTGGCCACGTTCAACATAATGGCCAAACAGCTTGTCTTCTTCGGACTGGAGCGAAACGAGCACTTCGAGCCCGCGTGCAGAGGCCGCGGTGCAAATCCCGCCAAGCAGTGCATAGGAGAATGGATTTACGTCTTTCGCGCTGTGACCGGGCTTGCAGATGACAACCGTCGCCAAAGTGCCGGTGTGACCGCGCCTGAGCCGCGCGGCGCGCTCGTCAACGAAATAGCCAAGCTCGCTGGCCGCTTCGAGCACCCGCGTGCGGGTCGCTTCAGTGATTACAGCAGAGCCGGACAAGGCCCGCGATACGGTCGATTGGCTGACCCCGGCTTTCTCTGCGACATCGAAACTTGTCACCCGCACGGGTTTGCGCGGCCCATCCATTGTCCTCTTCCCCCAACACCCCCGGTTTTTAACCGGCGCGTGAATAGCTATGCGATGCTATGGCCCACAATTGCCCGAGAGGCTAGATGCTGTGATAGCTAGCGCTGGAGAAACATGTAGATGGACGTTCCTTCGATGACCGGAGACTGCTTTACCGCGGACCGGCTGCTGCTGTTCGGCGCAACCGGCGATCTGGCGCAGCGTATGTTGCTGCCATCGCTATGCGCGCTTGATGCAGATGAGCTGATGCATGATGATTTGCGGATCATCGGCACTGCACGTTCCGAGATGTCGGACCAGGAATTCCGCAATTTTGCCCGCGAAGCGCTGGAGAAATACCTGCCGGCTGACCGGCGCGGCGGGATGGCCGATTTTCTCAACCGCCTGAGCTACCAGCAGCTCGATGCGACCACTCTGGATGGCTACAAAGCGCTGGCTGAGAAAGTGGGCGAGCCCAAACACGGTTTGGCGATTTTCCTTTCAACCGCGCCCAGCCTGTTCGAACCGACGATCCGCGGATTGCAGCACGCCGGGCTGGATGGCGCCAATGTCCGCATGTGCCTTGAAAAGCCGCTCGGCACCGATCTCGCCTCAAGCTGCGAGATCAATGATGCGGTCGCCTCTGCCTTCCCGGAAGACCGGATTTTCCGGATCGATCACTATCTGGGCAAGGAAACGGTCCAGAACCTGCTCGCCCTGCGCTTTGCCAACCTGATGTTCGAACCGATCTGGAATGCGGCGCATATCGACCATGTCCAGATTACGGTCGCTGAGACCGTCGGGCTGGAATCGCGCGTGGGCTATTATGATGACAGCGGCGCGCTGCGCGACATGGTGCAAAACCACATGCTGCAGCTGCTCGCCCTCGTCGCGATGGAGCCACCGGGGCATTTCGATGCCACCGCCGTGCGCGACGAAAAGGTAAAGGTGCTGCGCGCGCTGCGTCAAGTCGAGAAAGGTGAAACCGTCACCGGCCAATACCGCGCAGGTGCCATCGGCGGGCAGGCTGTGCCTGGCTATGATGACGAGCTGGGCAAGGATTCCGATACGGAGACATTCGTCGCGATCAAGGCGCATGTCGACAATTGGCGCTGGAAAGGCGTGCCCTTCTACCTGCGCACCGGCAAGCGCTTGCCTGAACGTGTGACAGAGATTGTCGTGCAATTCCGCTGCGTGCCGCATTCTATCTTTGCCGGCAAAGGCGCGACCATGCAGCCCAACCGGCTGGTAATCGGGATCCAGCCGGAAGAAAACATCACGCTGTCGCTGATGGCGAAGGTGCCCGGGCTTGACCGTGAAGGCATTCGCCTGCGCCAGGTGCCGCTCAATATCGCCATGCCTGACGCTTTCGTGGGCCAGCATCGCCGGATCGCCTATGAGCGGCTGTTGCTGGACCTGATCGAAGGCGATCAGACGCTGTTCGTGCGCCGCGACGAAGTGGAAGCACAATGGCACTGGATCGATGCCATCCGCGAAGGCTGGCACACGCAAAACCTCAAACCCAAGACATATACCGCGGGCAGCTGGGGCCCAAGCGCGGCGATCGCGCTGGCTGAACGCGACGGAGTAAGCTGGCATGAGTGAACTGAACCCGGTCATTGCCAAGGTCACCGAGCGGGTGATCGAGAAATCGCGCGGCAGCCGCCAGTCCTATCTCGATCTGATGGATCGCGAAGCGGACCGCATGCCCGATATGAGCGCGGTTTCGTGTTCCAACCTCGCGCATGCCTTTGCCGGTGCGCTGGAGGATCAGGAGACGCTGCGGCAGGGCAAAAGCCCCAATATCGGCATCGTCACCGCTTACAATGACATGCTTTCCGCACATCAGCCCTATGGCCGCTATCCCGAGCGGATGAAGGTCTACGCCCGCGAAGTGGGTGCGACCGCGCAGGTTGCTGGCGGTACGCCCGCGATGTGTGACGGGGTGACGCAAGGCGAAGACGGGATGGAACTTTCGCTGTTCAGCCGTGATGTGATCGCGCTCTCCACCGGGGTCGCGCTCAGCCACCAGATGTATTCGGGCATGGCGCTCTTGGGTATTTGCGACAAGATCGTGCCCGGGCTGATGATCGGTGCCCTGCGGTTTGGCCATTTGCCAGCCGTCTTCGTGCCATCCGGCCCGATGCCGACGGGTATACCCAACAAGGAAAAGCAGCGCGTTCGCCAGCTCTATGCCGAAGGCAAGGCGACCCGCGCCGAACTGCTTGAGAGCGAAAGCGCCAGCTACCACTCGCCCGGCACCTGCACTTTCTTCGGCACGGCCAATTCGAACCAGATGATGATGGAAATGATGGGGATGCATATCCCCGGCAGCGCTTTCATCCAGCCCGGCACCAAGTTGCGCCAGGCACTGGATCGTGCCGCTGTGCATCGCCTGGTCGAGCTCGCCGGCACGCGCGAGCGCACCATGGCCAAGATGGTCGACGAAAAAGCGATCATCAACGCGGCCATCGGCCTGCTCGCGACAGGCGGCTCGACCAACCATGCGATCCACTTGCCCGCGATGGCACGCGCCGCAGGTATCCAGTTCGACTGGGACGATCTCTCCGAGCTGTCCAGCGCGGTGCCGCTGATCGCGCGCGTCTATCCCAACGGTTCCGGCGATGTGAACCATTTCCACGCCGCAGGCGGCATGGGATATGTGATCCGCGAACTGCTCGATGCAGGGCTTGCGCATCGCGACATCCTGACCGTGTGGGACGGTGACCTGACCACCTATGGCAAGGAGCCCGGCCTTGGCGATGACGACCAGCTCGTATGGCGTGACGTTGGCGAGAGCGGCGATGACACCATGCTCAAGCCCGCCAGCGATCCGTTCCAGCCTGATGGCGGGATGCGGCTGGTGCAAGGCAATCTTGGCCGCGGCTGCTTCAAGAGCTCTGCGGTTGACCCGGAGCGTTATACGGTCGAGGCGCCTTGCCGCGTGTTCGATGACCAGCCCTCTGTCGCCGCTGCTTTCAAGGCCGGCGAGCTCGACAAGGATGTAGTGGTCGTCGTGCGCTTTCAGGGGCCGCGCGCCAATGGCATGCCTGAACTGCACAAGCTGACCCCGCCGCTGGGCGTGTTGCAGGATCGCGGATACCGCGTCGCGCTCGTCACCGATGGGCGCATGTCCGGCGCTTCGGGCAAGGTCCCTGCCGCGATCCATGTCACACCGGAAGCGCTTGGCGGCGGGCCGCTGGCCAAGCTGCGCGATGGCGATGTTGTGAAGGTCTGCGCGGTTACCGGCGAGCTTTCGACGACTGCCGATCTTGATGCACGCGAAGCTGCCCCCGATCCGGCGCCTGAAACCGGCGTTGGGCGCGAGCTTTTCGCCATGTTCCGCAGCCTGGCGGACGGCGCAGAGCAAGGCGGCAGCGCCATGCTGGCAACAGCGGGGCTTTAAGCGTGGCTGCGGGTGCCACACAGATCGTAACCGTCGATATTGGCGGCACGCACGCGCGCTTTGCGCTGGCGGACATTGCGGCTGATGGCACGATAACGCTGGATGAACCGGAAACGCTCAACACTGATGATCACGCCAGTTTCCAGACCGCGTGGGAAGATTTTGCCCAGCGCAAGGGTGGCTCGCTGCCCGATGCGGTCGCCATGGCTGTCGCTGGCCCGGTCAAGCCAGACCTGATCCGGTTTACCAACAATCCCTGGATCATCCGCCCGCCGCTGATTGCTGGAAAGCTGGGCTGCGCGCGGCACACCATCGTCAATGATTTCGCTGCCGTCGCGCATGCGGCGGCGCGCGCACCAAACGAGCAGTTCCTGCATCTGGCAGGGCCGGATGTTGACTTGCCCGCAAGCGGCACGATCAGCGTGGTCGGCCCAGGCACCGGATTGGGTGTCGCCCATTTCTGGCGCGATGGCGAAGGCGGCTATCGGGTTCAGGCGACTGAGGGCGGGCATGGCGATTTCGCCCCGCTCGACAGCATCGAAGATGCAATCCTGGCACGGCTGCGCAAGAGCCATACGCGCGTATCCGATGAACGCGTAGTCTCTGGGCCCGCAATCGTCGATATATATCATACACTTGCTGCGCTTGAAAAACGTGCCGTGGGCGAGCTGGATGATCGCACGATCTGGACGCTGGGCATGGAAGGCAAGGACAGCCTGGCCGCTGCCGCGGTCGATCGCTTTTGCCTGGCGCTGGGTAGCGTGGCGGGAGATATCGCGTTGATCCAGGGAGCAAGCGGCGTGGTGATCGCTGGCGGGTTGGGCTACCGCATCCGCGAGACCCTGCTCGCATCGGGCTTTGCAGACCGTTTCGCTGCCAAAGGCCGCTTCAGCGGAATGATGGCGAACTTGCCGGTCAAGCTTATCGTTCACCCCCAGCCCGGCCTTTATGGCGCGGCAGCAGCATTTGCGAGGGAACACCTTTGATGATGGATATTGAAAGCGTCATGCGCCTGGCACCGGTCGTGCCGGTGATCGTGGTAGACGAAGTCGAACACGCAGTGCCGCTCGCTGAAGCACTTGTTGCAGGTGGCCTGCGCGCGCTCGAAGTGACTTTGCGCACACCCGCCGCGCTCGACGCGATCAAGGCGATGAAGCAAGTGCCCGGCGCGGTGGTTGGCGCGGGCACTGTCACTAATCCGGAGGAACTGGAAGACGCGCTGGAAGCGGGTGCGGAATTCATTGTCTCGCCGGGGCTGACTGAACCCTTGAGCCGTGCCGCGATTGCTTCGCAGGTCGCATTCCTCCCCGGCACCGCTAATGCCAGCGACATCATGCGCGGGCTCGATCTGGGCCTCAGGCATTTCAAGTTCTTCCCGGCCATGGCCGCAGGTGGCCTGCCAGCCTTGAAAGCGCTGGCTGCTCCCTTTGGCCAGGTGCGGTTCTGCCCCACGGGCGGGATCGGGCCAGACAACGCCGCCGAATGGCTCGCCAATGATTTCGTGCTGTGCGTAGGCGGCAGCTGGGTCTCGCCGCGCGGCGAGCCCGACAAGGCCGCAATCGAAGCCATGGCCCGCGATGCCGCGAAGCTGGGCTCATGAGCAATATCAAAGGCCTGATCGACGAACTGAGCCAGCTGCACAATCGCACGCAGCAAACCCCGCTGTTCAACCCGGTGTTCCAGCTGGGTCTGGATCTGTCGCGCCAGCTCGAAGGCGGCGAGATCGATCTTGATGCCATCGAAGCGCTGGTGAGCGAGCTGGAATGTGACAGCATGCAGAGCCGCGCCTTGCGCCTGCGCAGGCTGGTCGCGCCGGTTGCACCGGCTGAGAACCGGGCGGCGCTGGCCAAGGCGCTAAGCGAGCCTGATTTCGATGCATTTCGTGCGCGCTGGGAACGCCCGCAATTGCACGCGGTATTCACCGCGCACCCTACCTTCCTGCTGACACCGGATCAGTCCGCCGCAGTTGCCGAAGCGGCCAGCAGCAGCGCGGAAATCGGCACCAATGCCTGCGTTACCGGAGCTGAACGCCCTGCCGTTACACTCGAATACGAACACGGCCGCGCCATGCGCGCGATTGCCCATGCGCAGGATGCGCGCGATGCAATCGTCAGCGAAGTGCTTGAACATGCAGCGCAAAAATATCCGCAGGAATGGCACACGCTCGCACCGCTGCCGTTCCGTTTCGCCAGCTGGGTTGGCTATGACATGGACGGGCGGACCGATATCAAATGGTTCGATTCGATCGGCTTCCGCCTGTCAGAGAAGGCCGAGCGGCTGGCACGCTACACCGCTTCGCTTGAAGCGATCGATCCTGAGCACACTTTGCTTGGCATTCTGCGCCCTGCCCTTGCCTATGCCGAAGCGAGGGCGACCGACTTCGCCGAAGACCTGAGCGAACCTGACGCGCTTTCCGCTGCCGCCAACAAGCTGACTGCGGACGATCCGCACAAGCTCCTCAGCCTCGCGCCGATCATCGAAGCTTTGGAAGCCGAAGCCCGCGAAGCCGCCATTGATCGTGCGGTGCAATTGAAAACGCTTGCCGCCGCCATGCGTGCAGATGGGCTGGGCATGGGCTGGATCCATTTCCGCGTGAATTCCAGCCAGCTGCACAATGCGATCCGCCGCCGGATCGATCCCGACAACACGCTGGATCTCGCTAGCAAGGGCGCAATGGCCGCGCTGCGTGACATCCTGGCCAAGGTGAAGCCGCTGCGTTCGAATTTCGCTGCGTTGGCGATCGAAAGCTCGACCGCGATCCGCCAGTTCCTCGCCATGGCGCAAATCCTTGCCCATGTGGACGCCGATGCGCCCATCCGCATGCTGATTGCCGAATGCGAGCAGCCTTCGACAATTCTTGCCGCGCTTTATTTCGCCAAGCTGTTCGGGATCGAAGACAAGGTCGATGTTTCGCCGCTGTTCGAGACTGAAAGCGCGCTGGAGCATGGCGGGCGGTTCTTGGACGCGCTGTGTGCAGAGGAAAGCTATCAGCACTATGTTCGCCAACGCGGCCGGCTCGCGATCCAGACGGGCTTTTCCGACGCGGGGCGTTTTGTCGGCCAGATCCCCGCGAGCCTCGCCATCGAGCGCCTGCAAGGGCGCCTCAGCGAAGCAATGGAAACCAACGGGCTGACTGATGTCGCCGCGCTGATCTTCAACACCCACGGCGAGAGCATGGGTCGCGGCGCGCATCCGGACAGTTTCGAAGACCGGCTCACCTGGCCGCTCAGCCCATGGGCGAAGCGCCGGTTTGTGCGCGCAGGGATCAAGCTGGAACCTGAGGTCAGCTTTCAGGGCGGCGATGGCTATATGTTCTTCGCCACGCCTGAGCTTGCGCGGGCAACACTCACCCGCATTGCCGAAATACAACCCGCGCACACCGATCCCGATGCGCCGACCGACCCCTTCTATCGCCGCACGGACTTGAGCCTCGATTTCTACCGCGCAATCCGCAGTCATCAGCGCAAGCATCTGGAAAGCCAGACCTATTCTCGCGCGCTGACCGCGTTTGGTCTTGGGCTGCTAAATTCCACCGGCAGCCGTGTGTCGCGCCGGCAAAGCGATCTGTCGGCAGACCGCGAGATGAGCCTGCGCCAGATTCGCGCTATCCCGCACAATGCGATCCTGCAGCAGCTCGGCTATCCGGTGAATATCATCGCCGGGATCGGCAGCGCATCTGACGGAAATTACGAAGAGATTGCGCAGCTGATCATGGAAAGCGAGCGCGGGCGGCAGTTGATCCGGCTTGCGCGCAGCTCGAATGCGCTCGCCAGCATCAAGACCGTCGCCGCGCATGGCGAGCTGTTCAACAGTGCTTACTGGGCCAGTCGCCCCTATCGCGGCACAGAGAGCCATCTATCGGATGCCTGCGAAGCGCTGGCGGAATATCTGACCAAGGATGATCGCGCGGGCGTATTCCGCCGCTTGGCCTCGCGGCTTCGCGTCGATGCGCTGAAGCTGCACCGCTTGCTGGCGCTGATCCCCGATGAAAAACCGCTGGAGGAACGCGAAAACATTCGCCGCACAATCGGTGTGGCGCAATCGCTCAGGCTGGCCTTACTCCAACACATGTTCCTCAAAGCAGTGTCAGTTCCGGCTTTCAGCCGCGCGAATGACATCAGCCGCGACGATGTGCTGGAAATGGTGTTCACATTGCGGGTGGATGACGCGCTGGCGCAAATGCGGCGAGCCTTCCCCACGCATTTCCCGCAAATCACCGATTTTGCGGTCGATGCGCCAAGCGATTATCCGGACAGCACCGGCGAAAGCTATGCCGCGATCGCACGCGATTATATCGATCCTATCGAGCGGGCATACGGGCTTTGCTTGAGGCTATCGACCGCTATCGCCAATGAATTCGGTGCACATGGCTGATTTTGCTAGGAATTTCGCCGGGGTTCGGGACTGAAAGTCAGGAATGAGATCCCCTCGTCCATTCGAAGCTCTACCATTACGCCCGCCACATTGCCTTTGCGCAGATGCGGCAATCCGTCATCGAGCCGTGCCAGATCGCTCCCTCGCGGATTACCGCCAAGCTCGCTGATCGCGCGCGCCATCAGTTGCAAACGCGTCGCACGCATGGGGTGAAACGGCAGAAGGATGGCACCGCCATCGCGCCGCGCATTCTCCTCCCAAAAACGCTCTGCAGCATAGTTGAGCGCGTCATTGGCATCGGCGAGATGCTGCGCCGATTGCGCAATCGCCAGCGGATCGAGCCAGTCCGCTTCAGCAAGTGCTTGCCGGATGCGCACACGGTCAAACCTTGTGTCCTCGTTTGACGGATCCTGCATCGCTTCCAGCCCTGATGCTTCGACTACGCGGGCCAGCTCCTCTCGCCGGAATCCCAGAAGCGGGCGCACAATCCGCAAGCCTTGATCGCCAGTCTCACTGACCGAACGCACGCCTGCCAGGCCCGCCACCCCGCTGCCGCGGTTGAGCCGCATCATGAGCGTCTCTGCCTGATCATCTGCATGATGCGCGGTGAAGATCGCAGCCAGTCCGCGGTCTGAGGCCCAATACTCAAGCGCTGCATAGCGCGCTGCACGCGCCTGAGCCTGCAGATTGCCTTCGGTGACTTTGACCGTCAGCACAGCGCAGGGAATATCACGCTGCTGGCACACTTGCGCGACAAAGGCGCACTCGCCTTTCGCAGTTTCGCGCAGACCATGATCAACCGTAGCTACCTCGAACTGATCCGGAAATGCCGCTTGCGCGAGCAGCAACATGGCAAGGCTGTCTGGCCCGCCTGAAACAGCCAAGCCAAAGCGCTCGCTTTCCAGGCCAGCGCGTTCGATCTCAGCGCGAAACCGCGCAATCAGTTCAGGTGAAATCGCCGTATCAATTGCAGGACACTTTCCGGCGGTTCGCCTCATACTGATCCAGCAAGCGACCGCTCGCAAGCGCCGGATATGTCTCGCCAAATTCTGCGAGCGCGATGCAGGCGCGGTTGGTGTCTTCCAATGCAATCATGGCTTCCGCGAGATAGAGCAGGCTGTCACCCGCGCGCGCAGCCTGTTTGTCGACCTGATAATTGCGCAGGAACCACGGTGCAGCCTCGCGCGGTTTGCCATCGTCAAGATAAGCGCGGCCCAGCAGGTTGCGACCATAGGTGGTGCGCCAATGGTTCGGATGCTGATCGACGAACAGGCGCAATTGCTGCTGCGCTTCAGGATAGAAGCCCGCATTCCACAGGCGGAAGCCATAGGTGTATTCATCATCACCCGCATCGTCTGACTGCGGCTTGGTGATGGCCTGCACTGCAGCCAGGCGCTCGTCGCTAGGGCCTGCGGCGGGCTGCTCAGGTGGCAATTCAGCGGGTTGTGCTGCGGATTCGCCGCCCGTCATCGCCGCAAGATTGCTTTGCGTTGCCGCAGGCTCTTCGGCAGGTTCAGGCGTGGGCGCAGGCGGCGGTGCATTGGCCGCTTCCAGCGCGCCGACACGCTCTTCCAGCAGGCTTACTGCATTGCGGTTCTCTTCACCCGCTGCCGTAAGCCGCTGCAATTGCGCTTCAATGGCGTCAAGCCGCGCAAGGATATCTGTCACCGCAGTGGTTGATGTCGTGCCTGCGGCATTGGGTGTTTGCGGCTGTGCGGTGTTGATCTCCGGCTCGAAAAAACGCGCATCGCCGCCCGGAAAAACCTGACGCTGGAGCGCACGGATTTCTGCTTCGATCTTGCGCAGCCGGGCCTCGGGATTGTCATCCTGCGCCAATGCGGGCAGCGGCGTTGTGATGACCACTGCGGCCGCGAGCATAGGGGCAACCAATCGCTTGAAGGGGGGCAGATGCACGTGTCTCAACTCCTCGAAATCTCACTGTCTGCAAGTTAACGCCCGCAGATGAACCTCAGGCGAATCCTGCCTCAGATGGCAGGCAAAAGTCGACCCGCAGGCCAGCCAAAATGGTGGGAAATTGTCAGCCAGTAGCCTGAGCTGCGGCCAATGATGCTGTTTCATCAGCCGCCGATATTGCGGTGGATTGCCGCTCATCCCTTGCCCGCAGCGCCTGCGCCGTGATCGGCACATCGCGCACTGTCACTTCTTCATCGGCAAGCTTGGCGATGGGTTCGCCGCCGACTGTGATCGCAAAGGCATCGGGGCGCCCGGTCCAAACACGCGGATCACGCGCTTCGGCGGGAACCACAAACCGCTCGCCTTCGGACATCAGTTTCTGTTCAAGCCGCCTGCCGCTCGCTTCGTAAAAGCTGACCCATACGCCTTCTTCAAGCGCGGTGAACACTACCTGGTCTGGCGCTTGCGTGGTGCTTGCCTCTGCAGCCGCAGGCGCGGCTGAGTCCACGGCGGCGACTGTTTCAAACGGAGCGTCCGCACGTGTGTCACTCTCTGCCACAAGCGGCGCGGGATCCGCGCCCGGCGCAAAGAACCTGGCGTAGAACACGTAGACACCGGCGAGGAACAGCACCGCAGCAACGGTTGCGATCCAGACCACCGCGCGCGGCGGCACCTTCGCCGGATCGCCGGGTTCGAAGCCGGGCGTATAGCGTGGCCGCTCGTCCTCGAAACCCGATAGCTCACCGCGCAATTGTTCAGCCAGCGCTCGCTCATCAAGCCCCAGCATGCGCGCATAGGTTTTGGTGAAGCCAAAGGCATAGGTGCGCGCCGGAAGGCCCGAGAAATTGCCTTGCTCGATCATTTCCAGATGCCGCTGCGCAATGCGCGTTTCCTGAGCGACCTGTTCAATCGACATGCCTTGCTCGGTACGCGATCTGCGCAGTTTTTGACCTACCCCCTCTAAGGGAAGCTCTCCGTCATTTTCGACGATATTTTCCTCAACCATCGTGTGCGACCTTTTGTTTGGCGCAAAAAGAAGGTTACGCGGGTTACTGTCAAGCTGACTCTCGGGATTCGCCGCTCTGTTTGGGACGAGATGAGAGAGAGACAAGGCCAATCCGATCTGGCACCTTGCCCGGTGCAGCTGGAAGAGCGCTTCTTCAGTCGGTTTCTATCTCATGTTCATCCGCCCAGGCCTTGAGCTCGCTTCGGATATCAGCCTCGGGATTGGCAAGCAGGTCAGTCATCAGCTTGGAAAGCTCACCAATATCAACCTTGCGCACCAATTCCTTGATCGGCCCTACCGCAGCTGGCGTGATCGAAAGCCGCCGGAAGCCGATGCCAAGCAGCGCCAACGCTTCCAGCCGTCTGCCGCCCATTTCGCCGCACACGCCCAAGTCAACATCATGCCCGACCATCCCTTGCGACACGCGCCGCAGGAAACGAAGGATCGAATGGCTTAGCCAGTCATAGCGCTCCGCCAATTTGGGATTGGCGCGATCGGCGGCGAACAGGAACTGCGTCAGATCATTGGTGCCCACCGACAGGAAATTGACCCGCGGCAGCATCAGGTCGAGCACTTCAGCCAGCGCCGGCACTTCAAGCATGGCGCCATAGCGGATCGAATCCGGTACCAGCTTCTTGTTCTTGCGCATGTAGGCAAGCTGGTCTTCAAACACGTGCTTCGCGGCGTCGAATTCCCACGGCTCTGATACCATCGGGAACATCACATAGAGATCATGCCCGGCAGCCGCTTCAAGCAGAGAACGCGCCTGCACCTTGAGCAGGCCCTCGCGCTCAAGCGCGAGCCGCAAGGCACGCCAGCCCATCGCCGGATTCTCGTCATGCTCGGCCTCTTCCGATTGCAGGTATGGCACAGCCTTGTCACCACCGATGTCGACAGTGCGGAAAATCACCGGCTTGTCGCCAGCCGCCTCGATGACATCGCGATAGAGCCGCGTCTGCCGCTCTCGCTGGGGCAAGGTGGCAGAGACCAGAAACTGGAATTCAGTGCGGAAAAGGCCCACCCCATCCGCCCCGGTCATTGCCAGCGCAGAGATATCATCGCGCAGCCCGGCATTCATCATCACCTGGATGCGCGTGCCGCAGCGGGTGAATGGCTCGACATCGCGCAACTGGGCGTACGCCGCCTGTTTCTCGCGCGATTTGGCAAAGCGGTCAGCAAAGGCATCGGAGACTTGCTGGGATGGACGCACCGTTGCCGTTGCCTGCGTTGCATCGAGCAGGATCTCGTCACCATCTCGCACGATTCCGCGAATGCCGCGCGCGCGCCCGAGCACAGGCAAGCCCATCGCGCGGGCCACGATCACGACATGCGAGGTAAGCGAACCTTCCTCAAGGATAACGCCCTTCAAGCGGCGCCGGTCATATTCGAGCAGTTCCGCCGGGCCCAGATTGCGCGCAATCAGGATCGAATCGCGCGGCAGGCCTTGTTGCGCAGCGGTTCCCAACTGGCCGGACACGATCCGCAAGAGCCGGTTCGCCAGATCCTCCATGTCGTGCATCCGGTCAGCCAGCAGCGGATCGTCAATCTCGCGCATGCGCATGCGGGTGCGTTGCTGGACACGTTCGATCGCAGCTTCAGCGGTAAGCCCGCTGTCGATCGCTTCATTGATCCGGCGGCTCCAGCCTTCGTCATAAGCGAACATCTTGTAGGTCGCGATAACCTCTTCATGCTCGCCGCCAATGCCGAATTCAGCCTGATTGGCCATATTGTCGATCTGCTCGCGCATCTTGTCGAACGCGCGATAAACCCGCTGGCGCTCGGCTTCGATATCGTCTGCCACAACCTGATCGATGGTGATGCGCGGTTGGTGGTAGACCGCCTGGCCAAGCGCAAGCCCTTTGACCAGCGTGAGGCCAGTGACCGTTTGCGTGCCGGTTTGCTCTGCTGAAAGCCCGCGCGCCTGCTCTTCGTCGATAAGCTCGGCATTTGCGATAAGCTCTGAAAGCACCATTGCCGTGGTCTGCAGCGCCTCGATCTCGACATCTTCATAGCGTCGCGGCTCGACATGCTGGACGCACAGCACGCCCACGGCGCGCTCGCGATAGACGATCGGAACGCCTGCGAATGAGTGGTATTTGTCTTCACCCGTTTCAGGGCGATACTGGAAGTCCGGGTGCGCCTTTGCTTCGGCCAGGTTCAGCGTCTCGATATTGTCGGCGATCACGCCGGTCAGGCCTTCACCGATCGCCATCCGGGTTACGTGAACCGCGCTTTTGTTCAGGCCGCGCGTCGCGAACAGCTCAAGCATGCCTTCGCGCAGCAGGTAGATCGAGCAAACCTCGCTATCCAGGCTTTCGCCAACGATATCGACCACACGGTCAAGCTTGCCTTGCGCGTGCATGCGCGTGGCCATGACTTCATGCAGGCGGGTGAGGATCAATCGGGCAGAAGCAGCAGCGGACATGGCAAAGTCCTATAGCAGCTTGTTCGCAATACGAAATGGCGCGCAGCACCATCATGTGCAGCCAAGCGAAATTGCACGCGCCGGTTGGCCGCGTGATCGCGAAACCTGAAGTCAGTCAGCCACTCAAACAGCGGCGCGGATTATGCCTCGGCCAGTTCTTCCTTGATGCGCAGCTTGCGCTTCTTGAGTTCCTGGATCGTCGCAGCGTTGGGCACAGGCCGGTTCATTTCCTCACGAAGCTGAGCTTCAAGGCCTTGGTGTTTGGATTGGAGTGCTTTTGCGTGTGACGATGCCATCAATGGATCTCCTCTTCGAGTGTTACCCGTAGAAGCGACTCGCCCATGCGCGGACGAACCGCGAATTGTCATCAAACCACACAATCCCTATCTTGAAAAGACCGCCGCATTACGTATTCGGTGCAGGCAACCGCAATTGCGATAGATCGACCTGTCAGGAGAGTGCTGCGTGAACGAACAGGAGCTTCGCAAACGGTTGGAGCTGCTGCGTACCGAGCACCGCGATCTGGATGCCGCGATCACCGCGCTGACTGAAGCCGGATCGCAAGACCAGCTGCAAATTGCGCGACTCAAGAAACGCAAGCTGAAGCTGAAAGATCAGATCGCGCTGATCGAAGACACCCTACTGCCTGATATCATTGCCTGAAAAGTGTATGCGATCACTCGCGGTCTTCCACGCAAAAGCCCTGATGCAAAACGGGAAAATCCACCGGACATAGTTAAGACCGCCCGAAATTCGTGCCGCTTTGGGACAGCGGTTTGAGAAGTCGCGGACAATATGGTTGCTGCTCTGGACCTTTGGCGAATCCTGCCTTTACCGATACGGCATGCAACGACCGACAAGCCTTTCCCGCCCGATCATTGAATCGCTTTATAGCGAAGCGCTGCTGCTTGCTGATGAAGTGCGCGCTGTGTTCGCGATCGGCATGGGTGAAACCGCGAAGGGTGCCAATGACCAGCTGCGGCTCGCGCTTTCCAGCGAAGGGCTGAAGGCGACCACGCGGATCATGCATGTGCTTGCCTGGCTGCTCAACCAGCGCGCCTATTTCGCGGGCGAGATGAACGAATCGCAGCTGCGGGCACATGGCCGCTTGCCCGAAGACCGTCATTCACGCGCTGAAGATCTTGAATTGCTGGAGCCTGCAACCCGCGCATTGATCGAAGATACGATCAAGCTGCACCGCCGGATTTCGCGGCTCGATCAGGCGTGGATCGACAATTTCAATCCGCATCCCACGACCGTGCATTCGCTGCGCGAACGGCTGGGGCGCGCGATCAATATGCCCTGAACCGGTTCACGCCGCGCTCAAGGCTGAACGCCAGCGCGCCAACCGCTCAGACCGCACATCTTCGGCCATTTGCGGGGTGAAACTGTTCAGCTCACCGCGCATGGCCTGCGCAGCTGCGCTCAGATCGCTGTGCATTTCCGCACCTGCCGCGGCCAGCATCGCTGTGCCCAGCGCAGTGGTTTCAACAAAGCCCGGCCGTTCGACCGTCAATCCCAGTATGTCCGCCAGATCCTGAGCCATCCAGTCATTCGCGCTCATCCCGCCATCGATCCTGAGCGTGCCCCATGGCGCGCCATCCGCGGCGAATGCGTCGGCCAGATCATGCGTCTGGTGTGCCATCGCCTCCAGCGCGGCGCGTGCCAGCTCTGCCTTGCCGCTGGCAAAGCTCAATCCCTTGATCACGCCACGTGCATCCGCGCGCCAATGCGGAGCGCCAAGGCCAGAAAGCGCGGGTACGATGGTCACGCCGCCGCTGTCCGGGATCGAGCGTGCGAGCGCTTCGGTTTCCGCAGCCACTTCGACAATGCCCAGCGAATCGCGCAGCCATTGCACCAGGCTGCCTGCAACGAATACCGAGCCTTCGATGGCATAGGTCCGCGCGCCATCAAGCTGGTAGAGGACAGTGCCCAGCAAGCGGTTGTTTGAGATCGGTATGTCCGCGCCCTTGTTGGTCAGCACGAATGCCCCGGTGCCGTAAGTCGCCTTGGTCTCGCCGGGCGAGAGGCAGGCCTGCCCAATCGTTGCCGCTTGCTGGTCTCCGGCAAGGCCGGTGATGGGGATTTCGCGCCCCAGCCAGTCGGCTTTGGCGACGGCCAGCTGACCTGCATTGTCGACCACTTCGGGCAAGGCTGCGTGGGGCACGCCGATCAGATCGCACAAACCCTGATCAAAGCTCTTGCCGCCCAACTCCAGCAGCAATGTGCGGCTGGCGTTGCTCGCATCCGAAACATGCGCACCGCCTGAAAGCTTGTAGATCAGCCAGCTTTCGATGGTGCCGAAAGCGAGCGTGTCTTTCTCGGCAGCCGCGCGGACCGCAGGCTCATTGTCCAGCAACCAGCGCATCTTGGTGCCGGAGAAATAGGGGTCGAGCAGCAATCCGGTGCGCCGCTGCACCTCCGCCTCATGCCCGGCCTGCCGCAATTCGGCGCAGAATGGCTCGGTCCGGCGATCCTGCCATACGATGGCGCGGCATAGCGGTTCACCGGTTTGCTTGTCCCAAGCCACAACCGTTTCGCGCTGGTTGGTGATACCGATGCAAGCGATATGCTCAGCGCCGCCCGCTTTCTCTGCAACCTCGCGCGCGCAAGCGAGAGTCTTGTCCCAGATTTCCGCCGCATCATGCTCGACCCAGCCGGATTTCGGATAGTGCTGGGTCAATTCTTGCTGCGCGACGTGATGGAGCTTGCCTGCAGCATCGAACGACATCGCGCGGGTCGATGTCGTCCCTTCGTCCAGCACCAGGATGAATTCGCTCACTCGCCTCTCCTCAAATTCGTTGACGTGACATGTGCACGCTCATTCCCCATATGCAAGCCATGTCGTTACCGCCCAAGCCCTGGCCAACCGGCCATGCCGAACAATGCGAACCACTGGTGCGGCGTGTACTCGCGCCCAATCCCTCGCCTTACACCTACACCGGCACGCAAACCTATATTGTCGGCAATGCAGGCGATGTTGCAGTGATCGATCCCGGCCCGAACGAGCCGGAGCATATCGATGCAATTCTGTTCGCGATCGGCGCTGCCAAGGTTACTGCGATCATGTGCACTCATACGCATCGCGACCATTCACCCGCCGCCGCACCACTGGCCGAGCGCACCGGCGCCCCGATTGTCGGCTGCGCGCCTTTGGTGATCGACAGCGATTTGCCGCGTAGCGACGAAGCCTTCGATACCACCTACGCGCCCGATCGCGTGCTGGAAGATGGCGAAGCGATGACGGGTGAAGGCTGGACCTTGCGCGCGGTTCATACGCCCGGCCACACCTCGAACCATCTGTGCTTTGCGCTTGAGGAGAGCGGTGCGCTATTCACTGGCGACCATGTGATGGGCTGGTCAACCAGCGTGGTGATCCCGCCCGATGGAGACATGGGCGATTACATGAAAAGCCTGGAGCGGCTGCAAGCGCGCGAAGACCGTGTGTACTACTCGGCCCATGGCGAGCCGATCGAGAAACCGCGCCAGTTGGTGCGCGGGATGATGGGCCATCGCCGCCAGCGTGAGAACCAGATCCTGCGCTTGCTGGGCGAGCGGGCGCGCACGATCCCTGATTTCATCCCGGAGATGTACAAAGGGCTGGACGAGCGCTTGCATAAGGCCGCGCAGATGAGCGTGATGGCGCATCTGCTCGATCTGGAGAAACGTGGCCTCGTGGCGCAGGGCGATGCAGAGATCTGGCGGGTGAACTGACCGCGCGCAGTCGCTCAGACCCGCCTCAGAGCTGGCACACGATCTTGAGTTCTTCATCGGTTTCAAATGCGCGAAGGTCTTGCTCGCGAAATTCGATCCAGAACTGCTTGAATTCCCCCGCGCGCCGATCAGTTTCCTGCGCGAGCGTGAGCGCCGATTTCAGGTCAGTTAGATATGTATCGTACAGCTGATCCGCATCGATGTCATTGCCCGTGCCTGAGCACGCGATCTTCAAATGGGTGGAATAGACAAAGCCGCTGGTGACATATGCATTCCCGCTACCCAGTGCCAAAGCCTCATCTATGGTGGCGCCAGCAGCGGCAACATTGCCCAACCGGTACTGGGCATAGGCTTCCCCTTCGAGGAACAACATCTGCCTGAGTGCGAACTCGTCCTCGTCATTGCTGTATTGGTCTTCGATCTTGAGAAGCTCTTGCGCTGCGAGCTGGTAGGCCGAAATCGAGCGAGCGAAATCGCCAGCCCCGCGTGCAGCAGCCGCGTCAGTCTCTGCGATGATTATAGGCGCAAATGTTTCCACCCGGCTGAAGATCTGCGGATTCGAGCAAATCGTGAGCAAGCCGGCATTCTGCTGCGCTTGCGCGCTTTCGCAGACCCGCGCCAGCGCGTTTCCTGCCTGCAATTCCTGCTGCTTGAGGAAGTGGATATTCGAAAGCGCCACAGCATCCAGCGCTTTGACCTGGCTATCCAGCCGCGCTCCAGCCAGCAATGCCTCATCAAGGTCCGCCTGGATCTTCGAATAGGAAAACGCGCCCAGCCCCATAACCACCAGCGTCAGCAGCCAGGTCACCAGTGTCAGCTTGCCCCATTTGTCAATCTGCATCGCGATATCAGCCTTCGTCAGCTTTGCCGGATTTTGAAAGAGATCCGAACACGATCTTGACGGTCTCGACGAAAATTTCCTGCCGGATGTGCCCGCTGACCACGAACATCACAAGTGCGCCCATAAAGCCCAGCAAGCCGGTTTCCAGCAGGCTAACCTCCGCGAAAAGCTCTGGATTTACCATCGCCCCATAGCTCAGCAGGAACGACGACGGCGAAACCAGCACCAGCATGCCAAAGCCCGCGAAAAACGCAGACCGCGCGTTTTCTGCACTGGGTTGAGGCGCGTCACCGGTCACTTGCGAGAATAACCCCCTGCTCTGTTCCAGCCGGTCTGCAGTCCGGAAATTCGCATGTCAAATGGCGCCATGCATTTTGCATTGATCGCACGCTGGGTGTTCAGGCCCGAACCGCATCATATTCGCCTTTCACAAAGGCTTCCGCCATCGCGAATTTCTGGATCTTGCCGGATCCGGTCAGCGGGAATTCCCTGACCCAGACCCAATGCGCAGGCGTTTTTTGCGGGCTTAGCCGTTGGCGGATAAACGCGCGCAATTCCGCTGCTTCGGGCCGTGCGGCACCTTCGGCCAGGCGCAAGAACGCCGCGACAATCTCTCCCCATTTCTCATCCGGCACGCCAGCAATGGCGACTTCGGCAATTGCCGGATGTTCCAGCAGCGCCGCTTCGATTTCGGCCGGGAACAGGTTCTCGCCCCCGCGAATGATCATTTCCTTCACCCGGCCGGTGATCTTCACATAGCCGCGCGCATCCATTGTGCCCAAGTCGCCAGTATGCAGCCAGCCATCCGCGTCAATCGTCTCGGAAGTGGCCGCAGGATTGTCATTATAGCCCGCCATCATGTTGAAACCGCGCATGCAGATCTCGCCCTGCTCATCGACCGAACACACGGTGTTATCAGCCGGGTTGCGGATTGACACCTCCATATGACTGCAAGGCTGGCCGATGGTTTCTGTCAAATCCGCCCCGGCATCACTGGGCCAAGCGGCGGTGATCGCTGGCGAGGTTTCGGTTTGCCCGTAAACGATCAGGATCGGCACACCGAAGGTTTCCTTCGCAGCGCGATTGAGTTCAGGCTGAACCATGGCACCGCCGCTGACGACAGTCTCGACGCATTTCACGTCAGCGCCGGTTGCTCTGGCCGCTTCGATCATGGCAAAGATCATGGTCGAGACCCCGCCGACCACTTCGGGCTGCTCGCGCGCAATGCCGCTTACAACCGCAGCCGGATCGAACAGTGTGACCAGCAGGATCGTCGCGCCATGGCTCAATGTGCCCAGCACTGACACAGCGCTTCCGGCGGTATGAAAGAGCGGAAACGGGCACAGCACCTGCTTGCCGGGCGCAAGGTTCCAGCGCACGAACACATCATGATTGCTTTGCACAAGCCCATGTTGATGCAGCAGCACCCCCTTGGGAAAACCGGTGGTGCCCGAAGTGTACTGGATCATGCAGATATCGTGCGGCTTGGTCTTGCGAAGTTCTCCATCGCGTTCGCCTGCAAACAATTCGGCATGATCTTCGATATCGATGACATAGTCGGCTGCGGGAAGCCCGGCGGCGGCTTCATCGACAATCGGACGCAAGGCTGATCCGCGCACATGCGGCTGGTAATACACAGCACCGGAACTCGACTGCTCGAGCACATAGCGCACCTCTCGCGGCGTGAACGACGGGTTGACGGTAACCAGCGTCAATCCCGCCAGCGCCGCGCCCAATTGCACGATCACCCATTCAGGGCAGTTGCCCGCCATGATCGCGATCCGCGTTCCAGCCGGATGCCGCGCAGCAAGCGCGCGCCCGCATCTTTCCGCATCGGCCAGCAATTCGCGATAAGTCCACTCGCGCCCGATCGAACCGTCAGCCAGCATTTCACGCAGCGCCAGCCCCTCAGGGCGCTTGCTTGCCTGTTCGCACAACATTTCTTCGATCGTGCGTTCGCGATACTGCGTGTCAGCCTGAGCGGGAAAATAGCTTTCGGTCAGCGAAACCTTGTACATTCGCACCTCCCCCACGACCCGAGTGAAAACCATGCTTACGCGAAATTCACCGATTGCACGAATCCGCCGGGCTTTTTGTCTTGTCCGCTCCAATGGCCGCAGTCATAAGCGATGGGCTTGGCAGGGGGGGCAAGTTCATGGCAACATCGCTCGCACAGAAATCCGAAGCCGCATCGGCGGCCGGAGACACGCGCTTCTTCACAATTATGGCATTGCTCATGTCCGCCGTAATCGTGGGCGGGTTCACACTGCAGCTGGCGTTCGGACGATCAAGCTTCGATGTACCTTGGCCGTACCATGTTCATGGTGTGATCTTCATGGGCTGGATCGCACTCTATCTGGCGCAACATTTCAGCATCGCACGCGGAAACATCGCGTTGCATGCCAGCCTGGGAAAGCTTGCATATCTTTGGGTTCCCGCAATGGTCGCAGCCGGCACGATGATCATGATCGTGGTCGCACGGCGGACAGGCGGCCCGTTCTTTTTCCATGTCAGCGAGTTTCTGTGGAGCAACACCATGCTGGTGTGGTGCTTCGGAGGGCTTGCATTCTGGGCATTGCGCAAGCGGCGCTACACCGGCTGGCACCGCAGGCTGATGCTCTGTGCGATGGCAATTCTGACTGGCCCCGGGCTGGGAAGAATCCTGCCCTTGCCGCTCATGATTCCGCACAGCTGGACCATCACAACGCTTGCGACAATGATCTTTCCTCTGATCGGTATTGTGGCCGATTGGCGGCGCGATGGCCGGGTCCATCCGGCCTATTTCTGGGGACTTGGCATTTATGCCGGGGTCTTCGCCCTGGGCATGGTGATTGCCCATACCGGCTTCGGGATGGATGTAACGCTTGCATTGATCGACGGGACGCCGGGCGCCGAACGCCCGATCGAGCCGTTTATGCCGCCCGATTTCAGCATGTGAACGCATTGCATCGCGTGTTGGCCAGAACGCGCTCGCATTGAGCGAAGGCATTCCTATATGGGGTGCAAGACGGCAACTGACTGGAATATTTGATGAGCTTCGAGACCAAAGTCCCCACCGGTAATGATCTGCTCGCGGAAATTGACCGCCTGCGCAAGGAGCGCAACGCGGTGATCCTGGCGCATTATTACCAGACGCCTGATATTCAGGACATTGCGGATTTCGTGGGGGACTCGCTCGAATTGTCGCGCAAGGCGGCAGAAACCGACGCCGATGTGATCGCCTTTTGCGGCGTGAAATTCATGGCCGACACGGCCAAAATCCTCTCGCCTGAGAAGATCGTGGTGCTGCCTGACATGGATGCTGGCTGTTCATTGGAAGACAGCTGCCCACCGGAAAAGTTCAAGGCTTTCCGCGAAGCGCACCCCGATCATATCGCGCTGACCTACATCAATTGCAGCACCGAAGTGAAAGCGCTGTCTGACGTGATCGTCACCAGTTCCAGCGCGGAAACGATCCTGCAGCAAATCCCGGAAGACCAGAAAATCATCTTCGGGCCTGATCGGCATCTGGGCGGCTATCTCAGCCGCAAGTTCAACCGCGAAATGCTGCTGTGGCCGGGCGTGTGCATCGTGCATGAAGCCTTCAGCGAGACTGAACTGTTGAAGCTGAAAGAGCAATATCCCGGCGCGCCGGTTGCCGCGCACCCGGAATGCCCGCCTGCGATCATCGATCATGCAGACTATGTCGGCTCGACCAGCGGCATCCTGAAATTCGCGCAGGAGTTTGAAGGGGACACGCTGATCGTCGCAACCGAACCGCACATCATGCACCAGATGGAAAAGGCGCTGCCGGACAAGACCTTCATCGGCGCGCCGGGCGCAGACGGCAACTGCAATTGCAACATCTGCCCCTATATGGCGCTTAACACGATGGAGAAGCTTTACGTCGCGCTGCGCGATCTGGAACCGCGCATCGAGATCGACGAAGAACTGCGCCTCGCGGCCAAGAAGAGCTTGGACAAGATGCTGGAGATGGCGGGCGGCACGGTTGGCAAGGGTGATTTGGGGAAGGTTTAACGCGCGACGCGCCTACTTACCCGCGCCAGCACCAGCGCGCTGCCCAGCAGCGCCATCCCTGCGATATCGAGCGGGGTAAGTATCTCGCCAAACACCTGATAGCCGATCAGCGCGGCCACGGCGGGCTGCGTCAGCAATGCCAGCCCGATCACCAGCGGCGGGAAATGCCGCATGCTGAACACCAGCAGCCCTTGCCCCACCAGCTGGCTGGAAACGAACAGCACCAGGATCGGAGTCCAGTCCGTCGGCCAGACCGGCTCGCCCTTCACCAGCGCGATAGTGAGCAGCAGCGGGCAAGCAAAAATGCTGACCCAGACCAGCAGGCTCCACCCGCCGATGGTTTGCCGCGCGCCCTGCAAATTGATCAGATAGACCGCATAGAGCAGCCCGGCGGTGAGGCAGAACAAATCGCCGATCAGCGTGGCGGTCGAAATCTCTGCACTGCGGCCCATCAGTATTGCAGCCCCGGCCAGCGCAAAGATGATCGCGGTCCATTCCATGCCCTTGGGCAGGCTGCGCGCGATGATGAAGCCCCAGAACAGCATCACAATACTGCCCGCATTGCCGAACAGCGTGGCATTGCCCAGCCGGGTCATTTCGATCCCGACGTGCCAGCTGGCAAGATCCAGCCCGAAGGCGAGCGAGCCAATCGCGACAAACACCAGTGTGCGGCGCGGAATGCCGCTCAAAGCCTGCCCGCTCACCCTTGCGAACAGTGCCAGAAACGGTAGCGCGAGGAAAAGCCGCCAGAAGCCCGCTGATACCGGGCCAGTATCCGCCAGCCGCACCAGCCAGGGGCCCAACGCAAGCGCGACATTGCCTGCGAGCAGCGCCAGCAAAAGCAGCCAGCCGCGCGGCTGCACAAGAATTGCTTCTTTTGCCCCCTCATTTTCCATGGTTGCGCACTAGCCGCTTCAACCCCAAGTGCCTATCGCAAACAGAAACAAGTAAAGGATTTGCACGTGCACGACGCTTTGTTCCAGCCGCTCACCATGGGAGCACTCACCGCAAAGAACCGGATTTTCATGGCACCGCTCACACGCGGCCGTGCAGCAGAACCCATGTTCGTGCCGAACGAGCTGATGGCGCAGTATTACGGCCAGCGCGCGGGCGCAGGCATGATCCTGACCGAAGCGACCGGGATCAGCGTGGAAGGGCTGGGCTGGCCATCAGCACCGGGCATCTGGAGCGATGAGCAGACCGAAGCGTGGAAAGCCTCAACCAAGGCCGTGCATGATCGCGGCGGGCTGATCGTGATGCAGCTGTGGCATATGGGCCGGATCGTGCATCCCTATTTCCTTGATGGCGAGCCCCCCTTCTCTGCCAGCGCGACCAAGGCGCCGGGTGAAGCCCATACGCCGGTGGGCAAAAGCGAATATGCGACTGCGCGCGCAATGACGCATGAGGATATCAAGCGCACAATCGGCGATTATCGCCGTGCGGCAGAGAACGCGAAGAAGGCTGGCTTTGACGGCGTGCAACTGCACGGCGCCAATGGCTATCTGGTTGACCAGTTCCTGCGCGATTCATCCAATTTGCGCACAGACGAATATGGCGGCTCACCTGAGAACCGCACCCGCTTCATGCGCGAAGTGCTGGAGCAATTGATTGATGTCTGGGGCGCAGACCGCGTTGGCATCCGGCTTTCGCCCAATGGAGAGACGCAAGGCTGCGATGACAGCGATCCTGCGGCCACTTTTGGCGCGGCGGCCAAGGTTTGCGAAGATCTGGGCCTGGCCTTTGTCGAGCTACGCGAGCCGGGCCCAGACGGCACATTTGGCGCTACCGATGTGCCAAAGCAAAGCCCGCTGATCCGCCAGATCTATTCAGGCCCGCTGATCCTCAACAGCGATTACACCGCCGAAGAAGCCGAAGCCGATGTGAGCTCTGGCAAATGCGATGCCGTGAGCTTTGGCCGACCCTATATCTCCAACCCTGATCTGGAAGAACGCATTCGTCAGGGTGCGCATTGGAACCCCAACAAGGATGTGCCGAAAAGCTGGTATTTCCCCATTCCCGAAGGGTATGTCGACTACCCGACGCTGGAAGAAGAGCAGGCAGCGGCCTGACGCGCTATTCCTGAGGTGCAGCGGGCTCTGCCGGCGCTTGCGGAGCAGCCGGGGGAGCCTCTGCGGCATCTGCTGAATCGGCAGTTTCGCCTTCCTCTTTGCTTGGCGCAGCAGCTGGCGCTTCGCGGATAGCGGGCGATTGCGATTGCAGCTGGTCAAGCGGCAGCATCGCATCGCTGATGGTGCCGCCCAGAACTTCGCCTTCGGCCTCGCGTTCATCCTCGCCGCGCTCTGGCGTTTGCCCGCTGCAGGCAGTGAGCGCGAGGGCGGAAGCAAGTATCGCACATGTCAAACGTCGCATGATCGTCTCCCGGCAACTTCTGCCAGATGGTCTAGGAAACCCGGTGCCTCTGCAATCAAGGCTTCGTCCCATTGCTGCGGCGAAATGTCGAGGCCCAATCGCTTGAGGCTGGTCACTCCGAATTCGTCGATCCCGCAAGGCACAATCCCGGTGAAGTGCGACAAGTCAGGATCAATATTGACGGAAAAGCCGTGCATCGTCACCCAGCGGCGTACGCGCACGCCGATCGCGCCAATCTTGGCTTCGCGCCCGTCGATATCCTTGGTCCAGATGCCCACGCGGCCATCGACCGCCCAGCTTTCAACGCCGAAAGTCTTCAACGTATTGATCACCCACTGCTCGATCCCGTGTACGAAACAGCGCACGTCCTTGCCGCGTTCGGTCAGGTCCAGCAGCACATAGCCCACGCGTTGGCCCGGCCCGTGATAGGTGTATCGCCCGCCCCGCCCGGCTTCGACGACTTCGAAACGCGGATCGAGCAGCTCGCTTGCCGCCGCGCTCGTCCCTGCGGTGTAAACGGGTGGATGTTCGAGCAGCCAGACGAGCTCGCGCGCATCGCCAGCAAAGATCGCGGCGTTGCGCCGCTCCATCTCGGCCAGCGCGTCACGATATGGCACTTGGCGCTCTTCACGCCGCCATTCAATCGCATCTGTGGTTTCGACACTCATCGCCAATTGCGTGGGGGCAATTGCTTCGCTTATCAAGAGGGTGATCTGATTTTCGGAGGAGGAAGCAATGAAACTCGACATGGGTGCGGCATGGAATACAGCGACTGCGCTGATCGGTCGCAATCGCAGCGTGGTGCTGATTGTCGCCGGGGTCTTCTTCCTTTTGCCTTATCTCGCATCGACTTTGCTGTTCCCGCAGGCGATGACACCTGATCAGGTCAACCCTGAGGATTTCGAAGCCATCGGTGCGGCCATGATGCAGGCATATGCCGATTATTGGTGGGTGATCCTGATCATATTCGTGACGCAAGGGATCGGCACATTGGCCTTGCTGGTATTGCTGACTGACAGGGCGAAACCGACGGTGGGCGACGCAATCAAGCGCGGCGCAATCGGGTTTCCGACTTACCTCGCAGCCAATCTGATTTTCGTATTGGCCATCGGCGTGATTCTGGGCCTTTCAGTGGCTATCCTGCCGTTCCTGGTGCTGCTCGCGATACCGGTGATGTTTTATGCGATGGTGAAATTCTCGCTGGTCATGCCGGCTATTGCGATTGACGGGATCCGCAACCCGTTCAAGGCCATCGCCCGGTCTTGGACGCTGACCAAAGGCAACAGCTTCCGCCTGTTCGTTTTCTATGCGCTGCTGGTGATCGCACTGATGGTCGTCTCGCTGCTTGTAACCATGGTGCTGGCTGTGATCTTCGCTGCGATCGGCGGCCAGGTTGAAACGATCGGCAATGGATTGGTCGCGAGCGTGATCAACGCGATCTTCGTGGTGCTATTTCTTGGCGTATTGGCCGGGATACACCGCCAATTGGCGGGCGATCGACCCGAAGAGCTTAGCGAAGTTTTCGACTAAGCGGCCTGTCGGCGAGCTAGCTCGACGGTTCTGCCTTCCAGCCCCAGAACAGCTTGCATGGCAGGATATTGAGCCATTCGAAGCCCTTGTCGATGCGCGCGTAGTGCGGGCGCATGTAGTCAAGGCAGGCGGCAGTGAATTGGTACACCAGAAACGCCCCGCCCGGGCGCAGCGCGCGATGCGTTGCCGCGCCGATTGCAGGAGCAACGCCGTGCGGCAAGGTCGAGAATGGCAGGCCGGACAGGATATAGTCGGCGTGCGCAAAGCCATGATCCGCGATGATCTGTTCGACATCTTCTGCCGATCCCAGCACCGCGTGAAAACGTTTGTCGCGGATCGTGCGCTGCAAATAATCGATATAGAGCGGATTGGTGTCGATCACGATCAGCGTGGCATCGCCGCTCATCCGGTCGAGCACAGGCCGGCAGAATGTGCCGATGCCCGGGCCATATTCGACGAACAACTTGCATTCGCGCCAATTGACCGGCTCCAGCATGCGCCGCACAGTAAAACGCGATGACGGGATGATCGAGCCGACCATGCGCGGGTGCTCGACAAATCCCTTGAAGAAGACCGCGCATTGCCCGGCATAAAGCGCCAGCCGGTCACGCAGTCTGCGCCTGATTTCAATCGCTTTGGAAGTCATATCGGGTGCAATTCGCTCCGCTTTGCAGCCCCAGCCTTGCAGGTGAGAGCGTGGAAATCGCAGATGCAGCAATGCATTGCAAGCACAGCAACACTGGCTTAGCGCAGTTCGGCGATGTCAGAGCACGACCCAGCCGATCTGAAGAACGCCGCATCGACGGCAAAGCCGCGCGCAATTTCACGCGAGCGGATGATCCTGCTGTTCTCTGTCATGCTGGTTACCGCTGCGGGCAACACCGCCATGCAATCAGTCATGCCTTCGATCGGCACTCAGCTTGGCGTCGCCGATGTGTGGATCAGCCTGGCCTACACATGGTCAGCCTTATTGTGGGTGATCTGTGCCCCGATCTGGGCGCGCCGATCTGACCAGCGCGGGCGCAAATCGATGATGGCGCTGGGGATGGTGGGTTTTATTTCATCGATGGGCCTGTGCGGCCTGGTCTTGTGGTTCGGGCTGGCGGGCTTGCTGCCAGCGTTATGGACGCTGTTGCTGTTTGCTACGGCGCGCAGTCTTTACGGCGGGTTCGGATCCGCCGCCCCGCCCGCGGTGCAAGCCTATGTCGCGGCGCGCACTCCGCGGTCAGAGCGCACCAATGCACTATCCCTGATCGCATCGAGCTTTGGCTTGGGCACGGTTCTGGGCCCGGCACTTGCGCCCTTGCTGATCTTTCCGGGGCCCGGACTTACCGGCCCGTTCCTGATCTTTGCCGGCATTGGCGTTGTTGCCTTGATTGCCTTGCGCTGGCGCTTGCCGAATGACGAGCCGCAATTCCCCGCACGGGGGAAGACCTTCAGCGAGCCCTTCAGCTCGAACACGCAATCGGGCGAAAGCGACGATGACGAGGATGAAGGCGAAAGCGACGCCCCACCGAAACGGCTGAGCTATTGGGAGCCGCGCGTGCGCCCCTGGGTGATCGCCGGGCTTCTGGGCGGGCATGCGCAAGCGATGGTGCTCGGCATTGTCGGCTTCCTCGTGCTTGATCGGCTGGGTTTGCGCAGCGACCCGCTGGCCGGTGCAGGGCCGGTCGGGGTGGTATTGATGGCAGGCGCCCTGGCAACGCTGGTCGCGCAATGGGGCGTGATCCCGCGCTTCAACCTTGGGCCACGCGCCGCAACACTGGGCGGCATTACTCTGGCGGGGTTTGGCACGCTGGTGTTCGCAGTCGGCGAACAGCTGCACACGATTGCGCTCGGATATGCACTGGCGAGCCTGGGCTTCGGCCTGTTCCGTCCGGGCACGACGTCAGGCACATCGCTTGCAGTCACGCGGCGAGAGCAAGGCGAAGCTTCCGGTATTGTTGCCTCGGTCGCTGGCGCGGCATTCATCTTCGCCCCTGCGCTGGGCGTGCTGCTCTACAACCTGTCAGAACCGCTGGCATTCGGGCTGGTCATCAGCCTGTGCGCCGTGGTCTTCGCCTTTGGCTGGAAACAGCTCACAGCTGACGAAGTGCTGACAAGGGACCGGCGCTGATCAAAGGATCTCATGCACGATCTCTTGCGGGCGGCACAGGCGCACGCCCTTGTCTGTTTCGACCAGCGGCCGGTTAATCAGGATCGGTTCTGCCGCCATCGCATCGAGCACTGTCTCCGCATCGGCTTCGGGCAACCCGCGTTCTTCTGCATCGGTCCCGCGAAGTCGCAGCCCCTCTTGCGGTGTGATCCCGGCATTCGCGTAAAGCTGCGCCAGCTTGTCACGGCTTGGCGGGGCCTTGAGATATTCCACCACTGTCACATCCGCGCCTGACTCTTCCAGGATCGCCAGCGTCTTGCGCGAAGTCCCGCATTTGGGGTTGTGCCAGATCGTCGCTTTCATTGCCTCATCTCCGTTTTGTGACCCGCGCGCCACTAGCTCGCGACACTGGCTCGAGCCACTAGCTTTTGCCGTTTTTTGGAGCAAGCTCACATTCGCTGTTGCATTTGCGAATAATTCTCAATAGCGAAAGCGCAAGGATCACGACTCGATACGGATTGGACGTTTGAATGCATTTTATGAACAAAGCTCTCCTGCTGGCAGGCACCATCGCTTTTGCGCCCGCCACCTCTGCGCTGGCTGCTGAATCCGGCAGCGCCGCTGGCGCAGCGGAACAGGACCGGCAGTATCTGCCCGAAGGCATCATCGTAACCGGAGAGCGCGAGGGATATGCGGAGGAGGATGGATCAACCGGCACCAAGACCCCTACCCCGGTTATCGATGTGCCGCAGACCATCACATTCGTGACGGAAGACCAGCTGGAAGACCAGTCGATCCGCCAGTTGGGCGAGGCGCTGCGCTATGTGCCCGGCATCAGCATGGAAACCGGCGAAGGCCATCGCGACGAAATCTTCATTCGCGGGCAGGAAACCACGGCCGACTTCTACCTCGATGGTTTGCGCGATGACGCGCAGTATTACCGCCCGCTTTATAATGTCGAACGGGTCGAAGTGCTCAAAGGCGCAAATGCATTGATCTTCGGCCGTGGCGGCGGCGGGGGTGTGATCAATCGCGTTAGCAAGACTGCGCGGATCAATGGCAGCTCGGCGGAATTTGATGCCTCGGTTGACAGTTTCGGCGCATTCGCCCTTGCTGGTGATGTTAACACGACGCTGTCCGACAGCGCGGCTGTGCGTTTGAACGCGACCTACGAAGAATTTAACAGCAACCGCGACTTCTACGACGGCCACTTTATCGGCATTTCACCTACAGTAACGGTTGATCTGGGCGAAGCCACGCGCCTGACCGCCACCTATTCCTATGACGAAGACCAGCGGTTGGTCGATCGCGGCAACCCTGCCGATGGCGATGGCCCGCTGCGCGGCTTCCGTGACACGCTTTTCGGGCCTGCGGATTTCAACGACACCAGCGCCAAGGTGCACATCGCACGCACACGGATCGACCATGAATTCTCCGGCAGCCTCTCGCTCAACGCAACGCTGCAATATGCCGATTATGACAAGGCCTATCAGAACATCTTGCCGCGCGGGCTGGTCAACGATGGAGCAAATGTCGAATTCTCCGGCTATCGCGACACGCAGACCCGCGAGAACTGGATCGCGCAGGCCAATCTGGTGTGGCAGGTGCAAACCGGCGCGCTCGATCATACGATCCTGGCTGGTGTCGAAGGGTCCTGGCAGGATTCGACCAATGGCCGCGCCAATGCAGCGTTTGCCGATGGCATGGGCGGAACGACCAGCCGCTTCACTGCACCGCTTGCCGAAACATTCGCTTTCCCTGCGATCAGCTTGACCGCCCCCGTGCGCGATCGCGCGAGCAAGCTCGAAGTTTTCTCCGCCTATGTCCAAGATCAGATCGATTTCGGCGATCATTTCCAGCTTATCGCCGGCCTGCGTTGGGATCGCTTCGACCTGAAGACGATTGAGCAGATCAATGACACGCGCGGTGACCGCGTGGATGAGAAAGTCAGCCCGCGCTTTGGTCTGGTGATCAAGCCGGATGCGCAGCTCTCTATTTATGCGAGCTATGCCGAGAGTTTCCTGCCGCAAGCAGGTGACCAGTTCTTCCTGCTTTCGCCCGGCGATGCCGAATTCAAGCCGGAGAAATTCACCAATTACGAGATCGGGGTGAAGTGGGCGCCGAGCGAGCAACTGTTCCTCACGGCTGCCCTGTTCCAGCTTGATCGCACCAACACACGTGCGACTGATCCGAACAACACCGGCCTCACCATCCTGACCGGCGAAAGCCGGACCAAGGGGCTGGAATTCAACCTGGTCGGTGAGATCACGCCGCAATGGCAAGCCAATATCGGCTACACCTATCTCGACGGCGAAATCACCAGCGCAAGCACCTTTGGCGCAGAGGGCCAGCGGTTGCAGCAGCTGCCCGAACACCAGATCACCGCATGGACCCGCTATGATTTCAGCGAGCAGTTCGGGCTGGGCTTGGGGTTTGTCTACCAGGACGAACAGTTTGCCAGCTTCAGCAATGCAGTGACGCTGCCCGACTATCTAAGGGTTGATGCGGCAGCCTATTACACGCTCAACGATCGCGTGTCGCTGCAGCTTAATGTCGAGAACCTGTTTGATGCGAACTATTTCCCCAGCGCGCATGGTGACAACAATATCCAGCCGGGCGAGCCATTGAGCGCGCGGCTGGGCCTGAGGATCAAGCTGTAAGCCTCATTCGCTATCAGCCGGGGGATTGATCGCACGCAAGGCCGGCACTTCGCGAGCGGCGTCCTCTGTGCTGATCCCGGGCGCGGGGGCGGCGCTGATCGTTTCGACGCGGCGCGTCACGCGCCCTGCCCTCTGGATGGCGCGCACCAGTCGCGGATAGACGCCGCAGCGGCACAGGTTCGGGATCGCGGCCCTGATCTCGGCTTCGCTCGGCGCGGGATTCTCCCGCAGCAGGCCTGCCGCCGCGATCGCGATGCCGGGTGTGCAGAAACCGCACTGGATCGCTTGTTCAGCCACAAGTGCCTGCTGGACCGGGTGAGAGCGGTCTCGCGACAGCCCCTCGATCGTGGTTATGAAGCGCCCTTCAGCCTCTGCGATCGTTACCAGGCATGACCGCAAGGCCGCACCATCGATCAGCACCATGCATGACCCGCAATCACCGTTGCCGCAGCCATATTTGGTGCCGGTGAGATTGGCCGCATCGCGCAGCGCCCACAGAAGCGGGGTTTCTGGGTCCATGTCGAATTCGAGTGGACGATCATTGACAGTCATGCGCGGCATGAATGCGGGGGCTCCTGAAGCAATCGCGGTCAGCTTCGCTATCGCATGCCAAGTCCCTCACCGGCAAGCAATTGCCATTGGTGGATTTTGAACTTCCAAGGACAACGCTTCGCCGCTAACCGGTCTAGCGATGAGCGAGAATGCCAAATTGACACGCGGTTCGATCCGTGGGCATCTCGTGACGCAGACCCTCCCCATGATCATCGGCGTTGCGGCGATCATGTCGATCGGGCTGGTGGATGCCTATTTCATCGGCCAGCTGGGCAGCGACGCGCTGGCGGCGATCTCTTTCATCTTCCCGATCAGTGTGGCCATCACCAGCCTTGGGGTGGGGATGATGGTGGGCATCAATTCGGTGATTGCCCGGGCATTGGGCGAAGGCGATGATGAACGCGCGGCACGGCGTGCCAATTTCGGCATGGTTCTGTCTGTGCTGGCTGGCGTGGTGGTGGGCGGATTGCTGTTCCTTCTGCTCGATCCGCTCTTCACCTTGATGGAGGCATCCGAAGGTCAGCTCCCGCTTATCCGCGAGTATATGCAGCCGTTCTCATTGGGTTTCCCGCTAATGATGGCGATCATGGGGATCAACGGCACGCTGCGCGGTCAAGGGGAAGCGCGCAAGACTTCATATGTGTCAATTTCCTATGCCGTGGCCAACTGGGTCCTGGACCCGATTTTGATCACCGGGGCGTTTGGCTTTGAAGGCTACGGCATGGCAGGTGCGGCCTATGCCACGCTGATCGGATGGGCGATCGGGATCGCCATGGGATTGTGGCTGATCAGCAAGGCTGCCCTACCGCTTAGCTTGAAACTGCTGCGCCAGTGCAGCATTGGCGAATCCACTGTCGCAATCGCAAGTGTGGCAGGCCCTGCCGCCCTGTCAAACGCCATCAACCCCATTGGCCTGTCGGTTCTGACGGCTCTGATCGCATCGGAAAGCGCAGCAGCCGTTGCCGGATTTGGTGCGGCTGGACGCGTCCAGAGCTTCGCGGTTGTGCCATTGCTGGCGCTTTCAGGCGCAATCGGCGGCATAGTCGGCCAGAATTGGGGCGCAAAAGAGTTCGGGCGCGCCCGCGAAGCAATGTGGCTCGCGGGCCTGTTTTGCGTCGTTTACGGCCTGGTAACAGCCGCCCTTCTCTCATGGGGCGGAGCGTGGTTTGCCGACATCTTTTCCGATGATCCGGATGTTATTGCGCAATTCGCAAGCTATCTGCAAATCGCCGCCTGGGGCTATGCCGGCTTCGGCGTGTTGATTGTCGCCAATGGTGCATTGAACGCGCTAGGCAAGGCCAATCACGCGCTTTTCCAGTCATTTGCGCGGGTATTTCTGGTCATGCTGCCGCTGGGCTGGATCGCGCGCCAATACTTCGACGTGAGCTATATCTACGGCGCAGAGCTGGCTGCAAACCTTGCCGGTGGAACAATCGCCGCTTTGATCGTGTGGCGCGTCATGGGCCGCTGAACAGCTCTAGTGACGCTTCGTTAACCATCTTTGCCCATAGAGTTACCCCTCAAGCATAGCTGAGGGCTGTAGTAATGGACGACCTGCTAGCGGATTTCATCGAAGAAACCCGCGAATTGCTGGAAGCGAGCGAGAGCGAAGTGATTGCCTGGGAAGCAAATCCCGGCGATCGCGCGCGGCTCGATGCCATTTTCCGCTTCGTCCACACTGTTAAAGGGAATTGCGGCTTTTTCGACTTCCCGCGGCTGGAAAAACTCAGTCACGCTGCGGAAGATGCGCTTTCCGATGTCCGCAAGGGCTTGCGCGAAGCTGACGCGGCTTTGGTCACTACCATCCTCAAAGTGATCGACCGCATTGCCGAAATGGTCACTGTGATCGAAGCCGGCGAGGAACTGTCCGGCGATGACAGCGACCTGATTGCAGCACTGAGCGAGAATTCCGGCGACGATATTGCGGTGACTGTCGAAACACCGGCAAGCGAGAGCACCGCTAGCGGCGAGATCACTGCAAGCGGCGCGGCGCAGCGCTCCATCCGGCTGCCTGTGGAACTGCTTGACCGCGTGATGAGCGGCGTTTCGGACATGGTGCTGGCGCGCAATGATCTGGGCCACCGTTTGCGCGAAGCTGGCAACCAGCCAACCATCGATGGACCTTTCGAACGCCTGACATCGATCCTCACTGACGTGCGCGATGCGGTCACCCGGATGCGGATGCAACGTATCGAACATCTTTTCACTGCTTTCCCGAGGCTGGTCCGCGATCTTTCGAGTGAGCTTGGAAAGCAGGTCATGATCGATCTCGAAGGCGGCGATGTTGAGCTTGATCGCGAGATGATCGAGATGATCCGCGATCCGATGATCCATATCATCCGCAACGCGATCGACCACGGGATCGAGCCGCCGGCCGAACGGCTCAAGTCCGGCAAGCGTGAAATCGCAATCCTGGCAATTACAGCACGGCAATCAGGCAACCGGATTTCCATTTCCGTGAGCGATGATGGCCGAGGGCTAAACCAGCAAAAGATCGGCCAGAAAGCAGTCAGCCACGGCATCGTGACGGAGGCGCAGCTTGCCGAGATGTCACGCAAGGAAGTGCTCCAGCTGGTATTCGCTCCCGGGCTTTCGACCGCCGATCAAGTGAGTTCGATTTCCGGTCGCGGGGTTGGCCTTGATGTAGTGCAAGCCAATCTTGAGAAGGTAGGTGGGTCAATCCGCGTTACCAGCGAGCCAGGCAAAAACACTGAATTCACGCTGCAAATCCCACTAACGCTCAGCATCATCGCCGGCCTGACAGTCGAAGCGGGGGGACAACGCTTTGCCATCCCCCAGACCTATGTCGAGGAAATCGTCCACGGCGATACTGCCGATCTCGACAAGACACAGGTGGGCGATGCATCATTGGTGACATTCCGCGGTGAACGCACACCTTGCCTGTCATTGGCGCAAGTCCTGCAGCTGGAGCCAGATGACCACGCCGCAAACGATGTGATCGTGTTCCTCAAGCTTCCGCGTGGCGGATTGTTTGCCATCGCAGTCGACGCGATCCACAACCATGGAGACTTGGTGGTCAAGCCGCTCGCCCCGGTTGTGATGCGCAGCGAAGTATTTGCCGGATCGACTTTGCTCGACAATGGCCAGCCTATCCTGATGCTCGACATTCCCAATATCGCCGCTCAGCATGGAGTTGCCAAGGATACCGGCCTGGCGCAGCTTCATGACGCGATCGAAAGCCGCACGGATGAGAGCGGTGGCATCCCGATGGCGATGGTGTTTGAAGGGTTCGATCAACGTAGGCGCGCAGTTCGCTTGGAACTCGTTCGCAGGATCGAGACTGTGCCTGCAATCGCCGTCGATCGCAGCGGGCCGAGCCTCAAGGCGGTGGTGGATGGCGAAATCCTGCCGCTTTTCGGGCTGGAACGAGAACAGGAAACAGGCGAGCAACTTCGCATGCTGCGCCTTTCAGACGGCAGTTCCGAGCTGCTCTATGCAGTCGCAGCGATCGAAGATGCGGCCAAGCTCGACGGCGAGCTGACGAGCGCAGACGGCGATCCCTTTGTGGAAGCGATGACGCTGATCAATGGTGCTACGGTTGCCTTGGTTGACGGACATGCCCTGTTCGCCAGCTTCGGCGCTATCCCACGCCGCGCAACCAGCATGACCTGCCATTTGCCAGATAGCGAATGGGCACGCACGATCCTTGCCCCTCTGGTCAAGGCAGCCGGTTACGTGCCCAAGCATGACATCGCCACACCTTCCGATGTTGCGATAGTCCTCGACCAGGCTGAACCGCCGTCTGCCGCTGGCGAAATCATCCGACTCCGCAGTGTGCCTGACGATATTGCAACATCGGAAGAAACCGATGCGTCAATCTATCGCTATGACCGCGAAGCGGTGCTGCGGGCGTTGCGTGAGGCAGGCAAGGGAGAAGCGGCATGAGCGACCTACTCGTCCTGGCCAAGATTGGCGGTCGCAATTGCGCCTTTGCCGCAGACGATGTGCAATCCGTGGTCGATATCGGCGCGATTACGCCAATCCCGCGAAGCCCGGACTATGTCATTGGCCTGTCCGCTCTGCGCAGCCAAACGCTGACCGTGCTCGATTGTCGCAAGGCGATCGGACTTTCGGCGGACCAGAAAATGACCGACGCGCGGGCAGCTGTGGTGCGGGTGGATGGCCATACCTACGCTTTGCTGGTCGACGCGATCGACGATGTCGCAACTGTGCGCGGAGAGCCTGGAGAAATTCCGGGCGGATTTGGCGAAGAATGGAACCGGGTTGCGCGCGGCATGGCAGAGACTGACCGCGGGCCGGTGCTGCTGGTTGATATCGCAGCGCTTATTGCTGGTCCAGCACAGGATGAAGTCGCAGCTTAAGGCAAAAGTTACCGATCAGCCTTAAAGCCGGAAGGACAAATACAGGGGTTTGCATGAAGAAGTGTCTCATCGTTGACGATTCTCGAGTGATCCGAAAGGTTTCGCGGCATATCCTCGAAACGCTCGGTTTCACGGTAGAGGAAGCGGAGAACGGCAAGGAAGGGCTGGACTGCTGCGAAGCGGACATGCCCGATGTCGTGCTGCTCGACTGGAACATGCCGGTCATGAGCGGCATCGAATTCATCAACCAGCTGCGCCAGCGCCCCGGTGGCGACAAGCCCAAGGTGGTGTTCTGCACGACTGAAAACGACGTTGCCCATATTCGCGAGGCAATCAGCGCGGGTGCAGACGAGTATGTCATGAAGCCGTTCGATCATGAGACACTTCAGATCAAGCTGCAACTGGTCGGATTCAATTGAGGTTCGGTCCAGTGGAACCGAACAAGCACCCCCTGAAAAATAAGCCGCACAAGGACCGGGGCGGCAAACCTGTGCGCGTGATGATCGTGGACGATTCACTCACTGTGCGCACTGTCTTTTCGCGCATGATCGAGGGTGATCCGGCGCTTTCACTCGTTACAACAGCCAGCAATGCCGAACGCGCGATAGCCTTGCTGCGCGAGAAACCGGTCGATGTAATCCTGCTGGATCTGGAGATGCCCGGAATGGGCGGGCTTGAAGCGCTTCCGCGTATCCTTTCAACCGCCAGCAATGCCCAGGTGCTGGTCGTCTCCTCGCTTACAGAAGATGGTGCCGAGCACACATTAGCTGCGCTTTCCATGGGTGCTGCGGACACCATGCCAAAGCCGCGTCCGGGCGGTTTCGACGATGCATATCGTGGATCGCTTTTGGCCAAGATCCACGCATTGGGCGGTCTCGACAGTGAATCCAGATCGACAGAAACCTCGGCAGTGCAACTAGGTGCCGCAGTGCATGGCGCAGCAAAGGACAATCGCCGCAAGGCACCCGAAGTTGTTGCAATCGGCGCATCGACAGGTGGGATCCACGCACTCAATATCATCTTGCGCGGTCTGCCACGTAAGTTCGACTTGCCGATTCTTGTGACACAGCACCTGCCGGCATCGTTCATTCCGGTCTTTGCCCGCCAGGTTGAAATGGCCGCGGCACGCCGCGCAGTGATCGCAGACGATGGCACTGAAATCCGACGCGGGGAGATCGCGGTCGCGACAGCCCACGGGCACATGGTGGTGGACAGGCAAGGTGACCGACTGATTGCACGGACGTCAAACAGCCCGGCGCGCAGCGGTTGCTTGCCCTCAGTCGACCCGATGCTTGCTAGCCTGGCGCACAGCACAAAGGGCCATGCAATTGGCGTGATCCTCTCAGGAATGGGGCGTGACGGTGTTGAAGGAGCTGCGGAGCTTGCTGCATCGGGCGGGATCATACTTGCGCAAGATGCTGAAAGTTCAGCTGTTTGGGGAATGCCGGGTGCCATAGCGAAAGCAGGGCTCGCCTCCGCTATCCTGCCGCCAGAGCGGCTGCTCAAGGAGGTGCTCGCGATTGCTGGCGTCAGCGCATGGAGGTAAGCAGCGCCTCACTCCAGGTTATTGCCGACCTCTTGGCTGAACACACCGGGCAGCAATTGACCGAATGCCGCCGTTGGCGCGTCAGCACCGCATTGTCGCGTGTGTTCCGCGAGCGAGGGTTATCAAACGTCGACCAACTGGCCTGCTTGCTGGCGGGCCCGGAAGACCGCGGACTGGTGCAAGACGTGGTCGAAGCCTTGCTGAACAACGAAACCTATTTCTTCCGCGACAAACCCACATTTGACCAGCTTTCCAGTGACATCCTGCCGCAACTGGCAGAGCGCCGGGCGGCGGAAAAGAGCTTGCGCATCTGGTGCGCCGGATGCTCGACCGGGCAAGAGGTTCATTCGATTGCGATCCAGTTTGCCGAACAGTCGCGGCGCTGGCAGGGGTGGAATATCGAGATCCTGGGGACTGATATTTCAGCGAAAGCCGTCTCCGCTGCGCGCTGCGGGCACTACAGCCAGTTCGAAGTGCAGCGCGGATTGAGCGTCCAGCAGATGCTTGCTCACTTCGACGAGACAGCCTCAGGTTGGCAGATCCACATGGAATCGCCAGCGCATCTGCGTTTCCAGCGACACAATGTGCTTGACCAACCGCCAAGCAAGACACGGTTTGACCTGATCCTGTGCCGTAATGTGCTGCTCTATTTCGACCCGGAAACACGGCGCACCGCGTTTAACCGGCTGCACGAGGGACTGAGCGACGATGGGTTTCTGATGCTTGGCGCAGGGGAGACAGTGGTTGGCCAGACTGACCTTTTTGTACCGGTGACCGGTCTTGCCAGCATCTACGGCCCGACGAATTCCGCTCCAACGGGTCACCCAGGCAAGGCACGGCATCCCGAGTTCGCGGCGACACACGGATTCCCTCAAGTTTCAAGGTAAACGCGGGGTTTACGCTTCCTTAGCGAATACCGGTCTAAGCCAGCCGATATTTGGCGATATCCACGCTCATGGGGGCATAGTTGAAGGCATTCTGGTTGAAATTCGGGCCGCGGCGCCCAGCGTTATGGGCGGCACCACTGGTGCCGCTCGCTTTGCTGGCTAGTGCCTTTGCGCTGGCGATCCATGCGACGGGAACTGAATTGCAATCATCCGCTGCAGGCCTGATTGCCTGCGGCCTTGCACTTTATGCTTTCGCCATTGCCTGGCTCAGCCGTGCGAGTTCGCATTCGCGCGTTGGTGATCGGAACGAAAGCGACACGGATGCGCTCAGCCAGCTACCTAATCGCCGCGCTTTGCATCGTGATTTCGATGTGAACCATGTGCCCGGCAAAGAAGCTGCCATGGCGCTTGTCGACCTCGACAGCTTCAAACAGGTCAATGATCACTTCGGCCATTTTGTGGGTGACCAACTGATCCGCGAATGCGCTGAAATCATCCGCGAAGCCTGCCAGCCGGAGGCGCGCTGTTATCGTCTGGGCGGCGATGAATTCGCGATCACCATGATGGGACCTGTCGCTGGCAACATCCTTGAAGGGATCTGTCGCAACATCCTCCAGCAGCTCAGCAACCCGGTAGCGATTGGCGGCAGGGAGATCGCGGTAGGCGCAAGTATCGGCTTGGCCCGGTCTGCGCCGGAAGAAGGGTTGAGTTCGTCCGAACTGCTGCGCCGAAGCGATGTTGCGATGTATGCCTCCAAACGCGCTGGCAAGATGCGCTGCACCTGGTTCAGCGACGATCTCGAACGCAACCGCGTGGCGGTGCGCGAACTCGATGAAGAATTGCGCAGCGCGCTCGCCAATGAAGAGTTCGAGCTGCATTACCAGCCGTTGGTCGACGCAGAAAATCGCGAGATTGTAGCGGTCGAGGCTCTGATCCGCTGGAACCGCCCTGATGGCGAGCAAGTTGGCCCGCACATCTTCATTCCGATTGCGGAAGAATCGGGCTTCATCAATGCAATCGGGCTTTGGGTATTGCGCCGCGCCTGCACGGACGGCTTGCAGTGGGACGACATCATGTTGTCGATCAACATCTCCGCTGCGCAGCTGCGCAACCCGGAATTCCCGGTGCAATTGGGCCAGATCCTGGAAGAAACCGGATTTCCGGCATCGCGGCTGGAACTTGAAATTACAGAAACCTGTCTCGTGCTCGACCCGGTTGTGGCTGAGCGCAATCTGGAAATCATACGCGGTTTCGGAGTCAACATTTCGCTCGATGATTTCGGCACCGGCTACGCCTCGATTGGCTTCCTGCGCCAGTTCCGTTTTGAAAAGCTCAAGCTGGACCGTTCGCTGGTGGTCGATGCCGGTAGCGATGAAGGCTCTCGCGCCATGATGCTTTCCAGCATCACCGTTGCGCGCGTTCTCAAAATGGGCGTCGCAGCCGAAGGCGTAGAGACTCAGGAACAAGCGGATATGGTGCGCACAGCCGGCTGCGACCAGATCCAGGGCTGGCTGTACTACCGCGCCATGCCCGCAGACCAGATTGTCGATCACTTGAATTCCCAAACAGCTGCCAATCAGGCAGCTCACAGCATCACAAAGGGTGCCGCATGAGCGCTATCGAAGACGTCGCCAAACAGCTTCACGCTGAAACCAACGAAGAAATCAGCCAAGCCCAAGTGGGTGCTGCACCTTCGCGGTTCCGCTTCAAGGCATGGTTCCATGACTTGCCGCTGGCCGGCAAGATCCGCACTGTATTCGGCTCTTTCCTTGGTGCTGTGATCGCCATGTCACTGGTGCTCGGGATCGGCCTCGCCCAGCTCTATGATCGCTACATGTCGCATGCAGAGCTGGTCACCGCGGTACAATCCTCAGCGGATCTGCGCAGCACAACCGGCGAATTCCGTTACAATGCCGTGCGCTATATCTTTGGCGGCGAAGAGGCCGCACTCGAACGCCAACGCGAAAGCTATGCACAAGCGAAGGACAAACTGGCCGCAATCAACGAGGTCATTGACCGGCAGATCCCGCAATTCGGCGCGCGCATCGATGAGCTTGGCGCCAGCATGGCCGCCTACGACGCAAAGTTTGAAGAACTGCGCGCCAACCTGGCCGCTGAAGGGCGCAGCGAGAAATCGGTAGCACTCGCTTATGAACTTTCCTCGCAGGGCGACGCATTGTTCGCCCAATCCGCAAATTTCGAAAGCGATATCAAGGTTACCGCGAGGCAGATCGAGCAGGAAGGTCTAGACTATTTCTTCAACATGATCGCGATCTTCATCATCGTGACCGCGCTGGCGGCCGCGGTGATGGTGTTCGGGTTGCGTTACCTGAGCCGCGATTTTGCGCAGAAAGTGGCGGAAGTCACAGGCGGGATGACACAGCTTGCCAAAGGAAACCGCCACTTCGAGATCGAAGGTATCGAGCGCAAGGACGAGATCGGGGAAATGTTGCGTGCGCTGGCATTGTTCAAGCGCGCGAATGTCAGACTGGAGCTTTGGGCCAAGGAGCGCGCCGAGCGCTCCAAGCAGGAACTTGAGGAACAAGAACGCCTGCGTGCAGAGAAAGCCGAAGTCCTGCGCGAAATCGCCGACCGGTTCGAGCGCACGGTGGGTGATGTCGTAGGCGGTGTCGCGGCCGCATCAAGCCAGTTGCAGACCACAGCCGCAACGATGGCATCCTCTGCCGAAGAATCCACTCGCCAGACTGCAATCGTCGCCAGTTCCATGGAAGAGGCGAACGCAGGCGCAACTGCAGCCGCCGCTGCCAGCGACGAATTCGCCATGTCGATCGGCGAGATCAGCCGCCAGGCAGCTTCGTCTGCAGAATTGGCGCGCGATGCAACGCAATCAGCCAATGAAGCTGACCAGACGATTTCGGCGCTTGCAGAATCTGCCGAGCAAGTCGGCCAGATTGTCGAACTGATCCAGACCATCGCCCAGCGCACCAATTTGCTGGCGCTCAATGCCTCGATTGAGGCGGCACGCGGCGGCGAAGCCGGTCGCGGGTTTGCGGTCGTAGCCTCCGAGGTCAAGGAACTTGCAATGCAAACCAGCCGTGCGACCGAGCAGGTAGCTGAGCAAATTCGGGCGATGCAAGACACCACCGGGGCGAGCGTATCTGCCTTGCGCAATATCTCTGGCCAGATCCAGCAGCTCGAGGCGACCGCCGTTTCAATCGCGTCAGCGGTCGATCAGCAATCGGTGGCCGGGCAGGATCTCGCGCGCAGCATTGATCTTGCCGCGCGGGCAACCGATGCTGTTTCAAGCCATATCGAAGATGTGCGCGAGCTTTCGCTCTCTACCGGTGCTGCCGCATCGCAAGTGCTGTCATCTTCGACCGATCTGGAGGAACAGGCAACAACCCTGCGCACGCAGGTGCAGGCTTTCCTGGCGAAGGTACGCGAAGGTTAACCCCCGCGGACTTGCTCAGCCATCTGTCTGACTATCACGCCATTCACGCTTGATCTTCTTCGCAAGGCTCCATTTATGGACTTCGGTCGGGCCGTCATAGATACGAAAGGCTCGGACTTCGCGAAATAGTTGCTCGACTATGGTGTCACCTGTCACCCCGGTCCCGCCCATCGCCTGAACGCAGCGATCAGCGATCTGGAACAGCGTTTCCGCAACGAAAGTCTTGGCCATTGAGCTTTCAGTGGTTCCCAAATCGCCTGTATCCAGCACGCCTGCGCACCAGTCGATCATCAACTCGCATGCCTTCAAGTCAATCCGGTTTTGCGCGAGCATGAAGCCGACACCTTCATGATCGATCAGCTTCTTGCCAAAGGCATCGCGGCGGCAGGCATAATCGGTTGCGATTTCCTGAGCGCGCTGCGCGAGCCCAAGCCAGCGCATGCAATGCGTCAATCGGGCGGGGGCAAGCCGGATTTGAGCGTATTTGAAACCTTCGCCTGCTTCGCCGAGCATCTGGTCAGCTGGGACGCGCAAATGATCGATTTCGATCACGGCATGGCCGCCGGGCATGGAGCTGTCGATCGTGTCCAGAACACGTTCGATCCGGATTGCGGGATCGGGTAGATCAACCAGGAACATGCAGGCACCGCCCGCTGAGTCCGCCTCTTCAGACTTGGCCATGACGATTCCGACTCTGGCGCCTTCAGCGCCCGTTATGAAAGCCTTGCGCCCGTTGACGATCCAGTGATTTCCGTCACGCCGGCAAGTGGTTTGCATCAGCGAAGGATCGGAGCCTGCCCCGCCCTCTGCCGCTGGCTCGGTCATGAAGAAGGCAGATCGCGCCTCACCGGAAATCATGGGTTTGAGGAAACGCTCCTTGATTTCGGAACTTCCCACTTTGTCCAGCAGATACATATTGCCTTCGTCAGGCGCCATCACATGGCACGCAATCGGCCCAAGCGGCGATAACCCGCTCTTTCGCAGGATCAACGCCGTGTCGAGATGGCTGAAATGACTGCCGTCCTCGCGGATATGCGGCACAAGCAAGCCCGCTTCCTTGGCCAAGCTTCGCAGCTCTGCGCAAAGCTCGTCGGTTGGGCCATGGCTGCCGCAGCGAGGATCCTGCTCATAAGGCGCGACCACTTCGCGCACGAATGCCTCCACCCGCATCGCAACGTCATGCGCTTCTTTTGAAACCTGGCCCATCCCGATCAGTCCCCTTTGCCGAACACCGCGTGAGGACATAGGTAGCACGACACCCGCCGCAACCTCACCAATTGAGCAGTTCGATCAGGAAACGCCGCTTCAGCCGATCAGTTCGCGCGGCAAACCGATACCTGCGCGCCGGTGACATCGAAAACACCAAAGGCATCGGCACGCGCGATGCGAACGTCCGGACAGCTCAACTGCTGGCCATCGGCCGACAGACAGCGGGCAATCTCGAAGGAGGCCGTCGCACGTCGGCAGGCCAGCTCTTCAATCGGAGGAAGCGCAAATGTCGCTTCGCGCATACCGTTGGATTGGGGTTCGAGCGCGAGAGCGATGGGCGCGGCCCCGACTTGAGAACCGGAGGCATCTTCAGTGAATGTGATCACACCTTCAATTGCCGCGAGCTGGCTGTGCCGTGGTGTATAAACAACAATCTCGGCGCGGCACGGCGGCACCATCCCGAATTGATCCGCTTCCATGGCTATGTTCAATCTGGGCTCGTCGCTTGCGCTCACAGCCTTGCAGGCGTCACCCGCAGGACTGGCGCTCGCGGGTTCCTGCTCACCAGCAAACAATAGCGCAATGCCACCCACAGCGCTTGCCCCGGCGAGCAAAAGAAGGGTTATGGAACGAGTGATCACGTCTCTTCTCCAAATGGAGCCTAGACAGCAGTTTGTTGAAGTCGAGTAAACCAGGCTTTCAAGAAGCTGCTGATTTGGTTGGTTGCGGGGGTTGGATTTGAACCAACGACCTTCAGGTTATGAGCCTGACGAGCTACCGGGCTGCTCCATCCCGCGGAGAGTTTGTTTGGCCTCAAGCGCCAGCGTCGACATTCGTCGACTTGGCTTTCCTCGCATAAGCTCGGGCGGCCGTTCGGCCTTGTGGG
>JASBTD010000050.1 GCA_030148605.1 Erythrobacter sp.
CGGGCAGCATGGGCGAAGCGCGCTGGGAAGCCTTGAAAGCCAAGGAGCGCGACAACAAAGGCGCGGAAAGCGCCCTTGATGGTGTCGCCAGCGCTTTGCCAGCCTTGATGCGCGCGCAAAAGCTCCAGAAACGCGCCGCCAGAACAGGTTTTGACTGGCCAGACCCGTCAGGACCGGCGGAGAAAACCGCTGAAGAAATACAGGAGCTTGCCGAGGCAGCTACCGACATAGAACGGTTCGAAGAAGCAGGAGATTTCCTCTTCGCTGCGGTAAATCTCGTTCGCGCCTATGGCGTGGATGCGGAAGAGGCGCTGCGCGCAGCAAACCTGAAATTCGAACGCCGTTTCAAAGCTATGGAAGCCAAAGCTGGCACGGAATTCCGGCAAATGTCGCTCGATCAGCAAGAGGTGCTGTGGCAGCAGGTGAAGCATGATGAGAAACACTCATAACTGTTCAAACTGACCCAGTTCCTTGGGGTTAAGCCGCACGGAAACATGCCGGATCGGCCCTTCCGCACCCTCGCCCGCTGGCTCGTCACTCAATACCTCGCCATGGGCATGCAGCCAGGCAAGCCGCTTTCCGTCGCTCGCAGGCAATTCAAGCTCGATCACGCGTGCCTCGCTGGTCAGCATGATGCCAATCCGCTCCAGCAATTCATCAACGCCATCACCGCTCAGCGCTGAGATGACCATGGCATCGCCTTGTGTCTCAGCCATTTCGCGAAGCTCAGCAGCGCGATCGGCATCGACCATGTCGACCTTGTTCCACACCTCCAGGATCGGAATGCGGCTGACATCCCCCTCACCCTCGACCACACCCAGGTCTGCCAACACGGAAAGAACCTGCTTTTTCAGCGCTTCATGCGCGGGATTGGCCATGTCGCGCACATGCAGGATTATGTCCGCGCCGGTGACTTCCTCCAGCGTGGCGCGAAATGCGGCGACGAGCTGCGTCGGCAAGTCAGAGATAAAGCCCACCGTGTCTGACAGGATCGCCTTCTCGACAGCGGGCAATTCAATCGCGCGCATGGTCGGATCGAGTGTGGCGAAGAGCAAGTCTTCCGCCATCACATCCGCGCCAGTGAGACGGTTGAACAGGGTCGATTTACCGGCGTTGGTATAGCCAACCAGCGCAATAACCGGCCAAGGCGCCCTTCCCCTCCGCTCGCGATGAAGACCGCGCGTCTTGCGCACCTGCTCCAATTCCTTGCGCAGCCGCGCCATGCGCTGGCGGATCATGCGGCGGTCAGCCTCGATCTGCGTTTCGCCGGGACCGCCGAGAAAGCCGAAGCCGCCGCGTTGCCGCTCGAGGTGAGTCCAGCTGCGCACCAACCGGCTCTGCTGGTAATCGAGATGCGCCAGTTCGACCTGCAAACGGCCTTCTGCCGTCGCCGCACGTTCGCCGAAAATCTCGAGTATCAGCCCGGTCCGGTCGATCACCTTGCGCTTGAGCTTTTCCTCAAGATTGCGCTGCTGGATGGGAGACAGCGCACCATCAACGATGACCAGTTCCGCTTCATGTAGTTCGCAATCCGTGGCGATCTGCTCAACCTGGCCTGAGCCGAACAATGTGTTTGGCCTGACAACGCGCACCGGCACAACCCGCGCGTCAGCAATCACCACGCTGATTGCCAGCGCGAGGCCCTTGGCCTCTTCAAGCCGCTCCTCGGCGTCGATATCATAGGCTTGGCCGCGGATATCCGGGCACAGCACAAGCGCCCGCGCGCCGCGGGTCACTTCGCCTAGCAGGTTGTCATCGAAGCTCAGTCGTCGTCGCCTTCCCAGTTTTCATCGGCCAGATCGACCGGAGAGGCTGGCTGGATTGTCGATACGGCGTGCTTGTAAGCCAGTTGCACGAAGCCGTCGCGTTCAAGCAGCACGCAGAACAAATCATAGGCTGCAATTCGGCCTTGCAGCATGACGCCGTTGACCAGGAACATCGTTACCTGAACTTCGACTTCGCTGACGCGAGTGAGGAACACATCCTGCAGCAAGCGTTGCTTGCCGCTGCCCTGCTGGCTGCTGAACTGCGATGCGTCGATCGGCTGGCCGGGCATAATCGTGGAGATGGCATGCTTGTAAACCAGCTGTGACTGGCCATCACGGCGGAGCAGCATCGAGAAGTTATCGAACCAGGTTACGATACCTTGCAGCTTCACGCCTTTGACCAGGAACACCGTGACCGGCACCTTGTTCTTGCGCAAATGGTTGAGGAACGCGTCCTGAAGTTTGGCCTGCTTGGCTGAAGAGGCAGCCTGCTTGGACTTTTCAGGGCGCGGGCGGGCGGAAAGGGTTTGCCCACTGGACATTAGATTTTCTCCATCTTCTTGGCGGCCGCTTTTGCAGTCCGCAGTCTGGCCCGGCCCCGAAAAGAGCTGAACCGGTAGTCATTGCATAATGGCGGGTTTGTGCTTCGGCGACAATACTCGAATTGTGACAGCCGAATTCTTTGCCGATTGGGCGCAGTCAGTCCTTGCGATCGGTCATTCCAAGCAGCTTCAGCTTGCGGTGCAAGGCTGAGCGTTCCATCCCGATAAAAGCCGCAGTCTTCGAAATATTGCCAGAAAAGCGGCGGATCTGCACAGTCAGATATTCGCGCTCGAAGCTCTCGCGCGCTTCACGCAAGGGAACACCCATCACACCTGTCAGCGCGGTCGACGCGCTTTCACCCTTCCCGCCCGAAATTTCGCCCGGGAGCATTTCCGCTTCGACCAATTCCAGCTCTTCGCGCGGAGTCATGATGATCGTGCGTTCGACCAGATTGCGCAGCTCGCGCACATTGCCCGGCCAGTCATAGGCTTGCAGCGCGGCGATGGCCTGTTCGCTCAAATTGGGCGGCGCAAAACCTTGTTCAGCGGCATAACGGGTGAAGAAATGCTCGGCGAGCGCCGGGATATCCTCACGCCGTTCGGACAGTGAGGGAATCTCGATCGGCACTACATTCAAGCGATAGTAAAGATCTTCGCGGAAGCGCTTTTCTTCCATCTCCGCCGCGAGATCGCGCGACGTAGAAGATACCACCCGAACATCGACCCCGATCTGGCGATTGCCCCCTACCCTGACAAAGCTTTGTTCTGTCAGAACACGCAGGATGCGCGCTTGCGTCGACAAGGGCATGTCCGCGACTTCATCAAGGTAGAGCGTGCCGCCATCGGCCAGCTCCAGCAGGCCTGGCCGCACGAGCTTGCCGTCCGCCTCTTCACCGAAAAGTTCCTGTTCGAAACGTTCAGGCGTGATGCGCGCCGAATTGACGATCACAAAGGCGTGATCCGCGCGCGGGCTCCAGCTGTGAAGCAGACGCGCGGCCACTTCCTTACCTGCACCTGCAGGGCCTGAAATGAGCACCCGGCTGCCGGTATTCGCCACTCGCTTGAGCGTCGCGCGGACCGCATTGATCGCCGGCGAATTGCCTGTGAACTCTTCGCCGCGCGAAAATCCCTCGCGCAGTTGCGCATTCTCGCGCCGCAAGCGCTCTGTCTCCGTAGCGCGGGCGACCAGCAGCAGCAGGCGCTCGGCTTCAAACGGTTTCTCGATAAAGTCCATCGCGCCGCGCCCCACCGCAGAGACAGCAGTGTCGATATTGCCGTGGCCCGAGAAGATGATCACCGGCAATTCCGGCTCGCGCACCTTGATGGCGTCGAGCACTTCAAGACCGTCCATCTCGCTACCGTGCAGCCATACATCGAGCAGCACCAGGCTGGGGCGACGCTCATCAATGGCCGCAAGCGCGCTCGCGCTATCGGCAGCGGTGCGGCAGGCGTAGCCTTCATCGCTCAGCACGCCTGACACCAGTTCACGGATATCGCGTTCATCGTCGACTACGAGGATTTCGAGAGCCACTATGGCTTCTCCTTTTGCTCTGCATTTTCAGGGGGGATTGGCGCGCCACCGCCAAGCGGGTCACGCGCGAAGCGAAGGATCACACGAGTGCCGCCGTTCGCTCCGCTGGAAAAACTCATATCGCCGCCATGTTCGTCGACGATCTTGTTGACGATCGCGAGGCCAAGGCCGGTGCCTTTCTCACGGGTCGTGACGTAAGGCTCGACAATGCTTTCGCCGTCTTGCGGCAGCCCAACGCCATTGTCCTCCACAGCGATGGTGAGGAATTGCTCGTCCGATGCCATGGTGATCGCGACCTTGCCGCGATAGTCGATCTCTTCATTGCGCGACCTCGACTCAACCGCTTCGACGGCGTTCTTGATGACATTGGTCATCGCCTGGCCAAACTGGTGGCGGTCGCATTCGAGCATACCGCTCTGCAAGTCATCGAGTGACAGCGCGAAATCGACTTCGGGGTGCGCCACTTCTTGCAGGAACAGCGCCTGACGTACCAGATCCAGCGCATCTTCCTGGCGGAAAGTCGGCTTGGGCAAACGCGCGAATGAGCTGAATTCATCGACCATTGCGCGCAGGCCGCCCACCTGGCGCACAATCGTATTGGTCAGCTCGTCAAACAGCTCGCCATCGCTTTCGATCTGCTTGCGATAGCGCCGCTTGAGACGTTCGGTGGCGAGTTGGATCGGGGTAAGCGGGTTTTTGATCTCATGCGCGATCCGGCGCGCGACATCAGACCATGCGGCCTGCCGCTGGTCGAGCAACTGCCGCGTGATATCCTCGAAAGTGATCACATGTCCGTCTTTTTCGGGTGCGATCTTCACCGCCAATGTTAGCAGATCAGAGCCTCTCGAATGCGTAACGACACCTGCTGACACGCCTGCGTCAATCATGCTGGATATCTGCGGAGAAAGTTCGCTCAATGTACCGCCAATCGGGTCTGGCTGCTTATCGCTCTCGATCAGCAAGGCCTGCGCCGAGCCATTCATCAGCTGGACCTTGCCTTCGCCGTCTATGGAAATGATCCCGGCAGTTACGGAATCGAGCACAGCTTCCATAAAGGCGCGGCGATCATCGATCTGGCGATTGGCCTGGACAAGATCGCGCGTCTGCTTGTCGAGCTGCGCGGTCATGCGATTGAAGGCGCGGTTCAAGAGGCCGATTTCGTCTGCGCCCGTCCGCCCTTCAATCCGAAGCGCAAAATTGCCAGCCCCCACCTTGCGGGCGGCAGCGACAAGATCGGTCAGTGGCTCAACCTGGCGATCAGCAAACCGCAAAGCGAACCAGACCGCGATCCCCACCAGAGCAAGGCTGACGACGAACAAAGCCAGATTGAAGCGCAATTGCAGCGCCCGGGCGCGCTTGGTGAGCACATCATAGGTCGCGGCGACCGATTGCGCCTTTTCCCAATAGTTGAAAGAGTCCGCTTCAGCGCTGCGCGCGTTATAGAGGTAGATTCCGCTTCTGCGATCAATCGGCGCGAGCGCCGCGATCCGTTCAGGGCTGCCTTCCACAACGACCAGTTCGCCTTGATCAAGACGGGGAAGTGCAGTTTCGCTGAACTCAAGCGGACGATTATCCGACATAAGATCGACAATGGCAGCCGTACGGAGCGAACCATCGTCCAGCAATTGCAGGATCGCGCTTTCCGTGATGTCGCGCGCTTGCGCCTGGAATGCGTAGGCATCGGCAAAGCCTTCATCGGCCAGTGAACCGCGCTCAAGATAAAAGCGCATGTCACCCGCCATGGTCACAGTCTCTTCGGCAACATCGCGCTGGTTCTGGTCGTAATAGCCCTGCGCAAGCTCATTCGCGTTGTTCATCAGCCCGCGTGAATCGTCGGAAAACCAGAAATCGACGCCCGACTGGAACAGGAAAGCCGCAAACCCCGCCACCAACAAAGTTGGCACCGCTGCGATGGTCGAAAAGAAGAACACCAAGCGCACATGCAGCCGTGCCGTGCTACCGGCTGCGCGGCGCAATGCCAGCCTGCGGCCCATCAGGACCATCAAAGCCATCGCCGGAATCAATGTGCCGATGAGCAAGATCGAGACCTGGCCAGTTGGCAATAGCGTTCCGTCAGGCGGAGCGCTTGTGAAAGTGAACCATGTGCTGAAGATCGCGATGAGCAGGGCTACAACACAGGCAGCCTCAAGCCAGGCGAAGAAGTTGGCCCGACGAGCTTTCACCAAGATGCGCCGCCACCATTTCGGCAATCGCCCAGTCTTGAGATCAGCGCCCGCGTGCATAGTTGCCTAGATACAACGCTATTGTTGCAAACTTGCAAGCAAATTGTGGCCTATATGCGTCAGACGGGCCTGTTAAAGCGGTCAGCATTGATCGCCAGTTCGCCCAAACGCTTGCGCAAAGTGTTGCGATTGATGCCGAGCAGCTTGGCTGCGCGCAGTTGGTTCCCCCCGGTTTGCGCCAGCGCATATTCCATCAGCGGTTTCTCGAATGCAGCCAAGGCGCTGTGATAGAGAGCGCCCGGGGGCGGATGATTGGCCGCCAGCCACAGCTGCAAGGCGCCTTCGAAATCCAGTTTCTGCAAGGAAGCCGAGCTTTCCTGCTCTGGCCCGATAATTTCGTCCAGCACAGTGGCATCGATCACGTCCTCACGTGCGAGCAAAGCGAGGCGATAGATAACATTGCGCAATTCGCGCACATTGCCCCGCCATTGCCTTTGCTCAAGTCGCGCCAGCGCGTCGCGCGAAATCTGGTGGCGCGGCAGGCCGTCCTCTGCCGCAAGATTGAGGAAGTGCTGCGACAGGACTTCGATATCCTCTCGCCGCTCGCGTAGCGGAGGCAGCTCGATCGGAACGACATTCAAGCGATAGAACAGGTCTTCGCGGAAGCGCCCTTCGGCTATCATCGGTGCCAGATCCCGATTGGTCGCGGCGATAATCCGCACATCAACCGAGATTTCCTGCCTGCCGCCTACCCGGCGAATTCGCCCTGATTGCAAGGCCCGGAGCAGCCGCGTTTGCGCCTCCGCCGGCATATCGCCAATTTCATCGAGGAATAGCGTGCCGCCATTGGCTTGTTCGAACTTGCCGATCGCTTGAGTAACTGCACCGGTAAAAGCGCCTTTCTCGTGCCCGAAAAGCTCGCTCTCGATCAGATCGGCAGGGATGGCCGCCGTATTCACTGCAACCAATGGGCCTGACTTGCGCGCGCCGAGCTGGTGGATCGCTTCAGCAACCAATTCCTTGCCGGTGCCGGACTCGCCAGTGATGAGCACCGTCAGGTCGTTGCGCAGCACCCGGGTGATCATGCGGTAAACGCCTTGCATCGCTGCACTGCGCCCGACCAGCGGCATGCCGTCACCTTCGGAAGCAGGTGCCACGTCGGCACCGGAGCGCTGGCCCGCGGCCTGCTTCACCGCGCGGACCAGCTCGTCCAGATCGAACGGCTTGGGGAAGTATTCGAAGGCGTGAGTTTCGCTCGCCCTGACAGCCGTGTCGAGCGTGTTCTGCGCTGACAGAACGATCACCGGCATGTCCGCGTCGACTGCCCTCACCGCGTCCAGCGTTTCGATCCCGTCACCATCGCCCAGGATCACATCGGTCAGCATGGCATCGAAGCTGCGTTCACCCAGCAATCGGTCACGCGCTGCGATGCTTTCGCAATGGTGAAGCGAAAAGCCTTCGTCCTCCAGTGCTGCGGTAATCACGGTTGCGATCGAACGATCATCCTCAACCAGAAGTATCGACCCACTCATGATGCACCTTCTTTCCCGGCCAAAGCCAGGTGAATACGGAAATGCGTGAGGCCTAAGCGGGTGTCACGCTCATGACCGATGCGGCCTTGCATGTCGCGCACCAGCTTGCGAACGAGTGCCAGCCCCAGGCCCTGGCCCGACTTCTTCGATGTCACGAAAGGTTCGAACACATGGTCGCGCAAGGCCTCGTCAATACCTGGGCCATTGTCTGTTACTGTGATCTCGATGGGCAGTTTGACTGAACGCCCCAGCCTGACGGCGCTGAAAGCAAATCCGCTGACAAAGCGCGTACGGACCCAAACCTGTGGCTCTTCCGCTTCGCTTGACCGCAGGGCATCGCAGGCATTGGAAATCAGGTTGATCAGCACTTGCTCCAAAGCATCCTGATTGGCGAGCACAGGGGGAAGCGAGGGATCGAATTCTTCGACTATCTCGACCCCGTCATTGCCGGCCGCGTGCACGGTGCCAATCGCGCTACGGATCGCTTCATGCAAATTGACTGCACTCAGCAGCTCTGGCGTCGAGCGCCCCAACTGCTGCATCCGGTCGATTAACCGGGCAATCCGGTCAACCTCATCCGTGATCATGCGTGCAAGTCCGCGATCCTTGGGCTCCAGCTTGCGCGCAACCAATTGCGCGCCGCCGCGTATCGCAGCAAGGGGGTTGCGAATTTCATGTGCCAGGATCGCTGGTGCACCCAGGCTGGCCCCCTCACCGTCCTGTTCATGCGCCGCATCGTCACGCCCAGTGTCTGAAAGCGTAAGGACTTTCCAGCCCGGATGGGCGGATAGCGGCGATATGGTTAGATTGACGCGATGTTCCTGCCCGTCGACGAACATGGATATGTCACGCGCAATCAGCGATGCGTCAGGTTGCGCGAGATGTTCCTGGACTCTCGCGTCGAGCAGCTCGACGACTTCGGAAATCGGCTGCCCGGCTAGCCGCTTTTCGCTCCGCCCCAGCAACATTTCAGCCGCATGATTGATTTCCACCACACGGCTTTCCTGATCGATCAGGATGATCGCAAAGATCAGCCCGCCGATCTGCGCTTCAGCGCTGGGACGCGCTTCAACCTGATCGGCAAGCGTGCTCACGCGGCGCGGCGCCTCAGGAACGGCGCGTAGAAACGCTCGATCTCGCCCAGCACCTGATCAGCATCATCGATGAAGTTCACGTGATTGCGGAACTCGGCCGACCCATGCATCCCCTTGGTATACCAACCCAGATGTTTGCGCGCGATCTTCACGCCGACATCGCGCCCGTAATGTTCTAGCATGTCATTGTAATGCTCGACCAGCGTTTCATACTGCTCGTCAAAGCTTGGGCTTTCCAGACTCTCACCTGTGCGCCACCAATGCATAACCTGGCCCAGCAGCCAAGGCTTGCCGTAAGCGCCGCGTCCGATCATCAGCCCGTCAGCACCTGATTGCTCAAGCGCTGTCGCGGCATCAGCGATGGTGCAGATATCGCCATTGACGATAACCGGGATGTTGACCGCGTCCTTCACCTTGCGGATGAAAGACCAGTCCGCGCTCCCCTTGTACATCTGGTTGCGCGTGCGGCCGTGCACAGTGATCATCTTGACGCCGAGGTCTTCCGCGATGCGTGAAAGTTCAGGGGCGTTCAGGCTGGCATGGTCCCATCCCATCCGCATTTTGACTGTGACCGGCACGTTCACCGCCTTGACCGTCGCTTTCATCAGCCTTGTCGCGAGCGGAACCTCCCGCATCAATGCGCTGCCGGCGAATTGACCAACCACCTTGCGCACCGGACAACCGAAATTGATATCGATGATCGCCGCGCCATTGCCTTCCTGCAGTTTGGCAGCCTCTGCCATGCTTTCTGGATCGCATCCCACAAGCTGCATGGAGACCGGATCTTCGCTCTGGTCCCATTCGGCTTTCTGAATCGACTGACGGGTCTCGCGGATCGCGGCTTCGCTGGCGATCATCTCCGTGACATTGAGGCCCGAGCCATAGCGCCGCACCAGCTTGCGAAACGGCAGGTCCGTTACGCCTGTCATCGGCGCAAGCACGACCGGCGTGTCGATAGCAACAGGCCCGATCTGGATCGGCTTCAAAGCCGGCGGAGTGGGAAGCAAAGTCATATTTGGAAGCACATGCCTAAAATTTGGGCAGCGCATAGTGGATTGCACTTGGCCCGTCCAGCCCTTAAGCGCAAGCGCCCAATATCGAGAAGCCTGTGACACAAGCAAACCCCCTTCCCCCATTTGCCGCAATCGTTGTCGCCGCTGGAAAGGGTTTGCGCGCGGGCGGTGATGTGCCCAAGCAATTCGCGCGCTGGCGCGGCAAGCCGCTGGTCCGGCATTCGGTTGAAGCGCTTGCCAAAGATGGTGCGTCCCCACTTGTTGTGGTCATTGCCGAAGGTCAGGAGATCGAAGCGCAGGCCGCCCTGAGCGGGATTGATAGCATTCGGCTCGTTGCTGGCGGAACGACACGTCAGGATTCGGTCCGTAACGGCCTCGAAGCGCTCGCATCCGACAACCCGAGAAATGTCATGATTCACGACGCAGCCCGGCCAGACTTGCCCATAGAAGTCATCGAGCGACTGCTTGGCGCACTCGAAACCGAGCCCGGCGCGATCCCGGTATTGCCCGTCGTCGACAGCATTGCAGTTGCCGATGGGGATAAAATGTCGGGAAAGGCCGATCGTGAAGCGTTGCGCCGCGTCCAGACCCCGCAAGCCTTCCGCTTCGATCAAATCCTGGCTGCACATCGCGCATGGCAGGGCCAAACCGACGCGGGCGACGATGCCCAGGTCCTTATGGCCAATGGCGGCTCGGTCGCTCTGGTGGAAGGTGACGAGCGGCTCAAGAAAATCACATTTGCGGAGGATCTGGTGAATAATACCCCCTCATTCCGAGTCGGACAGGGCTTTGACGTGCACCGGCTCGTCCAAGGTGAGGAGCTGTGGCTGTGCGGCGTTCACATCCCGCATGATAAAGGTCTCTCAGGCCACTCTGACGCGGATGTCGCGCTACATGCGATTGTAGACGCGCTTCTTGGCGCTATCGGCGATGGTGATATCGGAACCCATTTCCCGCCCAGCGACCCGCAATGGAAAGGTGCGCCCTCCCCGCTTTTCGTCGAACACGCGGTGAAACTTGTCGATCGGGCCGGCTACCGGATTTGCAATCTCGACCTCACTCTGATTTGCGAGGAACCAAAGGTTGGCCCGCACCGGGACAGCATGCGCGCGAAACTCGCAGAGCTTTTGTGCGTTGATATTGGACAGGTGAGCATAAAGGCCACGACAACCGAGCGGCTCGGCTTTACCGGGCGCGGCGAAGGGATAGCAGCACAGGCGATTGTTAGCCTGCAGAGAGACTCATGAGCGAAGACACATCCACTCAACACGGAAGACTGCTCCCGGCAGACATTGACGCGCTGGCACGCCGCGTGATCGAGGAAAACGCCGCTGCGGGGCGCAAGATCGCACTGGCGGAAAGCTGCACCGGCGGGCTTGTAGCAGCTGCGCTGACAGAAATTCCGGGCTCGTCAGCAGCACTCGATCGCGGCTTTGTAACCTATTCGAATGAAGCCAAGATGGAGAGCCTGGGTGTTGCCCAGGACATTATCGAGACATTCGGAGCGGTCTCCATCGCATGCGTGTGGGCCATGGCGAATGGCGCACTAAAGAACAGCAAAGCCGATGTCGCTGTAGCGATCAGCGGGGTTGCCGGCCCCGATGGCGGAACCAAGCTCAAGCCGGTCGGAACGGTGGTTTTCGCGCGCGCTACGCGCAATGGTGAAGACAAGCCCGAAGGCGAGTTAAAACATTTTGCTGATATGAACCGCGCAGAGGTACGCCATCAGGCGACGCTATGCGCGCTGGAACTCTTGCTGCCGTAGACTTCATCTGCACGCGCTTCAAACTCAGCCACCATCTTGTGAAACGCGCGGTCAAAATACTGGCCCGCTAACCGTTCGAACATCCTGCTCTTGAACGTGAACTCGACAGAGAAATCGATCTCGCAGCCACCATCGGGATGCGGGCGAAAAATCCATGTATTATCGAGATCGCGCAGCGGGCCATCGACATAATGCACGTCGATCATGCGCGGTCGCTCTTTCTCGACCTTGCTGGTGAAGCGTTCGCGCAGCGATTTGAACCCGACTACCATGTCAGCGATCATCTCTGTCTCGCTGTCGGAACGCACTCGTGTTGCAATGACCCACGGCAGAAACTCGGCATAGCGGCCCACGTCAGCCACCAGATCGAACATCTGTTCGGCCGAATAGGGGAGCCGCCGGGTCTCGCGAATTCCGGGCATCAGGCCTTGTCGCGCGCTTCCGCCTTGGCGAGCCGGGCAGCGCGGGCCGCCTTCATCTCCGCGAAATCATCGCCCGCGTGATAGCTCGAGCGCGTCAACGGGCTGGAAGCGACCTGCAGGAAGCCTTTCGCCCGGGCAATCGAACCATAGGCCTTGAACGCGTCAGGCGTGACAAAGTCTTCGACTGCAGCGTGCTTGGGCGTCGGCTGAAGGTATTGGCCCATAGTGATGAAATCGACTTCCGCGCTGCGCATATCGTCCATCACCTGATGCACTTCCAGCCGCTGCTCGCCCAGCCCCAGCATGATGCCGGACTTGGTGAAGATCATCGGATCGTGGCGTTTCACTTCCTCAAGCAGGCGCAGCGATGCGTAGTAGCGTGCGCCGGGGCGGATCGTTGGATAAAGCCGCGGCACGGTTTCGAGGTTATGGTTGTAAACATCTGGCCCGGCTTCACAAATCGCCTCAACTGCGGCGCGCATCTTGCCGCGAAAGTCAGGCGTAAGGATTTCGATCGTCGTATCGGGTGTCTCGCGGCGTAGCGCCTGAATCACCTTGACGAATTGCCCTGCCCCGCCGTCTGGCAAGTCATCGCGGTCGACACTTGTAATAACGATGTGTTCAAGCCCCATCTTGCCCGCCGCAATCGCGACATTGTCAGGCTCCATCGGGTCGACCATGCGCGGCATGCCCGTCTTCACGTTGCAGAATGCGCAGGCTCGCGTGCAGACATCGCCCAGGATCATCACCGTGGCGTGCTTCTTGGTCCAGCATTCGCCGATATTGGGGCACGCCGCCTCTTCACACACAGTGTTGAGGTTGAGATCGCGCATCAGCTTGCGCGTTTCATTGTAACCTTTGCTGACAGGCGCCTTCACGCGAATCCAGTCAGGCTTGCGCTGGCGCGCAGGGCGTGGAGCATCGTCTTTGGGCGGCACGGATGAGAGGTCGTTCATGGCGTCCATCTAGGCCCGCAAGCGCGCTGCCGCAAGCTCAGGCATAGCTATCCATAAAGAGACGGGAACAAAAAGGCGGGCCATCCTTTTGCGTTGCAACCGGCAAAGGGTTCGCTAGGGGGTAACCATGTTCGAGACTGCTATCGACACCTTCACCTCGCCTGTGGTGCTGTTCTTTGTTCTGGGATTACTCGCCGCTTTCGCGCGATCCGATCTCGCCATCCCGGAAGCCATCGCGAAGGCCATGTCGCTTTACCTGATGGCGGCAATCGGGATCAAAGGCGGTGTCGCCGTTTCCAAATCAGGGATCGACGCAACGGTCCTTTCAGCACTCGGCGCCGGTATCATCGCCGGATTCCTGCTGCCCTTTTTCGCTTACGCAGTGCTCAAAACCTTTGGCAGGCTAGACCGCATCAATTCGGGGGCCGTTGCCGCCCACTATGGTTCGATCAGCGTGGTGACATTTGTTACTGCGGTTGAAATCCTAACCGGGCAAGCCCGCGAACCGGGCGGCTTTATGGTCGCTGTGATGGCCGCGATGGAGGCCCCGGCGATCCTTTCCGGTCTGCTGCTGGCGCGCGGCCTGGGAAGCTCTGACGACAACAGCCAGAGCATGGGCGAAATGTTCCATGAGGTTTTTACCAATTCCTCGATCGTCTTGTTGCTTGGTGCTTTCGCGATCGGCATGATCGGCGGACAGCAGGGCTTTGCCGAAGTTTCGCCCTTCTTCGAAGCCGGTTTCAAAGGCGTGCTTTGCATCTTCCTGCTCGATATGGGCCTGATTGCGGCGCGGCGCATGATGGATGCGCGCGCAATCACCTGGCGCCTGACACTGATTGCGATTTTCCTGCCATTGGTGAACGGGGCGGTCGGAACCGCGCTGGGTGTGGGGATCGGGCTTGACGCTGGCTCGGCAGCGGCACTGGGCGTGCTTTGCGCCAGCGCCAGCTACATTGCAGTGCCTGCAGCGATGCGACTGGCCCTGCCTGAAGCTGACCCCGGCATATATCTCACCATGTCACTCAGCATAACCTTCCCCTTTAACGTGCTGGTCAACATCGGCATCATCAGCGCCTTTGCAGTCTATCTGACCGGCGGAACGGGAATCTTGCCATGATCGAGACAGTTGTTCGCAAACGGATTGAAATCCTGACTGACACGCGCCTGCAAAAACGCGTTACCAACGCGATTGACAAGGCGGGCATCACCGGCTGGACCATTGTGCCGGTCACAAGCGGGAAAGGTCGCGACGGCCCCTGGCGTGAAGAGCGGGTCATGGGCACAGACAAAGTCCTGGTTCTTACGATTGCTGCGGAAGACAAGGCAGAAGCCCTTGCCGAAGTGCTTGCTCCCATGCTTACCAAGTATGGCTTCATCCTCAGCATGTGGGATGTGCAGGTAATCCGGGGAGAGCGGTTCTAACAGCTGGCGCCCCCGAATGAGGGAGACTGGCGCGCATGCCTGAATTTGCCGAATTGCTGAAAGGCTACCAGCGCTTTCGAGCCGAAGGCTATCCGCGCCAGAAAGCTCGCTATGACGAGCTAGTCCGCGAAGGGCAGCGCCCCGAACTGATGATTATCGGCTGTAGCGACAGCCGGGTTGATCCCGCTCAGATTTTCGATGTCGATCCCGGGCGGATTTTCGTGGTCCGCAATGTTGCGGCACTGGTCCCCCCGCATGAAACAAGCCCGGGGCATCATGGCGTATCTGCTGCAGTCGAGTTCGCGGTCCAGATGCTCAAAGTGAAGCAGATCGTGGTGATGGGACACGGCATGTGTGGCGGCTGCCAGGCTGCGCTGACGCAAGGCCTGCACGGCAATGATCCGGGTGAAGGCGGATTTATCGCAGACTGGATCCATTTGCTTGATGAAGCCCGCAAACCGGTTGCCGAACGGTTTGGCACTGAAGGCCGCGAAGCCGAGCGCGCGATGGAACTCGAAGCGGTAAAAGTGAGCCTTGCCAACCTGATGACCTTTCCCTTCGTGGCTGAAAAGGCCCGAAAAGGCGAGCTGAAGCTGCGCGGCGCGTTCTTCGCTATCTCGGAAGGGGTGCTCTACGTACTCGATCCGGACAGCGGCGAATTCGAGCCCGTCGAATAATCGCTTGCCGGGGCCGCGCCCTGCCCCCAAGTAATGCGACATGTCAGAAATCAATGCAAAAAACATCGCGCTGCTGATCGATGCAGACAATGTCGATCCCAACGGCATCAATGCCGTCCTCACAGTGCTGGCCGAACTGGGCCAGGTCAATATCCGCCGCGCATATGGAAACTGGGCCAAAGACGCGCTGAAGCGCTGGGGAGACATTACCAATCGCTACGGTATACGCCCGCATCAGCAGTTTGACCTGACGCGCGGCAAGAACGCCACTGACATGGCGATGACGATCGATGCGGTCGACCTGCTGTATCAGGGCAAGGTCGATGGCTTTGGCATCATGAGCAGCGACAGCGACTTTACCCCGCTCGTGACCCGCCTGCGGCAAGATGGCTTGCCAGTCTATTGCTTCGGTGACGCCAAGACGCCAGAAGCGCTGCGCACGGCCTGCACACGCTTCCTTGATGTCGCCAAGCTGATCAAGGGCGAAGGACCTGCCGGTAACGCGGCTGGCACTGGCGACAATAAAGTCGACGAAGAACTAATCGAATTGCTGGGCGGAGCGTGGAAAGCTTCAAGCCGCGATGACGAAGGTTTTGCGAAGCTCCAGGAAGTCGGCCAGATAGCCGGTAACCGCTCAAGCTTCGATGTGCGCAACTATGGTTTTCGCCGCTTGTCCGAACTCATCCGCTCGCTTGACCGCTTCGAACTGAAGCGCGGGAGCGACGAACAGCTTTACGTCAAACGCTTGCGATAAAGCAAAACGGCGCGACCTCCATCAAGGCCGCGCCGCTCCAAGCTAACTCAATTAGGCTGACCTGAGTCAGGTCGTCGTCTCTGCGACCTCTGCCTCTGGTGCAGCAGGCGTTGGAGCCGCAGGTGCGGCCGCTGCAGCCTTCTGATCGGCAAATGCAGACCAGAGCATCGCAATCGGCTTGCGAGCGCCTTCGACCTGGGCAAAAGTGGCCTTGGCCTCAGCGAACTTGCCCTGTTCGGCCTGTGCAATGCCAAGGCGGGTAAGCGCGGTTGCCCGGTCAGCGCCCGGCATCGACAGCGCCTTGGTGTAGAATTCCTCTGCCTTGCCATACTGGCTGTAGCTCAGGAATGTATCGCCGGCGGCCATCACTGTGCGAAGGCCAGCGTCTGCTGCACGCGCATCACGCTCAAGCGACGGCAGCTCTGCCTGGTCCGATGCGATACGCCCGTCAGCAGTCCTGAGGGAATCCGCAACATAGATATCGTCCCGGCTCACGCGTCCGTTAGCGTAAGCCGCTTCGATCACGCTCTTGACTTCTCTAGGAAGACGACGCGCGTCAGCAGCCTCGATATAATCGATGTACTCGTGCTTTTCTTGAAGCGCGTCGACACGGCGCGAAAGGCGCAAAAGATCAAGCGTTTCGGGCCCGCCAAACTCATTCAGGTTGCGCGCAATATTGATCGCATCGCGCCAGTTTGCGGCCGACGGATAATCGCCAACCCAGCTGCTCACAAAAGTGTAGACTTGCGGCACAACTTCGTTGTTGTAGCCCACGCTCAGGCCGCGGCGGTACCAACCCTCATCAACCTGTTCGCCTGCCGCCTTGGTGTCAGCAATCGCTTTCGCAAGAAATTCCAGGCCTTCTGCAAAACGGTTTTCAGAGATGTAGCTTTCAGCCATGGCAACGCGCATCTCGCGAGCGCCGAAATTGTCGGTAGTGAAGCCGTGCTCGATCGCCTTCTGGAGATATCCGCGCGAAGTGGCATAATCGCCATTGGCGTTGTTGAGCTGGTAAGCGATGAAGTTGAACCGGCCCAGCTGCTCGGGAGCCGCCTTTCCGCTATCCAGCATTAGGGTGATCCCCTGAAGTTGCAGCGAACGATCTCCGTTCTTGGCGCCTGCATTGTAAACCAGCCCGCCTGCTGCCAGCTTTTCGTCTGGAGATTGCGAAAGCGCCACCAGGCCAGGGAACTGCGGAATGGCAGCAGCCAGATCGCCTCCCTCCGCATTGACGATCTCTTGCAACGGCGCGAACGCCGCAACGAACTCCTTGGAATACTGCGGACGGTCTTCGTCCTTCTTCTTGCGATCCTTCTTCTCGCGCTGAGCCTGCGCAGGCTCGGCAACGACACCGCTGAGCATTGCCGTGCCAGTCGCAAGGGCAATTGCCAGAGCAAGGTGCGAGCCCGGCTTCTTGCGGGTGCGCGGGTCAGAAACGAAAAAACGCATTGAGAAATCTCCTGAAACCAATGAAATCGCGCTGCTCTTGAGCGCGTGAAAAACCCAATGGAAGGTGCAATGGCCTGCCTTCCAGCATTTTGCAATTCCTAGCTATGCGGAACGTGCTGAACGAGCTTTGAATGGAGTGCGCAGCTGCAACAAAGCATAGCGCTCGAAGCGTGGCCTCTTTGTGTGGAAAAAGCGCGATTTGTTCCCCGTTTGAACTGTGCCTTGGTGGCGCTTTCACGCCCCTGCCCCTACATAGAAAGCAAGAAAACCGGCCCATGTAACCAAGCCTGATCGGACCTGCTTTGAGCGACGACACTGAAACCCTGAACCCGCCGACACCCATGGATGAATTCGAGCGCGTCGACATCGTCGATGAGATGAAGACGAGCTACCTCGATTACGCGATGAGCGTGATCGTAAGCCGCGCTTTGCCAGATGTGCGCGACGGGTTGAAGCCAGTCCATCGCCGCATCCTGTTCGCCAGTCAGGAAGGTGGCTTTGTCGCTGGTCGCCCCTATCGCAAGAGCGCCAAGATCGTTGGCGACGTGATGGGTAACTATCACCCGCATGGCGACAGCGCGATTTATGACGCGCTGGCGCGCATGACGCAGGATTGGTCGATGAGAGTGCCGCTGATCGATGGTCAGGGGAACTTCGGCTCGATGGATCCTGATCCGCCGGCCAGCATGCGTTACACCGAAGCACGGTTGGCCCGGGTGGCGAACAGCCTGCTCGATGACCTCGACAAGGATACGGTCGACTTCGCGGATAACTATGACGGGTCGCGCCGCGAACCGACTGTCCTGCCCGCACGCTTCCCCAACCTGCTGGTCAATGGCGCAGGCGGGATCGCCGTGGGCATGGCGACCAATGTTCCGCCGCACAATCTGGGTGAAGTGATCGACGGATGCCTGGCTTTCATCGAGAACCCCGCAATCACGTCAGAAGAGCTGATTGAATATATTCCTGGCCCGGATTTCCCGACCGCGCCGCTGATCCTCGGTCAATCAGGCGCAAAGGCGGCCTACACCACCGGGCGTGGCTCGGTCCTGATGCGCGCACGGCATGAAATCGAGACCGGGCGCGGCGATCGCCAATCAATCGTGCTGACTTCGATGCCCTATCAGGTCGGCAAATCCGGCCTGGTCGAAAAGATTGCGGAAGCCGCCAAAGAAAAGCGGATCGAAGGCATCTCCGACATCCGTGACGAAAGCTCGCGCGAGGGCGTGCGCGTGGTTATCGATCTGAAGCGCGATGCCACTGCCGAAGTGGTGCTCAACCAGATCTGGCGACACACCCCTGCCCAAGCGAGCTTCCCCGCCAATATGCTGGCCATTCGTGGCGGCCGCCCCGAAGTCCTCAATCTGCGCGACATCATTCAGGCCTTCATCGCTTTCCGCGAACAGGTCATCACTCGGCGGACCAAATTCGAGCTCAACAAGGCTCGTGATCGTGCGCATATCTTGCTTGGTCTGGTAGTTGCAGTATCCAATCTTGACGAAGTGGTGGCGATGATCCGCGGTGCGGCCAATCCTGCTGCGGCGCGTGAAAAGCTGCTCGCCAAGGAATGGCCGATCGGGGACATCGCTCAATATATCCGCCTGGTTGAAGCAATCGAGCCCAGCGCTGAGCAGGAAGGCGGCACATATCGCCTGTCAGAACGGCAAGTGAAGGCCATCCTTGATCTGCGCTTGCACCGTCTGACGGCGCTTGGCCGCGATGAAATCGGTGACGAGTTGAAAGAGCTTTCGATTGCGATCGAAGAGTATCTCTCGATCCTGGCTGACCGGGTGAAGCTCTATGGTGTCATGCGCGAAGAGCTGGAGGAAATCCGCGCAACCTATGCCACACCGCGCGTGTCCGAGATCGCGCCCGCATGGGACGGTCTCGAAGATGAAGACCTGATCGAGCGTGATGAAATGGTCGTGACCGTCACCCATGGCGGCTACATCAAGCGCACCCCGCTCGACACATTCCGTGCGCAAGCTCGTGGCGGCAAGGGCCGCAGCGGCATGGCCACCAAGGATGAAGATGCTGTCGTCGAACTGTTCGTCACCAGCACCCACAACCCTGTGCTGTTCTTCACTAACACCGGCCGCGTCTATCGCCTGAAAGTGTGGAAACTGCCTGAAGGAGGCCCGCAAACCAAGGGCCGCCCGATGGTGAACCTGCTGCCACTGGGCGATGACGAGCGCGTCACCAATGTCTTGCCGCTGCCGGAAGATGAGAGCGAGTGGGACAAGCTCAACATCGTCTTCGCAACCGAACAAGGCATGGTGCGCCGCAATTCGATGGACGCTTTCACCAATGTGCCGTCCAACGGCAAATATGCGATGGGCTTTGTCGAAGGCAGCGGGGACCGCTTGATCGGTGTCGAACTGTTGACAGAGGACCAGGAGATCTTCCTCGCTTCGGATTCGGGCAAAGCGATCCGTTTCTCCGCCACCGATGCGCGTGAAACCAAAAGCCGCACCGGCATCGGCGTGCGCGGAATGAAGCTCAAGGAAGGCCAGAAGGTCGTTTCCATGGCCGTGCTCGACGCGGGTGAACGCGATACCGAAGTCCGCGACGCCTATCTGCGAGCCGCCGCATGGAAGAACAATGATGCCGAGCCCACGCTTGATGCAGAAACGGTCGCCAAGATGGCCGAGGATGAGGAATTCATCCTCACTCTCACCTCGCGCGGCTATGGCAAGATCTCGTCAGCCTATGAATATCGCACAATCGGGCGCGGCGGCATGGGCCTCACGAATATCGGCGAACCATCAGACAAGGATCGCAACGGCGCGGTGGTTGCCAGCTTCCCGGTCAAGCATGGCTCGCAGCTGATGCTGGTGACTGATCAGGCCAAGCTGATCCGCTTGCCGATCGAGTTCCGTCACATGATCGAGGGTGGCTTCGAGACCCATGCGGGCTATTCGATCTCGGGCCGTGGATCATCCGGTGTGCGCATCTTCAATGTTTCGAAAGGCGAGCAGATCGTCGGTGCTGCGCTGATTGACGAAACCGAAGAGCCAGAGAACGAAGCCGAAGAATCGGTGGTCGAGGAAATGGTGGAACGCCGCGGGGGTGGTGACGAGACCACTCCTGATACCACACCGCAGTCGGACAAGGACATGGAAGGCGATAGCGAGGAATGAGCCTGACCATCTCGCCTTCCGGTCAAGCCTGCGGTGCCACAATCACCGGGGTTGATCTGGCGGGCGAACTGTCGGCTGACCTTGTCGCAGAGATCCGCGCGGCGTGGCTCAAGCACAGGGTGCTCGCCTTTGCCGATCAGCGGATGGATGATGACGCGCTGGAGCGTTTTACACTCGCCATGGGCGGCTTTGGCGAAGACCCGTTCTTCGATCCGATTGACGGCCGCGAGCACATCGCCGCAATCCTGCGCGAAGCCAACGAGCAAAGCCCGCTGTTCGCGGAGAATTGGCATAGCGACTGGAGCTTCCTTGCTGCGCCTCCAGCTGGCACCTGCCTGCTCGCGATCGATATCCCTCCGATCGGCGGCGACACTCTTTTTGCGGATCAGATCGCCGCTTTCGCTGCTTTGCCGGAAGATCGCCAGGCATATCTGCGCACGCTAACCGCCATCCACAGCGCCAGGCTCGCCTATGCGCCAGAGGGTTCATACGGCGAGAAGGATGAAGGGCGCAGCATGGCCATCCGGCCCGATGAAAGCGCGCGTGCCACGCACACGCATCCGCTGATCCAGCGCCACCCCGAAACCGGCGAGGAAGCGATCTTTTCAACGCTGGGCTATATCATCGGCATCGAAGGAATGGCGCAAGCCGAAGCCGTCACATTGTTGAGCGAGCTTGCGCAATGGCAATCGCGCGACGACTTCGTCTATCGCCATCGCTGGGAACCGGGCATGCTAGTAATGTGGGACAATCGCAGCGTGCTTCACAAGGCAACCGGCGGATATGAAGGTCACAGGCGCGAATTGCACCGCACCACGATTGCCGCCTACGCGGCCTGATCGTCTTCTTCTGCCAGTTCGTGCCTCAGAGTCTGGACCACGCCCGTTGCGATCATGAATTGCCCTGCGAAATAGAATGGCCAGATCAGATAATGCGGCAGAACGCCCAGATCGAAAGTGCCCAGTTCGCTGAAGATCAACCAGTCGGATATCACGAACAGCACCGCACCGATCCCGACGCGGTAACGCGGGAACCGGCTGATCCACGCGGTCGCCGCCATCGCGCCCAAAGCCACCGAATAGAGCGTGACCATGATGTCACCGCTCAAGAACCAGCTGACCAAGGGCGTGCCGACAAGCAGCGCTGCGGCAAGCGCCATCTGGCTGGGCGAATGGTGCTCTCGCGGGTTGCGCAGGTACAGCCAGATCGCGATCGCATGCGAAATTGCGAACAGCGCCCCGCCCTGCATCATCCCGAACTCGATACCCACATCGCCTAGCGCGCTGAACATCATCACCGCTGCCAGGATCGAAGCGTCAGGCCCTGGACCGCGCCGCAAGGCATAGATGGCAAGGCAAGCGACACCCAGCCCCTTGAGCGCGATAAGCCACACTCCGCCAATCGGATTGTCACGCAGGAAATAGAATGCCAGCGCCGCTGTGATGGCCAGCAGCAGCCATGGACGATGTTCGACAAGTGCACGCTGTGGCATCAATTGCTCCCTTGCGCAGTGGCTAGGGCTTGATGGTGGCGGAAGGCAAGCCTAACTGCGCCTGCAATGACGCATGATATCCACATAATCGGCGGCGG